>CALPMT020000010.1 GCA_943324745.2 Chitinophaga pinensis | reverse complement strand
TTTAAAGAAGTGGAAGGTGGAGTAGAAATGACGGATATTGTCTCGTACATCATACCACTTGGATTTCTTGGAAAATTAGTTGAACCATTTTTAGTGAAACCCAAATTAGAAGAAATTTTTGCCTACCGATTCAAAATCGTAGAGGAAGTATTTGGGTAGAATTTTTGAAGCCTTAAATGGCCATATATGAAGTGTACGTAGAAAATAAGTTAAATGTAACGTAGTCAAACCCTTGTTTGAACCCAGCCTTCTAATTTTTAGTATAAAAATTAGCGAAAGGCGTTTGTGAGTTTGGGTGCAGACAGTGAAATGAAACGTAATTTTCAAGGAACTTCATAAAGGCCTAGACTTTTTTGGCTCCACCTTTTTTTGGTAATGAAAAAAAGGTGGAAATAAAATAAATAGTAATTTTAGTATTGATTGCATCGTGAGTATTATTTAATACTATAGTTAATAAAAATAACGTGAGTAAAACTGTTTATATCATCCGAAAAGAACATTTCAATGCAGCACATAAATTGTGGCGTAATGATTGGTCTGACGAAAAAAACGAAGAAATTTTTGGGAAATGTGCTAACAAAAATTGGCACGGGCATAATTTTAACTTAATTGTCACCGTAAAAGGAATTCCAAATCCAGAAACGGGGTTTGTAATAAACTTAAAAGACTTGAGTAAGATTATCAAAACAGAAGTGGTAGATATTTTCGACCATAAGAATTTGAACCTCGACGTGGATTGTATGAAAGATATTCTTGCTTCTACCGAAAACATGGTTATTAAAATTTGGGAAATTCTTGAACAACCTATTTTAAATGCGGGTGGAATCCTTGCAAAAATTCGATTGGAAGAAACAGAAAACAATTTCGTCGAATATTTCGGTGGAAATGAACCTTATTAATTATTTTAGTCTTTTATTATTTAGAATTAATCTAATTTAACATTTATAACATGGATAAATATTACAAACAACAAATAACTGACAAAATTTCAACCGCTTACACGGAAATCTTGTCCGATTTAGGAGAGAACGCACAACGTGAAGGATTATTAAAAACGCCAGAGCGTGTAGCGAAAGCATTACAATTTTTAACCCATGGATATGATATCAATCCTGCCGATATATTAAAGTCTGCTTTATTTCACGAAGAATACTCTGAAATGGTATTGGTGAAAGACATTGAAGTATATTCTTTGTGTGAGCACCACATGTTGCCATTTTTCGGTAAAGCACACGTTGCATATATTCCTGATGGCACGATTGTTGGCTTAAGTAAAATACCACGTGTAGTAGATGCTTTTGCACGAAGATTACAGGTACAAGAGCGTTTGACCATTGAAATTCGTGATTGTATTCAAGAAACGTTGAAACCAAAAGGCGTAGCTGTCGTAATAGAATGTTGTCATATGTGTATGCAAATGCGAGGTGTACAAAAACAAAATTCAGTAACAACATCTAGTGCTTTTACAGGTTTGTTTTTACAAAACGATTCTACACGTAAGGAGTTTATTAGCTTGGTGCAAGCCAAATTACATTAATTTAAAAACGTTAAAATATGTTTGAAAATTTATTAAATCGTCAAAAGTACGATACAAATGCAAAGACGATGTCGTCTGAGTTCTTTAGAAATGTCTATTCTTATATGTTTTCAGCTTTAGGGATATCAGGTGCAATAGCATATATGTGTGGTACACCTGAATTTGTTCATACCTATTTTGTTTCACCTACAGGGTCGATTACAGGTTTATTTTATTTGGTTGTTTTCGCTCCAGTTGGATTGGGATTGTTAATTCAAATGGCTTATAATCGATTGTCTTTACCAGTATTATTACTTCTTTTTGGAGGTTACTCTGCATTAATGGGGTTGAGTATGAGCACGATATTTTTGGTATATGATATTGCATCTATTTATACGACATTTTTAGTGACTGCCGGTGCATTTGCGGGGATGGCAATTTTAGGATATACTACTAAAACAGATTTAACCAAATTTGGTAGTTTATTGTACATGGTATTTATCGGGATGATTATAGCCACGATTGTAAATTTCTTTATGAAAAGCGATACTATGGATTTTGTTGTTTCTGTATTAGGTGTATTTGTATTTACAGGTTTAACGGCATATCAAATGCAACAATTGAAACATATTAGTAATGATCCAAATCTAGAAGGTGTACAACGCAACAAATTAGCCTTAATTGGTGGTTTGATGTTATACATCTTATTCATTAACTTATTCCTTTCGTTATTACGTTTGTTAGGAAGTAGAGATTAGTGTAAAGTAAAAATTAAGTGGCTCATCCTGAATACTCGATACAGATTATTTAGGATGGGTCATTTATTTTGATCAATCTAAGACTTCCAATTTAGCAAATTTCAACAACAAAGTTTTACTTCCTTCTTGCGGGAAAAATATAACTGCTTTCTTTTCTGCTCCGGCACCTTCCAAACGAATTACTTTTCCTTTACCAAATTTTTCGTGAACTACATTATAACCAACTTTTAAAGTGGATTCTAATTCTCCAGAATTTTTACTCGCTCTAGATGTTACATCGGAAAGCGAACGTAAACTTCGTGCTGGTTCAGGAGTGCGATTTAGTCCATGAGATATAGTTCTTTCTGAAATACCTGAATGAGAATTCAAAGATCTGCCCCCAGTTCTGTTTTGGTATGGATTTTCGAATTGTATGTAATCCTTATTTATTTCAGAGATAAAACGACTCGGTTCGCTAGTTGTTAATGATCCAAAAACAAAACGTGAAGCTGCGTGTGAAATCGTACATGTTTTTTCTGCCCGAGTAACTGCGACATAAAATAAACGTCTTTCTTCTTCTAATTCACTTCGTGTATTTAAAGCCATTTGTGATGGAAAAAGATTTTCTTCTAATCCTACCAAATAAACGTGTGGAAATTCCAGTCCTTTACTCGAGTGTATGGTCATTAATGTTATGTGATTCTTTTCGTCTTCTTTTTCATTATCCGCATCTGTTAGTAAGGCAACGTCGATCATGAATTCCGAAAGTGTATTGTTTTCATCCTCCGTTTTACTATTTGTGAATGCTTTAATACCGTTTAATAACTCTTCAATGTTTTGATAACGCTCTACTTCTTCCGGACCTTTATCTTTTTCAGAATGTAATTCTTTTAATATGCCAGATGATTTTGCAATTTCGTATGAAAGGTCATATGCCTTCATCTTATCGATTTGCACATGAAAGCTTTCGATCATAGTTGCAAATTCTGTAAGTTTCGCTTTTGTAGTTGCATTAAGTGCTAATGGATAACGGTTAAAATCATTTATTACATCCCAAATACTTACTTGGTAGGTGTTAGATGCAATGATTAAGTTTTCAATGGATGTTTTACCAATCCCGCGTTTTGGGTAATTTACGACACGTTTCAAAGCTTCTTCATCTCTTGGATTAGCTGTCAAACGAAAATATGCTAAAATATCTTTGATCTCTTTACGTTGATAAAACGATAAGCCACCATATATTTTATAAGGCATATTCAATTTTCGTAAAGCCTCTTCAAATGCTCTTGACTGTCTATTAGTACGATAAAGTATCGCAAAATCGTTAAAAGTTAAACCTTCAGATTGTTTTAAATCATATATTTTATTGGAGATAACTTTTCCTTCTTCGTTGTCCGTTAAAGTTTTTATGATTGTAATTGGTTTCCCATCATCGTTTGCGGTCCAAACATTTTTTTGAATCTGATCTTTGTTTTTGGAGATGACACTATTCGCAGCTTCTACAATTGATTTCGTACTACGATAGTTTTGCTCTAATTTAAATACACGGAAATCTGGATAGTCATTTTTGAAGTTCAGTATGTTTTGAATATTCGCACCACGGAAAGAGTAAATACTTTGTGCATCGTCCCCAACCACGCAAATATTTTCATAAACAGCTGCCAATTTTTTTACAATTAAATATTGTGCATAATTGGTATCCTGATACTCATCGACCAATACATACTTAAATTTGTGTTGGTAATATTGTAATACGTCAGGGAAATCTCTTAATAGAACATTTGTCTGATATAGTAAATCATCAAAATCCATTGCCCCTGCTTTGAAACAACGATTTGCATAGGTCAGATAAATACGACTGATCTCAGGTCTACGACTCATTTTATCTTCCTCCATTATTTCCTTATTTTGGGCATATGCTTCGGGAGAGATGAGGTTGTTTTTTGCTGCTGAAATTCTACCTAAAACCATACTTGGTTTATAAGTCTTATCATCTAGGTTTAATTCTTTAATGATATCCTTTAGTAAACTCTTAGAATCAGATGTATCATAGATGGTAAAATTTTGAGGATACCCTAAACGGTCACTATTGAAACGTAAGATACGTGAAAAGACAGAGTGAAATGTTCCCATGGTTATATTTCGAGCTTCACCACCACCAACAATTGCATTGATTCTTTCTGTCATTTCTTTTGCTGCTTTATTTGTAAAAGTTAGCGCTAAAATATTGAAAGGGTCAATACCTTGTTTAATCATGTGGGCAATACGGTAGGTGAGGACTCTTGTTTTACCAGATCCTGCTCCTGCAATAACCATGATTGGTCCATCAATTTGTTCCACAGCCTCACGTTGGCTACTGTTTAATCCGTCTAAATATTCCATGTAAACAAAGATACGTTACAAGGATGTAATTTTCAATCATTTTTTGGAATCACTTTTTCTTAATTTAATATTAAACTTATTGCAAGAGTTTATAATTTGTTCATAACCATAGTTTCTTCAAGAATATCAAGCAGTGCAATGTTCATAACCTTTAACAAAGTGAATAAATTGTTTATTTCAACATCTAAATGTGAAAAAATTAGATAAAATCGAGTGTTTACTTGTATTGTATACTTTATTTCGTATCTTTGTAGTTCCCAAAAGTATGTTTGGGCTGTTTATTTATTAATAAAAGTTAGAGTTTAAGTATGCCAACTATTCAACAATTAGTTCGCAAAGGACGAACGGCAGTAGTTAAGAAAAGCAAGTCAGCTGCTCTTGATTCTTGCCCGCAACGCAAAGGTGTATGTGTAAGGGTTTACACCACTACTCCTAAAAAGCCGAACTCAGCTATGAGAAAAGTAGCGAGGGTACGTCTCACTAATGGTAAGGAAGTAAATGCTTACATCGGTGGTGAAGGACACAATTTACAAGAGCACTCTTTGGTGCTTGTACGTGGAGGAAGAGTAAAAGATCTTCCTGGGGTTAGATACCACATCGTGCGAGGAGCTGAAGATACAGCTGGTGTAGAAGGTAGAACACAACGTCGATCTAAGTACGGAACTAAGAGACCAAAAGCGAAAAAATAATTTAAAGCTTTCAAGAAATGAGAAGAAGAAAAGCCAAAAAAATCCCGATTCTCCCGGATCCAAAATTTAACGAAATTATCGTTACGAAATTCGTTAACAATTTAATGTATGACGGGAAAAAAACTCTAGCTTTTAAAATTTTCTACGATGCTATCGAATTGGTAGATTCAAAAGTAGAAGAACAAAGCGGGTTAGACGTATGGAAAAAAGCATTGGAAAATGTTACTCCTAGCGTAGAAGTAAGAAGTCGCCGTGTAGGTGGAGCAACGTTCCAAATTCCTACACCGGTTCGTGAAGAAAGAAAACAATCGTTAGCTATGAAATGGTTAATCGGTTATTCACGTAAACGTAATGAAAAATCTATGGCTGGGAAACTAGCTTCTGAAATCATCGCTGCTTCGAAAGAAGAAGGTGCTGCATTTAAGAAAAAAGCAGATACATTACGTATGGCTGAAGCAAACAAAGCGTTCTCACACTTTAGATTTTAATAGTCATGGCTAGAGATTTAAAATTCACAAGAAATATTGGTATTGCTGCGCATATTGATGCTGGTAAAACTACTACTACTGAGCGTATACTTTATTACGGTGGTGTAAACCATAAAATTGGTGAGGTACACGATGGTGGTGCTACTATGGACTGGATGGAGCAAGAGCAAGAAAGAGGTATTACTATCACTTCTGCTGCTACTACTTTGAAATGGCAATACCGTAATCAAGAGTATCACATGAATATTATTGATACTCCTGGACACGTTGACTTTACAGTTGAGGTGAATCGTTCATTACGTGTTTTGGATGGTTTAGTTTTCTTATTTTCTGCAGTTGATGGTGTTGAACCACAATCTGAAACTAACTGGAGACTTGCTAATAACTATAATGTTCCTCGTATTGGTTTCGTTAACAAAATGGACCGTTCTGGTGCAGATTTCTTAAACGTGTGTAAACAAGTGAAAGAAATGCTTGGAAGTCACGCTTTACCACTTCAATTAAACATTGGTGCTGAAGACGATTTTCAAGGTGTTGTTGACTTAATTAACTTCAGAGGTGTAGTTTGGAATGAGCACGATATGGGTATGACTTTCAAAGAAATTGAAATTCCTGCTGATATCATTGATGAAGCTCGTCAATTACGTGAAGAATTATTAGAAGCAGTTGCTGAATTCGATGATACATTAATGGAGAAATATTTCGTTGATCCAGAATCATTAACAGAAAGAGAAATCCTAGATGCGTTAAGAGCTGCTACTATCGCTGGTAAAGTTGTACCTATGATGTGTGGTTCTGCTTTTAAAAACAAAGGTGTTCAAGCAATGTTGGATATGGTAATGGAAATTTTACCTTCTCCAATGGATGTTGATGGAATTACAGGAACTGATCCAAAAACTGGTGAAGAGACTTCTCGTCAACCATCTTATAACGAACCTTTCGCAGCTTTAGCTTTTAAAATTGCAACAGATCCTTTCGTAGGACGTTTATGTTTTATTCGTGCTTACTCAGGTAACTTACAAGCTGGTTCTTACGTTTTTAATACAAGATCAGAAAATAAAGAGCGTATTTCTCGTATCTTCCAAATGCATGCTAACAAACAAAATCAAATCGATGAGTTAGGTGCAGGTGATATTGGTGCGGTAGTAGGATTTAAAGATATTCGTACAGGAGATACTTTGTGTGATGAAAAACACCAAATTATTCTTGAGTCAATGAATTTCCCTGAGCCTGTAATTGGTTTAGCTATTGAGCCTAAAACACAAGCAGACACAGATAGACTTTCTATTGGTTTGAATAAGCTTTCTGAAGAAGATCCAACTTTCCGTGTTAACACAGACGAAGAGACTGGACAAACAATCATTAGTGGAATGGGTGAGCTTCACCTTGAAATCATTGTTGATCGTTTAAAAAGAGAATTTAAGGTTGAAGTAAATCAAGGTGCACCTCAGGTATCCTACCGTGAAGCAATTACTGCTGAAGTAGAGCACAGAGAACAATACAAAAAACAATCAGGTGGTCGTGGTAAATTCGCAGACATCCTTGTTAAAATTTCTCCTCAAGAAAATCAAGAAAAAACAGGTTTAGAGTTTATTAACTCGATTAAAGGTGGTAACATTCCTCGTGAATTTATTCCTTCTGTTGAAAAAGGATTTAAAGAATCTATGAAAAATGGTGTATTGGCTGGATATTTAGTTGATTCTATGAAAGTAGAATTATTAGATGGTTCTTACCATAACGTCGATTCAGATTCTTTATCTTTTGAGATTTGTGCTAAAATGGCATACCGTGAAGCTTTGAAAAAATGTAAGCCTATTTTATTAGAGCCTATCATGAAATTAGAAGTGGTTACTCCAGAAGAAAACATGGGTGATGTTGTAGGTGACTTAAATCGTCGTCGTGGTATGATGAAAGGTATGGATGATAGAGCTGGTGCAAAAGTGGTTAAAGCTGATGTTCCATTATCTGAAATGTTTGGATATGTAACACAATTACGTACTATCACTTCTGGTCGTGCTACTTCAAGTATGGAGTTCTCTCATTACGCTGAAGCACCTCGTAACGTTGCTGATGATGTAATAGCGAAAATTAACGGTAAAGTAAACGCTTAATAAGATTAACAGATGAGTCAAAAAATAAGAATTAAATTAAAATCGTACGATCACAATTTAGTTGATAAATCAGCTGAGAAAATTGTTAAGACGGTTAAAGCTACAGGTGCTGTAGTTAGTGGACCAATTCCATTACCAACACACAAAAGAATCTATACTGTATTAAAGTCTCCACACGTTAACAAGAAAGCTCGTGAACAATTCGAGTTATGTTCTTACAAACGTTTGTTAGATATCTACAGTTCTTCTGCAAAAACTGTAGACGCATTAATGAGATTAGAACTTCCTAGTGGAGTTGACGTAGAAATTAAAGTTTAATTATAATAAAATAAAGTATGCCTGGAATAATTGGTAGAAAAGTCGGAATGACTAGCATCTATAGTGCCGAGGGTAAGGCAACGCCATGCACAGTAATAGAAGCTGGTCCTTGTGTAGTAACTCAGTTGAAAACACAAGAAAGAGATGGATACGACGCAGTACAATTAGGATTTGGAGAACGTAAAGAAGTTCGTACTCCAAATGCTTTAAAAGGTCACTTCAAAAAAGCGAACACAACACCAAAAGCGAAGCTTGTTGAGTTCAAAGGATTTGAAGGATTGAACCTTGGAGATATTGTGAAAGTAGATATCTTTGAAGAAGGAGAATTTGTTGGAGTAGTTGGTACTTCAAAGGGTAAAGGTTTCCAAGGGGTTGTAAGAAGACACAATTTTGGCGGAGTAGGTCAAGCTACGCATGGTCAACATAACCGTCTTCGTGCTCCTGGTTCAATCGGAGCTTGTTCTTATCCTGCACGTGTATTCAAAGGAATGCGTATGGCTGGACAAATGGGTAACAAGCGAGTGATGACTGAAAACTTAGTTGTATTAAAAGTACTTACTGACAAAAATTTAATTGTAGTGAAAGGATCGGTTCCTGGAGCTAAAGGTTCAACTGTTTTAATCGCGAAATAATGGAAGTAAAAGTAATTGACCAAAATGGAAAAGCTACTTCTAAAAAAGTAGCGCTTTCAGATGCAATCTTTGGTATTGAGCCAAACGATCACGCAATCTATCTTGATGTTAAGCAACATTTAGCTAACCGTCGTCAAGGAACACACAAAGCGAAAGAAAGAGCAGAAATTGCTGGTTCTACGCGTAAGATTAAAAAGCAAAAAGGTACTGGTGGTGCTCGTGCTGGTAGTATCAAGTCTGGTACTATCGTAGGGGGTGGTCGTATTTTCGGACCTCGTCCACGTAACTACCATTTCAAATTGAATATCAAATTGAAACGTTTAGCTCGTAAATCTGCGTTCGCTTACAAAGCAAAATCTGATTCATTAATCGTATTAGAAGATGTAAATTTTGATACAATTAAAACAAAAGGATTTATTTCACTGATTAATAATCTTGAGTTAACGAATGATAAAGTGCTTTTCATTTTGGGATCACAAAATGATAATGTATATTTGTCTTCTCGTAACTTAAAAAGAGTGAAAGTTGTTACTGCTGATTCAGTTAATACATTTGATGTATTAAATGCTAAAAAAGTAGTTATGGCTGCTAGTTCCATTGAAGTTATCGAAAACATTCTAAACTAATTTAGTGATGAATAGAATTATTAGAAAGCCACTTATTACAGAAAAAGCAACGCTTGCGATGGAAACTCGTAACCGTTTCTCTTTTGAAGTAGAAAAAAGTGCTAACAAAATTGAAATAAAAAAAGCTGTCGAAAAAATGTATGGAGTTCACGTAACTGAAGTCCGTACACAAACCTATGGCGGTGGTAAATCCTCTGTTAAGCAAACTAACAAAGGTATCGTTGTGCAACCTAACAACCCTTGGAAAAAGGCAATTGTTACTGTTGCAGATGGAGAGACGATTGATTTGTATAATAACATTTAACAAAAAGAAATGGGTCTTAAAAAATTCAAGCCTACAACTCCAGGGCAAAGACACAAGATTAACAGTACTTACACTGAAGTAACTACTAATGTACCAGAAAAGTCATTAGTAACGAAAAAGAGTAAAACTGGTGGTCGTAACAATGACGGTAGAATGACCATGAGATACATTGGAGGTGGTCATAAACAAAAATACCGTATCATTGATTTTAAAAGAGACAAACAGGATATCCCTGCGACTGTCAAAACTATTGAGTACGATCCAAATCGTACAGCTCGTATAGCTTTGTTGTTCTATGCTGATGGTGAAAAACGATATATTATCGCACCTGAAGGATTGAAAGTTGGTGATACTGTTGTTGCTGGTAAAAATGCTACACCTAACGTGGGGAATGCAATGTTCTTGGCTGATGTTCCTCTTGGAACAGTTATCCATAACATCGAATTACAACCAGGTAAAGGTGGCGCTATCGCTCGTGGAGCTGGTACGTATGCACAGTTGAACGCTCGTGATGGTCGTTTTGCAATCATTAAACTTCCTTCTGGTGAAACTAGAATGATTTTGACTACTTGCTTAGCTACTATTGGTTCAGTTTCAAATTCTGAGCATAGCTTAGTTGTTTCAGGTAAAGCTGGACGTTCAAGATGGTTAGGTAGAAGACCACGCGTTCGTGGTGTTGTAATGAATCCAGTGGATCACCCAATGGGAGGTGGTGAAGGAAGAAATTCCGGAGGTCACCCTAGATCTCGTAACGGTGTTCTTGCTAAAGGATTCAAAACACGTTCTAAAACCAAATATTCTGATAAATATATCATCTCGAAAAGTAAGAAATAATAAGTTATGAGTAGATCGTTGAAAAAACCACCATTCGTACACTATAAATTGTTTAAACGAGTGGAAGAAGCACAAGCTTCAAACAGCAAAGCAGTGATCAAGACTTGGTCAAGAGCTTCTACAATTACCCCAGACTTTGTCGGGTTAACTATAGCTGTACACAATGGGAATAAGTTTATTCCTGTTTTCGCAACAGAAAACATGGTAGGACACAAGTTAGGAGAGTTTTCTCCAACGCGTAACTTCCGTGGACATGGTGCTGATAAGAAAAATAAGAAAAGATAGTTTTTAAATTAGTAGTGACATGGGCGCTAGAAAAAGAATAAGAGCTGAGAAGTTAAAAGAAGAGAAAGCTACAACTGCAATTGCAAGTTTGAAAGCTTCTCCGATTGCTCCAAGAAAGATGAGATTAGTTGCAGATCTTGTAAGGGGAGTTGATGTAAATAAAGCTCTAAATATATTGCAACATAATTCTAAATTTGCTTCTAAAAGTCTAGAAAAGTTATTGCGTTCTGCAATTTCTAACTGGGAACAAAAAAATGAAGGAAAAAGTATTGAAGACGAAAAATTAGTTGTATCTTCTATTCAAGTGGATAGTGCTGCTATGATGAAACGTATTCAAACTGCTCCTCAAGGAAGAGCTCATAGAATTAGAAAAAGATCGAACCACGTTACCATCATTGTTGATGGTGCTAAATAAGTAATAGAACATGGGACAAAAAACAAATCCAATTGGAAATAGATTAGGTTTCATCCACGGATGGGAATCTAATTGGTATGGTGGTAACGACTATAAGGATAAAATTGTTGAAGACGATAAAATCCGTAAATATTTGTTTACACGTTTATCAAGAGCTAGTCTTTCTAAAATTATCATTGAGAGAACTTTGAAACTTGTTACTGTTACTATTAATACTGCACGTCCAGGTGTAATTATTGGTAAAGGTGGTCAAGAAGTAGATAAGCTTAAAGAAGAGTTAAAAAAATTGACGAAAAAAGAAATTCAAATCAACATTTTCGAGGTTAAACGTCCTGAATTGGATGCTCGTTTAGTGGCTGATGGAATTGCTCGTCAAATCGAAGCTCGTATCTCTTTCCGTCGTGCAATCAAGATGGCTATTGGTTCAACGATGAGAATGGGTGCTGAAGGTATCAAAGTTAAAATATCTGGTCGTCTTAACGGTGCTGAAATGGCACGTAACGAGATGTACAAAGATGGACGTACTCCGTTACATACGTTCAGAGCTGATATTGATTACTCTGTTAGCGAGGCGCATACGACTTATGGACGTATTGGAATTAAAGTTTGGATCTGTAAAGGAGAAGTTTTTGGTAAAAGAGATTTATCTCCAAATATCGGAATGTCTGCTGCAGGTGCAAAAGGTGGTGCAACATCACAAGCTCCAAACAACCGTAAGGCTGCTCCAAAAAGAAAGAAAAAATAATTGATTTAATACATTATTAAAGATGTTACAACCAAAAAGAACCAAATTTAGGAGAGTACAAAAAGGAAGAAATCGTGGTGAAGCTCAAAGAGGTAGCACTATTGCTTTTGGATCTTTTGGACTTAAAACATTGGAACCTGCATGGATAACTTCTAGACAAATTGAAGCTTCTCGTATCGCTGTAACTCGTTACATGAAAAGAGAGGGTCAGGTTTGGATTAGAATCTTTCCTGATAAACCTGTAACTTCTAAGCCTGCAGAGGTAAGGATGGGTAAAGGTAAAGGAGCACCAAGTCACTGGGTAGCAGTTGTTAAACCAGGACGTATCTTATTCGAAGCAGACGGTGTACCTTACGAAACTGCAAAAGAAGCATTGCGCTTAGCTGCACAAAAACTTCCAGTAAAATGTAAGTTTATAGTTCGTAATGATTATGTTGTACCTGGTAAATAATTAAGATATGAAACAACAAGAAATCACCAAGTTATCAGATGTAGACTTAAGAGGTCGTATCGAGGCTCTAGAAGAGAAATTAATGAAGATGAAAGTATCTCATACAGTTACTCCAATAGAAAATCCGTTACAAATCCGTGCAACAAGAAGAACTGTTGCGCGTCTGAAAACAGAATTGGGTAAACGTTTAATTCAAGCTTAGGCTTGTTTAATTTGAAATTTGCTTAGTAATGGAAGAAAAGCGTAATTTAAGAAAAGAAAGAGTAGGTGTTGTTACTAGCGATAAGATGGAAAAATCTATCGTTGTTTCTGTAGAAAGAAAAGTAAAACACCCAAAGTATGGTAAGTTCGTAAAAAAAACTACTAAATTTGTGGCTCATGATGAGAACAATGACTGTAACGAAGGCGATACAGTTAGAATCATGGAAACAAGACCCTTGTCAAAGAACAAGAATTGGAGATTAGTAGATATTGTTGAAAGAGCTAAATAATCATTAATA
The DNA here is from genome assembly GCA_943324745.2 of Chitinophaga pinensis. GTDB lineage: Bacteria > Bacteroidota > Bacteroidia > Flavobacteriales_D > Crocinitomicaceae > CANHVK01. Next base: position 94,773 of record CALPMT020000010.1, on the reverse strand, counting down.
ATGATACAACAGGAATCAAGACTTTCAGTAGCCGATAACTCGGGAGCTAAAGAGGTATTATGTATCCGCGTTTTAGGCGGTACTAAACGTCGCTATGCTTCAGTGGGAGATAAAATCGTAGTTGCTGTAAAGAGCGCAACGCCCTCTGGTGCCGTAAAAAAAGGTCAGGTAGCCAAGGCAGTTATAGTAAGAACAAAAAAAGAAGTACGCAGAGCTGACGGCTCCTACATTCGTTTTGACGACAATGCTGTGGTTATTCTTAACCAAGCAGGAGAAATGAGAGGTACTCGTATTTTCGGACCAGTAGCACGTGAGCTTCGTGAAAACAATTTTATGAAAATTGTTTCACTTGCTCCTGAAGTACTTTAAAATTGTGGAAGTTATGCAAAAGAAATTACACATTAAAGTTGGAGACACAGTTAAGGTACTTAGCGGTGACTCTCGTGGACAAGAAGGAAAAATTCTTGTTATCGACAAAAAGAAAAGCCGTGCTGCAGTAGAAGGTTTGAATATGGTTAAGCGTCATGCTAAACCAAGTGCTTCAAATCCTCAAGGAGGCATTGTTGAAAAAGAGAGTGGAATTCATATTTCCAATCTTATGGTTGTTCATAATGGTGTTGCTTCAAGAGTAACACGTAAAGAGAACAAAGCAGGTAAATTAGTTCGTCATTCTAAAAAGTCAGGGGAGGAAATTAAGTAATGAGTTATACACCGAGACTAAAGGAAAAGTATGCACAGGAAATCATTCCTGCACTTACTGAAAAATTTGGGTACAAAACCGTTATGCGTGTGCCTAAATTATCTAAAATTGTATTAAGCCAAGGAGTTGGTGATGCAGTTGCTGATAAAAAATTAGTAGATAATGCTGTTGCTGAATTGTCTAGAATTGCAGGTCAAAAAGCAGTTGCTACAATATCTAAAAAAGATATCTCTAATTTCAAATTACGTAAAGGAATGCCAGTTGGTACTAAAGTTACTTTACGTGGTGATAAAATGTTCGATTTCTTAGATCGTTTTATTTCTGTTGCATTACCTCGTACAAGAGACTTTAGAGGAATTAATCCTAAAGGTTTTGATGGAAGAGGAAATTATAACTTAGGTATTAAAGAACATATCATTTTCCCAGAAATTGATATCGATAAAGTAAGCCGTATGATGGGTATGGATATTACCTTTGTTACAACAGCAGATAGTGATGAAGAAGGAAAAGCTTTATTAGATGCTTTTGGTTTTCCATTTATTAAAAAATAAGTAAAATGGCTAAGGAATCAATGAAAGCGCGCGAGCGCAAAAGAGAAAGAATGGTAGCTAGAGATGTTTCTAAAAGAGCAGCTTTGACTACTATTATTAAGTCTTCTAGTGCAGATGAAACTGTACAGAATGCAAAATGGGATGCTATGTTAGCAATTCAAAAATTACCAGCTAATGGTGCTAAAGTACGTCTACATAACCGTTGTGGTTTGACTGGACGTCCTAGAGGTTATATGCGCCAGTTTGGTATCTCAAGGGTAACATTCCGTGAGATGGCACTTGCAGGTAAAATCCCTGGAATTAAAAAATCAAGTTGGTAAAATCTTAATTAGGTAAAAAATGAATACAGATCCTATTGCAGATTTCTTGACTCGAATTAGAAATGCTAGTAGTGCTAATTTGAAAATGGTTGAGATCCCTGGCTCTAATGTAAAGAGAGCTATGACTCAAATCCTTTTCGATCAAGGTTACATTACAAACTTCAAATTCGAAGATGACGAGAAACAAGGTGTAATAAAAATTGCACTAAAATACAATCAGTCTACGAAAGTTCCAGCTATTACTAAGCTTGTTCGTGCATCACGTCCAGGATTAAGAAAGTATAGCGGTTCTGCTGAAATGCCACGCGTTTTAAACGGGTTAGGTATTGCAATCGTTTCTACTTCTAAAGGTGTAATTACTGATAAAGAAGCAAGAAAAAACAATGTTGGTGGAGAAGTTCTCTGCTATGTATATTAATTAAATTTAATTAGTAAAATGTCAAGGATAGGTAAAAATCCAATTACGATCCCGAGTGGAGTAGAAGTAAAACTTAATGGAAACGTTGTTTCTGTTAAAGGTTCGAAAGGTACTTTGACACAAGAAATTGATTCTTGTGTCACTATTACTATTGAGAACAATGTAATCACTTTTAACCGCGAATCAGATGCTCCAAATCATAGAGCTAAACATGGTTTATATCGTGCTTTAGTTAATAATATGATTACTGGTGTTTCGGAAGGGTACAAGAAGGAAATGGAAGTAATCGGTGTAGGTTACCGTGCAACTGCTACTGGTCAAACTTTAGAGTTGTCATTAGGTTATTCTCACGCTATTATTTTGGAAGTTCCTTCTGAAATTAAGGTATCTGCAGAAACCCTTAAGGGTAAAGCTCCAGTTGTAACTTTAGAATCTCACGACAAACAATTAGTGGGTCAGGTTGCTGCCAAAATTCGTTCCCTTCGTAAACCAGAACCTTATAAAGGAAAAGGTATCAAATTTGTTGGTGAAATAATTAGAAGAAAGGCTGGTAAAGCTGCAGGTAAAAAATAATTTATAATATCATGGCATTTAGTAAAATAAATAGAAGAGCTAAGATTAAAAGAAGAATCAGAAAAAAAGTTTCTGGTACTGCTCAATTGCCTCGTTTGACTGTATTCCGCTCTAACAAGCAGATTTACGCTCAATTGATTGACGATACAAAAGGTGTTACTTTAGTTTCATCTAGCTCTTACAAAAATACTGCTGCAGATAAATTAACGAAAGTTGATCAAGCTGCATTAGTTGGTAAAGAAGTTGCTGCAAAAGCAATTAAAGCTGGTATCGAAAAAGTAGTTTTTGATAGAAATGGTTATTTGTATCATGGAAGAGTTAAATCATTAGCTGACTCTGCAAGAGAAGGCGGACTTAAATTTTAAACGATGGCGACATTAAATTTAAATAGAGTAAAATCTACAGAAACTGAGTTGAAAGACAAATTAGTTGCTGTTAACCGTGTAACGAAAGTTACAAAAGGTGGACGTACTTTTAGTTTTTCTGCTATTGTTGTAGTAGGTGACGAAAACGGAATCGTTGGTCATGGATTAGGGAAAGCTAAAGAGGTTACTGAAGCAATTACTAAAGGAATTGACGATGCTAAAAAGAATTTGATACGTGTTCCAATTTTAAAAGGGACAGTTCCTCATGCACAAAAGGGTAAATTCGGTGGAGCACAGGTTCTACTTAAACCAGCAACTCCTGGTACAGGGGTTATCGCAGGTGGTGCTATGCGTGCAGTTTTAGAGAGCGTAGGGGTACACAATGTACTTGCTAAATCTCAAGGTTCATCAAATCCTCATAACGTTATTAAAGCAACTATGGATGCATTATCACAAATGAGAGATGCAGTTACTGTTGCAAGACAGCGTGGAATTAGTTTGGATAAAGTGTTTAACGGTTAATATTTCAATCATGGCTACAATTAAAATTAAGCAAGTAAGAAGTTCGATTAAACGTCCTGCTATTCAAAAAGCTACAATGCAAGCTTTAGGATTAAAAAAAATGAATCAGGTAATTGAACACGAAGCTACACCTCAGATATTAGGTATGGTTAAAAAAGTACAACATCTTTTAGAAGTTGTTGAGTAGAATCTTTAAATCGAATTGATATGAATTTACATAATTTAACTCCTGCAAAAGGTTCTGTTAAGAAGACTAAACGTATTGCTCGTGGTCAAGGATCGGGGCATGGTGGAACTTCTACACGTGGACATAAAGGAGCAAAATCAAGATCTGGATATAGTACGAAAATCGGATTTGAAGGTGGACAGATGCCACTTCAAAGACGTGTTCCTAAATTTGGATTTAAAAATATAAACAGAGTAGAATATAAAGCTATTAATTTAGATATTATTCAATCTTTGATTGAACGCAAAAATGTAACTGAGATTACTCCTGATGTGTTACGTACACACGGTCTTATTTCTCGTAATGACTTAGTAAAAGTATTAGGTCGTGGAGAGTTAAAATCTAAAATAAGTGTTAGTGCTCATAAGTTTTCCGATACTGCAAAAGCATTAATCGAAGGACAAGGTGGTAATTGTTCAGAAATCTAATTAACTTTGCCTTTATTTTATTAAAATGAAGAAGTTTATACAGAATATTAAAAATATCTGGAAAGTAGAAGAATTGAGAAAGAGGATTTTATTAACTCTTTCTCTAATTCTTGTATATCGAGTTGGTTCTTTTATCATCTTACCAGGTGTTAACTATGATGCATTAGCAGCAGCTAATGCTAAAGGTGATTCAAATGCATTAGAGTCTTTATTGTCTCTATTCTCAGGTGGTGGATTTTCAAACGCATCTATTATGGCGCTTGGAATTATGCCCTACATTAGTGCTTCAATCATTATGCAATTGTTAGGTATGGCAGTACCTGCTGTTCAAAAAATGCAAAATGAAGGAGAATCTGGTAAAAAGAGAATTAATAATTATACACGTATTCTTACGATTATAATTTGTGCATTACAAGCGCCTACTTATTTAACAATGTGGATTGGTAATAAAGGTGCTTTACCGTTGGATGCTGGATCCATGTGGTGGATTCAATCTACAATCGTATTGGTTGCAGGTTCAATGTTTGCCGTATGGTTAGGTGAAAGAATTACTGACAAAGGTATTGGAAATGGTATTTCATTATTGATTACTGTTGGGATACTTTCTCGTTTTCCTCAAGCTTTATTTGCTGAAATTGGATTTAATAAAGATAATCTTATTATGATAGTATTAGAGTTGGTTGCATTTATGTTAATCGTTTTAGGTACTATTTTAATTGTACAAGGTGTTCGTAAAATTCCAATGAGTACTGCTAAAAGGATTGTTGGTTCAAGAGGTGTTGATTCAGAAGCTGCTCGAAGCTATTTACCTATAAAAGTAAATGCTAGTGGGGTTATGCCGATCATTTTTGCTCAAGCTATTATGACTATTCCGGTAATGATCTTTTCTAAAGCGAGTGCTGAAGGTTCTACTAATTTTATTCAACGTACTTTGGGTGATGTTTATGGTTTTTCATATAATGGTTTATTAGCCTTATTGATTATTGTATTCACATTCTTTTATACTGCGATTATGATTAATCCTCGTAAAATGGCAGATGATATGAAACGAAGTGGTGGATTTATTCCTGGTATTAAGCCTGGTGATGAAACTGCTGACTATATTGATACATTGGTTTCACGTATTACGTTACCAGGTTCAATTTTCTTAGCATTAATTGCTATTTTGCCTTCAATTGCTCATGGAGCTGGCATTACTTCTGGTTTTGAGATGTTTTTTGGAGGAACTTCTTTATTAATTATGGTTGGTGTTGTTTTGGATACACTTCAACAAATTGAGACCTATTTATTGAATCGTCATATGGATGGTTTAATGGAAGGTTCTAGAGTACGTGGAAGACAAACAAATGAAATAGCATCCTATTAATTATGGCAAAGCAAACTTCGATTGAACAAGATGGTGTAATTATTGAAGCACTTTCTAATGCAATGTTTCGTGTTGAGTTAGAAAATGGACACGTAATTACAGCACATATTTCTGGAAAGATGAGAATGTTCTACATTAAGATTCTTCCAGGAGATAGAGTAAAGGTTGAGATGTCACCTTATGATTTATCAAAGGGACGTATCTCATTTAGATATAAATAGGAATACTCCTTAAATAAGAAAAAAATGAAAGTTAGAGCTTCAGTTAAAAAACGTTCTGCAGACTGCAAGATCGTTAAGAGAAAAGGTAGAGTTTATGTGATTAATAAAAAGAATCCTAAACTTAAACAAAGACAAGGATAATTTAGTAGGTATATGGCACGTATAGCAGGTATAGATTTACCAAAGAAAAAAAGAGGTGTAATTGGATTGACTTACATCTATGGTATTGGTCGTAGCACGGCTAAGCAAGTTTTGGATAAAAATGGTATTGATGAGAATATCAAAGTTCAAGATTGGAATGACGATCAAATTGGTTTGATTCGTGAATCTATTAACGAGTTTAAAGTGGAAGGACAATTACGTTCTGAAGTACAATTAAACATTAAACGTTTAATGGATATCGGTTGTAACCGTGGAATTCGACATAGAGCTGGCTTACCATTAAGAGGTCAACGTACAAAAAACAATTCTCGTACAAGAAAAGGTAAAAGAAAAACAGTTGCTAACAAGAAAAAAGCGACTAAATAATAAATAGTATGGCAAAAGCTGATAAAAAGAAGAAGAAAAACGTCAAAGTAGAGGCAATGGGTGAAGCGCATATTCAAGCTACCTTCAACAATGTTATTATTTCTTTGACTAACAACGCTGGTCAAGTTATATCTTGGTCATCGGCTGGTAAAATGGGATTCAGAGGATCAAAGAAAAACACTCCATATGCTGCGCAAATGGCTGCTGAAGATTGTTCCAAAGAAGCATTTGACTTCGGATTACGTAAAGTTAAGGTTTTCGTAAAAGGACCAGGTGGAGGTCGTGAATCTGCAATTCGTTCAATTCATAATTCAGGGATTGAGGTAGTTGAAATCGTTGACATCACTCCATTACCACATAATGGTTGTCGTCCACCAAAACGTAGAAGAGTATAATATTATAAACCAAAAGAGAAGTAAGAGTGTCGAAGGACAAGCCTTAATTCACACTCTCTCTTTTTAAATCAAATAAAAATGGCAAGATACACAGGTCCAAAGTCGAAAATAGCTCGACGATTTAATGAACCTATCTTCGGACCAGATAAAGCTTTGGATAAAAGAGCTTATGGTCCTGGACAACATGGTCCAAACAAAAGAAGAGGAGGTAAAAAGTCTGAGTACGCAATTCAGTTAGCGGAAAAGCAAAAAGCGAAATATACTTATGGTATATTAGAGCGTCAATTCTCTAACTTGTTCGAGAAAGCTTCTCGTATGAAAGGAATTACTGGTGAGAACTTATTACAATTGTGTGAGTCTCGTTTAGATAATACAGTTTACCGTTTAGGTATTTCTCCTTCACGTCGTGGTGCAAGACAATTAGTTTCTCACAGACATATTACTGTAAATGGTGAGGTTGTAAATATCCCTTCTTTTACTATTAAAGTTGGTGATGTAATTGGAGTTCGTGAAAAATCTAAATCTTTAGAGGCTATCACATCTTCTTTAGCTTCTTCAAGTAAAAAATATGATTGGTTAGATTGGAACAATTCTGAGTTAGCAGGAAGATTTTTAGCTACACCAGCACGTGAAATGATTCCTGAAAATATCAAAGAACAATTAATTGTCGAATTATATTCTAAATAATAATTAAAGAATTAACATGGCTATTTTAGACTTCCAAAAGCCTGACAAGGTTATCATGATTCAATCAGATGAGCATAAAGGACAATTTGAATTCCGTCCTTTGGAGCCTGGTTATGGTATCACTGTAGGTAATGCATTACGTCGTATATTATTATCTTCTTTAGAAGGATTCGCAATTTCATCTATTCGTATAGAAGGTGTTGATCACGAGTTTACAACTTTAAAAGGTGTAGTAGAAGATATTACTGAAATTGTACTAAATTTAAAGCAAGTTTGTTTCAAACAACAAATTGATGGAACTGATAATGAGACAGTGATTGTTTCTGTAACAGGTCAAAATCAATTAACTGCTGGAGATTTAGGGAAATTCACTTCTGCTTTTCAGGTTTTAAACCCTGATTTAGTTATTTGTAACATGGAGCCATCTGTTAAATTTGAAATGGAATTAACCATTATCAAAGGTAGAGGATATGTTCCAGCAGAAGAAAATAAAATTCAAGGAGTTCCATTTGGTACTATTTTTATTGATTCTATTTTTACACCAATCAAAAACGTTAATTATGCTATCGAAAATTTTCGTGTAGAGCAAAAAACGGATTATGAGAAATTGGTAATGGAAATCACTACAAATGGTTCTATTCATCCTAAAGATGCTTTGAAAGAAGCAGCTAAGATTTTAATTCACCACTTTATGTTATTCTCTGATGAGAAAATTACTTTAGATAGTGAGTCTAAATCTGATTCAGATGAATTTGATGAAACATCATTACACATGCGTCAGTTATTAAAAACTAAGTTAGTGGATATGGATTTATCTGTACGTGCGCTTAACTGTTTGAAAGCTGCAGATGTAGAAACACTTGGTGATTTAGTATCGTTTAACAAAAATGACCTATTGAAATTCCGTAATTTCGGTAAAAAATCTCTTACTGAATTAGATGATTTAGTAGATAATAAGGGGTTAACTTTTGGTATGAACGTAGCCAAATATAAATTAGACAAGGACTAATAACCATATTATAAAGTATTACAATGAGACACGGAAATAAAGTAAATCATTTAGGTAGAAAATCAGAGCACAGAAAGGCTATGCTATCTAATATGGCTAACTCTCTTATTGAACACAAACGCATTACTACAACTGTAGCTAAAGCTAAAGCGTTAAGAGGTTATGTTGAGCCATTAATTACAAAATCTAAAACTGATTCTACACATTCACGTAGAACTGTATTTAGTTATTTAAAAAACAAAGAAGCTGTTTCTGCTCTTTTTAGAGACGTTGCACCTAAGGTTGCTACAAGAAATGGTGGTTATACTCGTATCATTCGTTTAGGTTTCCGTTTAGGAGATAACGCTGAAATGTGTATGATTGAATTAGTAGATTTCAATGAGTTAATGTTAGCTAACGAAGCTCCTAAGAAAGCAACAACAAGAAGATCTAGAAAACCAGCTGGCGCTAAGTCTGCTGCTTCTACTGAAACTGTTACTGAAGAGGTTGCATCTGATGAAACAACTTCGTCTGAAGTTATTAGTGAAGAATCGACTCCAGAAGCACCAGAAGCTTCAGCAGAAGATACTACAACTGAAGAGTAATATTGTTTATCAATATATTTAAGGGATGATTTATCATCCCTTTTTTTGTGCTTTATTGTTAAGAACCTATTTAATTTGTTAATTGAATTTCGATTGGTTTTATAGTTCTTACATTTCATTTTTTTACTTTTGCATTAAATTAATATTATGGAGGAAAGATTACCTGCTATTCTTTTATTAGAAGATGGCACTGTTTACAATGGTTATGCTGTTGGTAAGGTTGGTACAACAACTGGTGAAATTGCTTTTAATACTGGTATGACTGGTTACCAAGAAGTTTTCACTGATCCATCTTATTTAGGTCAAATATTAATAATGAATACTCCTCATATTGGAAATTATGGTGTTCAAAATGATGAGAATGAATCAGATTCCATTAAGATTTCTGGTCTAGTTACAAAAAAATATTCAGAAGTATTTTCTAGAACATCTGCAAATGGTTCTTTGGATGACATGATGCTTAATAATTCTTGTGTTGGTATATCGGATGTTGATACGCGTGCATTAGTTCGTCACATACGTAGTAAAGGAGCTATGAATGCGATTATTTCTTCTGATAATTTAGATGTTGATTCTTTAACTTCTCAATTAAAGCAAGTTCCATCAATGGCAGGATTGGAGTTGTCATCCCGTGTAACAACTAAAGTTGCTTATGAAAGTAAAAATGAATCCTCTACTTTAAAAGTTGCGTTACTTGATTTAGGTGTTAAAAATAGTATTGTTAAGTGTTTGGTTGAAAGAGGATGTCATGTAAAAGTGTTTCCTATGGATACACCTGTTTCTGAAATGAATGCTTTTAATCCTGATGGATTTATGTTATCTAATGGCCCTGGTGATCCTGGGGTAATGTTTGATACTATTTCTTTGGTTAAAGAAATTGTTGATCAAGAAAAACCAATTTTTGGAATTTGTTTAGGTCATCAGGTATTGGCCTTAAGTCAAGGCTTGAAAACAGAGAAAATGTTTAATGGTCATAGAGGAATTAATCATCCTATTAAGAATTTGAAGACAGGTAAAGGTGAAATCACTTCTCAAAATCATGGCTTTGTCGTTTCTAAAGAGAGTGTTGCTGAAAATCCTGATGTTGCAATCACGCATATCCATTTAAATGATGATACAATTGCTGGAATTGAGATAAAAAACAGACCTGTTTTCTCTGTTCAATATCATCCAGAAGCATCTGCTGGTCCACACGATTCTAGGTATCTTTTTGATCAGTTTATTGATAATATGAATAAATATAAAAATTAATATGAGTTTAATTACTAAAGTTGTTGGTAGACAAATTTTGGATTCACGTGGTAATCCAACTGTAGAAGTTGATGTTTATACTTCTAATGGTGTTTTAGGGAGAGCTGCAGTTCCATCTGGAGCATCTACTGGAATTCATGAAGCTGTTGAGTTGCGTGATGGAGATAAGAGTGTATACATGGGGAAAGGCGTTTTAAAAGCTGTTCATAATGTTAATACAGTTATTTCAAACGCTTTGGTAGGAATGCACGTATATGATCAAAAATCAATTGATCAATTATTATTGAAATTAGATGGTACAGAAAATAAATCTAATTTAGGAGCAAATGCTATTTTAGGAACTTCCTTGGCAGTAGCTAGAGCAGCTGCAGACGAAGCTGGAATGTCTTTATATCAATATATTGGTGGTGTTGGAGCGGTTACAATGCCGGTACCAATGATGAATATTTTGAATGGAGGTTCTCATGCCGATAATTTGATTGATATTCAAGAGTTTATGGTAATGCCTTTTGGAGCTACTTCTTTTTCTCATGGATTACGCATGGGTACAGAAATTTTTCACCATTTGAAGGAAGTGTTAAAAGCTCGTGGAATGTCTACTAATGTAGGTGATGAGGGTGGTTTTGCTCCAAATTTAGGCTCTAACGAAGAGGCTATTCAAGTTGTAATGGAGGCAATTAAAAAAGCTGGATATACTCCAGGAGAAGATGTATATATTGCATTGGATGCAGCTTCGTCTGAGTTTTATAAAAATGGTAAATACGTTTTTGAATCAACAGGAGAAGAGCGTACCTCTGAAGAAATGGTTTCATTTTGGGAAGAATGGTGTGCTAAATATCCTATTATTTCGATTGAGGATGGATTAGCAGAAGACGATTGGGCAGGATGGAAGTTAGCTACTGACCGTTTAGGTGATAAAGTTCAGTTAGTTGGAGATGATTTATTTGTTACGAATACTAAGCGTTTATCAAGAGGTATTGAAGAGAATACTGCTAATTCTATTTTAGTGAAGGTAAATCAAATTGGTTCTTTGACTGAGACAATTGAAGCGGTACAAATGGCTACTCGCAATGGATATACTTCTGTTATGTCGCATCGTAGTGGTGAGACTGAAGATAGTACGATTGCTGATTTGGCTGTTGCTTTAAATTGTGGACAGATTAAAACTGGATCTGCTTCTAGAAGTGATCGTATGGCTAAGTACAATCAATTGTTACGCATTGAGGAGGAGCTTGGTGCTAGTGCAGTTTATCCAGGTAAGAAATTTAAGTTTATTAAATAGAAAAAACATATTCTGTTTTTTTGATCCGTTAAAGCTCCTGAGAGGGAGCTTTTTTAGTTAGAGTTCGTCAAAGGGCGGTTCCATATGTTAGGATCTATTGTCCTTTCAGGACTAGAAGTGAAAAGGGGGGGAATCTTTAGGATATGTTTTTTGGGATTTATCTTACACTAATGTTTTTGGAATTTTAATTATCTTTGTGTTTTTAAATCAATGTATTAGCCATGAAAAAAACTATTTTTGCTTTCTTGCTTATAAGTGTTCTTTTTTCTTGTAAAAAGGAAACCTCAACTCCTATTATAAATCCAAATGATGTAACAATATCTGGATTTGATTGTGCTGGTGTTGCAATTAACGGCAAATTACAAAAAGACCAGGTTGCAAGTAATGTTTCTGTTACGATTACTTATAGTGGAGGAAATGGTAAAACTTATTTAACAAAATCACATACTTCAACTGGTGTAACCGGTTTGTCTGCTTCGCTATTGGCAGGAACTTTAGCGAATGGAGATGGTGTGTTGACCTATAGTATTACAGGAATACCAAATTCTATAGGTACGGCTATTTTTGAAATTAGTTTAGGGAATAAAACATGTTCTTTCTCTATTAAAGTAGATGCGATTTCTCAAAATACAACAAGTGGATATGGAGCAACTGTTACAGATGTAGAGGGAAACATTTACAAAACCGTTTACATAGGTACCCAACATTGGATGGGTGAGAATTTGAAAGTAAGTAAATACAATGATGGTACTAGTATACCTAACATAACCGATAATGCAGAATGGTCAAAACTTTCGACTGGTGCATGGTCTTATTACAATAACGATGTAGCTTACAATGTTAAGTACGGTAAACTATACAATTGGTATTCAGTTAGCAAAACAACGAATGGTAATAAAAACGTATGCCCCACAGGTTGGCGTGTCCCTACAGACACTGAATGGACTGTTTTAATTGCCTATTTAGGAGGTGACAGTGTTTCTTATGCAAAAATGAAAGAAGTGGGTACTGCCAACTGGATAGCACCAAATACAGACGCTACGAATGCCTCGTTATTTACTGGTCTTCCGGTTGGGACACGGAACGGAAATGGGAGTTACGAAGGCATTGGCAACCTTGGTGGTTGGTGGAGTTCTACGGATGTCAGTATAGACGATGCTTGGACCCGCGTTCTGTTCAGTAAACTTGGTTATTCGATCAGATCAAACTGTGGTAAGATAGTTGGGCTGTCTGTTAGGTGCCTCAAGGATTGACTTCGACTTCGCTCAGTCTGACAATTGTGATGACAATTTTTATCATGAGCCTATAGAAGGATGACTATTTGACCTTTTTGACAATTTCAATATAAAAGTTAATGATTTGGGGTGTGATTTTCCGAGAATGCATCCGTGTAATCTTTGAGTCGTTAGCACCGAATGTGCGAAAATGTGGAGTGATTCACTTTTTCTAAACCTAGTAGATTTTTTCAACGTGAATTAATTCTGGAAAAACGATTGACTTTAATTTTAACTAATACTATCACTTCCCTTAATTCCTCCTTAAGGAATGAAATTCTTAGTGTTCATTTTAATTAGAAATAGGTAATCTGGGTGTAATGGATATTTTTCAATGGTTTTTCAGAGATGTTAAGCACATTGTTTATTTATGAGGATTCTAGAGGCACTACAACTTAGGTTCAAGCGGTGTACGTGATATGCATAGGTGATGAATGTTTTAGTGACGAGATTATAGAGGTGTAAGCAAAGGGGTACGCAAAGTATACATAGTAGACGCAAAGCATTGCGTCTTTACTTGATACGATAGTTGGTTGCTGTTTTTAATTGTACTTTAATTGCTTCTTTAAATTTATTTAATACTTTTTTAGAAAGTTTGGAGACATCGAGTACAAAGGTAGTTTCTCCTTCTTTCCCTTGTTTTCGCGTAGTGTATGGGATTTCAACTTTGTTTTCTTCGGTATAGTTTACGATAAATTCTACCAATAACTTTTTTGCTTTAAAATCTATTCCTGCGCCTATACTGTAAAATTCTATTTCTATAAAATTCTGCTTGTTTTTGGCAGACAGAATCGCACAGGAAGAAAATATGTATATGCAAAGCATTAATATGGTGTATTTCAAAAAAAAGGTTTTCATTCGCGATTCAGTATGAGTTTCAAGGATGTATTAAATTCTGCGTTTTGAAGTTGGATAAAATACACTCCATTTGGAAGTTCTTCACAGTTAAGTGACATTTTATTTGTCGTTGTTCCAAAAGTTTTAACTGTTTTCCCGAATATGTCTACCAAACTGATAAATGCATTTAGACCTGCTTCGTTTGTAATATGAAGGTTGATTGTTCCTTTAGAAGGATTTGGGTAGATTTCTACATAATTTGGCAATTCATTTTCTGTTATAGTTGCAGATACATATCCTTTCGAGGTGAGAATTTTAGAACGATATAAAGAAAGTGCTGCCTTCATACGTTCTATTTGGCCAATGGTAAACATGCTCATACAATCATCGGAGGTGTAATCCATGTAATTCATGAACATTTCACCATTTTCACTAGATCCACAACTATTTTTCGGGTGGTGAGGAAATTTTGGACAATCGCTATTGGATGAGTCTGCAGGTTCTGTGTCGGCAACCAAGTCGTTTCCACACACAGCATCTCCCCAGATGTGTTTTAAATTTAACCAATGACCAATTTCGTGTGTGGCAGTTCTACCAAGGTTTGCAGAACCATATCCGTTTTTTCCTGCAGTTCCAACATTGCCAAGAGCTTCGTGGCGAATTACTAAACCATCATGTTCTGGATTTTTACTTAATTCATCGGGTAAAATTGCAAAACCTAGTATATCGGATGAAGTATCTAGATTAGCTACCCAGATATTTAAATAGGAACTAGGATCCCAATTATTTACACCTCCATAATCCGAAAATTTAACGTCTTCAAATTCTTCTTCGTTCCAAAAATCTTTAGTTGTTTTAGTACGAGTAATTCCTGACGTAGGGTTTCCGGAAGGATCTATATTGGCTAATTTAAATTCGATACCAGCTGCTGCACAATATTTGTAAAATGCGTGGGAATCATCTAATTTATTTTTATTTGTAAAACCAAAGTCTTCATTTAGTACTTTTATTTGGGAGCGAATTTGTTCATCTGAAATGTTTTCTTCCTCCAGTTTATATAATACGTGAACAACTACAGGAATGACTGTATTATTTCGTTTTGCATAAGGTTTTTCAGCTAGGAATTGCTGCAATACCTGTTCTTTCTGCTCGAAAAGCGCTTTTAGTTCTGGTTTGTCCGCTTCTATTTTTGCTCTTCGAATAGCGGTGTAACACTTTTCTTGTGCTTGTAAACTCAGCATTTTTGTTGCTAGCAATAAGTAAATAAGGAGTAATCGTTTTTTCATTTTTAATCTTAATTAAAATCTATAAAATTACAACGTATAATTATTTTACCATTCTTCTTCTTTACCATCTTCTTTATTCGCGTCTTTGATCAATTTCTGCCAATTGTAATTTCCATCTTCAGAATCTTTCAAGATATCTTGGTATTCGCCATTGTCTAACTCATAATGTTCGATGGCTTCTCCAGTATAGTCTTCAATTTCCACTAGAAAAGGTTTTTCTTCTTTACTACAAAATGCAAGTGCTTGTCCTTTTTTGTTTCCACGACCTGTTCTACCTACGCGGTGTACATAGTTTTCAGGATCTTCTGGTAGGTCATAATTAATGACATAATCAACATCTGGAATATCTATACCACGTGCAGCTACATCGGTGGTTATCAACACCATGTTTTCGCCACTTCTAAAACGATCTAAAACTGCAAATCGTTCTTTTTGGTCTAAACCTCCATGTAGGAATTCAGATTTTACCATGACGCGCTCCATCGCTGCAACTACACGTTCAGCACGGACTTTCGTACGCACAAAAACCACAAATTTAGAACCTTCGTATTCTTTCAAAGTGTTTTCTAAGAAGAAACGTTTGTCGTCCATTTCTACAAAAACCACTGCGTGTGTAATGTTTTTTGCGACTGGATTTTTAGGGGAGATTTGAATACGTATTGCGTTTCGAACTACTGAGTATGCAAGTTCTTTAATTTTTTTGGTAATGGTTGCAGAGAAGAAAAGGGTTTGTCTTTTTGCTGGTATGTGTTTTAATAAATCGGTAATATCTTTAATAAATCCTAAAGCCAGCATCAAATCCGCTTCATCGATACATAGGATTTTTACATTGTCTATTTTTAGGTGCCCTTGCGAAACAAGGTCAAACATTCTGCCTGGAGTAGCAACAAGTACATCCACACCGTCATTCAGTTTGGCAATTTGCGGATCTTGTTCTACACCTCCAAAAATACACGCAGAAACCACTTTGGATCCCTTTCCAATTTTTTGAAATACTCCGGTAATTTGTAGTGCTAATTCACGCGTAGGAGCGAGAACTAAACATGTAATTCCAGGTGTTTTTTTATGTTTTTCAAAGCGGGTATTTAATAATTCGATGATCGGAATTACAAATGCAGCAGTTTTCCCAGTTCCTGTTTGGGCAATCGCTAATACATCTTCTCCGCGAAGGATAGGATCGATAGCTTTAAATTGGATGTCGGTAGGTCTGTGATAACCCAACTCTTCCAATTGACGTTTTATAGTTGGGGATATGCGGTAATCTTCAAATTTCATAATGTAATCAAATAGATGATAGTACAAAGATACGGTAATTTGAAGCGTGTTAAAACGAAATACCTTTAATAATAGTTAGTGATAATCAGATACCAATTTCGTATAGGGTGGTATTATTCTAAAATTTCATTTCTTAGACGCATTCTGTAATTTGTCAAAATTTTATTTTTAGATATAAATCCTTTGAATTCATTTTCAAATACAACCGGAACAAACCAATAATCATTTACTTCCATAAATTTAAGTATGGTTTCCAAATTTTGATCTTTGGAGACAATGTGTTTAGGAATTGTCATTAGTTCACTTGCCGTAATTTTTGTGTACATAGAGGTTTCGAACATTACATCTTTTATATTCTCAATCAATATAACGCCAAGAAATTCATTCGTCGAAGTGACAACAGGGAATATGTTTTTGCTTGAATCTTTCATCAACATAACAATTTCGCCAAGGGTTTGGGAAGGAAGAATTTTATGGTAATTTGTTTCAATTAACGAATTGATGTCGATACTGGATAACACTTGTTCGTCTTTGTTTGAACTAATTATTTCTCCTGCTTCTGCAATTTTTTTTGTGTCCATCGAATAAGGTTCAAAATATTTTGAGATGGCAAAACTTATGGAAGAGACGATCATGAGTGGGATCATTAATTCATATCCTCCCGTAATTTCAGCAATCAAGAATATAGCGGTTAATGGAGCATGGTAAAGTCCACTTAAAATCCCAGCCATACCAACGAGAGTAAAATTTCCTTCTGGAATGTCAAGGTCAAAAATAAGATTGGTTAGGTGCGAAATTACAAAGCCAAGGTATGCACCCATAAATAGCGAAGGGGCAAAATTTCCGCCATTTCCGCCACTTCCAAGTGTTAGTCCAGTGGCAATTGGTTTTAAGAAAATTAAAAATAAGAGAAAAATTACCAATGACCATTCATTCAAGAAGTATGGTTTTAATGTACTGTTATTTAGTAGTTTAATTTCATTTCCGCCAGCTAGCCATTTGATGCTTTCATATCCTTCTCCATAAAGGGATGGAAATAGAAAAATCAATAGTGCTAATAGCGATCCACCAATTAATCCTTTTTGCAGTTTTTTAAATTTTAAGATTTGCATTTTTTGTTCTACCCAATGGAAAATACGCGTATGATAAACAGAAAGTAGGCCAGCTAAAATTCCGAGTATAATATACAATGGTAGGTTTTTGTAGTTAAATGCTTGTGTGGAATGGAAAGACAAAAGTACATCTTGACCAAGAAATATTTTGGATATTAGGGTGCCACTCGCAGCAGCAATAATTAGCGGAATAAAAGCAGAAATAGTAACGTCTAAGGTTAAAACTTCTAAAGAGAAAAGTACACCCGCGATTGGGGCATTGAAGGCACCTCCGATACCGGCAGCAACACCACAAGCAAGTAATAATGTTCGGTCTTTTTGGGTGAGTTTGTATGTGCGCGCAAAGTTGGAACCAAATGCTGCTCCCGTGATTACAATTGGAGCTTCTACTCCTGCGGACCCACCAAAACCAACGGTAAGCGAACTGGTAATGATTTGGGAGTACATATGAATACGAGGTACTATGGAAGATCGTTTGTGGATAATGGTGAGTAGACCCGTAAGCCCTTTAAACATTTTCTTCTTTCTAAAAAGGTAATTTGTGATGATGATAGAAAGTAGGATACCGGTAATCGGAAGAATGGCGTAATAGATATAGGAATGTATAATGCTATTGTCGTTGATTATTAAGAAGATATAATGTAATAATTGTTTTAGAATTACAGCAGCAAATCCTGCAGAAATACCGACTAAAATACTAGCAATAAAAATAAATTGGCGATGCGACAATTTTGATTTGATGAATAAAATACTTTGATGTAAGAAAATTAAAAGGTTTCTTATTTTGTTTTTCAAACGTGTATAAATCATCATCGTATTTAATTCCAATTTGTTTGATGTTGTTTTAACAATTAAATATCGCTTTTACAAATTTATTACTAATTGTATAGCAATCGATTTGACCTATCTATCAGTTATTAACTTTGTTTTTTTAACGTATTTTTTATAGCACATAAATTCTATGACCTGCTATCATTTGTTTAGTGCGGTTTTATTGGAGTATAAAAGGTTTGGGTTACATTTTTTAGTTATTTATTACGTACAAAACAAATAGGATTAAGCCACTACTAATTACTAAAATTGTGATGATCCCTTTAATGAATTTCATGTCTAATTTATTTTTCATGGCTTTTTTAAACTAATAAATTTCTAAAATGATTCTTTTTTTGGATAACGTTTATTTTAAAAGTAGTAACTGTATTAGTTTTTCCTCCATGGTTTCAATAGCATTCTTAAAGTTAAAAAACCGATTAAACCAGCAGTAGAAGAAGAAATTAATATAATTAATTTTGAATTGTTAATTATTGTTTCGTTTTCAAACGCAAGTAATGTCACGAAGATGGACATTGTAAATCCTATGCCTCCTAAAATACCTACCCCAAAAATGGATTTCCAGTTTACATCTTTTGGAAGTTTACAAAAGCCCAAGGTGACAGCTAAAAATGACATTAGAAAAATACCAATAGGTTTCCCTATAATTAGTCCAAGTGCAATACCTAGACTATTATTTTCGGTAACGGTTTCAATTAGATTTCCCTTGAAAATAATTGCTGTGTTAGCCAATGCGAAAAGGGGTAAAATAATAAATGCAACTGGTTTATGAAGGGCATGTTGCAATATGTAGGAGGTTGATTTTTTGTCTCCGTTCCCAAATGGGATAGCGAATGCTAACAATACACCTGTGATTGTGGCATGTACCCCGGAATGCAACATAAAATACCACATTGCAATACCGCCAATTAAATAAGGTATTAGATTTTTGATTTTCATTCTGTTTAAAATCAAAAGCAAAATAAAAAGACCTAAGGCTATCAAGAGATTTGACCAAAATAAAGTTTTGGTATAAAAAATGGCAATAATGATGATTGCTCCTAAGTCGTCGATAACAGCCAAAGCAGTTAAAAATATTTTTAAAGAAGCAGGCACTCTACTACCTAATAAGGATAGTACCCCCAAAGCAAAAGCAATATCTGTAGCCATTGGAATACCAGCACCAGCTTGTGTTTTAGTTCCAAAATTGAATAGTAAAAATATCGCAGCTGGCACAATCATTCCACCTAGTGCTCCAAAAATCGGGAGCATTGCATCTTTAATTTTGGAAAGTTCTCCTTTATAAATTTCGCGCTCTAGTTCCAAGCCGACAAGTAAAAAGAATATAGTCATTAAACCGTCGTTAATCCAATGTTCTATACTGTGACCAGAGAATTGGATATCCCAAAAGTTTAGATAGGTTTCACCATAGTTTGAATTAGCAATTACTAAAGATATAAGGGTACACGCTATTAGAATTAGACCGCCTGATTTTTCACTTTCTATAAAGTCCGTGAATAAGTAACTAAGTTTTGAGTTATTATATTTTTTTTTCATTTTTTGCTTGACATTTTTCAAAACATCTTTTCTAATGTTGGTCAAATGTTCTTTTTTTTAAAAGGATGTAGTATTCATATCCTGTTTTAATGGAAACGTTTTTCACCAATAATACTCAATGGGTTATCCTAGTGTGTTGATGAGTCAATAGATTGGATTTGAGTTTATTGTTTTTATAATTGTCATCTTATTTATTCAATATTTTACTAATTAAATAGAATATGATGATGCTAATTATGCTAAACAAGATTGTTTTTTTAATAGGATTCCAATATTTTTTTAAAATTTGAAACATTGCAAATTATTTATTTCAAACTTACAACATTCCAAATTATTTCATCTAGAATCTATCCTTAAAAAGACCTTAAAAAGTTATTTCGAAACAATTTTTATTGTCAACTATAATGTATGCTATTTTATAATGAAATTGTGTTAATATTCGTTCGCAAATTCTAAGTCCAAGTCCGAGACCATTGTTATTATGTGCGTTTGGTCCTCGATAAAAAGGGTCGAAAATTAATTTTTGTTCACTTGCAGATAAGGTAATACCGTCGTTAATAAAGTGAATTTTTAATTTATTCGCATGTTCAAATAATTCTATATGTAGTGTTTTATTTGCACTGTATAAATAAGCATTTCTGAAAAGGTTTACAAATACAATTTCGATTAATTTTGGGTCTGTATTTATACTTAATAAATTGTAGTGATCTTCCCTAAGATTTATGGAGAAATAGATTTTAAAATCCGGGTGTTGTTTACAAATTCGTTCAATCGTTTTATCCATAACGGTGTCGATACGGATCAATATTTGCATGTTATTCGTGCGATTTTCTAACTTAGTTAGTAGCAAAAGCGATTGAATTAATTCATTTAAATTTTCAGCACTATCGATAACACGCATTATTTTATCTCTAACATTTTCCGGCGCATTGGTGTAAATATTTTCTAATTGAGAAATTATTCGTGCTATCGGTGTTTTTAATTCATGGCTTGCATTCGATGTAAATTCTCGTTGTTTTTGGTATGCCTGTTCAATACGATTTAACATTAAATTGAATTCGTTACCTAATAAATCAATTTCATTATTACTTCCTTTATCTGTATCAATACGAACATCAAGGTTGTTTTCATTTATTTTACTGATTTTTGAATGAAATATATCTAATGGTTTTAATCCTTTTCGAACCATATAGATGGTGATTAACCATCCAATCATGGTTAATATAATAAATGTAATAATTAAGGAGATAGATAAAAATTCGACTTGTCTCTTTCCGTATTTGTCTGTTGCTGAAGTTAAAACATAATAATCTTTCCCTTTTGTTTTATAATATATACCAAGGATTTCAGTATTTTCTTCTTCTCTAAAAAAAAATCCGTGTTTGGATAGGTAATGTAAATCTCTTTTGTTCCAATGTATCTTAGTATCATCTAAACTTGCGTAAATTAATTGGTGTTTACCATCAAAAATAAGTGTCTTTTCATTGAATAATTTATGTACCGTATTTTTATCAATGATTTTCAAAAGGTTTTTATCCACCTCTTTGACATCGATTAACAGTTTAACAGAATTCAAGGCTTTTTCTTCTAAACGTTTTTTAAATTCTGTTTTTCGAAATGTTGCATCCATAAAAAGTATCATCGTGGAAGCGAATAGGAAAAGTATGGTCAATAATCCACTGATTACTAATGTTAATTTTCGTCGAATTGTCATAGTGCTTTATTGAATAAAATAGCCAAATCCAATTTTGGTTTGTATTAATTTGTTTTCGTGTTTTACGTCAATTTTTTTACGCAAAAAATTAATGTATACTTCTATCGTATTAATATTTGTTTCGATATGATAGTCCCAAAGTTGTTCCGAAATTTCTTGTTTTGATAAAATATTTCCTTTTGCTTCCAGTAAAATATGGAGTAGTTTAAATTCTTTGGGTGTTAATTCAATAACTTCTTCCGCGCGCGTCACCTTTTTCTTATCTACATACATTGTAAGATCATCTACCGCTAGTATTTGTTCGTTAGCAGTTGAATTTTCCGATCGTTTATATAATACTTTTATTCGCGCAAGTAGTTCTTGAAAATGAAAAGGCTTAACTAAATAATCGTCTGCGCCAGCATCAAATGCATCTATTTTATCTTCTAGTGCCTCAAAAGCTGTAAGCATAAGAATGGGGGTAGTTTGATCTTTATCCCGAATATGTTTACAAGTATCTAAACCGTTGATTTTTGGTACATTAATATCTAATATGTAGAGGTCGTATTTTGAAGTTTGTATTTTTCTTTGAAATTCTTCTCCATCAAGTACATAATCACACGTAATTGCATTATTTATGCAGAAAGTGGCGATT
Organism: Chitinophaga pinensis; assembly: GCA_943324745.2. Taxonomy (GTDB): domain Bacteria; phylum Bacteroidota; class Bacteroidia; order Flavobacteriales_D; family Crocinitomicaceae; genus CANHVK01. The sequence continues at coordinate 72,848 of CALPMT020000010.1, read as the reverse complement.
TCTTTAGATAGAATTGAATCATCTTCTAGTAATAGAATTTTCATTGTTATTATTTTACCAAGGTTGATATTAGTAACTTTAACAAATAAACGAAAATAAACCATACCAATTTTTAATTTCATGAAAACCCATATTGTTCTATTACTCTGTTTTTTTGTTTTTAATTTTTGTGCTTATAAGCAAAAAGGCAATGGTTCACGAATAGCAACAAAGAGTGAAATTCGTTTTGCCAAAAACTTTACGTTACGTCCAAAATCCAATTACCTCGAATTACAAATATTGGATCCGGAGAAAGGAACGGTGGAACGCACGTATGCGTTAATTTCGAAAGGGCAATCACCACGTTTAGCCAAAGATATTCAAGCGATTTCGGTACCTGTGAAAGGACTAGTTGCCCTGTCTGCTACCCCGATTGGAATGTTACATAAATTAGATGCAATTGCATTGGTTAAAGGAATTACCCATCGAAAATATGTCTGGAATCCTACCTTATTGCGCAATATTGCTGCAAATCGGGTGGGTGAATTTGAAAATATAGCACAGTTGAATCCCGAAAAAGTAGTAAAAACTGGTGCTAATGTCCTTGTTTTTGATGGATTTGGGTCGTATCCAATGGTGGAAGACAAATTGAAAAAATTGGGTGTTGTTTGTTTGCCAAATTATGATTGGCGCGAGAACGACCCGCTAGGTAAGGCCGAATGGATAAAATTATATGGTGTATTGACTGGGAAAGAAAAAATGGCAAATCGCTATTTTGCGAAAGTCAGTAAAGAATACAACGCTTTAAAAAAACAAGCTGTTAAACAGCCAAAAAAACGTTCGTTGATTGCAGGTTGTTTGATTGGTGATTTATGGTATATGCCTGCTGGAAATAGTTATGCAGCACATATTTTTCAGGATGCGCAATTCGATTATCAAGAAAAAAAATCAAAAGGAACAGGAAGTGTTTCTTTTTCTTTGGAACATTGTTTAAACGTTCATAAAACCGCTGCTGTTTGGGTTGAACCTGGTGTTTCTTCGTTACAAGCGCTTGCGCGTTTGAATCCTAAATATCGTTTTTTGGATGCGTATAGCAACAAGGAAGTCTATTGTTATTCGCATCGTGCTAATTATTATTGGGAAAATAGTGCTAGCGAACCACAGCATGTACTATCCGATTTTATTGCAATAAACAACGGAGAGGCTTCCGCGAAAAAACTCTATTTTTACAGAAAACTTTCAGAATGACGCGTGGTATAATTGTTCGAAATACAACAGTGTTAATTTTGCTTTTACTTGTTTTATCCATTGTCCATGTGCAAATGGGTGAGGTTTCCGTTTCGTTTACCGATGCTTGGAATTCCATTTTTTCCTTGGATACAACCAATCCGACACAAATTGTGTTTCGCGAATTACGTTTACCGCGCACAAGTATTGCGCTGTTGGCAGGCGCAGGTTTGTCTATTGCTGGTTTATTGATGCAGACCTTTTTTAACAATCCACTTGCTGGACCATCGATTTTAGGAATTAGTGCAGGTTCGAGTTTGTTTGTTGCGTTAGCAATTATGACGGGTTTTACCTTGTTTTCTAGTTCTTTCGGAATTATTAGTGCTGCTGTTTTTGGTGCATTTATTTACAGTTTATTTTTATTAATCTTTTCGCGTTTTGTTCGAAGTAATGTTTCATTATTAATCATTGGAATTATGTTGGGAAGCTTTACCAATGCTATAATTCAAGTCATTGAATCTATGTCGGATGTTAATGCATTAAAGGCTTTTACTATCTGGGGCTTTGGTTCTTTACAACAAGTTAGTTTTGATCAACTACCTGCGATTTTCTTATGTTTTTCAGGTGCTTTAGGTTTGTTGCTCTTTTTAATTAAACCTTTAAATACGTATGTACTAGGGGAGGAGCGCGCCGCACAATTAGGGATTTCTGTTGTGCGAGTTAAGATTTTGGTAATTCTATGTGTTGCAATATTTACCGGACTCATCACTGCGTATTGTGGTCCAATTGCGTTTATTGGTTTGGCAGTTCCGAATATGGTTAAAATGCGTTATAAAACATCCAATCATTGGCATCTAATTAGCGCTTCTGCTTTGTTTGGTGCGTTGGTATTACTTGTGTGTGATATATTACTTTTACAATTAGAAACCGTAATTGCACTTCCTTTAAATAGTATTACCTCGCTTTTTGGTGCACCCGTTGTTATTTGGATCCTATTAAAAAATCGTCTGCATGCTACAAATTAATTCGGTTGAAATAGGTCATACTACAGCGTTATTACATATACCATCGTTACAGTTGGAACAAGGGAAATTGTATGGACTCATTGGTCGTAATGGGATTGGTAAATCTACTTTTTTACAGACTTTAGTAGGTCTAATTCCTCTAGTGTCTGGAGAAGTTTTGGTGCAGGGTAATAGTTTGGAAACACTACGAAAAAAAGAACTTGCGAAAAAGATTGCTTTGGTTCGTACTTCTTTTCCAATTATCGAAAATCTAACCGTTTACACCTATTTGCTTTTGGGTAGAGTGCCGTATACGAATGTGTTTGGAACTACCAATGAACAAGATGCAGCATTAGTTCGTTCAGTCATTGACCTACTTCAAATTGCCCATTTACAAGCGAAATTTACGAGTCAATTAAGCGATGGAGAAAAGCAATTGATTGCCATTGCGCAAGTTTTAGTGCAGCAAACAGGAGTAGTTTTACTCGATGAGCCTACTGCTTTTTTAGATTACGAGAATAAATGGAAGATTTTAAAAATCTTAAAAAAATGCACGGTGGAGAATCAGTTGTGTACTGTTTTCAGTTCCCATGACTTAGACATCACCATGGAAGTCGCAGACAATTTACTATTGATAAATCCACAAACGAAAGAAATTCGAGAAGTAAAAACGGACAAGACATCTAAAGCAGATATCATTTCTTTTTGTTTTCCTAGTCTTTAATACAACGTACTGCTAAACCACTGGATTTAGGGTAGCAATAACTTTTCACTTCTTTCGTAAAGAAGAGAATATAACGTGTCCATGCAAATTTGAGTGAAAGAGGAGTTGCGCACCACCAATAGGCGCCTTCACTTGTAAAAGACGTTCCGTCAGGACTAGTTAATCTCCAGCCTGATGGTACAGCAGCGAAGTTTGTTTTACTGTGAACAACCGTTGCTGAATCTCCCCATTCTTTACCTAGGCGCATTTTTGGAGCAGCATTTAATTCTCCTCCTAAATGGTTGACAAGTGTTTTCCAGTCATCTTCATTAGGTACATGAAATCCTTCAGGGGCTAATCCGCGAGGGTCGTTTACAGCATACCAGTTATATAATTTACCAGATTTTTTATCTAATTTTCCATCATTGTCATACCAGCACCATGCAGGTATTTTCTTTTTCCCACAACGTTCCCATTCTTCTACAGATTGAGCTTCATAAATCTGATCTCCATTTCTAAATGTTGTGACATTTAAGTTGCTCGTTATCCATGTTTGTGTACCGATTTTAACAGTGTGTATGATGGGTTTTACTATTTCAGTTACAGGTTCTTTAACAGCATTTTTTCCTAATTGAGCTTCTAAAACTTTAATTTTTTGATTCAATTGATCAATCTCCAAGTTTTGTTTTTTCAAACTTTCTTCTTGTTCAGCTATTTTATCTGAGCAATCTGTTGCTTTCACTTTTGTATTTGATTGATTGAATTTGGAAGCGTCGATTTGCGCTTGTAAATGTTTATTGTCTGCTTTTAATTTTTCAATTAATTGATTTTTTGCTGTTGATACAAGTAATAAACTATCTAATTTACGAAGTGTTTTGTCACTCGTTGTAGTTTTAGGATTTCCTTGACAAAAAGCAATTAATGAGCATAAAATACAAAATAGAGAAACTAGTTGGGTACGGAAATTAAACATTACTACAATTTTATTTTTGTATACGAGAAACTTTGATTTAGGTTTCATTTTAATTTGACCAGCTATTTCTGTCTAAACTTCTAAACTGTATTGCTTCAGAAATATGGCCAGCATTAATGTCAAATTCATTATCTAAATCGGCAATTGTGCGAGCTACTTTTAGAATTCTATCGTAAGCCCTTGCTGATAAACCTAAACGATCCATCGCATTTTTTAATATATTATTTACAACTGGCTGAAGTTTACAATAGCGATCTAAATCTTTTGTTGACATTTGAGCATTACAATGTACTCCTTCACTTTTTTCAAATCGTACCTTTTGAATTAAACGTGCTTCTATTACGCGCTCTCGAATTGCCTTACTTCCTTCTTGTGGAGCTATTAAAGTCAATTCATCGTAAGAGATAGGAGTTACCTCTACATGAAGATCAATACGGTCAAGTAAGGGACCCGAAATACGATTTAAATATTTTTGAACTACTCCCAATCCACAAACACATTTTTTCTCAGGATGGTTGTAGTAACCACACGGACAAGGGTTCATTGCGGCAATCAACATGAAACTTGCTGGATAATCAACAGTAAATTTCGCTCTTGAGATAGAAACACATCGGTCTTCAAGTGGTTGACGCATGACTTCGAGTACGGTTCGTTGATATTCAGGTAGTTCGTCAAGGAATAGTACGCCGTTATGTGCTAAAGATATTTCACCTGGTTGAGGGTAGCCACCTCCTCCTACAAGTGCTACGTTTGAAATTGTATGATGTGGTTTTCGGAAAGGTCGTTCAGTGACCAATCCTATTTTCTTTCCCATTTTTCCTGCTACACTATGTATTTTAGTAGTTTCCAAAGCTTCTTCCATACTCATTGGAGGAAGGATTGTCGGCAAGCGTTTTGCAAGCATTGATTTTCCGGCTCCTGGGGGACCGATGAGAATTACATTATGTCCGCCCGCTGCCGCGATTTCGAACGAACGCTTGATATTTAGTTGACCCTTCACGTCGGAAAAGTCTACTGATAGTTCATCCAATTTTTTTTCAAACTCAGCTTCGATGTTGAATTCAGTAGGTCTAAGTTCTATTGTACCATTTAAAAAACCAATGACTTCGTTTAATGTTTCTACACCGTATACTTCAAGCTCATGAACAATTGCTGCTTCTTCGGCATTTTCTTTAGGAACGATTATTCCTTTAAACCCATCTTTTTTGGCTTGAATGGCGATTGGTAGGATACCTTTCATGGGTTGAATATGGCCATCAAGGGATAATTCACCTAAGATAATATATTCGCTTAGCTTGTTTTTATTGAGTTGTTCACTCGCAGCCAAAATTCCAAGAGCGATGGGTACATCAAAAGTTGATCCTTCTTTACGAATGTCTGCTGGAGCCATGTTTACGGTAATTTCTTTTCCTGGAAATTTTAGTCCGATATTTTTGATTGCTGCTTTTACTCTTTGTTGACTTTCTTTGACTGCACTGTCAGGTAAACCGACTAAAATGAAATTTACTCCTAGACACACATTCACTTCGATGGTGATGGTTGTAGCTTCTAAACCGAAAACAGCGCTACCGTACGTTTTTACTAGCATTTTTATAGATAATTAAGTTATTATCTACATTAAGTTAGTCAAAAAGTTGATTTTGTGAAAGAGAAAAATGAAAAATTTTTACTTTTTTAAAGCCCTAGTCATCTCTCTTTTTCCTGGGGGTCCTGGTAATGGTTCTACTTCAAATCCGACTGTTTTTAGATCCCTTTTCACTTGACCTTTGGCACAGTAAGTTACTAATATTCCACTTTTTTTTAAAGAGTTGTAAATTTTTTGGAAAATTTCTTGGGTCCACATATCTTCTTGAACTCGTGGTCCAAAAGCATCAAAATAAATGAGGTCGTAATACGATGGTGAAAATATTTGTTGTTGAAGTGTATTTTGAATTTTTGTTAATGAAAATTGTGGGGAGATTTCGTTTTCTACTTCCCAAGGTGTACTATGGATTTTATGATATTGACTAATTAGGTCTTTGTTAGGTAGTAGTTTTTCATATTCAAGTTCAATCATTTCTTCCTCCGAAATTGGATATGCTTCAAGTCCGTGGTACTGGATTTTGGATTTTGTTTGTTTGCCGAATTCGAGGGAAAGGATTGTATTTAGTCCTGTTCCAAATCCGATTTCAAGGATTTGAATTGTTGGTTGATTAATTTTTTGTGCGAGTCCGTGTGTTAGGAATACGTGTTTTGCTTCTTGAAGTGCACCGTGCGACGAGTGGTAGTTTTCATTCCAAGCTGGAATATGTATGGTTTTAGATCCGTCGGCTGTGGTGATTATAGTACGTTCCATGGTAGGTATTATTAAGAATTGTAAAGATACGAATAAACAAAATGGATTTAACAATTAAGAATCTGAAGGCAAGATGAAGTTTTGTCTTTTTGAGGGATTGGAGTTTTTTTTGACTGTGTCAAAAAAGGTTTGAATTTTGTTAGCACATAGGAAGATCGAGATTTTTTGACGTTTTTTCGTTTTGGAGGACGCATAGAGGTAAATTAACGTTGTCAATTTGGGGTAGTGAAAAGTGGAGTGTAATTTTTATCTTTACTAGATGGTTTTTTCGGAAGTGAGAAATGAAATTATTCTGTATGCTTGTCATGACTGGGGGATGGGACATGTGGCGCGTTCTATTCCGATATTAGAACAATTAATAAACCAAGGTAATACAGTTTATTTTGCAGGGAATGAGAAACAAGTAAAGATTGTTTCGGAATACCTATTGGAGATTCATTTTTTAACTTTAAAAGGCGGTGGGTTTTGTTTTAAAGGAACCGGGAATTGGACGAAAGAGATGCTTCGAAATGGAGGTAAGATGCTGATAAATGTTCAGAATGATTGCCGAGCTGTAAGAGAATGGGTGAATTTTTATGATGTAACACTCGTTATTTCAGATCATCGTTATGGTTTTTATTCGAAGGAAGTGCCTTCCATTTTTATTACCCATCAGTTGACTTTGCCAGTGAAAGGGTTTCAGCAAGCAGCAAATTTATGGCACAACTTACAATTAAAGAAATTCTCTGAAATTTGGGTGTTAGACAATAAAAATAATCATTATGCTGGAAAATTGAGTCAAACAAACCATAATTTTAATTTGAGTTATCTAGGGATTCAGTCGCGTTTTAATTGTGAAAAAACTATCAATGAGGGTTATATACTTGCTGTTGTTAGTGGTCCACGTCCTTATGCTGAACAATTCTTTCATGAAGTTGTGGCGTATGCGAAAAAACATACTTTTCACATAAAATGTATTTGCCCTGAAGTTTATGAAAGTATATACATTCCTTCTAATTTAACATTGATTAATCAAGGTACTTGGAAAGAGATGGATGAGTTGTTTTATCACTGTGATACGATTTTATCGCGAAGTGGGTACACTACTATTATGGATGTCGCTCGCTTGGGGAAAAAGGCAATTTACATTCCTACTCCTGGGCAATTAGAACAAGAATATTTGTTTGAGTTGCATGGATAACTTACTTTATTATCTGTTAATAAATATGGATAACTTACCTTTCTTTACTTGTTAAATCCATGTATTTTTGTAGTCTAAACAACGAGTAAAATGTTAGATATTAATCCAAAAGAATTACCGATACCTAAGTTACATCAAATTTTATTGGGTGCTATTGGCCCCAGACCGATTGCTTTTGCATCCACGATTGATGCTGATGGAAATCACAATTTATCTCCTTTTAGTTTTTTCAATGTTTTTAGTGCGAATCCTCCGATATTAATTTTTTCTCCTGCGCGAAGTGGAAGGACAAATGAAACAAAGGATACCTATAAAAATGTGAAGGCTGTGCCTGAGGTGGTAATCAATATTGTGAATTACGATATCGTTCAACAAATGAGTTTGAGTAGTTCTCCTTATGCGCCTAATGTGGATGAATTTGTGAAAGCAGGTTTTACAGCTTTAGAATCCGACTTAGTTAAGCCAAGACGTGTGGCAGAATCTCCAGTTCAGTTTGAGTGTAAAGTGAATGAAGTAATTGAGTTAGGTGATCAAGGAGGGGCAGGAAACTTAATCATTTGTGAGGTCGTTAAAATTCATATTGCAGAGGAAGTATTGGATGCAAATGGGTTAATCGATCAGCATAAAATCAATTTGGTTGCACGTATGGGAGGTAACTGGTATGTACATGCAAATGACAAATCTATGTTTGAAGTTGTTAAGCCAATTACAACCATTGGGATAGGTTTTGATAATTTGCCAGCAGATATAATTTCATCTGAAGTGTTGAGCAAGAATGATTTAGGTTTGTTGGCAGGGATTGAAAGTTTACCAAATGAAACAGATGTTAATGAATATAAATTAGTAGAATTAAATAATTTATTCGTAACTTTAGATAGTAATCCTAGTCAATTAGAGGTTGAGTTACATAAACACGCTAAGGTGTTGTTGGCTCAAGATAAATTAAATGAAGCTTGGATGACTTTATTAGCTTTTAATAATTAATAGAATAAACAGATAAATATGTACAAATTAGCAGGAACAGTAAAAGTAGTTAACCCTACAGTTCAAGTATCAGAAAAATTCTCAAAAAGAGAGTTCGTAGTATCTGACACATCAGGAATGTATCCACAAGATATCCAATTTCAATTGACACAAGATAAGTGTACATTGTTAGACGGGGTAAATGTAAACGATCAAATTGAGGTTTCTTTTAACTTACGTGGAAGAGAGTGGACAAATCCTCAAGGAGAAGTGAAATATTTCAATTCGTTGGATGCTTGGAGAATTGACAAAGTAGGAGCTGCTTCACAAGGAATGCCAGCAAATGGTCCTTCTGCAATGAATTTGAATCCTGTTGCATCTGCTACACCAGAAATGACAACAGCAAGTTCAGATGATGATTTACCATTCTAAAATTTACTAGAAAGAATTGAGAGCCACTGAGAAGTGGCTTTTTTTATTTACGACCTTTCCAAATCGGCTTTACTAAAGTGGCTAATCCCCCAATAATAAGAAAATAGACTGGAAATAATAAAGTAAACCAAGGAAGTGTCCAACTTATTTTTTTTCGTTGAACAATATCAAGATAAGGGATGAAAATTAGAAAATCAAAAAGTAATTTGAGGATTAGTATTTCTTTCCAATGGTTAGTGAAAAGTAATACTACAAATCCCATGGTGTAGATGATTCCGATGAAACTTATCCAAGTTGTACTTGTATCCATTGCATGTTTCGATTTTGAAATCCATCGAAGTCGTTGGTGGAAAAATTCTTTTAAGGATGTTGGTGATTGTGTTTCTACTACTAGGTTTGAGTGTGTGACTGTTTGAATGCTTTTTTTAGCTTTTTTAAAATCGTGTAACAAAAAATGATCGTCGCCACTAGCAATGTGTTGATGATATTCAAAGGAATCAATTGCTAGAAAAGAAGCTTTATTGAATAATAAGTTGGCACCACTTGCCACAATGGGATTTGAAAAACCAGTTAAACCTACATTTAGTGCATTTAAAAAGTAGTAGTCTAATTCGTATAGAAATCCCAAAAATGAATTTCCGGTCATGCGTACTGGTAATATAGTAAGTTCTGCAATCTGAATTTGTTCTAAAGCTTTAAAATAATCGGCATCCACACTAATGTCTGCATCCCAAGTAAGTATGTGGGTTCCTTGTGCGACTTCCAACCCTTTTCGAATGGCTATTTTTTTTCCTTTTTCTTCGTTTATTAAAGAAATGATTTTCTGATTTTCTGAAATGTTTGTTAATTGTTCGATGGATTTGTCTTCAGAGTGATCATTTACCCAAATAATTTCAAGTGGTTGAATAGATAGTTTTTTGATTGAGTCTACTAATTTCGGAAGGTTATGTGCTTCGTTTCTGAAAGGGATGATGACGGAGATAGTAGATGCTTGATAGGTTCCTCCTAGTTTTGATTGATTTTTAGTGGAATTTTTTCTCCATCCTATAAAGTACACCAAAAGTAAGATGCTAAAAAACGATATGTATATTTCTAAGAACATTTACACTTGTTTTTTAAAGAAAGGAATAGAAATGAGCGCTAAAACACCATGATTTAATATCCATAGCGAAACCGATGTGACAAGAATAATTTCTGGATGACCAATTATTGGAATTAAAACCCATAATGCAATTGACTCACGGATAAAAAGTTTACCCATCCACAGGGATGGAGCTAATGTACTCCAGAAATAGATTTGCCATATCCAACCCAAGATTTCAAACGAAAAAGAGACACCAAAACCTTGAAACAATAAGAAATATTGGAGGCTGAAAACGAGGTAACGTAGAATACTTAACACTAATATTTGTACTCGATATTCTTTGGTATTCTCAAGGAGAGGTATCAGTTTTGTTGACCAAGCTTTTAGTTTTAGCGGCAAGTTGTCAAAGAAGAAATAGATTATCAAAAGTATTCCAGCAGCTATTGATGTAAAAATTAAATCAAAAGGTGGAATGTTGAGTTGTTTTTGTCCAAGCCAGGCTAAGGAGAGAATCCCAAAGAAAATACTTGCAATAAATTGTGCCCCGTTGCTTACTAGAGTTAGTGCGATGATTTTTGATCGTTTTGCTCTTGGGTAATAATACATACGACCAATAAAATTTCCGAGTAGGTTAGGAGTTAGAAAACCTGTTAATACACCTGCTAAATAGGATTGGATTTTATGTTTGCTTTCTTGAATGAAATTTAAAGTAGCCTTCCATTTTCTATATTCTAAATATTGATTAAAAAATGCGAGTAAAATAGCTAGTGTGAAAGGGATAGGATTTACGATGGAAAGTGTTTTTATTCCAGACCAAGAAAGTTTTGAGATTTGTGTGTAAAAAACATATAAGACGATTCCTGTGAAGATTAACTTCACAAAAAAGGTTAGAATCGGGCTATTTTTTATAGTTTTATACAAAGGTTTACAAAATAATGGTTGAAGATAAAATAATTCTTGGAATTGACCCCGGAACTACCGTAATGGGATATGGAATTATTCATGTGCAAGGAAAAAAGTTGGTTATGTTAAATTTTGGAATTATTCAACTTTCAAAATTAGCAACACATCCAGATAAATTAAAACGCATCTTTGACCGTGTGGATGGACTAATTCAAGAATACAAGCCAGATGAGATGGCGATTGAAGCGCCTTTCTTTGGGAAGAATGTTCAATCTATGTTAAAATTAGGTCGTGCTCAGGGAGTCGCGATTGCAGCAGCTTTAAAAAACAACATTCCTTTTGAAGAATATGCACCACGCCGTATCAAGCAAGCGATTACGGGGAATGGTAACGCATCTAAAGAGCAATTAGCAGCGATGTTACAGACACTTCTGAAATTTGAAGATATGCCGAAATATTTAGACGCAACGGATGGTCTGGGAGTTGCGGTGTGTCATCATTTCTCGAAAGGAGTCGGAGAACACAACAAAACAGGTGTAAATTCTTGGAGTTCTTTTGTGAAAAAGAATCCGGAACGATCTAGTAAGTGAAGAGTGACATCCAAAAAGCTTTCGGTAGACGAGTGTCGTGACGTGATGTTCTACCATTAAGGCATTAAGAATTTTAGGTGGAATAAGGAGATTTAGTCGGCTTCGCCTCTCATAAAGATTATTTAGTAGGAGTAATGTTGTTGTTTTTTTAACTGTGAGGCAAGCGACTCTATTTCAGTTTACTAAGTTTAATGTTGTAATCATCTAAAATTTTCGTGTAAATTTCTTCCATTTTCTCTTTGTCTTGTGCATAATATTCGAAGGATTCTGTGTATTTTTTTTTAGAAATATGATGTTTTTTAAATATGACAGGACTTGAAATTTCAATTATTTTATGGACATGTTCTAAGTCTTGAGAATTGTTTTGAGCCGTTGATTCAAGCAAGAGAATGTCGCTTAATACTGAAGTGAATTTTTCTTCTGACAATAAATCTTTAGGTTTATCTGTTAAGCTAAACTCGTTTTGAGTTGAACATCCAGCTAAATTTAAGACAAGTACTAAAAGGATTGATAATACAACGGTAATCTTCATTGATTAACGATTGAAAAGTAAGCGCATCCCTTTTTCATCAGAACAGATTTGTTCACCATCCCACACTAGGTTTCCATTAACAAACGTTCCTGCAATTTTGTTGGAGAATATAGTACCTTCAAAAGGTGACCATCCACATGCGTATAGAATGTTTGATTTGGAAACTTCTAATGATTGATTAGGATCAATAATAACAAGGTCGGCATAATATCCTTCACGAATGTATCCGCGCTCAGCCAATTGAAAACATTCTGCGGGTGCATGTGCCATTTTTTCGACCGCTTTTTCGATTGTTAAAACTCCTTGTTTTACTTTCTCTAAAATGGCAAGTAGAGCATGTTGAACTAATGGTCCACCTGAAGGTGCTTGATTATATGGTTTCGATTTTTCGTCTAAGGTGTGAGGAGCGTGATCGGTAGCGATAATATCAATGTGATTATCTAATACACCTTTCCAGATTCCATCACGATCTTGTTCAGTTTTCACAGCAGGATTCCATTTGATGAAATTTCCTTTTGCTTCATAATCCTTATCTGAAAACCAAAGGTGGTGAACACAAGCCTCTGCTGTAATTCTTTTTTGCGCAAGAGGAGTAATGTTATCGAATAATCCAACTTCTTTTGCTGTAGAAATGTGCAGGATGTGCAATCTTGTGTTATGTTTTTTAGCCAATTGAATAGCCATGGAAGAGGAAAGGAAACATGCTTCTTCTGAACGAATCAACGAATGTGCAGTAATTGGAATGTTTTCTCCATATTTTTCTTTGTAAATCTCTGTATTTCTTCTAACTGTTGCTTCATCCTCACAATGTGTGGCAATTAGCATGGGTACTTGAGAGAACAAATTATTTAAGGTTGTTTCATTGTCTACCAACATGTTTCCTGTGGAGGATCCCATGAAAATTTTTACACCACATACATTTTTTTCATTGGTTCTCAATACTTCATCCAAATTGTCATTGGAAGCCCCCATGAAAAACGAGTAGTTCGCAGGTGAATGATGTTGAGCAATTGTGTATTTATCTTCTAATAATTCTTGGGTCAATGCATTAGGAACCGTATTTGGCATTTCCATAAACGAAGTGATACCTCCAGCAACTGCTGCACGAGATTCAGATAGAATTGTTCCTTTATGAGTTAATCCTGGTTCTCTAAAATGAACTTGATCATCAATACAACCAGGGATAACGATTTTTCCAGAGAGGTCGATTAGCTCCATATTTTCAGTAGGAGTAATTGAATTTTCAATTTTTTCGATGCGGTGGTTGTTGATTAAAATATCTCCCACAAACGATTTTCCTTCGTTAACGATGGTTGCTCCTTTTAGTAATTTTTTCATAGTAGAATTTGTAATAGAAACTATAATTTCATTCCGCGCATTTTCCAAACACCATAAAGCGCTTCTTTGAAAATACTTGCATTCATCTTGGATGTTCCAAATTCACGATCGATGAACGTAATAGGTACTTCTATTAATTTAAATCCATGACGTATGGCTGCATACTTCATGCAAATTTGAAACGCATATCCTTTAAAAGGAATGTTTTCAAATTTCACTTTTTGAAGTACATCTTTATGGTAACATTTAAATCCAGCGGTAGTGTCTTTAATACCAATGAATAATACCATACGAACATAAACAGAAGCGAAGTAAGACATCATAATTCTACCAAGTGGCCAGTTTACTGTTTTTCCGCCTTTTGTATAACGAGAACCGATACTTAATGTATGAGTTCCAGCTTCTAAAGGGGCAAGTAAACGTATCAAGTCGTCAGGATTATGAGAAAAGTCACAATCCATTTCAAAGATGTAGGTATATCCATGTTCCAAACACCATTTGAAGCCATGAATGTAGGCTGTTCCTAAGCCAAGTTTTCCAGATCGTTCTTCCATAAATAATCGCTCAGGAAATTCACGTTGTAATTCTTTTACTTTAATTGCTGTTCCGTCTGGAGAACCATCTTCAATGATTAGTATATGAAAGCTTTTCTCGTAACTCAATACTTTACGAACCATCTTTTCGATATTCTCGATTTCGTTATAGGTGGGGATAATTACGATGCTGTTTGACATAAAAAATAAATATGGATATAAAAATAGGAATATTTCGTATACTTGATTTTATGAGCTCATTTTTTATTGCACTTTTTTTGAAGTTATATAAAAATTTGAATCAAGATTAAAATTGAGTGTACTGGTTGATTTTTTCCAATTATCGCTGCAATCAAGCCAAGTACCATCATCTAGTTTTAGTTTCAATTGAAAACCTTTGACACAGTTCGTCCATCTATATTCAACCTCATCGTTGTTTATCCGGTATTCGAATACTGGAATTTGTATCGTTCTCAAGTATTGATCAAATAATTTTTCTAAAGGAAGTTCAGTAAAGTCGATGATGTATTTTTCGAGTTGCTGAGTCGTGATTGTTTTATGGTAAAATTGCTTATTGATGTTTCGTAATAGTGATTTAAATTTTTCGTCATTGTTGATTAATTGACGGATGATGTGAATCAAATTGGAGCCTTTAAAATACATGTCTCCACTCCCTTCTTTATTTACATTGTAATTTCCGATGATTGGAGTATCGTTTTTTATTCTATTTCTAATTCCTTGTACATATTTATTACCGGCATCTTTACCAAATAAACATTCTGTAAAAAGTACTTCTGAATAACTCGTGAATGCTTCATGTATCCACATGTCTGCGATGTCTTTAGAGGTGATGCTATTCCCAAACCATTCGTGCCCGCTTTCGTGTACAATAATGAAATCCCATTTATCTCCTGTTCCACTATTTGAAATATCCGAACCATCATATCCATTTTTATATTTATTTCCGTAGGCAATAGCGCTTTGATGTTCCATTCCCAGGTGAGGTGCTTCCACTAATTTATAGCCATCCTCATAAAATGGATAAGGACCAAGCCATTTTTCAAGACATGAGAGCATTGGTTTTACCTGTTGGAATTGTTTTTTTGATTTTTCCAGATTTTCTTCTAAGATCCAATAATCGAGTGATAGTTTTCCTTTTTCGCCGGCGTAGGTATCAGACCAATGGATGTAATTACCTATGTAAGGAACAATATTATAAGAATTAATTGGGTTTTTTACTTCCCAATAATAAATTGTTTTATGTTTTTCTACTTCTTTTTTTCCGATAAATTGTCCATTTGACACACCTACCAAATTATTAGGAACCTTTAATGAAATTTTCGCACCGTTTTCTGGTTCATCGCTTTGGTGGTCTTTGCACGGATACCAAACGCTTGCTCCCAATCCTTGGCAAGCAACCGTGATCCATGGATTTCCTTTTGTGTCTTTTGACCAAATCCAACCTCCGTCCCAAGGTGCGTTGATTGCTTTGTGAGGCTTCCCTGAGAAATGAATGGTAATTTTATAGCGTTTATCAGAAAAGAGTTCGTTTTCAAAGTTGATGTAATACACATTCCCAAGTCGGTTAAAGGTTGTACTTTCCTCAGCAAATGTAATCGAGTCAATTTCCATAGGGGATTGCAAATCGATCTGCATTTTTTGACCATGACGAAGCGTATAGAATTCGATGGTGTTTTTTCCTGTAATTTTTTGTTTGGAGATAATAGGTTCTATTTCTATTTCATAGTGTTTCACATCCCACCAAGCGCGTTCTGGAGTTATAGTCCCACGAAGTGTGTCTTGTTTTGTCAGAATCGACTGAGAAAACAATAAAGTATTAACTAGTAATGCAAGAATTAAGGTTAAATTTTTCATGAAAGATTTAGTGCATGTTTTTTATCAACTCACTCAACGTTTTGGCAGTTTCATAGCGACTAAATTTCAATGTTTCTAATTTAGATATGTGATTAGTTACTTTATTGTGATAATTATTTTCTATGAATTGAGTGATTTGGTTAATTTCAGTATCTTCAAAAGACTTTGAATTTCCTAATCCATCCACGATGTGTGTTGCGTCTGCAATTTTATCTCCAATGCATAGAATAGGATTATCGGTAGCAAGGTACTCAAATAGTTTTCCGGTAAGCATGATTTGCGCATTTTCCATGAACGGAAGAAGTAATAACAACAGATCAGCATTTTTCATGTGTTGTATTGCTTCATTATGAGAAACCGAAGGAATGTTTTGGGTGTTTATCATGCAGTGGTTTTTGAAATATTCAAGCACTGATGATTCAATGTTTCCAATTAGCTCTAATTTTAGTGAGGCATTCGCTATCGTTACCTGGTTAAGAGCTTTAATGAGAGATTTGTATGGGTAATTTTCTGTTAATGTTCCAACATATCTTATTGTGAAAACTTCATTGATTGATTTCTCTAATTTATTAAATTTTTCTGAATCAAATCCATTGTAAATAAAATAAAATTTTGTTGGTTGAGATGGAACTTTATCGGCTAATAATTTATGCATCGAAGGTCCAACAGTGAGTACTTTGTCAGCTTCGTTTAATACTGCCAATTCCATGGCAATATCTTTAGCTTCATTTTTTTTAGTTCGTTTAAAAAGGTTGTTGTAATATACTTCTGTCCATGGGTCTCTAAAATCAACCATCCACTTTATTCCCAAGTTTTTTTTAAGTTGTTGTCCTACTAAATGGGTTGAGTGAGGAGGTCCAGTGGTGATTATTAGGTCAAAATGTTCTTTTTGGATAAGTTCTTTTGCTTTTGAGTATGCATATTTATTCCATCCAACACGAGCATCAGGCATAAAGAAATTTGCACGGACATAGGTTGCAATTTTGTCTAGTATTCCTTTTTTCTTCCCGCCCACATTTCCTTGCGGAACGACTTTGTTAGATTTCCCACTTTTCAAAAACGAATAAAACCTTAGAGGTTCTAATGTTTTCGTTTTGTAAACCTCGATGTCCTTAATTAATTCAATAAATGATTCATCTTTACTAGGGTATGAAGCATATTTTTCATCTACAGTAATCACTGTCGGAATCACTCCAAACTCTTTCAGATACTTCGCGAAATACATCCAGCGTTGGACACCTGAACCACCGCTTGGTGGCCAGTAATAAGAAAGTATTAAGACTTTTTTTTGTTCCATTTTCAAAGATTGAAGGAGGTAAACTGTGGGATAAATAGATGAAATGTCTTTTATCTTTTGTCTCTTCTTCTTTTATATCTATACATTTTCAGCGATTACTTCTGTAACTTCTGGTAAATGTTGCTTAAGTAGATTTTCTATCCCACCTTTAAGTGTTGCAGTAGAGGATGGACATCCTGCACATGAACCTTTGAGAAGAACTGTAACAACGCCTTGATCATAACCTCTAAATTCGATGGCACCACCATCTGTTTCGACAGCAGGTTTTACGTATTCATCCAATAAATTTCGAATCGCATCATCGTATTCGGATGGAGCGTATACTTTTTTTGGAGTATCATCAGTTGCTTCTGGTGTTGCTTTAGGAGCTGGCATTTGAATTAGAATGTCTTTTGCTTCTGCTATCCAGTTTTTAATGAATTCACGAATTTCCATCGTAATAAAATCCCAAGGAATGTTGTCACTTTTGGTGATTGTTACAAAGTTACTTGCGATAAAAACGCCACGAACGAATGGGAATTTAAATAATTCTTCAGCAATTGGAGAAAACCCTTTTGCATCTGCTCCAGAAGTAAATTCAACAGATTCACCGGAAAGTAGTAAGTATTTATTGGCTACAAATTTCATTGTAGAAGGATTCGGAGTCATTTCCGAGTATATGTTCACAGGGACTTGCATATTTACAGTTTATTTTTAGAGCAAAAATACGACTTATACTCAAAAGAAATGATCAAATATAGGTTTTAATGATAGCGAAAATAAATCTATATATTCTATAGGAGATGTTAATAATTATTTATCGTATAATGTATTGAGATGAGCATTTTTTGAAGCTTTTTTATTACTTTCGTGTCGAATTTAATTTTAAAACAATACATATATGTCTTATTTGTTTACATCGGAGTCAGTATCTGAGGGGCATCCAGATAAAATCGCTGATCAAATTTCGGATGCATTAATTGACAATTTCATGGCTTTCGACCCATCGTCAAAAGTTGCATGTGAGACCTTAGTTACTACGGGTCAAGTAGTTTTAGCTGGAGAAGTTAAAACAAAAACATATTTAGACGTTCAGAAGATTGCGCGTGAGGTAATTGCGAAAATTGGATATACGAAATCTGAATACATGTTTGAAGCTAATTCTTGTGGTATTCTTTCTGCGATACATGATCAATCAGATGATATTAATCAAGGGGTTGACCGTTCGAATCCAGAAGAACAAGGTGCTGGTGATCAAGGGATGATGTTTGGTTATGCGACTAAAGAAACTGAGAATTATATGCCGTTAGCATTGGATTTAGCGCATAAAATTTTACAGGAGCTCTCATATATTCGTAACAATGAGCCAAATTTGATTGGTTATTTACGACCAGACGCTAAATCTCAAGTGACGATTGAATATTCGGATGATAATGTTCCTCAACGTATTGATTCTATAGTTGTTTCTACACAACATGATGATTTTGCTGATGAGCCAACGATGTTAGCAAAAATTAAAGAAGACATTATTAATATCGTAATTCCTCGTGTAAAAGCTAAATTAACAGGTAATTTACAAGGGTTGTTTACGGATAAAATCACCTATCACATAAACCCGACGGGTAAGTTTGTGATTGGAGGACCTCATGGTGATACTGGGTTGACAGGTCGTAAGATTATTGTTGATACATACGGTGGTAAAGGTGCTCATGGAGGTGGTGCATTCTCGGGTAAAGATCCAAGTAAGGTAGATCGTTCTGCGGCTTACGCGACACGTCATATTGCTAAAAATTTAGTAGCTGCAGGATTGTGTGATGAGGTATTAGTTCAGGTTTCCTATGCAATTGGTGTGGCAGAACCATGTGGTTTATATGTGAATACATACGGAACTAGTAAGGTAGATAAAACAGATGGAGAGATTGCTAAAATCGCTGCGCGTATTTTTGATTTACGTCCTTATTTTATTGAGCAACGTTTGAAATTGCGTAATCCAATTTATAGCGAGACTGCTGCTTATGGTCACATGGGTAGAAAAAATGAGGTGGTAACAAAGCGTTTTGTTGGTCCTACAGGAGATGTAATTGAAAAAGAAGTTGAGTTATTTACTTGGGAGAAATTAGATTTTGTAGACCAAGTAAAAGCTGCATTTGATTTGAAGTAATATTTTTTCAAATTCAATTGTTAATTAATTGTTAAGGGGCTTTCGGGTCCCTTTTTTGTTTTTATACTTTTAGGCAACTATGTATGGTTTTAAACGTCTAATTAATAGTTGTGGGTAGATACGTGTTTTGGATGAAGAGCGTTAAACATTTTCCATTGTTAATTTATACATTTATGTTTGTGTTAATTACTTTGTGTCTTAATTTATGATTTCTTAACATTTATTCCTATTTTTGAGTGTTCATTTAAAAATTTAACTTATGAAGATTATTTTACTTTTAACAATGTTGGTCGTTGGACTAACTTTAAACGCTCAGACGGTTCCTCCGGGAGTGTTTCAAATTAAATCTCCTTTGAGTTTAAAAGGTGTGTATACCTTCGGGAGAGGTGATTCACTTGTAACTCCTGTTGGAGCTTGGGGTAATGGAAATGTTGATAAAGCTAAAGTTTCAGGCTTTTTAGCTGTAGTAACAAGTGAAGATTCTTTGGCTATGACACCTCTAAAAGGTAGTTATACTGGGAAGATATTACTTGTACACAGAGGTGCTTCTGGAACTTTGGGAGGTGCATTTGCAACGAAAGCTTTAAATGCTCAAAGTGCAGGTGCTATTGCTGTAGTTGTCATAAATAATGGGTTTGTTTATGATAATGCAAACAAAATAATTGGAATTGATTCAAATCAAGTGATTGGAATGCAAGGTTTAGCTGGTGCAACTGAGACTGCTGCTACTTCTACTGGTTTAGGTGTTAAAATCCCTGTTATAATGATTAGTTTAAAAGATGGGGTTAAAATTAAAAAAGCACTTAAAACAGAGGCAATCGAAGCGTATATTGGTGTTCGACCAGTATTTGACAATGATATCAGTATAAATAATAGAAGTGTTTCAGCACCTAAAGTTAGAACAAAGGTGACAGCACTTTCTAGAAAAGGAGAGGTAGATGAATCATTTGCTTTGTATGCATTCAATATTGGTTATAATTATCAGAAAGCGTTGAGAGCACGTGTGAAAATTGAGTACAATCAAGTAGTTACAAAGAATTCCAAAGATACGATCATCAAACAAGTGATTTTTAGAGATTCTATCGTTTGGAGAGATTCTGTGGTGAAGCAATTTTTAAAGGATTCTTTAACAGGTGGAAATAAGAAACCGCGCCCAATTAAATTTGCAAAACATTTTACGCCAGATTATGATTTACCAAAAGGCGATTATTTTGTAACTTATTCTGTAAGTCTAGTTGATACAACAGGGATTGCTACTAAAAAGGACGCTGAACTGAAAGATATAAACGATGAATATTTGGGTGATAATAGCTGGTCATATTCTTTTCATGTGAGGGATTCAATTTATAGTATAGCTCCATTGTCTACTTATACATTTAAAACTACAGGAAAAGTATTTAAGGATATGCCAAGATCTGGGTACAATTACTTAGTTCCAAGCAGTACTTTTAAAGAGAAAAATTACCAACAATCAGTATGTATTGTGTTTGAAGAGAAATTTGGAAGTAGAATAAAAGCAGAAGGGATTCAATTTTCTGTGGCTAATAAACTTGGTAATTCTTTAAAAAATCAATTTCTTACGATTGATGTATTTGAGTGGGCAGATAAGTTTAAAGATTTGAATGACACTGCCTTTAAGTTTAAAACTTTAAATAAGATGATTGATAAACAAGAATTTATCATCACAGATGACTTATCTACTTCTTTTTTCTATGCCAAATTTGATTATGCTCAGAATTTTGAAAATGACAAACGTTATTTGGTGTGTGTGAATTCTAAAGACTCTTTAGTTCAATTTGGATTTGATCCGTTTGGTTCAAGTATTACGATTGGAAAAGATAGTCCAAAAGTGGGGGTAGTACAATCTTTTATAGCTGGTCTATACATGCCATACATGTATCAATCTTATTCTTACACTCCAGGGTTGACGCTAAAAGTTTCTACACCTGGTGTTTCTAGAACAACTGTTTCATCTAATTGTAATTATGATTGGAATGGAAAGAATTACAAAGAAAGTGGAACTTATGTTTATGATACGAAGACTAAAAAAGGTGGAGATTCAACTGCATATTTAGTGCTTACAATAATAAATAAGCCGATTACTTCAACAATACGCTTTACGGCAAAAGATAGCGTTTATAACTGGAATGGTACTAAGTACACAAAAAGTGGAATCTATACTTATTCAACAAAAGCTGTAAAAGGATGTGATTCAACTGCTACATTGATTTTAACTATTTTAGCTCCTGGTAAATCTACTACAGATACTACTGCTTGTGGAAGTTTTGTTTGGAATGGAACAAAATACACGAAAAGTGGCGCTTATGATTTTGTCATAAAAGACACTACAGGTAAATTAAAGGACTCAACAGCTACATTGTTACTTGCAATTAAAGAGCTACCTAAAAAAGACCTAGTTTTAGATACTAATGCATCTTCATTAACTGCAAGTCAAGTGGATGCTGTTTACCAATGGTTAAATTGTGATGCTAATAAAGTAGAAATCGCTAATTCAACAGCTCAAGTATTTAAACCTGCAAAAAAAGGAAATTATGCAGTTAAAATTACGTTGAATGGATGTGTTGATACTTCTGCATGCGTAGCAGTGAAAATTGCTGGTCTAGAAGTTGCTAAACAATCAGAATTTAGAATTTATCCAAATCCAAACAATGGTGTCTTTAATGTCGCTGGTTTACCTATCGGAACATATAAACTTTTAGATATGGTAGGAGCTGAAGTTTATCGATTCACAGTGTTAACGGATGAGATTCAAAAATTGAATGTAACTAATCTTACGAATGGTGTATATTATATAGTTGACGATTCAAGACAAATTGTGAACAACAAAGTTGTAATTACACACTAAGCTTTCTACTATTTAGAAAGTTACTAATAGTGATCTTATTATTAGAACTAATTATACACAAATAATTAAACCCCGGTAAATTGTTATTTACTGGGGTTTTTTGTTATGCGATGCATATATAATTGAATATTGTTATTGCATGTTATTTTTCAACTTATTACAAATGCTCATTTTACGTTGTAAAAGTTCTTTTTTTGATATGCGGTGAACAAATTGTATATTTGTCTCCGTTAAATATGAAATATATACTTATGAAAGCATACGTTTTTCCAGGTCAAGGTGCACAGTTCTCAGGGATGGGTAAAGACCTTTTTGATTCCTCTGAAGTTGCCAAAGAATTGTTCTTAAAAGCTGATGAAATTTTGGGTTTTGAAATACATAAAATCATGTTTTATGGAACAGATGAAGAGTTAAAGCAAACTAAAATTACACAACCAGCTATTTTTTTACATTCAACAATTCTTGCTGCATGTTTGGGTGATTCATTTCAGCCTGCTATGGTTGCTGGACATTCATTAGGTGAAATTTCAGCATTAGTAGCTAATAAGACGTTGCGTTTTGAAGATGGATTAAACTTAGTGCATAAACGTGCTTTAGCGATGCAAAAAGCATGTGAATTAGTTCCTTCTACCATGGCTGCAATTATTGGATTAGAAGATAAATTAATTGAAGATATATGTGCAGGAATAGATGGTGTTGTGGTTGCTGCAAATTATAATTGTCCTGGACAACTCGTAATTTCAGGGGAGACTACTGCGGTAGAAGAAGCTTGTGCTAAACTGAAAGAAGTCGGAGCAAAGATGGCAGTATTATTGCAAGTGGGAGGTGCATTTCATTCCCCATTGATGGAGTCTGCACGAGAAGAGTTGGCTAAAGCGATTGAAGCCACTGAGTTTTCTACTCCTATTTGTCCAGTGTATCAAAACGTGACTGCATCTGCGGTTTCTGATCCAAATGAGATAAAAAAGAATTTAATAGAACAATTAACCGCTCCAGTTCGTTGGACACAAACTATGCAACAAATGATAGCTGATGGCGCTACTGAAGTGGTAGAAGTTGGTCCAGGGAAAGTGTTGCAAGGATTATTTAAAAAAGTAGATCGTTCATTTACAACATCGTCAGCAACATTAGATAGTGTAGGGTAAAAGTTTGCTAGTTTTTCTTTTTACCATTAAGAGAGATATTTAGAAATTAAGACTTTGTTCTTTTGAGATGGGTAATTAAGGGGATTGAGATTACGCGTTAATTAATATTGTTATCATAAAAAAAGGTTAGAAATCGATGATTTTCTAACCTTTTTTTGTTTTGAGTGTAGATCGTATTAGTCTTTCAATATCACACCCACTGGGCAATGGTCTGAGCCGTGTACTTCGTTAAGAATAAATGCGTCTTCGATGTGTGGAAGTAATTTTTCGGAGGCTAAGAAATAGTCAATCCTCCAGCCTACGTTTTTCTCGCGTGCTCCACCTCGGTAACTCCACCACGTATATTTTACAACTTCTGGGTATTTATGTCTGAACGTATCTACGATTCCTGCTTTGTGGTAATTATCCATGCCATCGATTTCTTCTTGCATGAAGCCAGCAAACTTGTTGTAATTCGCTTTTGGTCGTGCTAAATCGATGTCTTTGTGAGCAACATTTAAGTCGCCACATACCAATACAGGTTTTTTATCTTCCAATTGTTTCAGGTAGTCCAAAAATGCTGCATCCCAAGTTTGACGGTAACCCAGGCGCGCTAATTCACCTCCTGAATTTGGTGTATAAACAGTTACTAAAAAGAATTTCTCAAATTCAGCACATGTCACGCGACCTTCTTGATCGTGTTCTTCAATTTGAATGTCATACGAAACAGCTAGTGGTGTGTGCTTGGTAATAATTGCTGTTCCAGAATACCCTTTTTTAACTGCTTCATTGGCATACACTTCGTACCCAAACAAACTTTTTACCGTGTCTTTTACCTGATCCGAAGTTGCTTTCGTTTCTTGTAAACAAATGATGTCAGGATTCTGGTTTTCCATATCCTCGAAGAAGTTTTTTTGCGCAATTGCACGAATACCGTTTACGTTAAAAGAGATAATTTTCATAGGGTAATTTTTGAA
This sequence comes from Chitinophaga pinensis, assembly GCA_943324745.2. Lineage (GTDB taxonomy): Bacteria > Bacteroidota > Bacteroidia > Flavobacteriales_D > Crocinitomicaceae > CANHVK01. Next base: position 48,793 of record CALPMT020000010.1, on the reverse strand, counting down.
GGGTGAAAATAGAAATTAATTGGATAAAAGCGTTTTTTTCTACCCTGTTTTTACTAGATTTCTTCTAATTTTACACTATGACACCAATCGATCACCAGACCTTACACGATTTAGAATTTACGACCATTCAAGGTTGGTTGAGTGAATTCGCTATTGGACCATCCGCTAAAGAGCGACTTGAAAATTTGGAACCTATCGTTTTGCTTGGTGATATTGCTGCTGAACTTAAAAAAGTAAAGGAGTTTCATACGATTCGTACAACCGGAGAATCTTTTCCCGGTTTACAATTTGAAGAATTAACCAAAGAGTTAGTGTTACTTCCCATTAAAGACGCAGTCTTATCCCAAGATGGGGTGGTGCGTATTTACCGTGCCAGCGAATTGGTGAATGCCTTGCTTCATTTTTTTGATAAACGCGAGGAAGAATTTCCACACTTAGTTTCTTTAACGCATTCTGTTTATTACACGAAGGAAATTATCGAAACGATTGAAAAAGTGTTCGATGCTAAAGGCACGATTCGTGATAATGCTTCTCCAATGTTGTTGGTGATTCGACAGCAAATGCACGTCTTAAAAAATCAAATCAACCGTAATTTCGAACGGGAAATGCGTCGCCTTATCAAAGAAGGATTGTTAGGAGAAACGAAAGAAACGTATATCCATGAGCGACGTGTATTAACCGTTGTTTCGACCCATAAGCGAAAAGTACATGGTTCGGTTGTGGGGTCCTCGAAAACGGGAAGTTTGACGTTTATTGAACCACAAGTTAATATTCCTCTAAACAATGAGTTAGAATTACTCATTGACGATGAACGCAAAGAGATTTTTCGCATATTAAAACAATTAACTGCGGATATTTCTCATCATTTACATTTAATTCAAGGGTATCAATCCTTGCTGGTTGAATTAGATTTTATCCATGCAAAGACACGATTAGCGATTGATTTAAACGCGGATTTACCTTCCATTTCAGAAGAACAATGCATTGAGTTGGTTGATGCAGTACATCCAATTTTATGGAAAAATAACCAGCAATTAGGGAAGAAAACATTTCCACAAACGATTTTGTTGGACAAATTTTCTCGCATGCTAGTGATTTCTGGTCCGAATGCTGGAGGTAAAAGTATCACCTTGAAAACCATTGGATTGATGCAGTTAATGCTTCAGTCTGGATTGCTAGTTCCGGTACATCCAAATAGTAAAATGAGTTTTTTTCAACGGATATTAAGTGATATTGGAGATAATCAATCTATTGAAAATGAATTAAGTACCTATTCGTATCGTTTGAAGCGAATGAAATATTTTTTAGAGGTTTCTAATCGAAGAACTTTATTGCTTTTGGATGAATTTGGTACCGGTTCCGATCCGGATTTAGGTGGTGCTTTGGCGGAAGTCTTTTTTGAGCAACTCTATAATAAAAAGTGTTATGGGGTGATTACAACCCACTATGCGAGTATAAAGTTAAAAGCAGATCGCTTGAAAAATGCCATCAATGGGTGTATGTTATTCAATACTGAAACACTAGAGCCCTTGTATCGTTTTTCGGTAGGACAACCAGGTAGTTCTTTTACATTCGAAGTTGCCCAAATGAATGGTATTTCTATGGAGTTAATCACGGAAGCAAAGTCAAAAGTCAACGAACAAAAAGTCAATATGGACAAGTTGTTGAGTGAATTGCAAAGTGAGAAAACCTACCTCGAAAAATTAAATAAAGAACACATAGAAGCGCAAGAAGTCGCTACACAAAAGCAACTACATTTCGAAGAACAAAAAAGAAGGTACGACGAAAAATACAAAGCCATGCAAGAGAATGTTGCTGCCAACAATTCCTTTATTTTGCTTGGTAAAAAGTTTCAACAGTTTATCGGAAAGTACGTTACGAAAAGTCGTAAAAAAGACATTAATCTTCCGTTAATGGAGGAAATTAAAAAATACATTTCGGTAGAGAAATCGAAGTCGGAAGAAGCCAGACGCCTTGAAACATTAAAAGCGACAGTTGGTGTTCCGGTTACAAAAACCAAAAAACAGAAAGTAGTAGAAGTGAAAAAAGATCCGTATTTACAAGAAAAGATAGGGATTGGTTCTACCGTAAAATTAATTGAAACCAAGCAATCCGGAACGGTAGAGGAGATACAAGGAAATCTATGTACGGTTGTTTTTGGATTTTTAAAAATGAAAGTAGAGAAGGAAAAGTTGATGTGGGTTAAGTGAGTGATGAGAGCAGAGTGACGAAGTGACGAGTTAAGAGTGACGATAAATAAAAATAATAGTATGAAGATAGTAGCATTTGGAGCATCGAATAGTAAGAAATCGATCAATAAAGAGTTTGCACGTTTTGCTGCAAATCAGTTTAATAGTAGCGCATTGGAAGTATTGGATTTAAATGATTATCCCTTGCCAATCTATTCGGTGGATATGGAAACGGAAGAAGGTTTGCCAGAAAACGCAGTATTATTTCACCAAAAATTGGAAGCATCGGATTTGATTATAATTTCTTTCGCAGAGCATAATGGAAGTTATGCCGTGGTATTTAAGAATTTATTTGATTGGGTTTCGCGTGTCAATTTAAAAATGTTTGAAGGTAAAAAGTTATTCTTATTATCAACCGCTCCGGGACCAAGAGGTGGTGTAGGTGTGTTAGAGCATGCCATAGATCGTTTCCCAAAACATGGCGCAGTTATCTCTTCAGTATTTACCTTGCCACAGTACCATCAGAATTTCTCTGAAACAGGCGGAATTTTAGATGAAGAATTACGCGCAAAATTTATGGAGAAAGTAAATCTAATTGAAAGCATCTAAAGTCTTTCGTCTAATTGTCTGATGTCTAATTGTCTTTTGTCTAACGTCTATTAGTCTTTCCTCAAAAAGTCTTTTGTCTTCCGCAATAAGTTTCGTAATTTTAATGAAATTTTTAAAAAACGATTTATGAAAATTGAAGCAAACAAAGTTGTTTCCTTGAATTACAAGTTGACAAACCACAAAACAGGTGAAAAAATTGAAGAAACAACGGCTGAACAACCAATGGTTTTTTTATACGGAGTACAAGCAATTATTCCAGATTTTGAAGTAAATATTTCAGGAAAAACAATTGGAGATACGTTTGCTTTTGCAATCGAAAGTGAAAATGCGTATGGTACGCCATCCGACGAGCAAATTGCAATGATTCCTTTAGATGTATTCTTTATGGAAGATGGAAAAGTGAATACAGAAGAAATTTATGTCGGTGCAAAAGTTCCAATGTCAGACAATGAGGGTCACCAATTATTAGGTACTGTATTGGATATCAATGAAGAGTTTGTAAAAATGGATTTTAACCATCCGTTAGCTGGAATTGATTTACATTTTGAAGGAGAAATTATTGGTGTGAGAGAAGCATCTGAAGAAGAAGTATCTCATGGTCATGTTCATGGTGAACACGGACACCAACACTAATAGTTCCATTTAAAAAGCTTTTTCTTCGTTCAACTTCAAAATAATCTCCTCATTTACTGGATTAAATTACGGAATTAATTTTTGGTTTGCCTCGAAAAATCATTTTTAATTGAAATTCTTGGGAATACTATTTTAGGGACTTTCGGGTCCCTTTTTTTATAGTCTACGGGCTTTTTTACGCAGTCTTAATAGTTCACGTTGTCTACGGTTAGATTCTTTGATACGACGTTTCATTTCTGGAGTTTGTTTGTTCCAAAATTCTCGTTTCGCTTTTTTATTTGCTTTTTGAGCAGCTTTGAGTTCTTTCTTTTTTTGTTTGCGTAATTCTAGTGAAATTTCTTCTGCATTTGGCTCTTTGTTTGTTTTAGCAGTTCCACATGAATAGGTATTGAATGTGAGTGATAGAATTACTATCCACATACTTATCATTACGTATTTATGGGTAAATTTGCTTAACATTATTTGTTTAGATAGCCAATATATAATGATACGATTTTTTTTTATTTTAGTTATTTTATTCTTGTTTTCTTGCAGTAAATCGGTGAATACGAATCCAGTTCAAAGCATTCCTTTTGATGTGACCATTCACACTGAATTACCAAGTTATTCAGCGTTACAAGGGGTAGGTGGGGCTTGTTATTACGATAATTGTGGAGTTCAAGGCATTGTAATTTACCGAAAATCGATAGATGAATTTGTTGCATTCGATAGACAATCTCCTGCTAGTCAAACGAAGTGTGCTTATCCACTTATGATTGACAGCAAGAATATGCTACAGTTGAAAGATAGTTGTACTGGCGCAAAGTTTTCGTTGTACGATGGTTCGATTGTGTCTGGTTCGAATTTTGGGTTGAGGCAGTATCAGACGACTTGGAATGGGAGTAATTTGCTGAGGGTGTATAATTGAGAGACAAAAGACCGCTTCGCTTAAAGATGAAAGATCGCTTCGCTTAAAGATAAAAGACTGACGGAAAGTGTAATTTAATACTGCAGTAGTCTTTGTTCTTTTATCTCAAAGTCTTTTATCTAAACAAAAGAATCCACGGTTTGGTGACCAATTCCTAGTCTGTGAACGTAGGGTAAGAATGTTTCAATTTGCTTTATATCACGTAATCCACCAGATGCTTTGATTTTTAAGGGAGATGATGCGCGTTGAATTTCTTTGTGCATGACCTTTACTTTATCTAACTCTGCTCCAATCGCGACTTTTCCTGTAGAAGTTTTGATGTAATCTATTTTAGTTTGGATACATAAGTTGGTGAAAAATGCAGTTTCTTCAAGCGTGTGTAAACCGCTTTCAACGATTACTTTAAGTGTGATGGAATGACCTATTTTGTTGATGTTAGCGTGGCATAATTCAAGTAATGTGTTAAGTTCTCTGACGAGGTAGGTTTCGTCGTTTAGTTTCTTATAGTTGATTACCACATCAATTTCATCGGCACCATTTTGTATAGCTTCTTTAGTTTCTTTTACTTTTTCTTCGATTGTGTTTTCTCCGGAAGGAAAAGATACGACTGTGCAGACCAAAACTTTTGAGTTTTCTAGTTCTTGTTTTGCAATACAGACTTTATCAGGGGTAATACAAATAGATGCCACCTGAAGTTGCATTGCTTTTGCGCATAGATCTAGAATTTCTTGTTCGGAAGCCGCAGGATCGAGTAGGGTGTAGTCGATTAATTTTTGAAGTGAAGTTTTGTTAGGCATTTTTTCTTTTTTTTAATCTTCTTACGCTGTGGTGTTTGTATTCGTTCGAAACTACACTTATGTTACCATCAGACTCTAAAATTAAACTATCTACTTCTTCGATGGTGTGGCTTCCGTGTTCTCGAATTGCTTGTAAAAGTTCATCTTTAGAAATGTTGTTTTTTTGACAGTTTGATTCAATCATTTTTCCTTTGTGAATAAGTATGACTGGTTCTCCTTCCAACACTTTTCGTAGGGATGGGAATTTGTATTTTAGTTTTTTGAATATGAAATTTATGACAAATAATACACTTGCAGCTAATATTCCGCCGCCAAGAGATGTATCTGCTCCAACCATTGCATTTTGAACCGCATTACTGATTAATAATACAAAGATTAAGTCAGTAATGGATAACTGAGCTAGTTCTGTTTTACCAAGAATACGTAAAGCAAGGATGATGAAGAGGTAAACTCCCGTGGTGCTGATAATGATGTGGATGTAAGGGTTTGAGAGCATAGAAAATTTAGTTAAAACGAATTGCGACTTCTAGTCCGATTAAACAAAAAACGAGTGTAAAAATTAGGATAGCCCATGTTTTTGATAACAAAGATCTTTCCTTCCATGGTTTTGGTTGCATATAGTTATCTATTGCTTGTGCCATTCCCAAGCAAATAATAGCAATTGTGTGTTCTTTAACATATAGAGTTGTTAGACCTAAAATTACAAATGACCAATATAAAATGGTTGCGAATTTCATATAAGATTGATTTGCTCATTAATTGAATACTGGTTCTACAGTATAACCTTGTTTTCTCAATAAATTAATCACGCCTTCCTCACCTGCTAGGTGTCCTGCACCAACTGCTACAAACAATGTTTTTTGTTTCATCCAATTTTCTAGTTTAGGGATCCAATTTTTATTTCGGTGCACTAACATTTTATCAATCATAGCTTTTGCTTGTTCTGGATTGTCTTCTGATTCAGCAATGCTTTTTAGCATGTAGTTATGAAGACCTTGTAAGTCTTGTTTTAAATATAAATCAGTCATTTTTTTGAGCTCAGTTGTAGCATTCATTTTTCCAGCACGTATATCCTTGATAAGTTTTTCTGCTTGTATATTCAAAGAGTCTACTGTAATGAAGTTTAATTGTTCTTGTATTGTTTCTACAAATAATTGTTCTTTTTTCTTTGCCATTTTCGCATATTTCTCTTCGTAAGAAACCACTTTATTCATTTGTTCTTTAAGAATTATTGCTTGAAGAAAGAAGGGTGTCATCATTTCATAAATAGTTACTTTTAACGGCATAATCTTTAGGGTATCTATCATATATGAATGAAAATATGTGTAATCTGATAGTGATAAATAATCTTTGATTGTTTTGCGGTTAGGAAACATGATTTGTTTCGCAATTTCCTTTTTCGTTTGATTATCCATTTTTAAATTCACTTCCATGACAAGCGTATTTGCTCGTTTGAATGTACGTTTTACTTGAGGTGTTAGTAGGAAATCTTTCTTCTCAATCATGTGAATAGTTCCGTAAAGGTAACTTGTATCTGCTATTCCATTTCCATAAACTTTCCAAAGTAAGGATTTGTTGGAAATGGTTTGAGAAAAAATAAATGTGCAAGTAAAAATTAGTACTGCGGATAAAATGAGTTTCATGGTATTTTCGATTATAATTCTAAGTCAAATATAAAGGCTTAATTTGAAATAAAATTGTATAAAATTAACCACCTGAAAAAACATCCAATTTAGTTGGTTTGTATGCGTTGACTTTCATTGTTAGATTTAATTTATTTTAAATCACATCCCCTCTCCATAATTGTTCTAAAAAATCTTTCCAAGGCAAAATATGAATTCCATCGCTAATTCTCGCCATGGGTTCGGTACATACAACAATTGCTTTTTTAACTTCGTATTCTTCCATAAACGCTTTTAGTCCCGATACATGTTTGTTGCTGATTTTGCTAGATGATTTGACTTCGATAGCAACTTCATTGTTACCCAAAACAAAGTCAACCTCGAGTTGAGAGGCAGTTCTCCAGTAAGAAATAAGGTATTCAAGTCCAGCGTAATGTTTATGAGCCATTAATTCTTGAAAAATGAAAGATTCAAAGGCGTGACCAAATAATTCACTTCCTTTTTCAATTTTCCCTCGATGCAACAAATGGTTGACAATTCCTAAATCAAAGAAGTAGAACTTTGGAGCTTTGATCACACGTCTTTTTGGTTTTTTTTGATAAACTGGAATAAAGTAAGCGATTAGGGTGTCTTCTAAAATCTGGAAATATTCTTTAATTGTAATCGCAGAAACGCCACAATCTGTTGCAATAGAAGTAAAGTTTACTATTTCGCTTTGACTAAATGCTGCTGCATGTAAAAATCGCGCGAATACATCTACATTTCTGATTTTTGCTTCTGCTACAATTTCATCTTGTAAATAGTTTCCTATGTAGGAAGCGATTAGTCGTTTTGGATTTTCGGATAAGTAATGCCGAGGTAATAATCCATGATTCAATGCTCTTTCTAAGTCGAAATTTGGGATTTCAGCGTAGGTAAGAGGATAGAGAGAATATTTTAACGCCCTACCTCCGAGTAAGTTTTCTCCAGAACGTAGAATTTTTCGAGGGCTTGAACCGCTTAGGATAAATTGTATGTTGTGGTTTACAATCAACCAATGTACTTCGTTCAATAAGATTGGTATACGCTGAATTTCATCGATGATTACTTGCTTTTTGTTTTGTGCCAAAATGGTTTCCCGCAAGTACTCCGGATTTGTCATTAATCGCTTGTATACATCTGATAGTAAGAGGTCGAAGAGTAATGCTTCCGGAAACATTTCTTTTAGTAAGGTGCTTTTACCAGTTTGCCGAGCTCCCCAAAAAAAGATACTCTGACCATCATTATCTATAAAAACTTGTTTTCTGACTAAATTCATGACCTATATTCTAATCAAATATACATAATTATCATGATAATCCAAAGTTTTGGTTTGTATTATCATGATAATCCAAATTAGTAATTGTTTAATTTGTTGTTTTTGAATATTTTGTGGTTTTTATGGTTTTTTAATGATTTTTCATAGTTTCAAGTTTTGAAATCAACTTTCACCTCCAAAATGAAATCCCTATCTTTACACCATGATTAATCTAGAACAACTTGGAGTTTACCTCCCGCAAGGACATTTATTCAAAGACATAACCTTACAAATTAACCGTGGGGATAAAATTGGTTTAGCAGGAAAAAATGGTGCTGGTAAATCAACGATGTTGAAGTTATTGTCGGGAATGGAAAAACCATCCGAGGGAAGAATTCATACCCCAAAGGATACTACCATAGGATTTTTGACGCAAGATATCAAAATTGATACTACCAAGTCTGTTTACGATTATTTGTACTATTCGAATGAATTGTTGAATCGTGTGCGTACGCGTTTGGATGAAATTAATCATGATTTAGTGACCCGTACCGATTATGAAGCAGATTCGTATTTAGGGTTGTTGGATGAGCTTACAGAACTAAACGACTTATTTGCGTTTCATGAAGGATTTCAATGGGAAGAGAAAATTGCCTCGATTTTAGTTGGTCTAGGATTTGAAACAGAAGAATTTAATCGTGAATTAAGCACGTTTTCAGGAGGTTGGAAAATGCGTGCGGAATTAGCTAGAATCTTGGTGAATAAACCAGATGTTATTTTACTCGATGAGCCTACCAATCACTTGGATATCATTTCCATTTCGTGGTTGGAGAATTACCTGACTAAATTTGAAGGAATCGTTATAGTAATCTCGCACGACCGTTTATTTTTAGATAATGTTACCAAACGTACCTTGGAAATTTCTCAAGGTAAAGTTAATGATTATCCGTTACCATATTCTTTATATAAAATTCGTCGGGAAGAGGAGTTGGCCTTGATGACCAATGCGAAAAAACAACAAGAAAAAGACATCAAACATACCAAAGAGTTAATTGATAAATTTCGTGCGAAAGCGAGTAAAGCGGCATTTGCTCAATCTTTAATGAAGAAGTTGGATAAAACGGAAATCATTGAGGTAGAGAACGATGCAGTTGCAAAAATGAAGGTTTCTTTTCCCTTGAGTTTACAACCAGGGAAATGGATTTTGGAAATGGAGCGCATGGGAAAAACGTTTAACGATAAAGTCCTTTTCAGGGAAATAAGTATTACGGTTGGTCGTGGCGAGAAAATCGCGCTTTTAGGTCCGAATGGAGTAGGTAAATCTACGTTGTTAAAACGTATCATGGGAACCTTGGATGGGGATGGTATCGTGAATTATGGTCACAATGTGAAAATCACTTACTTCGCACAAGATCAGGCTGAAAAATTAGATGTAAACAAAACAATCTACGAAACAGTAGATGATATTGCCGAAGGGGAAATTCGAAAAGATTTACGTTCTATTTTAGGAACCTTCTTATTTACCGGAGAAGAGGTAGATAAAAAAGTGGGTGTACTTTCTGGAGGAGAACGTACGCGTTTGGCTTTATGTCAGTTATTATTGAGTCCGTGTAATTTCTTGATTCTGGATGAACCTACAAATCACTTGGATATTCAATCCAAAGAGGTGTTAAAACGCGCGTTGATTAACTACGAAGGAACGTTTATTGTGGTATCGCATGACCGTGAATTTTTGGATGGTTTAACCAATCGTATTTGGGATATTCAAGACAAGACCTTGAAAATTTACCACTATGATGTGAAGGAATATTTGGCGAAGAAAATGACTCTAGAGAGTGACGAAGTGAAGAGCGACGGAGCGACGAAGGTAACTGCTAATGTAGCTGTTCAAGAGGCCAAGAAGGAACTATCGCAGGAAGAGCAAAAAGAAGTAAAGCGCAAGAAAAATTCACTTCAAAATCAAATTAGAAAATCGGAAGAACAGATTGAAACATTGGAAAATAAGGTCAAAGCAATGGATGAGGTGATTTTGCATTTGGATTATTCCGATAAAGCCAATGCGGATAAGGTTTTAGCAGAGTATGATAAAATCAAAAAGGAATTAGATAGTGTTATTTCCGTATGGGAAACACAAGTGGAGAAAATGGATGCAATATAAATTCGTTTTTTTTTGTAGAGACGCAATGCATTGCGTCTCTACAAAAAAAAACGAAAAACAAAACAAAAAATCAAAATTCCACAAATTCCACCAATCCATTTCGGGTATCGTAAAAACCAGATACCATTGTAATTGTTTGTTGTTCTGTTTCTGATTTTATAAATGCACTATGCATTAAAATATCCGTGATAGAATTATTGGTGTTCAATTTTATGACTTTGTCCAAAAGTGCTGGATCTGATTTTATTTTATCCGCAGTACAATCACAAATAGCAATAGAGTTTTGAATTTTGGAGGTAATAGAAGTATAGTATTCAGTACCAGACTCTACGGCGTAGGTTACAGCCCCACAATTCGAGTGACCAAGTACAACTATCAATTTGGTCCCGATTTTTTGACAGGCAAATTCAATACTTTCTATAATTTCTTGATTAATAATATTTCCAGCGATGCGAATCGAAATTAAATCGCCAATTCCAAGGTCAAAAACGAGTTCCGGACTAGTTCTAGAATCGATACAGGACACGATAACCGCAATCGGATTTTGGTGATGGGAGGTTGCTTGTACTTGTTCGGTAAGATACTTTTCGGTGAATTTACCTTCGGAAAAACGTTTGTTTCCTGCGATTAAAATTTCTAGAACATCATGAGAACTTAAATTTTGTTGTTCTTCTTTCCCAATAACCGTACTAAATTGTACTTGATCTTGAATGTGGAATTTGTTTTTAAATCCAAAAATGTTTAATTGGATATTGTTTTCAATCGCAACTGTATTTTTAAAAGTTTCGAAAATTTCCAAGATGTCTTCATCGATATAATCACTGTTTTTTGCTTCAATAATTACATTGGAATTCTTCGGAAGATTCCATAAGGTGTTTTGAATAGATGCTTTATTTAAAAAAGATACTTGGTTCGGTAATTCAATGGTAATGGTTTCTTTCACATTCATTTTTTCCGTTTTTATTTTAAACGGATTTTTGTAATTACTTTTCAATAAAAATAAGATGCTGACTGTAAGACCAATAATGGTTCCGATTAATAAGTCGGTAAAGAATATCGCGATAACAGTAGCGATAAAAGGTATAAATTGATTCCAGCCTTTTTGATATTTTTCTTTAAATGTTCTTGGATCTACCAGTTTATATCCTGTAAGTAATAAAATGGCAGCAAGAGACGACAAAGGAATCATATTTAAAAATGGCGTTAAAAATAGAATACTTATCACTAATAATACACCATGGAATATTGTGGACATTTTTGTTTTAACACCAGCATTTATATTCACCGAACTTCGAACAATTACAGATGTAACAGGAATTCCGCCGATAAGACCAGAAATTAAATTTCCATATCCTTGTGCGAGTAATTCGCGATTCGAAGATACTTTTCGTTTTAATGGGTCAATTTTAGAAACAGCTTCTAAATTTAATAAGGTTTCCAGCGAAGCAATAATTGCGATCGTTATACCTACAAACCAAACATTTTTATTTGCCAAGGACGCAAAAGAAGGAAAAGTGAAAATAGCACTTATACTGTCTATTTTGGGAATGGAAACTAAATGTTTTTCATGGATGATAAAGAATGGGAAAAAATGAATAAATACTTGATTTATCAGGATTCCAAAAATAACAACAACGAGCGAAGATGGCATTGCTTGTAGCCATTTAATGGGAATCTTTTTCCAATAGATTAATATCAATAATGAAAGTATACTGATAAGGATAGCGCCATAGGAAAAGTAATTCAAAATATTGAAAAGCTCGGAGAATGTATTTTGGTGATCTTTTTGAATAAACGAAAAATCCTCTTCTGCAACAGCATCATATCCGAAAGCATGCGGTATTTGTTTTAAAATCAATATGATACCTATGGAAGATATTAGTCCGTTGATAACATTAGATGGGATGTAATTTGCGATGATACCAGCGCGTAAATAAGCACCGATAATTTGTAGTACGCCTGCAATGACAACAGCCATTAAAAAGGTTTCAAAACTTCCGAGTTGATGGATGGCAGAAAATACTACTGCTGTAAGTCCTGCTGCAGGCCCACTAACACTGATATGAGAGCGACTAATTAATCCTACTACGATTCCGCCAATAACCCCAGAAATAATTCCGGAAATAATAGGTGCGCCACTCGCAAGTGCTACACCTAGACATAAAGGAAGCGCAACAAGAAATACCACTAATCCAGCAGGTAAATCTTTTTTTAGATTATCTAATGTAAACATATTTAAAAGTCTAATTTATAAACAGATGGAAGTTTTGAATTGTCCCACATGGAGAGTTCTAGGTCTTTGATTAGCCCATTATTCAATCCATACACCCATCCATGAATGCCTAATTCTTGTCCATTTTCCCACGCTTTTTGCACGATGGAAGTTTTTGCTAAATCATTAACTTGTTCTTTTACATTGAGTTCAACAAAACGGTTAAAACGATCTTGCTCATTTTCAATAGCGTTTAATTCATCATCGTTTAAGCGATAAACATCTTTGATATGGCGAATCCAGTTATCTATAATGCCGATATGTTGATTTTTCATGGCCGTTTGAATACCACCACACCCGTAGTGTCCACAGACAATAATGTGTTTAACTTCAAGTACATTTACAGCATAATCTAGCACACTTAACATGTTCATGTCTGAATGAATGACCATGTTAGCGATATTTCGGTGTACGAATACTTCTCCTGGTTCAGCACCAATAATTTCATTGGCAGGTACGCGCGAATCAGAACAACCGATCCAAAGTACTGGTGGCTTTTGTCCTGCTGCTAATTTTTCAAAATAATGTGGGTTGATAGCGAGTTTTTCCGCAACCCAATCCTTGTTATTCTCAAGTAATTGATGATAGAAATTTTCCATAAAAAATAAGTTTAAACGTTTTTTGAACAGTAACTGTTCAAGTAAATCAGGATAAACTTATTGCGTCTGGAGGGGCGAAAAAACGTTGTAAATTAGGCGTTAAATAATGTTGGTTTTTGTAGTAATATTTTGTTTTATTGGAAGTTATATTTTTTTTTTGCACTGTGTAATTAAGGTGGTAGTAAGAAATATAGATGTCTTTTTCTGCAGTTTCTTTTTCGGTGTCTTCCTCAGTATCTTCTTCGTCATCAGCATCTTCTTCATCTAATTCATTCGATAATTCGATGTCAGAATCTGAAAAAAGTGTGTGAATAGCTACATAGGTTTTAGTAGCAATTACAGCAAATAGACAAAAGAATAATATGTAATGTTTTAACTTCAATTAAATAAATTTATGTACAATATTACATAAATTTATATATAATCTATGCTAGATTAATTGAATAAATTTTATTCTTTTTTGGATAAATTAAAATTATAAGTCAAGCCAATCGTAAGTGTATTGTTGTTTTCCGCTTGATCGAGTATGGTATTTGTAGGAGAAACTTTTGCGTTTTTAACCAGATATTGATTTAGATAACCTACCTGAACCATACATGTTGCATTAAATTTCCAGCCTAATGCAAACTGCAGACGGTTTTGATCTAAAATATTGGTTCCTATTCCTTCACCAAATCCTAAAAAGACCTCATCATTTACATTCAAGAATAATGTATTGTTGCTCATTGTTTTATGATTTAATGGAATAAATGCCATTGCTCTATAACGAATACGATTTCTAAACACAGTACCATCTTTCATATATTCATTACCAGATTTTATGTAATTATCTAGGATACGTTGTTCCAAACGGTATCTATGTTGTATATCCACGCGACCAATGGTGCTTTTTTGCGTGAATTGTTCCCAAATACGGTGTTCGTTGAATTGATGACTTACGGGCATTTCACCATAGGGAAATGTGATGATACTACCATATCCTGCAGAAACAAATGCGTTTGCGTTTAAATGATAATCTAGCCCAACACGTAAAAGCGATTGTTGCCAATGTTGGTAGAAATCCGCACGACGCCATTGATATTCCGTGTGTAAACTCCATTTTTCGGAAAGTTTATGATTTCCTTGGTAGGTGGTCCAAGCATGGTTTTGATCTGATATTTTCTTTTGAGCGAAGGTTGTAGACACTAAGAAAAGTATGCATACAGCTAAAAATAGTTGTTTCATAGTTTTGTGATTTTTTGAAAATTAGGTCACCTCCCTTAGTCCCTCCTCGAGGAGGGAAATATAAAATTACTTCTTAACTGCTGCAAATTTGTGTTTCGATTTAGTTACAGGCGTAAATTCTTCTAAACCTTTGATGGTAAATGAACCACCTTCATCTTCAAAATCAATTTTTATGTGATGCAGATTTTCTATCACGGTATGGTCTACTAGTTTACATGTAGAAACATCAAAAACTACATCATCACTGCGTTTAAACTTATCAATAGATTTTTTGACTCCTACAAAATTGCTGAAAACTGCGCAACCTTTAACGATGATGGTATTTCCGTCAATGACTGTTTTTGCGTTAAATAAATGTTTGATTGGAGATCCATGATATAAATGAATTAATAATTTTAATAAGATTCCTGCGCCAATACCAACAAGTAAATCGGTAGATAAAGTAACAAGTATGGTTATGAGAAAAATACTAATTTGTTCGATGCCGATTTTTGCCATGTGACCAAATTCTTTTGGGTTTGCTAATTTGTATCCAACACCGATTAACATGGCTGCAAGCGCTGCATTTGGAATGTAATTGCTAAAGGAAACAGCAAAAATCAAAAAGATCAATATAAAGATTCCATGAAAGAAATTTGCCCAACGAGTTTTACCACCATTTGCAACATTCACAGAAGAACGTGCTACTTCACTAATCATTGGTAAACCACCTAAAATTCCAGCGACAATATTACCAATTCCAACGGCAATCAAATCTTTATTCATATTGGATTTTCGTTTGAAAGGTTCTTGCATGTCAATCGCTTTTACAGTTAGTAATGTTTCTAGACTTCCTACTAAAGCAAACATTATAACATACTTTATAAATGTTCCGAGTTGATGGTATCCAGCAAAACTTACTTTAACACCTAAAATGTCAAATAATCCTTTGTCAAAACTTACTAGCGGATTAAATGCTTTAATGGTATTTCCATTTTCAATATGTTCCGGAACGTTATGTACGCCTAATACCATCGCTAAAGGAATGGAAACAATTAATACCACTAGTGGAGCGGGTATTTTTTTTAAAAAACTAATTGTAAGCATTGGCCATCCAAAAACAATCAGTAAACTGATTAAGCCAATAATGGCAACTTCTTTATGTGCGAAAAAATGTGCTAGTGTATCTGGGATTAACGCGAGTAATTCCAAAGGTTCTACCATTGATTTTCCTTCCAACGTAGTAGGGTTAACACCTGCTAAAATATGAATCTGTTTACTGAAAATGATTATTCCAATAGCAGCTAACATTCCGTGTACTGCAGAAAGAGGAAAAAAGTCACTTAATTTCCCCATTTTTAATAAGCCAAACACTACTTGTATCACTCCTGCAACCACGATTGCTCCTAATGCTAAGTGCCATCCTGTTTCTCCACCACCAAAATCCGTTACAGATCCAGCAACAATCACAATCAATCCAGCCGCTGGACCTTTAATCGTTAATTTTGAACCTGCAATTAAACTTACGAGTATTCCTCCAACCATTGCAGTGATTAATCCATAGATTGCAGGGAATTCACTTGCTTTTGCAATTCCTAAACTTAAAGGAAGTGCTAAAAGGAAGACTAAAAATCCGGAGATAGCATCGGAACTAAAATTCTCTTTTAGACCGGCGATACCATCTTTTGGTAACTTGATTTTATTTATTGTTTTCATTTTTTTATATCTTTTAATGTTTACAGTTAATTTATTTGTAGTTGATTTTGCTTTTACTGACCTGAATCCAGTCAGATTGAGCGGAGTCGAAATCAACTGGATTTATGCGCAATCGAATGATACGTTTTTACATGCGGTCCTAAAAACAAGCGCGCATAAATTCTTACCAATGCTAATCCATCGACAATCAAACTGATTGCAAGAAAAAGCGCTAAAAAATATTGGTCTTCCCGAATGGACGAAAAAACTAAATCTTCGCCAATCATTGTAGGGGTAATTGGAAAACCTGCCAAGCCTAAGCATGCCAATAAAAACACAAACGCAATCCTAGGATATTCAAAGGCATGTCCCTGAAAACGTGCAAGGGTTATACGTTTTTCTTTTTTAATTAAAAGTCGAATAGCAACAAAACCAATTGCTCCAGAAACGATAACTCCGGATAGATACATGGCCATCGTGGAATAATGAATTTCTGTATTGATTGAAATTGCTAATGCAATCCAAAAATGATTCATCATTACCATGAACCAACTAAGTTGTACATTTCTTCGTTCTGTAAATGCTTTAATGACCATTAATAAGCCAATGAATGCGAAAAAACCAGGCAAGTAGTTCTCTAAAAATTTAGGAATTGCGGATTTCATGAATAGTAGTGCAACGCCAGTAATATAAATCGCAACAAAGAAAATAAGTCCAAGTTTAAGTCTGAAAAATCTAAATTTTTGTCCGACCTTTTTTATTGGTGAAATGAATAATTGATAAATAATCGTTTCTAAATTCCATTCTTTCAAACTCAGAATATAAAAGGAATATTCGATGCGTTTTGGAAAACTATCTTCAATTGTTTTTTCACGTGGTTCATAAGTGTACAACTGCTCTTTGATTTTATAACTCGCTATCGATGGAGAAATTAGAAGTTGGTAGGTTCTTAATAGAGCATTTCCACCAATGTGAAATAATGCTAAATTATCAAACCCAGCAACGATTTCTAGGAAAATCAATCCAATTTGCGCGATGGAGGAGTAGGCTATCTGACTTTTAACGGATGTTTGAACTCTTGCCATCATACTTGCAACGAAACAGGTGAGTACCCCTAAAAATCCGATAAGTACTCGTATTACTGTTTGATGCTCCCAAAATGGATGTGTTCGTAAAAGTAAAAATGCTCCAATATGTACCGATAATGAGCCGTAAAAAATTGCACTCGATGGAGTAGGTCCTTCCATTGCCCTTGGTAACCAGGAGGAAAAAGGGAGTTGTGCTGATTTTACTAACGCAGCAACTAAAATCACAAAAGAGATAAAAAATCCTTCCCAACTATGTTTTTGGAGTAAATGACTCACTAGTTCTGCATTATGCATTTTACCAAATGTTACATTTTCATGAAATAAATGGTGACTTAACCACATCGCAAGTATTAGTCCAATATCTCCAATACGGTACAAGGAAAAAATCTTTAATGCGTTTTTTACAGGAAGGTAACGGTCTCTATAGAATGCAATTAATAGAAAGGATGAAATACCTAAAAATTCCCACCCGATAAATAGTGTTTCAAAATTACCAGACAAAATAATAATGTTATATCCTAAATAAAACAACAATATCGTATTAAAGAAACGCTTGAATCCTTGTTCTCGATGTAAATAAAATCGGCTGTAGTATGTAATTAAAAATGTTAAAAATGCACCCATTAATAAAAACAAGGCAGAAACTCGGTCGAAGTATAAGTCAATTAAGAAATCGTACCCTTGTGTTTTATAGAGCGAAAATTCGGCTAAATTAATATCCCTGTGGCCTGATTTTAACCAAGCAATTGAAAAGCCGATGGCAAAAGCTAATTGTATACTTAAAGTAATGAATGCTAAACGCGAAATAGCAAATTCATTCTTAGAAGGAATCAATAGGCTGATGAGGTATCCTAACAAAGGAATCACTAAAAAATAATGTAATAAATATTCCATGACCTTATACTTTTGTTAGTTGATGAACCGAAATGTTGGTATGACTTGATTCCACTAAATGTTCTAAATTATTACTCGTTTTTATAACCGCATGTTGTGGTTGATAGGAGTGGAATTGATCCTGCTTGAATAAATATAATGCTTTGGTTTCTGGATGTATAACTACTAATTTAATCCAATCATTTTGATACCATTCAAACGTATTTGGTGCTTTTTGAAGCACTTCAAGTACCACTTCGGGATAATGTTCGACGATACACATGAGTCGCATAGGATCATGCACTTCCACCATTTGTTTTGGTAGTCCTGGTCGTATATCTCCTTCTATACCATTTGTAACACCAAATAAACCAACAATATTATGGGGTAATTTAGAACCAGATCCAAATTTTTGGTCATCTACTTTTGCAAAATAATACGCTAAATTAATACCACCACAAACTGGAGTTACTGCATTCAAAATCGTTAATAAAAAGGCACCTGTAGGATCTTGTTTGTAGTTGTAAGAATTCAAGAAAGCACGTCGGTCTAAAAACACATTTTTTGTCAACCAACGACCTCCAACAACGCAAAGGCTATTGGTTGCATGGTCTAATTCTGGACGAGGTTCAAATAATGAAAAAGAACGCGTTTGTACTGCTTTGTGTACGAATTTCAATGATTTTTTAGTATCAATCGAAATAAATCGACGCGATCTTTCTTTTGCATTCAATTCTAAAGCCCGATTGAATACTGCTTGATTTTTCAGGTGATATTGCTGATTAGGTTCGGTTAATAGAACAATATCGTAATACACCATTAAATCTTGCGCTGTGTCATGAAGTCCACCAACAAACTGCGTCTCTTCCGGAATATGAATTCCTCGTTCAACTAATTTTTTGCGAACTTCTGGATGATTCCCCATTAATGCTGCCAAACGCGCGTTTACAGAACCAGGCTTACAAGAACATGCACCACAATCCATGGTCGAATAAAAGGCGTTGTTAGCACTTGTAGATCCATGACCAATCACATAAATAAGCGGAGCGAAATTCTCAATTAAGCCAATACTACGAAGTAATCCCTCGATACGATCTGTCATTTCAACAATGGTAAAACCTACCGTTAGTTCGTGTTCTGTATGATTTTCACCCGTATTCTCAAAAATCAAAGAACTCGTAGGGCTCATGTGTTGAAAGGAACTTACGGTTGTGTTCCCATAACTAGGCTTGAAAATATATTTCAAAAGTTTAAAAGCAGCCCAATACCCCATTGTTTGTGTCAATAACCACCCTATAATTAATCCATGACTTTTACTGGAAAAACCTACTTCTTTTTTGTGGATGTATTTATGGGCTTTTTCTAAAATAAGGTATTTAGGAGTAAGTGGTGCAGGACATAATTTGGTCAAATATTTTCCGCCGTCTGGTTTGTAATAAAATTCAATGTTAAAGAATCCTGCTGTACCATAGGTTTCTGCCTGTGGGTCACATTTTTCAACATAAGTACGAAATGAACATTCTCGGTCGTCTATACAAAATAAGGATTGGAAACTGACATTTTTCTGAGCTGGTTCTGCTTCTTGTTTTGCTAGATAAAACAAAACATCGTCATAGTAAGACCATTCGTATGCTTCTTGCCATAATTTTAATACTTCGGCAATTTCAACATTGCGTGTAGGTGCGAAGAGATCTTTACCAGCATTTTTTGCTAATAAACCTAATGCAGTCCATTGACCAGCATATCGGTCATCTAAGGTGTCAATCTCTAATAATAATTCTAGAAAAATAAAGTCCTCTAAATTAATTGCTCGTTTTTCTAAAAGTACATGCGGATTTTTCTCCAAGTATGCCACCATACCCGACCAACCTTGGTGTTCAAATTGTTGATCGAATATATATTGAAAATATAACGCTTCTTTACCAACCAGTATGTCTAACAAATCTTTTATTCCGATAGATTTGTTGGCTAATAATTTTTTTGCACGATTCGTTCGGAAGAAACTAGAGAAACTATTTTTTTCTAATTCAATCAATGAGTTTCTTAAACCTTTTTTGTTAGCTGGAAAATTCCAAATAGAAATACCTTGGTCTAAATACGCTCCAACTATTCTGAAAAGATTGAGGTGCACATAATTATCGACATCGATTTTCAAGAATTTTTTCCAAGCTTCACGTAATTTTCCAACACGTGAATTTATACGAATTTGGTAATCTTGATCAATTAATTTTTGTTTCCAAAAATTCAGATTCTCAGCGCCTTTGTGTTCGATGAGTACTTTTTCTAAAATATCTGTGCGAATTTGACCTTTTGCATAAAAGTCGCGATATTCATTCAGGTCTAAATACGTTTTATATCCAAAAATTTCGGAGGAACGCTTCATTGCCTCATGAAAAGGCAAGTCTTGAAAACAAGCTAATGTATTTAAAAAGATATAATCTTTTAAAGGTCCTTGGGTAGGTAAATATTTTTTAAGTTCTTGAACAGTAAATGTTACATCAAAAGAACTTGATTTTTCTTCCATAATGAATTAATTTGATTATGAATATTCAGATACAAACATTGATAAATCAATGCGAAGTGAATAAAAGAATCAAATTAAAATATGTCTCACTTCCAACCAGAGCGGTAGTGAAGTGTTTTTTTCGTTTTTGTGTTTGGAAAAATTTTGATTGGTAGTATTTTTTGATACCTGTTCGCTAAATTCGAAGGAGTGAGCCGGAGGTAAAACAAAATAATCGTTTGAAAAATCCTCTTCTTCTTCCTCTTCTTCTTCGTCTTCTAAAAACGAATTCACATCGTCAACGAGGTTGAGTTTGTAAAATTTGAGTGATTTATCGGATTTTAATTCCTTGAATGAGGTGGCATTTGCAGCAGATACATGTCCAAATAGCAGTATTAAAACTGCTAACATGTTTACGATTCTGCCTATTACTATTTTCATCCACGAATTTTGCATACAAAGATATACTTATATACTATACTAATTTAGTTCCTTTCACTTTCACTTGAAAGGATAAACTGCCGTTTATCTCAAATATTAACAATTATTAAGCAAAATGCGTTGGTCTTTTGTTATCTTCAAAAAATAACGTACTTTCATCTTCGAGTATTATTCAACTGTCACATGCGTTTATATTTATTGATTCTATTTCTAGTAAGTTTCGGAAGTGTATTTACGCAAACAACTCCAGGATTACCCTATTCCATTTCCAAACAAGTACGTCAGATTTCTAAATTTTTAAGTATGCCTTCGGTAGATGCTGAGGAAGAAATCAGTAAAAATGAGCTGGCAAACTTAAGTACTAGAGTTAAAATTCAACAATATGGAAAGGCATTAGATGTTGATTTTGATGTTTTGTCAACTTCTGAAAAAAGCACGTTGTCCAATGGTGATGTTGTTTATCAGTTAGGGATTGAATGTAAAAATGCAGTTTCAATCAATGTTGTTTTTGATCGCTTTAAGTTGAAAATGGGTTCGAGGCTTTATTTAGTTGGAGCAAATTCATCCAACTATATTGGAGCTTATACGAGTTTAAATAATTCAGACGCACAAGTATTAGGTACAGAATTGTTGAATGATTCAAAAATCATTATTGAATTAGCTGAACCAAAGGCTAATGTAGGTACCTCAGTGTTGCATTTGAGTTCTGTAATTCATGGGTTTCGTTCTTTAGAAACTATGGTTAAACGAGGTTTTAATGGTTCAGGAATTTGTAACATTGATGTGAATTGTCCCCAAGGAAAAGGATTTGAACAACAACGTAATGCGGTTGCGTTAATGATTAATAGTACGGGAGGTTTTTGTACAGGTACCTTAATGAATACAACTAAAGGTCCTTATAAACCTTATTTTCTTTCCGCAAATCACTGCGGGGCGGATCCAACATCCTGGATATTTCGTTTTCGCTGGGAAAGTCCAGAGGAAAATGCAGATTGTGGCACCTCTAAACCTTCTGTAGATGCTCCCAAGGATATGACCATCAATGGAGCGAAATTGCTAGCTTCTTATAAACTTACTGATTTTTTATTATGCGAGTTGAATGCAATACCTAATCCTTCTTGGAACGTAACTTACGCAGGTTGGGATAAGTCAGGAGACATTCCTAAGTCGGGAGCCGGCATCCATCATCCATATGGTGACATTAAAAAGATTTCATTGGATTACAAACCTTTGGTTGCAGAATCATTTGTCATTGGAGAACCTTTAAATCATTGGCTTACTAATTGGAATGTAGGGATTACAGAATCTGGTTCCTCGGGTTCGCCGTTATTTGATCAAAATCATAGAGTTGTAGGGCAATTACATGGAGGAGATTCTGATTGTATTTCAAAATTTATGACCGATTTTTATGGTAAGTTAAGTGAATCTTGGAATGGGGGAGGTACACCAGAATCACGATTAAGTGATTGGTTAGATCCGGTGGATGCACGTGTGGATTTTATCGATCAGAGTTCTTCGATTGCCTATGACCCATATATCTCGTACCATGCAACAAACCTAACAAATCGTTTATGTGTAGATTCAATTGTTCCCTATATCATCATATCGAATGGAGGGATTGACTCATTGAAAACACTTACGATTAGTTATGCATACGATTCAGATCCCTTAAACCAAATTAGCTGGAAAGGTAGATTAGCATTGTATGAACAAGACACCGTTTATTTACCAATGCAAAAATTCAATAAAGGAAACCATGTGTTTATCGCAACTATCTTAAAAGATCCAATTTTTGAGGATGCAATAGTATCAAATAATTCATTTTCAAGTTCGTTTAATGTTCTTTCTAATCCTAGAAAATATGTGTTAGAACTTCAATTGGATACGGAGGGGAATGAAATAGCTTGGTATTTGACAGATTCAACGAATAAAACGTGGTATCAAGGAGGTCCATATCTCCAAACAGCCTCCAAGCCAGCACTTATTAAACAAGAATTTTGTTTAGAAGCAAATTGTTATAAATTTTCAATCTATGATAATGCTGGAGACGGTTTGTATTCGAGTGATTATGTAACTGGAAGCTATACACTTTACGATGATAGCAAGTCTGTGGTTGCTCAACTTTTACCTGCGAATGCAAAATTTGGTTCAAGTTCTGTTAAAAGTTTTTGTTTTACAAATGGGTTAGATCAATTAGATTTTGAAGATCAAATTACATTGTTCCCAAATCCTTCAAATTTAGATGTGTTATCCATTAATTCTGAAAATATAGAGATTAAATCGATAGAACTGTATACCATTTCAGGACAATTGTATGGTTCTTATCTAGTGAATTCTATGTCCTTTAAATTATCGATCGATCAACTGCAGGCAGGGATGTATTATTTGAAAATTCATGGGGGAAATTCGGATGTTACTAAATCATTTGTTAGGTATTAATTTGTATGGCGGGTATTTACATTCATATTCCATTTTGTAAAAAAGCATGTACGTACTGCGATTTTCACTTTAGTACAACCTTTGAAAAGTATCGCGTAGCGCTTGTAAAGTCATTGTGTGTAGAATTAGTAGCACGAAAAGATACTTTAGCAAATCAATCAATATCAACTATTTATTTTGGAGGAGGAACGCCAAGTTTGTTGACAGAGGAAGAGCTGACACTTATACTATCAACTGTGCGAGACAATTTTGCAGTACAGGAAGAAGTGGAAGTTACCTTAGAAGCGAATCCTGACGACATTGACTTATCCAAAGTCAATGTTTGGGTAAAAGCAGGAGTTAATCGTTTGAGTATTGGTTTACAATCGTTTCACAGCGATTCTCTGATTTGGATGAATCGCGCGCATACAGTTGCACAAAGTGTAGCGTGTATCCCTATTGCACAACAGGCAGGAATTCAAGATATTAGTATCGATTTGATTTATGGACTTCCAAACATGAGTAACGAAGTTTGGAGAGAAGAGATAAGAACCGCATTACAATTAGGGGTACAGCACATTTCAGCCTATTGCTTAACTGTAGAACCGAATACGGTACTTTCTGCGTGGGTGAAAAAAGAGAAGATACAACCTGCAAGTAATGAGCTTCAAAATGAGCATTTTACGATTTTACAAGAGGAATTGTTAACTGCTGGATTTGAACATTATGAGATTTCAAATTTTGCACTTCCAAACTTTATTTCAAAGCATAATTCCAGTTATTGGAAAGGAGCAATTTACCTAGGAGTAGGTCCTTCCGCGCATTCCTACGATGGAAAATACCGTTCTTGGAATGTGGCAAACAACCAACGATACATCCAAGGAATAGAAAACAAACAGCCTGAATTTGATTTTGAGTTACTTACCAAAGAAAATCAATTTAATGAGTTACTATTAACTGGTCTACGTGCTAAATGGGGGGTAAGTTTAGTGCAGTTGGGTGCTATTTTACCTTTAGACAAATCGTTCTTACAACAACTGGAACACTTAGAGAAAAAAGGTTGGGTAGTTTGCAAGGAAAACACCTTATATCTTACCCAAGAAGGGAAGTCGTGGGCAGATAAAATAGCGCAGGATTTGTTTGCGTAAATATCAGATTTTTTTCACCATTAAGATTTATTGATTTTTATTAATTCAAGTTCATGTAGAATGGCGACGCTATTAATGCATTTTCTTAATAAATCTAAATTTTTACGTGGCCCTCTTGAATAATTCCTTAATGGTAAAAGAGCTAAACGATGAAAAATACGGTTTAATACTTGTAATCTCCATTATCTTTTCGTAAATTCAATATAAAGTTCATTGAAAAAACAATCGGTGTTAATTGCTTTAGGTATTGAATTTAAAGAGCTTTATTATTAATTCAATATTAAGTGATTACCATTTTTTGCTATTCACAATTACTTTTGGATAAAGTAATTGGGTAACCAGTAATCGTGAATGTATTCACACATACTTTTAGTAAAAAATCAGTGTCATGGCTAAAAAAACCAAAATTTTCGTTCTCGACACATCGGTGTTGTTGCACGACCATCATTCCTTGGTGCATTTCAAGAAAAATGATGTGGCTATTCCAATCACGGTATTGGAAGAATTAGACAAATTTAAAGTAGGAAACGAAATTAAAAATTTTGCCGCGCGAGAGGTAATTCGTTTCATTGACAAAATTGCTGGCAGTGGAAATCTGCAAGATTGGATTAAACTCGGAGGTTCAGATCTTGGTAAGTTTAAAATAGTCCTAGATTCTACGCCGACATCGATTAATGCAGAATACATCTTTTCCGTAGGTAAAAACGACCATAAAATCATCAATAGTGCATTGGTGTTAAAAGAGTCGGAACCAACGAAAGAGGTAATTTTAGTAACCAAAGACATTAACCTACGCATCAAAGCAAAGGCGTTAGGTTTGATGTCCGAAGATTACGAAACTGGAAAGGTAGAATCCGATGTGTTGGAAGAAGATGCTTTCATGAACATTGAAAATCTAGATTCTTCCATTATCCAAAGTTTATTTACGAAAGATTCCATTCCTGAAAATGGGATTCTAGGGAATAAAAAAACAGCGAATGGCTACTATGTGCTAAAAAACGGGAAAACATCTTCCTTAGCATACTATAATCCAGTAACAGACCATATTGACCGTGTCGATAAAAATTATGTATATGGTATCAAAGCGAAAAATGCCGAACAAGCGTTTGCTTTCCATGCTTTACTAAACAATAACATAAAATTAGTAGCACTTCAAGGAGTAGCAGGAACTGGTAAAACATTATTGGCGTTAGCAAGTGCGTTGGAACAACATAACCAATACCAACAAATCATTCTTGCACGACCACTCGTTCCGCTCTCCAACAAGGAAATTGGTTTCCTTCCTGGAGATGCAAATGATAAAATCGCACCCTACATGGAACCTTTGTGGGATAACTTGAAATTCATCAAATCGCAATTTGGGGAAAATGAGAAAAAACACAAAGCGATTGTTGAGATGGAGAAAGAAGGGAAATTGGTAATTACTCCGTTAGCATTTATTCGAGGTAGAAGCTTGTCGAACATCCTTTTTATCATCGATGAAGCACAAAACTTAACACCACACGAGGTAAAAACAATCATCACGCGTGCAGGAGAAAACACCAAAATCGTGTTTACAGGCGACCTCAAACAAATTGATACGCCTTACCTGGACGAACACAGCTGTGGTTTAGCGTACATCATCGATCGCTTGCAAAACCAACCGCTGTTTGCGAATGTTAAACTAGAAAAAGGAGAACGCTCCGAACTAGCGAATTTAGCGAACGATTTGTTGTAGGAGAATTAATTTAGAATGGAAATCCCTGTGGTGAGAATTGCAGGGATTTTTTTTTGATTATTATTTTAAACTGAACACTATCATTAAAATATTGCACATCAATTTTTTGATGAAATATAAAATTATTAGCTCCGCTGGAAGTGTCTTCCTGCGGTAGTTTTTCAAACTATACTTCAGAAAACTCCAAATCTTACCGTAACAATTCTAAAATCAAATTTGTTAATGTTTTTACATCACTTTCAATGGTACCTTGCATGTATCGATCATACACGTTTTTATTATCTGCTGGATTCAGATTTAGTTGGTATCCTTTTTCCAATGCTAATAGTCGTATGAATTCCCGTTGGGTTCGACCATTTCCTTCTCGAAATGGGTGTAGGTAATTGACATTATCTAATATCTCCGCTAATTTTTCTGCAATTTGATTCCGATTCGTTTTTCGTATGCGCTTGTATTCCAAAAGTAAGTTGTCTATGTATTGAAAAGCAATGGCAAAACGTTCCCCATTAAAAAAAGGTTTACCATCCTTACTAATATTTACCGTTCGGACTTTTCCAGCCCAAGCATATACATCTTGAAATAAATAATGATGGATTTCTAATAAGGTATTTGAATCTTTTATATTGAATGGATTTTCTAAGAGTTCTTCAACTCTCCTAGAAACTTTTAAACTCTCATAAACTAATAGTATACGCTCTTCTGCTATATTTGCTAAATTATGAAGAACTCCATTCGAATTTGTATATCTAAAATCGGGGTCTTGGTACCGATAATTATTTTCCATAAATAGTATAAATCTTTTTCAGAAATTCTGATTCAGAAATATTATTTGATTTCCAATCTATGTACAATTGAATAGATTCTTTGGAAGGTATAAATCCCTCAAACATATTCGTACCTATAGCATTGGCAGTACTTTCCAATGTTTTTAAGTCGGAAAATTGCACGCCCATAATGGTTAGCTTTTCGCGGTCTATGTCTATAGATTTATACATGCTTGACTCACTAATTATAGTTCTAATTTACAAATTTTAATTGAGTTTTGATACTGTAGGTTGCATATGAAATACAAACTCTATTAAAATTAGTCTTCATGGTGTGGTGATATCTTCTTTTTTCGAAGTTGTTTTTATTATCGGTTTCCCTTGGATTGCCTGAACCAATGTTGCTAAAGCTAAAAGTCCATATAAAATAGAAAGACCAATTGTTAATTTGTTACTTTTTAAGAGGTAATACGAAAGAATTGGTAAAACTTGTAATGCATGCATACCAATGAAGTGAGTAACACGTAAATCACCGACGGTCTTGCTCCAACCAACAATGAACCAATTAGAATTTTCGTTGAATGCGCCTACACTGTGGTTCAATCTAGAACCCATTGCAAAACCTTCCAAAGCAAATACGACAAAAAAGATAATTCCGAAACGAATTGACCATACGTAATGACTTGGTAATTCTGGAAAATCGTACTTAAAAAATAGAAACCCAACATAGGCTGTATACAATGTCACTGCCGTGGCTGCTAATGCCATCATGGAGTATAAGAACGAATAAACAGGCGTGCTTAAATTATAATGTGACAATTGTCCTTTGCTTGCTTGTAACGCAATATAAAAAATTTCAAAACCAAGTAACAGTATCACTGTCCAATTAAATAATTTCAAGTTGAAATTCGGTAAATAAAAACAATACCATCCCATAGCCCAGGCGAATAATACCGTTGAAAAAGCGAATTTAAATGGTTTGTACCAAGCGTTAACACCATAAACTTGTGTCGTTGTAAATTTTGTTAATAGGATAAATACGACTGAAAATAAGAGACAAACAAGTCCAAAATAAAACAATGCTTCATTTCGGAATTTAAGTTGTAGGATAAAGTCTTTCATCAAATTATTTAATACGGGAATAGTTAGAGAGTATAGTAACAATATTAAACACATGTAAATTTAATCATGTAATTTAAATTAAACTAGGTGAACAACCCTATACGTAAATTAATATCCGCTATTCCCCTTTAATTCTATTCCTTCTAAAGTATTTTTATCACAACTTAATATAAATAGGTATGTTTGTTAGAACATTAAAAATTTTTACTTTTTGAGTGCAATTACCACAATCACATTGTTTAAATTCTCCGGTTTTTGGAATAAAACTTGGGCATTCGGACAAATGCAATTCGCCCATCGTTTTTTACGAAAAACACCCGGACTGAATTTTTATAAATTGATGGGTAGTGGAAAAGAACCTGGATTTAATCCACTTCCAGATTGGGGTGTTTATGCTTTGTTGTGTAATTGGGAAAATGAAGTGGCTGCAAATGATTTTTTGCATCAAGCACCCATTTTTAAAAGATACCAAGATCACACCACCGAACAATGGACAATTTTCATGAAACCATTGCATGCAAAAGGGTTATGGTCAGGGGTTAATCCTTTCAATCCTTCTTCGGAATTGGACGAAACGAATCCGTTAATTGCTGTAATTACCCGCGCTACAATTCGAAAAAAAAATCTAGTACAATTCTGGCGGTATGTTCCAATCTCACAACATCCAATTATCCATGGTTGCGAAGGATTAATTTACACCAAAGGAATTGGCGAAGCACCATTGGTTCAAATGGCTACCTTTAGTATTTGGCGAAGCATCGAAGATCTCAAAAATTTTGCCTACAATAGTCCGGAACATAAAGAAGCAATTGCGAAAACACATCGGATAGATTGGTACAAAGAGGAAATGTTCGCGCGTTTTCAACCATACAAATCTATAGGTAAATGGAATGGTAAAGATCTTTTATCCAGTTACTTTACTACTTAATTAATCCTTATAATGGTTTTGCAATTACGGTCATAAATCCCATAGAAACCATTTTTTCGAAGAGATAGATAGGCGAATGTAGTACCATGCCAGCAACAAATCCGATGAATCTTGGTTCCATAGATTCAGTCCAGTCAATCTGCTTTTTTTCCATTTCACTCATCCAATGTAAGGTGTAAGGTGCTAAGGAACCATAGGTTAAAAGCGATTCAACTTGCCAACCGCTATTTTTAAGTAATACTTCTATATTTTCTGGAGAATAAAGTCCAGTATGGCGAGGTGTATGATATCCTGCCCAATATTTTCCAAATTTGCGACGGGTATAACTAGCAAAATTTGGCACTTCAACGATCAACCTTGTTTCAGGATGCGAAATTGTAAGTAATTCTTTAAGATGTTTTTGTGGTTGGTAATCGTGTTCCAAGTAATGCCACATGGTAATGACATCCATTGGCAACTCACCGGTTAGATCGCCTACTTCACCAATGCGTAAATCAATATTCATGAAATCTTCAGGGGAATGCTTCCATCCTTCATTCGAAAAGTCAATGCCCATTAATGTTGCATCTGTTTCTTTGCGTAATGCACGTAAAAATGTTGGTTTACCACAACCGATATCCAGCACGCTACTTGCTGAATTCAAATTGACATATTTTTTTACAACTCCTATGCGTGCTTTATCTGTTTTTTGTTGGTCTTTTTGTACAAATGATCCATATTTTCCCCATGCTTCTGACTCACGGTAGGGTAGATAGGAAGCGGTATAAAAAGCTCCTAATTCTTTCTCTGGAATTCGTGGGTTTAAAAAAACTAAACCACAATCTGTACATCTGTCAAAATTGTAAGATTCTTTAGAATACGTATGCATCATTGCACCAGTTTCTATGTAGGATGTAAAGTTACTCGAATTACAAGCTAAACAGTTGCTTACGTATTCCATGATCTTGTAATATAATTCATAAATGCTTGTATGAAATGTTTGGAACGAAACTTCGACATAATGCCCAAATCCTCCTTGAAATTTGTTTCGTCATCGAGAAATGCAAATATTTTTTGAACCGGAATTTTGGAATACATCGTTTCAAATAATGCAGGGCCCATATAGTTTTTATGGTTCAAGATATCTAAAAACAAGGAGTCGTATAAGCGGAATTTTTTTGAAATTAATCCATCGTTTGCCTTTCTACCTAGCTTTAAATTTTCAACAATTTTTCGAGCATTGCGTTCACAATTTTTAAAGGAATAACCCGTAGTAGGTTTTACCCATCCACCCCCTGTACCAATGCGAATGTGTTTTCCAATGGAATATTTTTCGAACGGAAAATCACTCATCGGAATCACTCCTTTTTCTTGTTCTATAATGGTATAGTCGGCTATTTTTAAGATATCGCTAACGTATGTTTTTATCATCGTATCATAGGCGTCTTCTTGGAGTAAATTCCCTGAAAATAAGGTGAATTCAACCAATGCTTCTCGTTTATTTAAGGGAAGCACGTAGGTAAAACTGCAAGTCTTAGGTTGAAGTAGTCTAAAGTCCATCATCGTAAATTGTTCAGGATCAAAAGTATCTTCTTCTGTGCGAATAATCCATCCTTTGAAATGTTGTAAAAGTCGTGTGTATGGATCGTCTGTTGCATGAAATTCTTCAGGGATGCGACTGTCAAAAACAGATTCTGCACTGTAGGTAGCTTTAGCGCCTTTTATAGAAATTGTTGCAGCTGTTTCTACCGAAAGCACATCATCCGCTACCCATGTAAAAATGGAACTTGATGCAATTTCATCTTTTGCATATCGATAAAAATCAATTGCTTTTATCATTTTATAGCGATAGGGTGCTAGCGCTAATGGAATAGATTTGTTTGCTGTAAAAAAATGACCACGTGACCATTGTTTAGTAACAATATCCTCCCATAATCCATTCCCTTTTTCCCAAAAACACCATGTTCGGTCATTTTGGTCTTTAGCCGATTTTTCTATAATCAAGATACGTTTATTCGTAAAAAACGATTCTTTTTTTATGGCTAATGCCAAATGCAGCCCAGCAGCCCCAGCCCCTATAATAGCAATATCAAAATGTGTAGATGACATAAAAAAAAGCGAAAAAAAGTAATTGGGAAGCAAAATGATGCAATGGAAACGGATGTTTCTTAGAATATAATTCAATATGCAAGATGGTTTGCATAATTACAGCAATAATAAACCAATCGATAAAGTTTCGTAACGGTGGGTAACCGATATCCCAATACCAAAAGTCAAATAGCGGTGCATTTACTTCAATGAAAAAGTCTAGAGTGACCATTAGTAGTGCGCTACAAAGAATAACCAACCATTTTTGTGCGATAAATCTTCTGCAAATACTACCGGTGATAAACGTCAAAATCATCCAATTGACACCAATTAATAAAGGAACGCCAGCGATTTTTGGACCTAAATTATTGCCATAATGGTACTTCCCGAAAAGTAAACTGGTATGAACTCCAACTAATTCAACTCCCATTCCTAGTAAATAAATAAGGGACCAAAGAAGTATACTTTTCCAGCCATTTTTTAACGGGAAATTCCACAATGTAAGGAATAAACAAAGTAGAAGGTTGAAAGGTGTTTTGCTAAGAAACCAATCGGAATCACCTAACCAAATTCCGAGTATACCAGAAATAGTAACCAGCCAAAGTCCAAACAAAGAAATCTTTGTTTTTTGATCTAGATTGGAAAAATAAGCGATTAATTGCATAAATCAGAATTAATTAAATCAGCAGTAATTTTAGCGGAAAGTAAACATAATGGTATGCCTCCTCCAGGGTGCACGGATCCACCACTACAATATAAGTTTTTTATTTGTCGTGAAAAATTTGGATGTCTCAGAAAAGCGGTAAATTTAGAATTACTCGCCGTGCCATACAATGCACCACGATAACTACTTGTTCGTTGCTCTATGAGTGGTGGTGTTAAAATATCTTCTTCTTCAATAAATGGTGTAATATCGACTCCTAATAATCGTTCTATTTTTTCGATTATATGCTGACGCACTTGCGCTACTAATTGTGTCCAATCTTGTCCAAAATCACCAGGGGCATTTACCATAACAAACCAATTTTCACAACCATTAGGTGCATCTTCCGATGCTTCTTTACTGCTAATGTTGATATAAACGGTCGGGTCTTCATACAACGTTTTATGTTCAAATAAGTGCTCAAATTCAGTTTTGTAGTCCGCACTAAACAAGATGTTATGTAAGTCAAGTTCATGAAACTGCTTGCTAATTCCCCAATAGAAAATAACTGCCGAACTCGAACGCTCTTGACGAAGTGTTCGTGTAGGATGTGGTTGATTTGCTAATAGTTTTTCATACGTAGAAAATATATCCATATTCGATACGATTACGTCCGCATAATACTTCGTGTCGCTAACTTGCACACCAATCGCACGCTTATTTTCCACTAAAATTTCGTCTACTTTTTTTCCAAAATGAAATGTTACTCCTTGTCTTAGTGCTAACTCATATAAACTTTTCGTAATTTGATGCATTCCTCCTTTCGGAAAATACGTACCTAAATGTAGTTCAAGGTGCGGAATCATACTCATGATCCCCGGTGTTTTATAGGGAGACGAACCGTTATAGGTAGCATATCGGTTAAATAATTGAACCAAATGCGGTTCTTTCAATTGTGTTGCATTGAGGCTATTAAGATCTTGACTTATTCCCATGCTTGACATTTGCATCAACGCTTTTACGGTATCTAAAGATAGATACGTACCTATTTTATGCAACGACTTTTCTAAAAAAATAGGGGAGGTTAACTCGTATTTCTTTTGTCCGTTTTTGAGATAGTTAAGTAGGGTAGATGCTTCTATGCCAAATTTTTCGGCTGCTTCTTCTACAAAAACCTCTCGATTTGCATCTACTGTAAAACGAACGCCATCTTCCCAAAAATAATTACAAACGGTTGTTTTGCGTGTATAGGTAAAATGATCTTCAAAACGTTCGTCGAATAAACCGAAAAGTTCGGTTACTAAATCCGGTAATGTAAATAAAGATGGTCCTGCGTCAAATCGGTAACCTGCTAATGAAAATGCATGTAATTTACCTCCAGGATAATCATTTGCTTCAAATACAGTAACATCCATACCCTTAGCTCGCAGTCGCAAGGCAGTCGCTAATCCAGCTATTCCGGAACCTATTATAATGGAAGAAGACATGAGGGGTCTAGTTTTTGACTGTTATTTTAATTGTATAATGCATATAAGACATACTTTAAAGTTAATTAAATATTTCACGTGGAAAAAAGATTAATTGTAAAAAAGCTTGGAGAAATTTGAAGGTTAAATGCAGTTGTTTGATGAGAAATAAAACGTATTTTTAACTAATTATTGTTTAATTTTTTTTTGAATTGTATGAAAATTAGTTTAATGTTGCTTTTGCCTTTTTTGCTTTTTTCTTTTGTAAAAGATACTACTAAACACAAAGGACTAGGAAATGTTACAGTTGTCAAAGCCTACTCGCAAAGTGTATTAGGAAAAAATGTCGGGTATTATGTCGAGTTTAAAAATAATGGTAAAAGCGAAGTTGATGCACTTAAATGGAAGGCGTTTTTTTACGATAATTTTGATGAGTACAAAGGAGAATCTGAAGGGACTTGGAGTTCTGGAAATTTTATTCAACCTATCAAAAGCGGAAAAACCACACAAGATCTAGAAACTGCTTGGATAAAAAACGCTTCGAAAGTGGTGATCAAAATCCAAAAAGTACATTTTGTTGACGGAAAAACGATTGGTCAATAATGACAATTTTTATAAGCTCGTTGTTATTTTTTGTTGATATTAATAACTATTGATTCGTTTTTGTCTAAAACGGAAACAAACGGAGAAATAACATTATCATCGATAAAGATAATATTTACGGTGTTTTTACCCTCGCTTCCTGTAGATATAGCAGTAAATTTTAATTTAGCACTTTCTACCTCTGAAAATGGGAGCTCAATTAATGTTTTTTTGTTTTTGATGACAAAATTTTCTAAAATCGGTTGATTATCATAAAATATGGTGATGATGTCGTTGTCTTCATTTGAGCCGTCCCAAATGAAAAGCGAAATATTGCTCGATTTCCATCCTAATTTTATAAAACTTTTAGATGTAATAGTTTTGTAATTAATTAGTTGGCTAATGTTTGAATCAATTGATTGATTTACTTGTGTAAAGCTTAGCAAAGGGAACATTAAGAATAGTAGCGTTAAACGTATCATTGTAAATAGTTAGTAAATTACAAAGTTAATGTACTTATTGTATAATTGGGTACAAGAAGTTGGCAAATTCAACCTGCTAAACTTTCTGAAAGCCTACGCTTACTATTGATTCAACTTATGAATCGCCAATTTCTTGTAAATGCTGATATAAATAGGTGTTATTTTTTTAATGCACGCACAGCAAATCCGTAGGTTGATGGATAACTTCCTTTACCACCTCCTAGATCTTGAGAACAGTAACCAATATCTACCACTGTTTTGTTAGCACCTTCTGAGGAGGATGTCCACCAATAAGAACAATTTCCTTCAGTTTCTAAAGCGCCATTATCATACACATAACCTCCACTTTTTGCTTTGAATCCTGAGTTTCCATTACTTTTTATTTCAAGTGTTTCAAGTCCTCCAGTTTCTTGATCTCCAACCCATTCGTCAATAAAAATAGAATAGATAGCTAGAGATTTTGTGGCTTTACCTGATTGAGAATCTCCACCACCCAAAAAAGTCATCAATTTGTTAAATTGTTCATAATTTGGTATTACAAAACCTGAAGGTACTATTCCTCGTTCATCGTTGACCGCATACCCATTATAAACAAAGGTTCCATTATTCAGTTTGCGGAAACAACCTAATTTTTTAGCATTAAAATCTTTCCACTTCGTTTCACTTTTAGCCTCATTGATAGGATCACCATTGTTGTAAGTGGTGGTATTAATATCATTAGCCATCCATTCTTGTTGACCTATTTTTATAGTAGGAACTGTTATGATTGGCTCCGAAACAGTAGTAGAATCAACAATAGATTCTTCGACTTTCGCGGGTGAAACTACTTTTTCTGGTTTAGAAACATCTCCACAACTTTCTAAAATAAGGGAGGTCATCAATACTACGCCTAAAATTGTTACTGTTTTTTTCATTTAATTCTTTTTTATTGTTATTTCTATTCTTGTTTATATTCTCATTTCCACTGTTTTTCACAATGCTTTTCGTACTCCACTTTTTCGATAATATGTTGCATTAAAAGATGGTTCGTCTGCCTTTAACCGCTATATCGTTTATCTTTACTCGTTGATAATGAGTTTTATAAAATCGAAATATGATGTAAAGTCACATCTATATCCTTGATTTTATGTGTAAAAGGAGACTCTTTAATTTTTGCCTTTCCCAATTACTTTCAAAGTAACAGGGTAGCTTTTTTTCCCGTCCATTGAATACCATGTACCAACTATTTGTTGACCTATTTTCTTGTCCCAGTCTTTTAAAATAAAATAGCCTGTCTCTTTACCATCAAATTGTTCGATGATTTTTTCATCATCCTCTGAACACAAATTTATATTCTTTTTTATACTTGCATAGTAATATTCACCGACTACAGTACAAGAACTAGCTCCACCAAAAGGAATAGCCAACGTCATCATTATGTTTTGTTTACCAACGGTTCCCTTTAATTTCGTTTCACTCGTCCAAATAGTTTGAGAATTAGCAAATCCAAATGACAGTAACATTGTGGATAAAATCATTAATTTTTTCATCTAATTTTTTTTTAAATTGTTTGTGTTTTTTTGATTTTCAGGATACTCTTTTAATACAAAAAACGTGTTTTTTTAATATTAATACCTGTAAATCAAGTGGCTAAATATATATTATCGATAATGATACGAATTTTAAATATAAAAGACTAGTTATATACTATTAATTTATGAATGATGCTTCAATATTAATTATTACGACTCCAGATCATTCCTTAGTTATTCTAAATGTATGTATAACGTTCTTCATGTGCCCACATGATGAGGTTTTTTTGCTTGCAAATTAACTACTTCATAAAAGTTTAACTTGCTGATATAACAGATTTTTTATCTTTTTTTCGTTTGATTGAACCTGTTATTTACTAACTAGAAATTTCCCTTTGTCAATGATTTCCTCTTTGTTACTGATAGTATAGTTGTAATATCCATTTTGAAATTTACTAATATCGATAAAAACATTTTTAAAATTATTGTCAATTTGTAATAGCTCTATTTGTCTTCCATGTGCATCATAAATAGTAAGTAATCCATCGTTTGACTTAGTAAGTTCATAAGGGATTGTTAAGTATGAATTTGTTGGATTAGGGTAAGGTAAATAACTGTTTTTTTGTTCGATAGTTGTTTCATTCAATGAAGCGATTAATGTACCGGGTAACGAAAAAACTTTAAATCCTGTATCCGCTTTTTTGTACGACCATAAAATCATTTTAGTCCCATTGGTAGTATTATAAATAAATTGACTATTATCATTATAGCCATATAAATTAGTGGATCTATTTTCCACTACGCGCATAGAATCTCCATTAAATATGACGGTCCCATCTTCATTAATTACCTTTAAAGATCCTGAATTTTGGTTGGATGATTTTGGTCCCCAACTATCCGAATAAACGAGCAATTCTACTTTATTATCTGTATTAAATAGAGTTTCGGAAATATATGTAATTGATCCATCTGTACCGTATTCTTGAGGTAGTGTAGGTAAATTAATAGTTTTAAAAATGGTATGATCTAAATTATACAATTTTAAAATTTTATTTTGAAGATCATATTGGGAATATTTATAACCTGATTTTTCAAGTTTTATAATAGAAAGACCTTGATTATCTGAATAGGATTTTTCAAGCGTAATTTGACTATTGATCAAAAATGACACCAAAGTGACTTGTAAAAGAACAATTAATTTTTTCATAATTTTTTATTTTTTTATTTTAAACAATCCATGAATTTCGTGACCAATATTGTGTATTGGATTCACTTTAAAAAGTTTTGATTGGTGGTACAAACAGACCAAATAGGTGAAAAATTTAGTCTTGTCATTAATATACCAAGTACTTAGTATTTCTTCTTTGTTAAAATCGTCATTTTGAAGTTCAGAAATTTTATCATTGATATAAGTATCTGATTCTTTCTTGGTTGAAACAGTTGACATTAACTTCGTTTTTTCTTTCCAACCATATCCTTTCCTTGTCGATTTTAAGGAATATGTATAATATTCGACGTTGGAAAATTGATGTTGCTGCAAATGTTCCAAAAGTCCTTTCCCGTCAAAATAATTAACATGATTTATAAGAAGCTCTGAGTTTTGTTTTTTAAATTTATATGTCAAATAATGTTTCCAGACATCTTCGTGACCATTTGGTGTAATGAAGTGAAATAAACCATTCGGTTTAGAATAATAATACACATTTTGTAACATTTTTGAAATATCAGAAACATGTTCAATAATATCCCTTGCGATAATTAAGTCAAATTTGTTTTTTAGTTCTTCAATATGTTTTTCTGGTGTAGCTTTAATTGTTTCGTATTGATGATGCTTTTCATTGAGTGTAAGAATTTCTTGATTGATATCTAACACTGTAATTTTTATTTTTGGGAATACGAATTTAATGCCTTGTAAAAAATAACCAGAACCCGGTCCAAATTCTAAAATGTTTTCAGGTACTATATTTCTTTTTTTAAGCGAATATGCAAAAACTACACCTCGTCTAAAATTTCTCAACAAGTTTCGCTTCTGCTCATGTAACGAACATCTAAGAGATTCTTCAATGTAATATGCTAAACAACCTTTTGAAGTTTCTGCATCTGTCAACATCGGGTCAAGCTGAGACAAACCACATTTTTCACATTTAATGATGGAGGATGTCTTAATATCCCAATAATCAACAACGGATATTAGTTTACCATGTTTTTCACCACACAATCTGCAATTTTCCGTTCGTATTACATTTTCAGCAACAAATTGAGCAGGTATTTTCAGTTTTTTTAATAATAATCCGATCATATTTTTTATTCGTTTGTTTAATTTTTTTAATACGCGATGGGTGATACGGTAACATAACACTCAAAACACGAAACGATATTTATTTTCAAATGTAGTAATTAGTTAGAGAAGTAGGGCATAAGAGCCTTGTGCTAAGGTGTTTTTGCGTTTCCGCATTTCTTTTATTTTTCAGAGATCGCTATGTATTTTTTTAATTCAGTTTGTTTTTCAGCTTGTTTGATTAAAAAGTCTGCTACGTCAGCTCTATTTATTCCTCCTATATTTATTCCTTTGAATAATTTGTTTTCAATCCTATATTTCTCAGTCAATTCCTTATCTAATAACCTTCCTGGCCTTACCACTGTCCAATTCAGATCTGAATGAGTAATAATTTCTTCCATTTTAGTTTTGTCAGCATAAACGTCTTTTAATAGGTATTTTAAAAACAGCTTTACAAGCCAAGAAACATAATTTTTACTTGCTCCAGCTCCAAATCCAGTCACAAAAATAACGGGAATGTCTATTTTTTTCTCACTATTAATCTCAACTATCAATTTTGCAAAATCTGAAAAGAGCGTCGTAGTTTTCATATTCTTTCCTGTCCCTAATGTTATAATTAGCGCTTCTGCGTTTTGGATTGAATTTAATAAGTCAGCTTTATTGGTTGCATCACCAAGTAGTACGTTTATCGATTGTTTTTCAGCTATTTCAATTTCAGAACGCGAAAGGGTCGTTATTGAATGATTTCTATTTAATCCTCTTTTTACTGTTTCTAATCCTATTCCAGCTGAGGCTCCTATGATCGTAATATTCATATTATTTGTTTATTGATGTCTATCGTTTAGTATATGAAAAGTAGCGGGTTTTAAGCGCTGAATGCTTTAATTTTTAGTTCAATTCAACTAAAACTTCATTTTTCCGATTAAAAACTTCGTAGGGGGCATTATAGCCGAAAAAATAAAATTGATTCGAATATGCTATACCTTCAGAATCTAAAGCGGCTTTTAATTCCTGTTTATATTTTTCGATTTTAGTATCGTTAGCCCAACCCTTAAACGTGATCGCAGCAAGAAGTTTTGCGGGTTCTTCCTTAAATTCTATAACAGGTTGATTAGGTTTAGGAAGCATGTCTTTATTGAATTTCTTGGGAACCATAAACATCATAGTCATGGAGTCATCTAATGACATTGACACCGGGGTAGTCATAGCTATTTTTTCATTTCGTTCATTTGCTCCAAAAATATATCCCGCTAAAATAGAGAATCCTTTACTAGAAGAATTTTTATATCCTTTTGTGGAGAGTTTTACGGATGTAAATAAGGTAGCTTCATAACGTCTTATTTCAAATCGATCATATTTTTTTGTAACTACATAAGGATAGGTTTCAATATTTCGTTGATCTCTTGAAAAATTAAGTTGGACAAATGTAAATGCGATTACGATTACTGCAAGTGAAATTATTACTGTTTTCATTTTTTTATTTTAGTGTTAAGCTATTTTATATGATCACTAACATCGATTTAAGCAAAACGTTGTTTCGTCTTTTTAAAGGTATGTATTTGAATGTAATAATTAACTTGTAATTAAAAAACCTGATCTAATTTTTCCGCCAATAGATAGTCCTTTTCTGTAACTTTATTTCCATGATCATGCGTGCATAATGAGAATTTTATTTTTTTATAGTCATATACTTCAAAATTAGGATGGTGATTTAATAAATCGGCTATGATGCATACCTCTTTTAACTTCTCTATTATTTCTGAAAATGAATTCAATACAAATTCTTTTTCCAACTTGTTATTATTAATTGACCAACTCATATTTTTTTAATTAAAAGGTGTTCTACAATATTAAGCGATTCGATTAACTAAATCTAAGATTCGACCACAAATATTCTTTCTGTAATACATGAGTGTTAACTCGTATGTTCATCGTTATTTTGAGATATACGTTTATGGGCTTTGCGTTACGTGAACTATTCGTTTCGCCAAAGGCAGAATTTTCCGAGCTTTCCGCATTCAAATACTTCTTCCGAAAATAGTGGATGCGATCATGTTCCGTGCTTTTAGCGATGGGCGAAGCCGAGGCAAAACACCCAACACCCAACGTGAGGTTTCTTTTCAAATGTAGTAAAGTGTTAGAGAAGTAGTAACTAATATCCTGGATATAATACGCTGTTAAGCATAGTGTTTCATTTCTAACTGTTTAATAACTTCATTTTTTAATTGCTCATAGTTTCCTAGTTCAACGAGTATTACTTTGTCTAAGTCATCAACTCCGCATGCCGTTGAAGTAATTATTGGAATACCTTTTGAAATGGCTTTTAGAATTTGTCGAGGGTGATGTTCAACATAAGTAGGGTATATCACTAAGCCAACTTCATTAAAGTCACCTTTAAACTTTTCAACTTTAATTGTGTCCCAAAAGTTGTCTTTTTCAATGGCACTTCCAGAAATTAGCAAGTCTATATTTAATTCTAATGCAAGTCGTTTAATTTCATAAGCGCCTTTTCGACCTAAGGCTGATGCTGGAAAAAGTATTTTGTTTCCTTTTGAATATGCGTTTGATGTTGTTGGAATTTGCCAATTTAATTTTACAACCTTGTTCTTGAAAATTTCTGCAATTTCTGAATGAGGAGTGATTATTTTTCTAGCCTTTGTAAGTGCAATGTTTTCAATTTTTGCTAATTTATTTGTTGCTCTATAATCATTCAATGTTGGACTTTCGGGGTGTTTCGAATGCGCATAATCTAGTCTTTCGTGCAGTTTTTCAATCGGTAATCGCTTCATCAAGACGTCAAAAGATCTGCCTCCTAAAACTCCTGTTTCGTATACGAACGGTAATAAGTTTTGGGCTATAACTACATGAGTTGTTTCTAGTGGAATTTGATGTGCAGCTGCTTTTGCGATTTTCTTGTCAAGATGTAACATCAACTCAAATACATTGTTCTGTTTGGGTGCAAATCTCAATTTTAATGCGCGATAAATTCCCTGTCTTGTTGTTGCATTAATTTTGTGTGATTTGATTGCCTTCCATGAATATCGCTCTGTTCTGATAAAAGTATTTCTTTTTAGAGATATTATAAAATTGTCACTGTCT
The DNA here is from genome assembly GCA_943324745.2 of Chitinophaga pinensis. Taxonomy (GTDB): domain Bacteria; phylum Bacteroidota; class Bacteroidia; order Flavobacteriales_D; family Crocinitomicaceae; genus CANHVK01. Next base: position 7,703 of record CALPMT020000010.1, on the reverse strand, counting down.
TTTGAGATTGATTGAACATAATCGTCAAATTCATTCCATTTTTCGTCTAGAATAAAAGTTGTAGTTTCAATTTCTTGTTTCACAGAACTTCTATCTGGGTGTTTGAAGCAGGCTGAATTTCCGCAAGAATAACAGTCGTTAAGTTTGTCCGATTGCTTCAGGTTGAAATTACTTTTTTCAGATTTTATGTTTTTTTGTTTGCTTTTGAAACGTACAATTAGTTTGTCTGCGCTCAATTCTGTTTCAATTCTAAAATCCTTACTTGACTTAAACCGTAAATCAATGTAATTCCATTTTACAGTTGCATCTCGGTCTTGTTCTGCAAGTGAGCCTTTTATGACTTTTGTATGTTTATGCCTTTCGATAATGTCAAAATTTGCTTTTAAAGCTGTATCGTAAAGTGCATTTGAAAGTTGGCAAAGACCTCCTGCAATAGTTGGTACAATACACCCCTCCCTAATTTCTCTTCCAATTACGTAGCCTTGACCAATATTTGGATTTCCGATATGCTTCCAAAAACTAAAAACTTCATTTGCTTTAATTTCAATTCCATTAATTTTTCGGGATGCAATTCGTAAATTTTCAACTTTACCAGCAGTCAATATCCAATTCTCTTGAGTGTCAAATGGATTCCAAAGGTCACTTTCAGAAAAAGCAATTATTTGTTCATTTATAAGTTGGTTGTTGTCTTTGAATTTAATAGAGGGATTCAGTAAATTTTTGACAATTCTAGTTCCAGTCAACACAAGAGTTTTTAGTCGAAAAATTGTGTCGTTAATAAAATGATGTTTTTCTGTCAGTTGCTTTCTACTCACTTCGTAATTTAATCTTGAGTATAACAGTTGTTTGCTTGTTGCTTTGCGTAGTGGCGGATTTAGTAGCAGTTTCTTTCATTTTACTAGAAGCTGAATGTTTATATTACCACTAAACCCGGCATATCCGCAAATGTACTGTTATTAGCAGGTTTGTTAATTGCATGTGCACTTTTGATTCATTTTTTCATAAGCACTCATAAAATTACAATCAGGGTATTTTGCGACAGCTTTTTTTCTTGCCTCATATTGGTCATTCGCTTCAACCTCTACCATTGTGCACTGTCCAAAACCATCTGTTGAACATTTCATTTTTACGCACCACTGAGAAGGCGCTTTGGCCTCAGTGTTAAAAACATCACTCCCACCATTGAAAGATAGTAGTGCAAATAATACTAAAGTCTTCATTTGACTATGAATTTTAATTACTCTTACTCTTAAGGATTTTCAGAATACTCCCTGTTTTTATTGTGGTTTTCTAGTCTCAACTTTTGTTAATTATTAATTGATGGCTAACCTACCTGAACCGCTATTTTATATAAATTCTTCCATAACGTTTTACGAATTAGCGATGGGGGTGTATAAAAACACTGAAGTTATTTTCTAGCATTAAATTACTAAAAAGATCGCAAGTATACGAAGTATTTTTTACTGATTTTGCCACTACGTTGTGTTAGGTCGGGATTTTTACTTTTTACCAACCCATCACTTATTATTCCTTCCAGTTGAAGGTTTTAGGTTGACAAGTATTTACTAATATATTTTTAACACTCACATCAAATAACTGATAACCAAACATTGATTCTACCATTTTCATTCTCACCCGAATATTAATAGTAGCATCTTTATATTGCCAGATAGCAAAGTTATTATTACCACTTATAGGTTTCAATCGATATGTGGTGGTATTCGAACAATTTGAATTTTTTTCAGGAAAATACTTGAATAAAATATCGGAAGTGCTAACTGTGGAATAATCTTGCAAATCTTCATTCCAGCACAAATCTAACTTCCAGCAATTATTTTTGCTTGCTTCACAAGCATCTTTCAGCGTATAATTGGGTTCTGTGTTTTGGCTAAAAGCATGTATAACCTGAAAAGTAAATAGTGCAATTAGTAGTAATTTTTTCATTTTAGTTTTTTTATGTAAAATACACCTATTCTTAAACAAAACTCTCAAAATTAAAGGATTAAATATTAAAGTGATAGCTCTTTTTTAAGTATTGAGCATAAAAAATCATAGTTAACAACTTATCAGAAATTCTATTTAAAATCACACTAAATTTTACCATTCGGCGTAATTTAACTTGGTATATAACTAGATTAAATATTTTTTAAATTCATCACTTGATTAACTAACTTGCCATCGTAAGATTTCCATTGTCCATCACCAACATGAAACCAATAAATAGTTCCATTTTCGTCAGCACCATCAATTGATGTGGCTTCAAATTCTAAGGTAAAAACACCATCCCATTTGTGATCGCCAGGCTCACTTAAAATGACTTTATAATAAGCACAATAATCCGATTGACAAGTTGCTTTTCGTTTAACGTTCAATTTTGTAACTGTCCCTTGTATTGGGCGTTTATTGTTACTAACAATATTGTACCCTTTTAATTGATTACCAACAACGGACTCTATCATTATTCTAATCTGTTTATTACCTATTGATCCATACCATTCACCATTTAAAAAATCAAACTCATCAGAAGTCTCAGTTGACTTTACTGTTAACTGATCTTTATTCGAATTTACACGCGATGAACGTTGTTCCATCACAGTATCGAATTTCTTTTCCTCAAGTTCTATTTTTTTTAATTCAATTTCTGAGGTTTGATCAGAATTAGAATAAGAAATACTTGTAAAAAATAAAATAGAAAACACTGTAAAAAAGGAAAATTTCATAGCTAAAAAAATATTGATGAATTGATAACCATAATATTAATTATTTAATTCTTAGCTGAAGCCATTTTTAAATTAAAAACACCAGTTCATTGGTTTAAAAATACGTTGACTTCCTATTTTATATAATTCAACTGTGAATAAATCCTCTTTGTCATACGATTATTTCTTTTTCAAACATGGTGTAAAAGTTATATTATTTTTCATGTCACAATAGCAAATCGTTTTTTTCTATTTTTTAAGGTGACGTAATAACGTTCCGGCCCTAGTCTTTGTGCCGACTCTCGAATATAGGGGGATTTCAGTATAACGCATAAGGCATGTTATACGTAAAGTTATTTAGTCTTTAAATTTCTGAGTGCAAGTTTTTTTGCAACATTAAACAGTTATTAAATCGCGTAAATTGAATTTATCATATTCACCTCGATGAGATCGTTTCGCTTCAATTAACTCATTTTAAGCTGTACTTCAAGCAGTATTTCCGCATTTATTTTAAATAGCCTTTCAAGTATTAGTGCATGTTCGATACTAAATTTTCTCTCACTTCTTATAGGTACTGCTACTTGAATGCTTTCTTATTAAGTGTAGCACCTGTTATTCTTTAATTACTTTCTTGGATAATATTCTTTTTTTATCTTTTAAAAATACAATATAATATATCCCTTTTTCTAAATTTATTAAGCTAAATGAATTATTTTCAGGTCTATTGACGTTTGAAACTACTTGCCCTTTTGAATTGTACATAATAATTTCATCTGTTAGAATATTTTTATTCCAATAAAGTAAATTCGATGTTGGGTTTGGGAAAATTAATGTTTCAATGTTATCATGATTGTAATCAATAGAGGCTAAGTTAACTTTTCGTGTAATATCTACCTCAATGCCATGAAAGATATCATCAATGTTATCTGTATTTACCAAAATAAAATCAGAACCTAAAACTCCTTTTTGGTTAATAAGTGGATTGTGTATGATTACATTAGTTGTTTTCCACTGATTATCACCAATTCCTTTTATATTTAATGCATTCTGTAAGCCCAATAAATCATAATATTTTAATGACCAAGTCGAATTTGCATTTTTATCAAGCCACGTAATTTTAACTATTAAACTGTCTGGATCTGAAAGTGAAAATACATCCGAATCGAATTTAAAATACATTGTGTCTTTACCGCTACTGTTTTCAAAAGAACGCGCAAAACGGTCGTACTTTGAAGCGCTTGTATTGATAATTCCTCTCACTCTAAAGAGACCAATTGAAGTTAAATCTGGATTTATTTGACTGATCCATCTTTCGTAATTTCCTTCTTCAATATTCCATCCGGCATCATTAAACCCTTTTTGCTGGTCACGTTGATATACTTGACCTTGGGTAGCCGAAAACACATCATCCATTTGAGCGCCACGACTTTTATAGGCATTACAAATAGCAATATATCTAGCCTGATTTTGCTTATTGGCTTGACCATAAGTGTTTTCCGGAAATTTAATGGTGTTTTGAGAATTTAAACCTTCATGGAAAATGGAATAGGCTGCATCAGCAGTGCTTGGATATACTTGTTTGGAATATTTATTAAACAGCTTAAAAACATCATGTAATTCTGGGTTTGATTGTGCTTCTTCTAACGCACTTTGGGTAACAAGCCAAACAGAAAGCCCCGTATTTAGCCCACTTAATGCGCCCCAGTAAAAGCTTAATGGTACATTAATTTGGTACAAAGGCTTCGTCCATGTTTGATCCATTTCTGCTGCAGAAAATAAATGTAATCCTTGTGGATTAACAAGATAAGGTGTCCAAGTGGTCTTAAAATCTAATTCATCTGAAAGGTGATGTCCTCTGGCGTACGCTCCGCCTTTTGTTCCAAATCCATTACTAATATGATTGGTTATCCATTGCCACTCTAAAGGTTCGTCAACAGGATCAATATTATTAAAAAGAAGTCTAATTTGGGTGTTGTTATTCCCCGTATTAAATGTTAATCTAAATTTTTCAAATACTTCTAAACGGAATTCACGCCATTGATTATCGGATATAGTATAAGATGAATTGAGAGGAGCCCCCTTATAGGCAACTTCATCTCCTGTACATCCAGTTTTTACTTGAACATATGCAATATGATTGAATAGATTTACTGGTTGTGATCGCAAGAAATTGCCGAAACTTTCTATCAGATTGAAATAATATGTTTTATAATCGATGTCCAAATAATACGGATATTGTTTCCAATTTGGATGTTGTGTATCATTAGTAAGCACACTAGTTACACCATTAGCGTAAATCCAAGCAGGGGCATCTGGACCAACCCCTACGCTTATGTTAACCATCTGATTTTTAGTGTGAGCTGATTGTAATATAGTTTGTATTTCAGACCAATCGTATTGATTTGAGTTATCTTTTTGCACATCTTTCCAGTTTACGTCGGCACTTTTACCTCGTAAATAGTTGTAATCAGTATTCACTGAAATATCATAGGCATTTGATCTGTCCCAAACACCATAGGAATTAACTGGTACAATAGTCGTTTGAGCATTTACAGAAAGCGTATAGAATATAAATGTAATTGTATTAAATAAATAGTTTTTAACTTGTTTTTTCATTTTCATTTAATTTTAGTCAATCTATTTAAGACGATGTAGTTGATTAATCCTGACCACCAGTTTGCGTGCGATCCTAGCCCTATATTATGCCTGAGAGAGGGATGTGGTACTTGTACACTGTTATGCGTTCCTTATTCTTTCATCAGTTTAAACGTTCTCCTATTATTTTCTTGATTCAGTTGTAAAATATAAATCCCTTTGAGTAAATATGTCAAATCAATGGTTGAATTTTCAAGTTTTCCTTCCAACATTAAATGACCTTGTGAACTATAAATTTTATAGTCTAAATTATTGATTTCTATACCTTTTAAGCTTACGAAAGAACTAATTGGATTAGGGTAAATTAAAATAGTTGATGAACTATACGACTCATTGATAGAACTTAATGTTTGATTTCCTTCAATCATGTGAGTCCATACCGGACGGAAAACCGGAATACCTGAATTTATTGGCGTGTAAGCATCAGCAACAGGGCTTCCGTGAAATTTAGTTGGATCATTTGCTGGACTAAGTAATGTGTATAATTGATGAGAGTTGTTGTAGGGAATTGTTGTTGTGTCAACTAATATTAAATTGCCAAAATTATTCATACCATAATTAGCCCAAGTCGTTTGAATTGTATTAAAATATACTGCCTCGTCATTTTGGTGTGTGAAACCATAATATTTGTTGTCAGGGGTTTGTCCTTTCCAAGTTATCCAGTCAGCATTTCTGTTGAGCAATGTTATCCAATCCAATGCGGCAAACATTACCACCCTTTCGACTTGCTTTATTTTTGAGATAATTCCTGCGTGTCCACCGCCTTGAGAATGTCCACTTACTATTACTTTATTCCACTGTATTTGATTTCCAGTATAATATTGCCCCCAATTTTCTGTTGGATATGTGTTGTTTAAATACCTTAAAAGCTTCAAAGTTCTTGTTTCAATACAGTTGTTCGTATCTATGTTTATTGCTGAATGCCTGTCAATACCATCAAAAACTTCTAATCTGGCTCTGCTGTGACACGTTGTGTCTGTCGAAGATAAACAGATTTGATTAATTGCATCGCTGTTTGGGTAGGTTAAACCTATTGAATGATAACCAAGGTTAGCAGCGTGCTTCAGAATTTCCCGATAATTAAATGGAACAGCACCTGTACCAGGAAAAAATAGGAATAATTTATTTTTCTGTGTAATGTTTTGATTCGTATAGGTATAGTGGAAATTATTTGGGGCACTACTTAAAGGGTCGGCCATATTAGGTTGAACCAAATGTTCGGTCTGACCAAATATTAATATTGGAAATGTTAGTATTATTATATATTTCATCTGCTTCATTGTGTTAATGTTTTGCTATATAATTACGCTCAAGGTTTTGCTGCTAGGCGCTCGACCCAAAACTCTTCACATACAACGTTGTTTCGAAGATAGAATTAATTTGATTTAAATTCATTGTTGTTCATAAGCGAAAACTTGGGTTGGCGCTTGACAGCTGTTATGGGTTTTTATTTATTGGAATTGTAATCAAAATCATAACTGTGTCAATTTTAACCGCCAATTTTTGCCTATAATTTTATTTTGTCTAATGGATATGCTACAAAATATCACAATACAATAAAATACAGAATTGCAATCTTTTGTTGACTTCGTGGTGAACCGTCAATTCGGCCAACAATATTAAAATTACCATCTTTAATTGTGTTACCGTCAATTCGGCCAACAATATTATAATTGCCATCTTTAATTGTGTTACCGTCAATTCGGCCTATAATATTATAATTACCATCTTTAATTGTGTTACCGTCAATTCGGCAAATAATAGTATAATTACCGTCTTTAATTATGTTACCGTCAATTCGCCCTATGATTTTATAATTATTATTTTTCACAATATCACTGTCAATACGCAATTGGATATTATAATTTCCATCTTTTACAGTAATTGATTGCGAAACAGAGGGTAAACCAAAAAGTGTTACTAAAAGTAGACTTAGAAAAATAGTTTTTTTCATTTATGATAAGTTAAGTTTTGCCTACTTTAAGTTTTTAGGTCTTGTTCGGCATATTCTGACCCAGATATTATTTTTTGGACTATCTGCTGACTTTTCTTTTATTAGTCAGGTTGATTCAGTGGTTTTTGGCTTTATCTTGGGTATGAATTTGCCCATAACGTTTTGCTCCTTTAGCGATGGGCGATACCGAGGCAAAACACCCAAAACCCGAAGCGCGGTAGAATGTTTAATTAATCACCGAACCCATTTTTTTTGCAAAACGCCTGTTAAGGGCTGGCTTATTCTTTAATAACTTTGAATGTATTCTGCATATTTTCTCCGAAGCTGAACATGTATATTCCACCTGATAAATTGCTCAAATCAATTGTTGTATTTTCAGAAACAACTTTACCTTG
>CALPMT020000009.1 GCA_943324745.2 Chitinophaga pinensis | reverse complement strand
TTAAAAGAATTAAAACTATCAGAAGAAAAGGAATATTTTGAACCTTGCTCACATACTACAATAATTAAACGAATAATTATAAATCTAATTGGTTCTTATCAATCACTAGGTAAAGCTGACAAAGTAAAAGAACTTTTAGAATTAAAAGAAATTTTATGTGCATAAAAAAAGTCGTATCAAATAATACGACTTTTAAAGTATATTTAAGATTTTCTTAATTATTTTTCTAACTTCATTGCTAAAGCATTATCAAATATATCTTTTGCTTCGTGACAGAAACCATAGTGTTCGTCATCAATAACAAACTTACCTTTAGTAACATGACCTAATAACGTAAAGTTTACACCAGTAGATAACATATATTCAATAAAAGACTCTTCTTGATCTTCGGTAAGAGTAACAACAGCACGTCCTTGAGATTCACCAAATAGGAACGCATCTTCACGAATTTCAGAATCAGTTACGATATCAAAACCGAGACCTCTAGGGAATGACATTTCAGCTAATGTAACAAATAGTCCACCATCAGAACAATCGTGAATAGCATTTACCAATGAATTATTTATCAATCCTTTTATTGCCTGGTGTAGAGCATATTCTTTTTCTAAATCAAAATAAGGAGCTGGTGAAGCTTGAATTTTATGATATGAGGATAAATACTCTGAAGAAGAAATGTCTTCAACTGTATCGCCTAAAATAAAAATTAAATCTCCTTTTTGTTTAAAATCGAGTGTCATTAATTTAGACTTATCCGCTAACACCCCAATCATTCCGATTGTTGGTGTAGGGAAAACTGGGACTTCTACTCCACCGATTACAGATTGATTATAGAAAGAAACATTTCCGCCAGTAACAGGAGTAGCAAATTTTAAACATGCAGTAGACATTCCTTTAATTGCACCTACAAATTGCCAATAGGATTCTGGATTGTATGGATTTCCAAAGTTTAAACAATTTGTAATAGCACTTGGTTCTCCACCAGCACAAGTAATATTTCGAGCAGCTTCAGAAACAGCAATCATTGTTCCAATTTCAGGATCTGCATTTACATAACGTGAATTACAATCCACTGTCATTGCTAATGCTTTATTTGTCCCCTTAATATTTACAACACCTGCATCAGATGGTTGATTTGTCACCATATTTTTGGTACCTACCATTGAATCATATTGTTCATATACCCAACGCTTAGAAGCAATATTTGGATGTTGCAATAAGAACATCGCAACTTCTTTTAAATCTTCTGGTTGTTGAACATTATTAATGTCAAACTTTTTATATTCTTGAAAATAAGCAGGTTCTGAATATTCACGTTGATTTTGAGGAGCTCCGCCACCTAAAACAAGTGATTCAGCAGGAACATCTCCAACGATTTCACCATGCATGTAGTATCTAACACGACCTGTATCAGTTACAACACCAATCTCTTCTGCATGTAAATCCCATTTATCAAAAATTGATTTTACAACTTCTTCTTCTCCTTTTTTAACTACCACTAGCATACGCTCTTGAGATTCGGATAATAAAATCTCGTAAGGCAACATATTTTCTTGTCTAGTTGGTACTTTGTCTAAAAAGATATCCATACCAACTCCTCCTCCGGCACTCATTTCACACGTAGAACAGGTAATACCAGCAGCCCCCATGTCTTGCATTCCTACAATAGCATTAGTTTCAGCCAATTCCATTGTTGCTTCTAGTAACAATTTTTCTTGAAAAGGATCACCAACTTGAACAGAGGGTAAATCAGAAGCAGAATCTTCCGTGATATCTTTAGATGCAAATGCCGCTCCAGCAATACCGTCTTTTCCTGTTGCAGAACCAACAATATAAACTGGATTACCGGGACCTTTCGCTTTTGCTGAAATAACTTTTTTAGTATCTATTAGACCTGCTGAAAAAGCATTAACAAGTGGGTTTTGGTTGTAAGAACTATCGAAAAAAACTTCACCTCCAACGATTGGAATACCGAAAGAATTTCCGTAATCTCCTATACCTTTTACGACCCCTTTTACTAACCATTTTGTACGATCAGAATCGATATCTCCAAAACGTAAAGAATTTAACTGAGCAATTGGACGAGCGCCCATAGTAAAAATATCACGATTAATACCTCCAACACCTGTTGCTGCACCTTGATAAGGCTCCAAAGCGCTAGGGTGATTATGAGATTCTATTTTAAAAACACATCCGATACCGTCACCAAGATCAACAAGTCCTGCATTTTCTTCTCCTGCTTTCACCAACATATGAGGTCCATCCTTTGGCAACTGTTTCAGCCAGAAAATTGAGTTTTTGTAGGAACAATGTTCCGACCACATTACTGAATATACACTTGTTTCAGTAAAATTTGGTGTACGACCAAGTATGTTCTTAATCATTTCAAATTCATCCGCTCGTAACCCAAGTTCAATTGCTTGCTCTACTGTTGCTTCTTGATGTAAAGTACTTTCCATGCTTTTGTTTTTAAGAGTAACAAAAATACGCATATACTAGTTTAAACAAACCAAGTATTTAGAAAAATATACACAGAGTTATCAAAAAATAGCGAAATAAAAAGTTCTTTATAACTTTGAAAAAAATCAAACCTGTGGAATACTTCATTTACCTTTTATTTTTCCTAATTTGTATATACACAATTCTAAAAAACAAACACTTTACAACTGTTGAAATTTCGACTAAATTTATACTTTTCTCGTTTTTCATTAAAATAATTTCAGGTATTACACTTTGGTATATTTTCACGTATTATTATACTGAAAATACAGTTAGCGATATCTATAAATATTTTGAAGATGGAAAGCATTTAGCACTAATCTTTAAACGGTCCCCTATAGATTTTTTTAAAATTCTAAAGGGAGAGATCCCTAAAAACACTCAAATTTTATCAAATTACTATGAAATGAAATTTTGGATAAAGCCAAATTCATATGGAATATATAATGACAATCAAACTATCATAATTCTTTCTAGTATACTAAACCTAATCACTAATAATCATTTAATACTAAGTGTTCTATACATAAGTTCAATATCATTCTTTACAACGTTGATATTATTTAAAACGTTAGCTTCATATTTACAGTGGAAAAAACTATTTTTCATACTATTATTTTTTCTACCATCCATTGCGCTATGGACCTCAAGTCTACTTAAAGAAACAATCACGTTTTGTTCGTTAGCGGTGTTAATCTATTTCGGAAATAAATTAATTTACACTTTAAACCTGAAAAATTTAATTGGATTTATAATTGGAGGCTTAGCATTATTGATATCCAAAACATACCTCCTAGGTTTTATAACGCCTTCCATCCTTTGTATACTATTTATTAAAATTCTAAAAACAGAAAAAATTAAATTGATATTTATTTTATCCTACACATTAATAATATTTATTGTAATTAGTTGGAGCATAAATCATAATCCAATTACATATAACTTTAATAATAAAACAAAAGTCGAAAAAAAGAAAGAATATGATCGTGTCAATCAAATTTCATATAAAAAAAATGTGTTAGGTACAAATTACAACTTGTTGGAAATGTTAAGATTTAAACAGGCTGATTATAAATTCGAAGCAAGGTTAGCACATGCAAAAAGCTTAGTTAACACAAAAAAATTGGACGGTCAATTATCAAACTTTTTCTTGTGTTTACCATATGGACTAAGCAATGGATTTTCTAGACCCCATATTTTTGAAATAAATTCAATAATAACTATCTATCCTGCACTTGAGAATTTATTATTTATCGTTTTATTTGTAGCCCTATTTATTTTCCCTAGAAAACTGAATTCCAATCAACAATTAATCATTTTTTCACTTGGAACTTTTATTGTTATTACGTACATCTTTTTAGGCTTATTAGTACCTGTTCTAGGTAATTTAGTTAGATACAAGGCACCATTACTCCCGCTACTTTTCTTTTGCTTGTTAACAATGATAGACAAATCAAAAGCACTCAATTTCTACCATAAATATAGAAGAAAATAGATTGTGTATCTTTGAAGCACATAAATTCAGTTAATATTGGAAAGTATATGTATTATATTCTATTTTCTACTCGGTATATTCATGCTGAAAAGATGGTCGTTTTTTAAAAATTCAGGTATTTCATTTAGAACACTTAGTGTTTTATTCACATTAAAATTTATGATCGGAATATCAGTCTACTACGTATACACATACTATTATACTGACCGAAAAACTGCAGATGTATTTAAATACTTTGATGATGCAAAATATTTGTATGATCATGTCTATCATAATAATCAAGTTCGATTTTGGAAAATAATTTTTGGAATCCAAAATGAGTCTTCAGAAATTCACAAACATTTAAAAGAAACAAATTATTGGTTCAAACCTCATGCTTCAAATGTATTTAACGATAACAGAACTGTAATACGTTTTAATGCTGTTATCTACTTATTCTCATTTGGGTATTACCATGTCCACACCTTAGTCTTATCAACATTGTCTTTCATTGGTTTGACAGGGATTTACAGAACATATATTTATCAATTTAGACAAAGCAAAAAAGAACTGATATTAGCGTGTTTTTTAATTCCCTCTGTTTTATTTTGGGGATCAGGAATTTTGAAAGAAAGTATACTCTTGTTTGGAATTGGCATATTTGTTTTTGCATTTACTCGTATACTTTATTCTGAAAATAAAATAAAATATATTTTACTTGTATTCGGAACTTTAGGTTTATTGGCAATTACAAAAACATACGTACTTATAACTCTCATTCCAAGCATATTAGCCTGGACGGTTGTTCATTATTTTAAATTAAAAAAAAAAGGATGGACATTTTTCATTGTAAACATTGGTTTAATCATCATCGCTTTCAATGCAAAATATATAAATCAAAATATAGACTTATCTGGAAATTTAAAATATAAACAACGAGATTTCATAAATGTTGCTAGAGACACAAAAGCTGGAAGTACAATCAAGCTAGGAGAGCTAGATGATACAGCTTGGTCCTACCTGAAAAACACACCACAAGCATTTATAAACGGTATGTTTCGACCTACTTTGATCGAAATGAAAAATATTTTTTTCGCCTTGACCGCTTTTGAAAACACAATGTTTTTAATATTAATAGTTTTAGCTATATTTTTCTTCAAAAAACCAACCGTAAATCAACTACCATATTTATATTTTGGTTTATATTTTTCACTACTTTTAACTATATTAATTGGTTTAACCGTACCTGTACTCGGAGCAATAGTTAGATATAAAATCCCTTTTATGCCTTTTACTATGAGTATACTTTTACTATCAATTGACTACTCAAAGATCAAAAACTTATTAGATCATAACTCATGAAAATTTTCATTTTATTCCTAACTACATTCCTTTTAAACAGTTGTATGAAAGGAAAAAAAGTAGATCTAATCTTACACAATGCAAATATTATTTGTTTAGATGATATAAATACTACAGGTGAAGCAATCGCAATAAAAGATGGTAAAATCGTTGAGATTGGTCCAGAACGACAAATCTTAAATAAATATAGAGCTGAAGAGATAAACGATGTTAAAGGTAGAGAAATAGTGCCTACATTTTATAACAGCTTTCTGGAATTAGACTCAGAAGTTAATTTTTCCTATTTAAGGAAAATGGAAATCAAACATTTAGAACAAGGATTTACCGAAGTATTTGTTCACAATATAACCTATAATCAATTGCAAATTTTATTGAAATTCTCAACAAAAATGGAACTTGTCTGGCATGTTAACTTAACACCTTCCAGTAATAACATTTCATTCACACGCAATTACAAATTCAAAAAGACGTCAAAACTACAAATACAAGGTTTCACTTTATCAAAAAATGAATTGAAAGAAATTTCTGAAGCATGCGCTGTAGCAAAAAGTAAAAATTTACAAATTGGCATAAACTTTAAGGAAGTTAAATCTTATTTATCAACGATATTAAAAACATTGAATGATTATAAAAAAGATCATCGTTGGTATGTGTTTAATCTAGATGACAATGATATTAATTCACTTAAAAAGTTAGAGGAAAATAATTTCTTCATTCTATTAAACGAATCCAATCATATTAACAGACCACTTTTTGTATTTGGAACCTATCAATCAAGTAATAGTATATTTTTAAATCTTTCAAATTATACAAAAAACAACAGACTTGATTATATTAAATCACTTAAATCAATTTCAAATTGGGCTAGTTATTTATCGTTTACAGAAGTGGAATTTGGAACTTTACAAAAAGGAAAATATGCCAATTTCTCCATATTAGAAACTCCAATTAGTACTACATCAAATTATAATGCGATTTATTCGAATGCAACATATATAAAAGGTAAGAAAATTTATAGCATGGAATAAAAACAAATTTTTAAAAAAAAATAATTATATTTAATTTGTTCCATGAAGTTTACATTATGAAAAGATTATTCGACATCCCATATCATCAATTAGAAAAGTTTCCTAATTCTAAAATGTTTTCTACAAAAACTAATGGAAAATGGTCTTCTATTTCAACAAAAGAATTTATTGAGCTTGTAGAGAAAACTTCCAAGGGTTTAATCTCTTTAGGTATTCAACCTGGAGATAAAGTTGGAATAATATCAACAAATCGCTATGAATGGAATGTATTAGATGTAGCTACCCTTCAAATTGGCGCAATAGTAGTTCCAATATACCCTAATATTTCAACTGAAGATTATAAATTCATTTTTAATGATTCTCAGATTAAATTGTGCGTAGTTGGAGATATGAATTTATACAGCACAATTAATAACATTAAAACTGAATTACCTGCACTTGAATTTTTATTTTCCTTTAATAAAGAAGCATACATACCTCATTGGCTTGAAATTCATACTAATTATTCAATTATTGATAAAAACACATTATCAGAAAGAAAATCTGTGATACAAAACCAAGATTTAGCTACTATAATTTACACATCAGGTACAACAGGAAATCCGAAAGGTGTTATGCTATCACATAATAATATTTTATCTAATGTCCTAGGATGTGTCGATAGAATGCCCTGCGATCAACATTCACGTGTTCTTACATTTTTACCGGTATGTCATGTATATGAACGCATGTTACATTACTTGTATATGTATATAGGATGCGCTATTTACTTTGCAGAATCTCTAGATACAATAGGAGAAAATATCAAAGAAGTAAAACCTCACATGTTTACTGCAGTTCCTCGATTGATTGAAAAAGTATATGAAAAAATAATTTCTAAAGGGGAAGAACTTAAAGGTCTAAAACGCATACTGTTTTTTTGGGCTGTTAAAATAGGTGAACAATATGATGTAGTCAATAGAAGTTTATGGTACAATATCAAACTAGCAATTGCTCGAAAATTAATATTCTCTAAATGGCAGGAGGCTCTAGGGGGAGAAACTCGTGCTATTGTCTCCGGAAGTGCTGCTTTACAACCAAAATTAGCCAAAATGTTTCTTGCTGCTGATATTACAATATTGGAAGGTTATGGATTGACAGAAACGTCTCCAGTAATTTCTGTGAATTGCATCAAAAATGGTATACGCATAGGTACCGTTGGAACCTTGATTCACGATGTTCATGTAAAAATAGCAGAAGATGGTGAAATACTTGTCAAAGGCCCAAATGTAATGATGGGATATTACAATTTACCAGAAAAAACAGCTGAAGAAATTGATAAAGAAGGATGGTTTCACACCGGTGATATTGGTACATTTATTGAAGGAAAATTCTTAAAAATAACAGATCGTAAAAAAGAAATTTTCAAGACTTCTGGAGGTAAATATATTATTCCTCAAGCCATGGAAAACAAATTCAAAGAATCTCGTTTCATCGAACAAATAATGGTTCTCGGTGAGGGACAAAAATTTCCAGGAGCACTTATAGTGCCTAATTTCAATTACCTAAAAGAATGGACACACAGCAAGCAGTTGAACTTTACTAAATTAAGCAACGCTGAATTAATTTTGACTAAAGAAATTAAAGAACGTATACAAAAAGAAGTTGAAACAATGAATTTAAACTATGGTGGTTTTGAACAAATTAAAAGATATACTTTATTAGATCACGAATTTTCAGTGGAAGGTGGAGAATTGACTCCTACTTTAAAATTAAAACGAAAAATCATTCTTATAAAATACGCAAACGAAGTTGAACAAATTTATAATGTATAACGATGACAAATGTCGATTTAATATTTAAACATTTCCCAGACCTTACAAATTTACAAAAAGATCAATTTTCAAAATTAAAAGAAGTTTACACTTTTTGGAATGAACAAATCAATGTAATTTCACGTAAAGACTTGGATCAATTTTACGAAAGACATGTTCTACATTCACTTGCAATAGCTAAAGTGCAAAATTTTAAAGATGGTTCACGCATACTAGACATTGGAACAGGAGGCGGTTTTCCTGGTGTTCCATTAGCCATTTTATTTCCAAATTGTCAGTTTGTATTAGTTGACTCAATCGGTAAAAAGATTAAAGTAGTCAATGAAGTGTGTGAAACATTACAAATCAACAATATTACAACTCATCATGCGAGAGCTGAAGATATACAAGAACAATTTGATTTCATTGTAAGTCGAGCGGTTACAGCAATGCCAGCATTTTTAAAATGGGTAAAAGGTAAATTCTTAGAAGAAAATAAGAATAAATTAAGAAATGGGATTTTGTATCTTAAAGGAGGTGATTTGAACGAGGAGATGAAGCCACTAAAACAAAAAATTAAATACAATGATATTTCAAAATTTTTTGATTACGATTTTTTTGAAACGAAAAAAGTAGTGTATTTAGATATGAATAAAAGATAGCTTTTTGATTCTTTTGTGAGAATAGTTTATAACTTATATTTTTTAAAGAAAACCTCCCAATCCCAAATAAAATTACTCATCACATCATCCATACGTTTTAAAAACAATGGATTTGGAGCTTGCATACGCTTAAAATATTCATCTTGAAAATCATTCAAATTATATTTATGAAAGATTGCCTTTGACATACCATATAACATATTTTTAGATGGATGATTTACACGTGCAATAAAATTCTTATAATCCTTAATTAAATTTTCAAAACTAGTTTCAGTCATAGAAAAAATAGCAGCAAATTTTTGATAAATCAAATGCTCTACACGATGCGCTTGATCAGCATCAAAGCTAGACTCCAAAGTAACTAAATTACCTACAATTACTATTAACGTAAATTCAGAATGAGCGTCAGAGGATATGTTTGGAGTCGATTCAAAGGCTATATCTTCATTAATTAATGAGGCAACATCTTTAAATCCGTTATCAATAACTTCCAATAATCCATTAACAAAAATATTTGCCAACTGATTATCTGTTAATTTACGTTTTAAAAATGATCGTATCATCCTTTATATCTAATTATAATGAATTACAAACAAAATTACATTAAAAAACCCATCAATACCAATTAGTAAAAAGCGATTAATCAACAAGTTATCAACACGATTAAAGCGCTGTTAAACAAATAGTTAATAAACTTAAATTTTATGCATGAAATTTAAGCGACGTAATATTAAAAACTTCACAAGTAATGTTTCTTATATAATAAAACAAAAAAAGTATCTTTAAAGCACAAACAAATAAGTGAAAAATTTAAACTTTTTTATTTTTCTTTTTTTTAGTTATGCAAAAAGCATTGCACAAGATGTTCATTGGTCACAAGCGAACGAAAACTCAATGTATCAAAATCCAGCAAATGCAGGTGTATTTTCAGGAGACTTTAGATTTACACTCAGTACTAAAGATCAGTGGAGAAATGTAACAAAACCCTACCAAACACAAGCTATAACATTTGATGCGATAAACAAATACAATCGTAAATTGGCATACGGAGGACTGATCATCCATGATGTTACAGGCGATGGAATATTTAGAACGTTAGAAATGAAATTTTCACCTGCTTATACTATCTATCAAAATTTACAAAAAAAGACTAAAATTAGAATAGGACTAGAAATAGGCTGGAAATATAACCAAATGAATTTTTCAAACTATATGTTTGACAATCAATTTAATGGATATATATACTCAGACTTAATCCCAAGTAATGAAAAAAATTCTACACAACAAAAATCTAATTTTACGCTTGGAATTGGCTCCAACTATTCAAAAGATATTTCAGATTTAGTCACATTAAATTTGGGTTCAGCTGTTTTTAATATTAATCAACCAGATCAGGGATTTTATGATGTTAAAGTACCAAGATTTATTCGGTACCACCATTTTATTCAATTAATTTATAAAATTTCAACAACAATAAACTTACTTCCT
This sequence comes from Chitinophaga pinensis, assembly GCA_943324745.2. Classification (GTDB taxonomy): domain Bacteria; phylum Bacteroidota; class Bacteroidia; order Flavobacteriales_D; family Crocinitomicaceae; genus CANHVK01. The sequence continues at coordinate 98,411 of CALPMT020000009.1, read as the reverse complement.
ACAGTAAACATACAACAACAAGGGATTTATAATGAATTAATTTTTGGTTCAAAATGTGAATTAAACACTTCCATTTTAAGTGTGAAAAATCAACTAATTTCTGGTATTTATTTTAGAAACAAAGACGCATTAATTCTTCAACTTGGTTTAAAAATGAATCAATTTATAAGCACTTTAAATTATGACATTAATGTGTCAAAACTTTCTAAGGCAAGTAATGGAAGAGGTGGTCTTGAATTAAACATTCAATATATCTGGTCAAGAAAAAAACAAAAAAACAAAATGCATAAAAAATGTATCGATTATTTATAATATTCTTATTTATCAATATTACAACTGCTTTTCTGGCGCAAACGTCCAAAAGAGAACTATTATATCTTGTTCAATTGAATTTAGAACAAGAAGATTATACAGAAGCAGAAATTTTATACGATAGTATACTCAAAAAAGATAGTTTGAATTGTAAAATTTTAGATGATTTCTCATTACTATTAATTTCAACAAAAAAAATTGAGAAAGCGAAATTCATGTTAGAAAAACTTCAGAAATTGGATAAAAAAAATATTTACGAACCAAAAACATCTTTAAATCTTGGATTAATTTCCAAACAGATGGGTGACTATGAAAAAGCTATAGATTATTTTAAAAATGTAACAATTTTCAGAAAAAAAAAACAATATATACAATACGTTAATAAAGGAAAACGGGAAATAGAATCGTGTAATTGGGCGATCGAAAATAAAAAAGACACACTAAAATATTCAGTAAACAAAATTCATGGGCTTTCAACAAACGACTCAGAATTTGGACATGCGATCGATGGCAAGATGCTAATTATTAGCTCTTTAAAATGTAAAAACTGTGATGACACAAGTGAAATCTCATCTGAAAATTACTTAAATAAAATTTACACCATAAACAAAGAAAATGGTAATCAACTCAATGAGATAAATTCAATTAATTCTAAAATTAACCATACTTCAAATGGTACATTTTCAACTGATAGAAGATATTTTTATTTTAGTAATTGTGATGCCAAATCAACTAGTAAAAATTGTAAAATTTTAGTTAGTAATTACGAACATGGAATTTGGTCTAATCCCGACACATTAATTGGGGAAGTAAATGAAAAAAAATTTTCATTTACAATGCCTGCTTTTGGCACAATTAAAGGTACTGATTACTTATTTTTTTGTTCTGATAAAAAAAACGGCAAGGGTGAATTAGATATCTTTTACGGCTACATCACAGGCAAAACAATCAAAAAAGTAAAGGAAATTTCAAATATTAATTCAATAGAAAATGAAATCACCCCATTCTTTGATAATAATACTTCCATGTTATACTTTTCATCTACTTGGCTAAATGGATTTGGAGGTTATGATATTCATAAAACTTTATTTAATCCTAATAAAGACTCTGAAATCTTAAACCTAGGGATCCCTTTTAATAGTACTAATAATGATACTTACATAATCAAAGATTCCACAAATTTTTATGTTACCAGTAATCGTAATCATACATCGGAAAATAAAATATGCTGTTCAGACATATATATACTAAAACCAATTATCAAAAATAAATGTGATTCAACTCAAAAACAACCAAAAATTGACTCCCTAAAATTTATGAGTGAGAATCTCCGTATCATTGAGAAAGAAAAAAATATAGATAAACTTGAGCAACTTATACCTGTTTCACTGTACTTTCATAATGATATACCTAACCCAAAAACAAAAGATTCAATATCATACATTAATTATTTAGAAACATATAATGATTACAATCATATGATTAGTACTTACACATCTAATTACTCAAAAGGATTATTGCATTTAAAAAAAATAGAAGCTGAAAAAGAAATAACAAACTTCTTCCAACATAATCTTCAAAAAGGGAAAAAGGACTTAGATGAATTTTTACAATTACTAGAAATAGAATTAAAACTTGGGACTTCATTTGAACTCATCTTTAGAGGATATGCAAGTCCACTTGCTAAAACTGATTACAATAAATATTTAAGTAAACGTAGAATAAATTCGGTTAGAAATTATATCGTATTTTACAAAAATGGAATACTTTTAAAGTATTTGATTCCACAAGCAAACGAAAAAGCTAAATTAACCTTTCGTGAAGAACCATTAGGAGAATATAACGCTGATATGTTAGTTAGTGATAATCCATATGATCTAAGAAATTCAGTATATTCGAAAAAAGCTGCACTTGAACGAAAAGTTGAAATTATAGGCTTTAGGGTATTATAATCTATCAACTTTTTCTATATTTATAATTATGGAAAAACCTAAAAGAATATTATTTCTTGACTTGATGCGTGTATTAGCCTTATTTATGATGATACAAGGTCATACTACTTATGATTTTCTAGATTTATCTATTCGTGATGGACACAGTACAGGAATCAAAATCTGGACCATGCTTCGAGGCTATACCGCTCCGTTTTTTATGATGGTATCAGGAGCAGTATTCACTTTTTTGATGCTATCTCAAGAACAAGAAGACGGAACAAATCCACGTGTAAAAGCTGGAATAAATCGAATTTTCACCTTGTTATTTTGGGGATACCTATTAAATTTTCCAATTTATGAAATAAGCCAAATATTTACAACTGAAGGATTGAAACATTTTTTATCTGTTAGTATAGGAGAAACATTTTTTACAATTTTATGGATTTCAGTTTCAATCTACATATATAAACTAATCACTAATAAAGAAGCTATTTATCAAGACAATGTAATAAAAAATTTATTTAGAGAAGGAGCTATAAAACATATTCGATTTAGAGAAGCATTATTCAATAAAAAATATTTCGAAGAGGAAGATAAAAAACGCAGATTATTTACATCAGTATTTTGGGGAGTAATAATTAGCGTCCCTTTTTTGATTATTTCGAACGTTTTAACGCTAGAAGAGAAACAAAGATCACTTAGAGTTGATGTATTGCACATTATAGCATTAGGATTGCTTACAATTATGTTTGTCTACTTTATTTCTAGACACAAAAAATGGGTAATGACAACCATATACTTTCTATTGATGCTTATTATCATCTCTTCTTTTCCATTATTGAACAATGTAGATCTTTCACATCTTCCAATTTTCGTTGCGCCCTATTTAAATGATTTTGAAACCAAATCAATGTTTCCATTAACACCCTGGTTAGCTTATATTTTCGCAGGTGCACTTTTAGGCTTATGGTTAAATTATGAAATTAAAAAACCAAATTTTGAAAAAATCATTGGAATTAAGTTAGCTTTTGTAGGACTTGGATTTATATTTCTATCAGAAATAGGAAATCATTTTGAAATATACTATTATGGAAAAAGTTACTTTTGGCACGACAGTCCAAATTTAATTTATCACCGCATTGGAATTGTAATTACAATAGGTTCAATAATGGCTTTTTTAAGTCTAATTGTAACTGATTTGCCTAAATTCATGAAACAAATGAGTAGAAATACATTATGGCTTTATGTAGGACACTTAATAATCATATATCAATTCATAAAGCCAATTATTGGATATAAAACTAGATTTAATGTACCTATAACATTAGTATGTATTACGATCATGTTTATATTAATGTATATACAAACAAGAATAATACTTTACGTTCAAAAGAATAATGGTTATCGAGAAACGATCAAAAAATTCCTCACAAAAAAGGAATAGCTAAATTATTGCTTACTTATCTTTTCAGCAATTGAAAATAACTGATCAGAATGTAAATTTAACTTTGGTGAAGCGAAATTCATATCAGATAAATTATTGATTGGAATTAAATGAATATGAGCATGTAGGACTTCTAGACCTATTACAGTTACGCCAACCTTTTGACAGGGAAATGCTAATTTAATTTTACGAGCAACATCTTTACTGAAGATCATCATTTCACCTAATAAATTATCTTCAATATCAAAAATATAATCTATTTCAACCTTTGGAACAACCAATACATGACCTTTCACTAAAGGTTGAATATCTAAAAAAGCTAGAAAATTATCATTTTCAGCTACTTTATAACAAGGAATTTCACCTTGAATAATTTTAGAAAAAATAGTAGCCATTATCTTGAAATATCCATTATTTCAAACTGAATAATACCATTTGGTGTTGTTACATCAGCTATATCACCTAATTTTTTACCTAATAAACCTTTACCAATTGGAGAATCGATAGAAATCTTTTTAGCTTTCAAATCCGCTTCATTTTCAGCTACTATAGTATATTGCATCTCCATTCCATTAGAAACATTTCTAATTCTAACTTTAGACAAGATAAAAACCTTAGAAGTATCAATAGTAGATTCATCGATAATTCGAGCATTCGCTAAAATTCCTTCCATTTTAGAAATTTTCATTTCTAATAATCCTTGAGCCTCTTTAGCAGCATCATACTCAGCATTTTCAGACAAATCACCTTTGTCTCTAGCTTCTGCTATTTGATCTGAAATAGAAGGACGTAGCACAGTTTTCATTTCGTGTAATTCATCACGCAATTTCTTTAAACCTTCTTCTGTGTAATATGTAATTTGTGACATACGTAGAAATTATATAAAAAACGAAAAGAGTCTAAAGACTCTCTTCGAATATAAAAATAAACTTATTTTAAACTGATAGAAACACCAAAAGTGTGAATTAATCCAAATGGATTAGACATTCTAACAGCATACTCAAAACCAACAGCTGTCTCCTTTTTAACACCCTCAACAGTGGTTCTTCTAGAAATTAAATCAACAGACATTCCTGCAGTTACTCCTGTTAATGCGTTCGTTCTATCTTCACTGCTCAAAAGATTTTTTTCATAAACATATCCACCTCTAATATTGAAAGCGGCAAAACCAGGATTAAATAAATAATCTAATCCAAAACGATATTGATCATTTGAAAAAGAATTTGCTGTAAAAGCAAACACTGCAGTTAATTTATTTTTGACAGTCGTATCATTCAAAATGTCATAAGAAACACCCATAGACATCATTGAAGGCAATTCATATTTTTGAGAAATTTGCTCTCTAGTTACTAATTCAGTTAATGAGGGTATTGTTACTTGAGATCTAAAACCATCACCAGTCATTGTCATTGGTGATCCTATATTTTTCAATGTAATACCCATTTTCAATCTGTCTAACTTACCGGTAACATATTTAATACCAGCATCAACAGCTATACCAGTAGAACTTACATTAGAAATAGATTCAGATAGCACTTTAAAATTAATACCTCCTGAAATTGCAGTTGTAAATGATTTAGCATAGCCAAGATTAATGATAGACATTTTTGGAGAGAATGTACCTATACCAGCATCAGGATTGTCAGTTGTAGTAATGGATAAACTTCCAAAACTTAAAGACTGTACACTTAACGCTAACACACTTGAAGAACTTATACGTTGTGCTATACCTGCACTATAAAAGGGTATACCTGCACTTCCTAACCAATTCGTGAAATTAAATTTCAACTGCGTTTTATCTGTTTGTGCTAAACCAGCAATATTAGTAAATGTAGCTTCCAACCCCATTGAATTTGCAACATTAGCATCTCCTAAGGAAGAAGATCTGCTCCAAGGATTAATTAACAATTGGGTTGCTCCCGCAGAACCAGAACGATCTTCATTACCAGCAAAAATAAAACTTGATAATAAAAAAACGATCGATAAAATTCCAATTTTAGATATATTCATTGACTTTTTCATAATTTGCATATTTAAACAATTAAATGTTCTCTAAATCTACCTGTCTAACACCACCAAAGAACTTTATGATTGTTTCACCAATACCTGGAACTTCCACGTGAATTAAATAAACACCACTTGCTATTGGTATAGCCTTACTGTTTTTCATATCCCAATCAATACTATAAATACGTTGATCTGAATTTTCACTAGTTCGATCCACTTTAAAAGTTCTAATTAATTTTCCACTCATATTGTAAATATTTATATTACATTTTGCAGGAATATTAATTATTTTAACACGTGTATCAATTTTACCTCTTTCATATTCTGAAAACGCATAGTAAGGATTAGGAACGACGTTTATTAATGAAAGTGCTTGCTTTTGTATATCAACGCTAGCTACTTCACTTGCTATTTCATCCATAGACCAACCATACATTGGTTTTCCATTATTCTTACCAGTTGCTTTATAATCATTATATTGTTTCGAAAGACGCACTTTAATTTTAACGTCAGAAGATAATAATTTTTGATCTCTAGCGAGTAAAGGATTTACTACCCAAACTAAACTTGCATAAGCATTACGTATTTGTTGTAGATCACCTGATTTTAATTGATCATATACCCAAGTATTAGTCCCATCATAGATTGGACATTTACCCCACTTAGCATCCACATTATTTCCAAACACATAAATCGCATGCTGACCTCCAACATGAGGTTGATTATTGTTATCAAGTAAAACATCAGATGGATTCCATATCATATCACGACCATTATCGTTATAAAAAAATGAATTCTCTCCAAAAGCCATGTGTAAACGTACACCTGTTTCAACATCAATTGCATAGCCTGGAAACCATCCTAAACCCGTTGAATTGGCAATCGTATTACCACTTTTGTCTACACTTAATCCTTTTCGCAATGAACCAGCCTCAGCACCACCTTCGGTCAATGAAGTATTTCTACCCAATTCAATAACCGCACAGCGTGTCCATTTACTCGTGTCAGATGTTAAAACCAAATCAACACTAGGTGTTCTTGAGATAGAAGCATTGTCACGTAAATCAGTTATCGTACCTTTTATTACACTTGGATAGGCTAAAGGCATAAATTCTGCTTGATAACCAACCAAACAATGAGGAGCAATACCGCCCCCAATTAATTTAGAAAATTTTTGTTTACTATCCAACCAAGCTTGATTTTTATGGATTGAAGCATCTTGTCCATAAGTTTCATCAGGATATAAAAATGGATTTTTGTATCCTTCACTTGGTTTATTATCTTTCTTATCATCTGGTGCGTAAATACCAGCATGAATCCAGTTATTTTGATTGAATTGATCATTGTCACTTACAAAAGTCAACCATTTTTTTGATGAATCCGAAAAAGTAATTGAATTGGATATAGGTTCAGCAAATTTTCTATATTCAGCAGATCCTGCTAATAATGCATCAATCTGAACAGCTTCTGGTTGAACAATTTGTACAGACACTCCCCATTGAGGAATAATCTGTTCATTATTCACTGCAATTGTATTTTCAGAAACTATAGAGTCCAACAATATCCCACCATCCTTACTGTTATAACGATAGATTACCCATGAAGAAGTGTCTACGCCTTGGTTATTAATTGATTCATCTAATTCATCCTTAGCTACGGTATAATTCCTAAATTTACACTCAAAGTATCCTTTTGCCAAATTTAGCGGGTCAACTACTTTAATATTTAAAGGCCCTTTTCCATAATCATACGTTGGATCAGCCAACTTTCCTTTAGAAATTATTTGATCTGAAGATGCTTTAATTAAATCAACAGATATTCCTCCATTACCTCTACCATCTAAACGAGTAATTTGAGGTGTTGTACCATAATCAGATTTTTTAATTATATTCTCAGACAATGGTTTGTGAGGTATACCTAATACCGGTTTTATTTCAGAACCATCAAAACCTGTTCTTGATTGAATATAAGGTTTTTTCTGACCATCTGTAAAATTTGGTTCGTCCTGAATATATTTTTTATAATTATTATAAGCATATGCAACCGCAACGAAATAATAATTTTTGTTATTCACTAAAATACCATTTGTAAATTTATCTTTAGTTACTGAAAAACTATGTTTTATGCCTTGATCTTGGTTTGGCCCTTGAACCATAACTGTTGCAACCGAAAAACCTAAATCTTTATCATACTCAACATTATTAATCTTTGAGATTCCATTTTTAATATCACAAGTAAATAATAATTGTGAATTAGTCCCATTATCTTCCAACTGAGATGCAGAAACTTTCTCATTTTTAACTTGATAAATTTTATATCCTTCAAAACGATATAAATTATCTTTATACATTGGATCTATTGTATTATCTTTTTGAGTATAATTTTCACCAAAATTATTAGATGACTTAGGGTTACTAATCGTTAAAATAACTTGGTTTTCTAACTCTTGAACCGTCAACTTAGGTGCACTTGGCGGCTCTAGAATTTTAAAACAATCATCAAACAAACGTTGAGCTTTAGTATCTGCCATTTTTAGCGCATCAACTGAAGCAAACAATCCAGTTTGAGTACTTCTTGCATAAACTATACCAACAGTAATGTTATTAATCGCACCAGGTTTCAATGTAAAAGGACCTGCAGACTGAACAAAACGTCTATCTCCTTTTGTATTACTCTGAGTAACTTCTGACCAATTACTACTTCCAGGATCTTCTCCCTTTGTACCCCAATTTAAAAAATCAGAGTCGCCAGGGAACATGTAATCTGAATTAATTGTTGTTACATTTTTATCACCAGGAAAACCTGTACCACCATACATTGTCTGTTCTCCTAATTTCCATTTCCCTTTCATGTAATTATAAAACTGACCAGCTGTTTGCGGATCCGAAACACTTGCTGTGGAAGAACCTGAACCTGTATAGTAGGAAAAACGTTTCATACCAAATCTCTCATTATCAACAATACCGTCACCATATCCAATCCCTAAACCAGCGTAGACTATTCCTTTTTTAGCAATCACATCTTTCACATTTGGCAGAATCAATTTTCCTTTACTATCGTACTCTGGACCTGGATTATCTTCACCGTCCGCATCTTGATATGGACCTTCAAAAAAATCAACACCGATTGCTGGTGGATTTAAACCGTACCCTAATTTACCAGCATTCGCCTCATCGTTTTCATCTGCATTATAACAATAGCCTAAACCACGAGCAACATCACACCCTACATAATCATCACTATAATTACCTAAATCTGCATCTACATATTGAGAAAAATAAGTTTCGTACAATGTTTGTGTACCTCGATTTATCATTTCATAATTATAGAAAGTCATTCTATTAATCTCATCGGTAGTGGTAAAAGTAAATGCCTGTGCACGAATTTCCATTCCAATTGGGTCACCACCAGTTTCGGTGTGAATATTACCTTTGTCATTAAATATCCACCAGTTTGTTTCATCTCCAAATAAAGAAACTCTTCGATCACTTCCACATTCGATATCATTTTTATTTAAGATGTCATCATACCAAGGATAATCTCCGTCTTCTAAAGGTTTGTATTCACCATTTTTGCCGCTTTTACAAAGTGGATTATCATAAAATGGCGCTAAATAATGGTCTTGAAACAACAAATCATCTCCATGTGCTGGCCATGCGTAAATCCTATTTAACACCTCATTTGTAGGAGAGTCTGTTGTTGAACAAACTTCAGTACTTGCTTTTAAACCCTTACAAGCTTCCCACCAAGTTGAAAACTGAATGACCTCCGATTTGCGTATCGTAAAAAATTTATCATACGCATCACATTCATCTTTTCCAATATTTGCATCACCAAAATCTTTCACACTATTATCACCCAATGGATTTTTAGGATTATAATTTCCAGTACCAGCTTTTGCAGTTAATGGTCCAGACCAAAAGTCGTTCCCTGAATTTCTAAATTTTTGAGCTGCAATCTTTAACTGATTATTTACATCTACGCCTCCCATCCACAATGATGCAGCATAGATTGCAGTTAAACCAGAGTTTTTTGGAACTTCATAGGTCCCAACACCTATAGAACGATCCAAAAATAACATACCACCCGTTTCCAATAATGCACTTACATCATTATACTTCATCCTCAAGGTAGTACTAGTGGGTGCACAACCAGATTTATTGATATGTTTCTGTACATTTCCTTTTTTTCCAAAATCATAATCATAGGAAAATCCGAAAGTACTTAACGTAAATGATATTACTATTACTAAATATTTCATTGTTATATTGTTTAAAATAATGTTCAATTAAAAATCAAATCTTAGTCCCAAACGAATAGTACGTGGAGAGCTTATATTATAAGAATTTTGCACCATCATAGAATAATAATCTACAAAGGCTTGAGAATCATACTTTGCTTGAATTGTTTCTTTAGATGCTACTGCAGATAAGAAACCATCATCATTCCAGTTACCTGTAGCTCTAAACACATTCAGTACATTAAATTGATTAAATAAATTAGTTGTACGAATATAAACATTAAGAAAAACCAATTTCTCTTTGTCATTACCTGGTTTAGATTTATCTGAGAATTTAATTTGAAAATTTCTATCTACCTGAATATCTAAACGGTAAGACCAAGGCTTACGAGATCCATAAGGAGTACCTTTAATCCCTGAAGTTAAACCACTTGCTAGATTAGTAACGTTTTGTTGGGATGAATATGGATTCCCAGAAAAAATATTTGTTACAAAATTGATTCCAGTATTTTCAAACAATTTTATAGCTCCAATTTGAGGTCCATTATATCTCTCTCCACTTCCATAACGGTAATCCGTTACAATATTAAACTGATGTCGTGTATCATACGAATACGGGAAAATATTACGTAAGTTGGCTTGATTGTTTTGAAGTAAAGATCCAATTAGATTTCCATCCGTACCGGTTCCATCCGCAAATTGTAAGGTATAATTGGCTGTCAAACGAATATTACCTGTTCTTCTTAAATCATACGCAATGGTCAATCCTTTTACAGTTCCAAAATCTCTATTTCCCATTGTGGAATATGTTTTCGGATAAGCAGCAACCATATTCATTATTTGAACCATGTTTCTCTGTTCACGATAGTAAGAAGAAATTTTTATAGAAGAATTATTTGTTAACTTTTGTTGGAACCCTAGTTCATAATCAATGGTTGTTTCAGGTTTTAAGTTTGCATTATTAATTGAAGGAGAAGATTGTACTCCAATAAATTGATATTGAGTTGGATCAAAGAAATTACCAGAAGTTGGACGTTTCGTCAAGATATCATAATGCGCAAAAAATAAAGCTTCGTCTGAAATAGGGAAAGAAAAAGAAAAACGAGGCATAAAATTAATTTGTGGTTTGTAGGTTTCAAAAGCACTTGCATTAATTAATTTTGATTTTGGATTCACTAACCAAGGTTGAATACCTCCAGATCCTTCAATTGATTTTGGATTATCGACTGGAATACCTTGTGAATTATACCAAGTACTACCCGAACGATATCCATTAATTAATGTTGGATTATTTGCGTCATTTACATACACAACATAATTATCTCCCATCGAACTTGGAATTACACTTTCTTTATTATCGTTTACCAACCATTTATATGAAGTTTGGTCTTTTGCGAAAATAGATTTTACCTCACTAACTGTTCGAGCGTTATATAAAAGATATGGGTCTTTTAAAACAGGTTGATTTGCATCGAATGCATCTATTCTCAAACCTACATTAAACAATAAATTATCAATAGAAAATTTGTCCATAATATAACCTGCTACATAAATCGGTTGAAAAGCACCTATTGCACGTTTGTAATTACCGTGTTCATCAAATGCGGTAAAATAATCATTAATATCTGTTTTACCATAAGTTTTATTCCCAGCTTTATCATAGCCGCTGTAAGAAATATATGAACTTCCATTATTTAACAATTCATCTGCTGAAAACATATTAATAGAGAGTAAACTTGGGTCTAAACGATCTACATCAACCCAAGTACTATTAGTTCCTCCACCAGGTAGATTTAATTTATTACGTAAGTTGTAATCGAAAAATGATTGACTTTCTTGCATAGTTGGGTCACCATCAGAAAACTTTTTTTGTGCCAAATCCCCACCAAAAACGCCATTGTGTTTATAAGCATATCCTGCATTTAAATTTTGATAATTTACCTGTTTATATGTACCCATATTTACAGTATCAGCTTTTGAATAGTCTAATTCTGAAATATGGGCATTTGTCAATTTTCTAGCTAGGAACCAAAGATTTGAAGGACTTGCTCCCCAGGATCTTTGAAAACGTTGCTCAAATTCAAATCCCAATGAAATTCGATGCCCACCAATATTTAACGATCCATTTCCTGTTACACGAAATTGTTCCAATTGCCCTTTAGACATTGTATTATAAGGTGTGCCTATATTAGTCCATAGTCCATAAACTCCATCCGGTGAGCCACCATTTACCAAAGCAGCATTACTATTTCGTATTTGATCGATATTTATATAACGTTCTGGATTATTTGCATAAATAGAATAATACTGAGAGGTAATTGCTGCTAACGTACTATTTGAAGTAGATGGAACAAAATCAACTCTTTGACTAACATTACCTGTCTGAATTTTCGTGAGATTATACGGATTAAACGCATAAGATGGTTCCATGGTTGTAGTAAAAGTTCCTACATGTCCATATTCAAAAGCATTGTATTTATATCTTCCATCATAACTGTTACTAGAAGTATTTGAATAATCAACCATCAATGTGTAACTAGCACTTTTTATTAAAGCATTTGGATTTTTTGAATTTTCAAAAGTTTGTGTAAAACGACCATAAACTCTATAATCGGTTGACGTATAATCTCCATTATTCGTAAAATTCAAGAGAGAACCTGAACGAGATGCATCTTTACCAAAATTGTAATTAAATGTACCACCAAATGTCAAATTAATTGACGGGCCCGTTTTCACATCGATTTTAGCATTCGAAGTAAATGCAGAAGTTCGAGCATTCATCCTCCAAGCATTTTGCTCAAAATCTGATGCATGTAAAAAATTTGAAGCATGCAACGGAACTCTGCCGTCAGGCATTTCTCTTAGGGGATTTGCTAAAATCGCATCTCTGACATCTTTTTTCACACGATATTGTCCACCATTTGCTAGAGGACGACTATCTAACTGATCAGTGAAATTTGCAGAAATCAAAAAACCTAATAATGGTTTCGTTTTGTTACCTAATGAATCTTTTTTAAATAATAGTGGTCCTGAAAGCATTCCTTCCGCTAGATTGTACCCATATTTATCCAATCCAAAAACTTTACCATCATAACCATTTACATCTTTACCTTTGAAATATAATCCAGAAGAAACAATTTCAGCACTTCCAAAATAATTTGAAGAAGGACCACGTGTTGTTACAGAAATTACACCTCCAGTGATATCACCATAATTGGCAGGTATACCTCCTGTCATTACTTGAACTTCTTCAAGTGCACTTTTTGGTAAATTAACTGAACCACTTATCTTAACATTATCAATATATGTATAAGTAGCATCGCCACCTGCACCTCTAATACTCATTTCACCAGTACTAGAATTCGTTCCAGCAACAGTAGATGTAACCTCACCAATTGATCGTCCTGGCAAAGCGGCTATATCTTGTCTACCTACTGTACCACCAGAAGCGTTACCTCCTTTATCAATTAGAGGGATTTTGTGTTTTATAACCCTTGCTACACCTAACTCAACTTCTCCATCTGGCCCTTTAACGGCTGGCTTGGGTTTTTCACCTGGTTTTACAATTTCTACTTTTGGTTTTTCAAGGTAAACTGGCTCAGGAAACGCAGTACCATTTGAAGAAACATTAATACCTTCAATTTTCACGCTTTCATATCCATCCATTTTTTGAGAAATCTCTACATCGTATGTCCCAGGCTGAACGTTAGAAATACGATATTTACCCATAAGATCTGTTTTAACGATACTTATCGTATTTTGACCTGTCTTCAAGATAACCTTTGCATCATAAATACCTTCAGTCTTATTCACGCCATCGTAAACATAACCTATGATTTCACCTGTTCCATTCTGAGAGAAACCATAAAATGCTGATAGAACGAAAGTTACAACAAATAAAGAGAGCTTTCTTACCATATCTATAAAATTAAATTCTTTTTAAATCTGATTTCTAAAGACTAAACCATAAAAAATCAACTGCAAATAAAGTGGAAAAAAACGGGTTAACAAAATTTAACCTATTATTTCTTTTAAACATTTTTAACAATTCGTTAAAGTAAACTGTTTGTAAATTTCACATTTGAGCATCTATTTTTTGTGTGTAAATTTGCTACATATTAAAAACAATGGAAATCATTACATACACCAAAAACAATACTCAAGTTTACATCACACGCAATCATCTTGATTTTTCAACCGCTGTAGATTTGACTCAATTGAATGACGATGAAAAAGAAAAATTCGTTGCCTTAAAAAGTCAAAAGCGAAAGAAAGAATTTTTATTAATTAGAATGTTGAAAAATCAATTATTTCCAGAAAAAGAAATTTCCTATTTAACAAACGGCGCTCCTTTTTTTACGGATCATTCGTTCAGCTTATCTATAAGTCATACCTCTAGCTTTATTGGCTTGGCAATCTCTACAAATAAAAGAGTGGGTATAGACCTTGAAGAAATACAACAAAAAATAATAAAACTTGCACCAAAGTTCATGCATTCAAGTGAATTGAAGGCTATCCAATCAATAAACAACCCTATCCATTACACTCATTTTTGGTGTGGAAAAGAAGCAATCTATAAATGGAGTGGAATTGATGGACTGAGTTTTCGAAATGAACTTCCAATTTTTCATAAATTAGGTAGCTGGTTTGGTAAATCTATACGCATTTCGAATGAAAATATCCCACTTGAAATGATCGAATTAGAAAATCATATCGTTTGTTTCACGTATTAATAATTTAGTATGTTAGAAAAAGACTCTCTTTATAAACAGATATCAAATGCACAAGGCGAAATAGCCATCTTGATTGATCCCGAGAAAACAAACACTGAAAAACAACTAAATACCTTGTTGCTAGTGTTAGCAAAAAGTGCTGTTCATTTTTTATTTGTTGGAGGAAGTAGCGCCACACAAATTCAAGTTGATTTTGTTGTTCGATATCTTAAAAATAATTGTCAGTTACACATTGTATTATTTCCTGGTTCAAACAAACAATTTTCAGGAGCGGCTGATGGAATACTTTATTTGAGTTTATTGTCTAGTGATAACCCTAAATATTTAATTCAACAACATACTGAAAACTCTTTAGAAATATATCAATCATCTCTTGAGATTTTGCCTACTGCTTACTTGTTAATAGATGGCAACAGTGACAGTTCTGTCGCAAAAATAAGTAATACAAAACCCTTAGAGAGAACTGCTAAAAAAGAAGTACTAAATATTTCGTTAGCAGGTTTGTTACAAGGAAAAAAATTAATTTTTTTAGATGCTGGAAGTGGCGCAAAAAAAACAGTTCCAAATTCTATAATTAAAGAAATTAAAAAACACACTAAAGCACCATTAATAATAGGGGGAGGTATAAAAACAACTAAAAAATTAATTACACTTAAAAAACTAGGTGTAAATATTATGGTAATTGGTAATCATTTAGAAAAAAACATCAAAAATTTCAATGTTATTTCCAATTATTTAAATTGCAAATAATTATAAATCAAGATTGTTTAAACTAATTAAACAGTTTTAAATATTAAGTCAACTTGTCAGTAAAAGTTTAGGGGTATAATAATTGAAGTGTATACACTAACAACACTTAAAATTATGGAACAAAAATCCTTTAATTTCGAAATATTTCTCTATCCATCATTACTAATATTAACCTTATGGGTGGTGTACTGGGGAGAATTTTACGCGCCAATTGATATCGTAAGCTTAGGTATTATGCCACGTACACTAGAAGGATTAAGTGGAGTGTTTTTCTCTCCATTAATTCATTCAACAAACGATATCTATCACCTCATCAACAATTCAATTCCTGTATTTGTGTTGAGTGTTGCCCTACTCTTTTACTATCGAAAAGTTGCTTTTCAAGTGTTTTTTTTGAGTTGGTTTTTATCTGGTATTTTAACTTGGATTATAGCCAAAAATGAAGGTTCATTCCACATCGGAATCAGCAGTGTGATTTATTCTTTGGTGTGTTTTTTATTTTTAAGTGGAATATTAAAACGTCAAAAGCACCTACAAGCAGTGTCACTTTTAATTGTGTTTTTATATGGTAGTTTAGTATGGGGAATCTTTCCAATGGAAGAGAAAATTTCATGGCAAGGACATTTAGGAGGTAGTATTACAGGGATTATGCTTGCAGTATATTACTACGACGGGCCAATACAACCTAACAAAAATTCACAAAAAACGGAACTAAAAACAGAAGATAAGACTCAAGAACAATTGAATGTTTTAAGTAAACAATATAGGAGTAATAGTAGTTCAGGAATTCACTATAGCTATATAATTACTAAAGAGGATTAAAAAAATCAATAATTTTACCCATTGATCCTGAGATTTCATTTGAGTTTACACAATCAAACTCAATTGTTATACAATTTGCGGTATTTAAAGCGATGTATTGATCCGTTAAATAGGATGCAAGCGCCGAGATTCCTTCATTATGACCAAGTATCAGAATATTATTAGTAGTGTTCTGTCCATTAATAAACTTCATCAATTCTTTAGAAGAAGTTAAGTAAAGTTCATCATGAAACTCTTTATTATTTGTACAACTTTTCAGTGCATAGTTTTCTGTTTCTATCGTTCGTAGACTTGATGAAATGTACATGCTTGTTTCAATTAAATTTAAAGTAGAAACATAATCACCTAATAAAACTGCTTGATTTATTCCAATTGATGAAAGTGGACGGTCTTTATCTTTCCCTGATGGTGAAGTATGTTCTGCATTAGCATGACGTAGGAGGTAGAGAAGCATATATACGACGAGTTAAGAGTGACGAGCTAAGTGTGATATGTAAGTAAAAAACAAACAAAAATAGGAAGATTTAGTTATATTTGTTTAAAAGCAAGTCAAACTATCGCCTGCAGTAATGTAGGAGGAAAGTCTGGGCAGTATAGAGCGCCGTACTTCCTAACGGGAAGGACTGAGAAATCAGGACAGAAAGTGCCGCAGAAAGGAAAACTACCAAAAGTAATTTTGGAAAAGGTGAAAAGGCGAGGTAAGAGCTCACCGTGTTTTTGGCGACAAAAACAGCAAGGTAAACCTTACGGACTGAAAGACCATGTAAACTGGGGATATACAAAAGTATTGAATGGTTGCTCGCCAAACTCAGAGGGTAGGTCGATGGATCTTAAGAGTGATTTTAAGACTAGATAAATGATAGTTATTCGAGTAATCGAACACAGAACCCGGCTTATGACTTGCTTTTTTACTTCTATTTTTGAAATTAATTAAAATAAAAAAAGCCTTCCCATAAATGAGAAGGCTTTGACTTTTAACTTTTAGCGGTCTGGACGGGACTCGAACCCGCGACCCCATGCGTGACAGGCATGTATTCTAACCAACTGAACTACCAAACCAATATTTTTACTTCTTAGAAGCCCTAACTAACAGTTAGATTTACTTTCGATATTGTGTAAGCCTTTCGTTAAAAGCTCTGCAAAGATACACTGATTTTTCTTTTACGCAATAGATTTAATAAAAAAAATCAAAAAAAATTAATTTTCTACGATTAACAGATAATTATTTTTCTTTCCTTTTCCAATTAATACAAATTTATCATTAATTAAATCGCTTGATGTCAAGGTGTAAGATTCATTAACTTTTTCTTTGTTGACTGCAATTGCATTTGCTTTTAATTCCCGCTTTGCCTCCCCATTACTAGGTAAAAAAGACGATTTAGCCACTAATGCATCCACAATAGTCACTCCATTTGAGTAATCGCTGGCAGTAATGGTGGCTTTCGGAACTCCATCAAAAACTTCTAAAAATTGGTCGTTGTTTAATTTTCTTAAATCTTCGGATGTGGATTTCCCAAAAAGGATATTACTTGCTACAATAGCAGCATCTAAGGCTTCCTTACCATGGACTCTTGTAGTTACTTCTTCTGCAATCGCTTTTTGTAAAATTCGTAAATGCGGTACTTCTTCATGCTCTTTTTCAATACGCTCAATTTCTTCTTTAGAAAGTAAGGTAAAATAGCGAACCAATTTTTTTGCATCTACATCCGATGCATTCAACCAAAATTGATAAAAAGTATATGGTGTTGTTTTTGTTGGGTTCAACCAAACAGTTCCCGATTCAGTTTTACCAAATTTACCGCCATCAGCTTTTGTCAATAAAGGACAAGTAAATGCAAAAGCATCCCCTCCCCCTTTCCGACGAATTAACTCAGTTCCAGTAGTAATATTCCCCCATTGATCGGACCCTCCAATTTGAATTTTACAATCGAAATTTTTATGCAGATGTAAGTAATCATACCCTTGTAGTAATTGGTACGAAAACTCTGTAAATGAAATTCCGGTCTCGATGCGCTTTTTTACAGAATCCTTCGCCATCATATAATTCACCGTTATATGCTTACCGATATCGCGAATAAAGTCTAAAAATGAAAAATTTTTCATCCATTCATAATTATTCAACAATAAGGCTTTGTTTTCACCATTTTCAAAATCCAAGAATTTTTTTAATTGATCAGAAACTCCAGTTACATTTTTATTCAAAGCTTCCTCGTCTAACAAATTTCTCTCCGCAGACTTACCAGAAGGATCTCCCACCATTCCTGTTGCACCACCTACAAGTGCAATTGGTCTGTGTCCTGCTTTTTGCAAATGAACCAGCAACATGATTGGCAACAAACTTCCTACATGTAACGAATCAGAGGTTGGATCGAAACCTACATAACCTGTTGTCATCTCTTTCAATAATTGCTCTTCAGTTCCAGGCATGACATCCTGTATCATCCCTCTCCATTGCAATTCAGCGATTAAATTTGTTTTCATACGAATGAAATTAGAGTTTACACAAAAGTACAAATAAAAAAAGGTGTCTAAAAAGACACCTTTCATTTGTGGGAGCGGAGGGAATCGAACCCCCGACACAAGGATTTTCAGTCCTTTGCTCTACCGACTGAGCTACGCTCCCCCGTTTTGTTGAGTGCAAATATATAAATAAATTCAAAACAAAATTAATTTTTTAATTTTTTTTAAAAAATAAGGTAATTTTGTACTAAAGATATAAAGATAAATGAAAACTACTTTGGTCATCGATGCAGGAAATACTCGCGTAAAACTAGGAGTGTTTACAGATAATCACTTGAAAGAAGTTTTCTATTTTGGAAATAATGATTGGAATAAATTAAAATCATTTTTATTTGAATATCATTTTGATCAATCAATTTTATCCTCTGTCCGCTCTGAAAAAGAGACAAATTGGCTATTACAAATGATGCCTAACTCGATTCATTTTAAGCATCCAGGAGTATTACCAATTAATCATGTCTATCAAACACCTGAGACACTAGGAAGTGACCGTTTAGCAAATGTAATTGCAGTAAAAAATTTAACCCATACACCAGCATTAGTGGTTGACATAGGAACATGTATTAAATTTGATGTAATTGATGAAAAGCACTGTTATTTAGGAGGGTCAATTTCCCCAGGTATTAACATGCGATACAAATCTTTAGCGCAATATACTGGTGCACTTCCTCTCATTGAAGAATATGACATACCTCCTTTCATTGGTGAATCCACTGCTTCATGTATTCAAAGTGGAGTCATGCATGGAATACAAGGTGAAATAAGTTTCTTTATTTCAAAATACGCTTCACAATTTGACAACTTAAAAATATATGTCACAGGAGGTGATGCTCATTGCTTTGATATCCAATCAAAAAAAGGCATATTTGTAGAATTAAACTTAACTTTAATCGGATTATATCATTCAATAAATGCATATGCTATTTAAATCAATCTTATTATTACTAATTGTCGCACCGATTTTCAGTATTGGTCAAACGAATACAAATACCCCTTTTTCTTCTCGTGGAATAGGAGAAATGAATCCATTAACACATCCAATTTTTGGAGCATTAGGCAACGTAAGTACTGCTTTAATTGATTCTGCACAATTAAATTCTGAAAACCCGTCCTCGTATTCGTTTTTGGGTAAAGGGCAGCCAATTTTTTCAGTAGGTATAGCATCCAATTTTTCAACTTTTAAACAACAAAGCATTACTAGTGCTTCTCATTTTATTTCTCTAAATTATTTCACTTTAGGAATGGCACTTAGCCAGAGATTTGGAATTTGTTTTGGTTTAAAACCATATTCAAGCACTGGCTATCATTTAAAGAGTAGTAAAATTTCAGGAACTGACACTTTAAATTATGACTTCACAGGAAATGGAGGTTTTTCAAATGCATATTTTGGACTATCTGTAAAAATTTTACACCGTCATAAACATCATATTTCAATCGGTTCTAATTTTGGTTATGTTTTTGGAACAAATCTCAATGAAATTACAACTACTTTATCTAGTGCAACATTGGGTGGAATTAGAGATAAATCTATTCAGATAAAAGCAATGAATATTGATTTAGGAATCAGTTATTTATACAGAATTGCTAGTGATCATGACCTTGTAATCGGAGCAACTCTTACACCTTCTCAATCTTTTGCATCTACCTATACTAACTCGCTAATTTATGCTTTTAGTACAACTAATGTACTTGGAAATGACACATTAAAAAGCACTATTATAAATAACAATATACAAACACCATCAATTATTTCATTGGGATTTAAATATGATTTTACTAAAAAAAATAAAGAAATAAACAATTCAAATAAATCACCTCAATTACAAATTTCAGGTGAATTAAAATTAACAAACTGGAACTCCTACAATAATCCTTTATTAGGAAATAATGAAACTTTTAAAAATACAATTCAATACGGTGTTGGATTTCAATATGCGCCACATTTTGACTTTTTAGATCGTTCAAAAGATATTAATTTAATCCACCGTATGAAATATCGTGTTGGGGCAATTTATCAAACACTTCCGTGGTCTGATCAACAAGTTCAGCTTTCAAATAAAGCATTAACTTTTGGTATAGGAATACCTATTATCAATCAATTTTCATCATCATCTATAAATTTAAGTTGTTTATATGGTCAAAGATGGAATGGCATAGAGTCCACTTTAAAGGAAAACTATTTCTCATTTAATTTTGGAGTAAATATCACACCGGCTAGTTACGAACGATGGTTTAAGAAAAATAAAATTGACTAATCCACTTATGAAAAAAAAGTGTCATTTTATAGTTTTACTTTCATTGTTTATAGTTTTCACTTCCTGTCATAACGACTTGGATACGATAAAGAAGGTCAGTTTCAAACCTACGGATCCTGATGAGCGTACAACTAATGTTCACATGATCGAAACAGATAGTGGCTATGCTAAAATTGAGCTACGAGCAAAACTATCTGAGACATACCATAAACCAACATTTCACGTCAAATTTAAAGAAGGAATAGAGATTACACTTTATAATCAGATGGGTGAAATTGAATCTAAATTAACTTCTTTATTTGGCGAAATATTTCAAGAGACTGGTGAAATGATATTCAAAGATTCTGTAAGATTACAGAACTTGAGTGAGAGCCAAGTTCTAGAAACCGAAGAACTACATTGGAATCAAAACACTCAAGCTATATTTACTGACAAAAATGTGATTGTACATTCAAAAGATGGCGGAAAGTTTTATGGTGACGGCATCCGAACTTCGTTGGATTTTAAAAAATATGAATTTATACATCCTAAAGGGAAATTTAAACTAAATTAAATATGAAAAAATACAATGCCTTTATGTTATACTTATGGTTAATTGTTTCAATTGGATCAGCTTTAATCATAAGTTACAAAGGATTTACTGAAGGATTTGAGCGTTGGTATTCTTATTATGTAATTACAGGCATATCCTTTTTCATGTACATAATCCGAAAATGGATGATGAAACGTATGGAAAAGCATATCGAATATTTAAATAAGAATTCTAACTAAGAATTACTTTGGAAAAACTAATTGAAATATTTACGGATGGTTCAGCTAAGGGTAATCCCGGAAATGGTGGTTATGGCGTGTATCTTCGCTTTGGAAATAAGATAAAAGAATTATCTCAAGGCTATCGTTTGACTACCAATAACAGAATGGAGTTATTAGCAGTAGTTGTAGCGTTAGAAAGCCTTAAAACGAATGAATATCGCATTCGAATAACATCTGATTCTAAATATGTTGTTGACGCAATTACGAAAGGATGGTTAAATGGCTGGTTAAAAAAGAATTTTTCCGGAAAAAAGAATGAAGATTTATGGAGAAGGTATATAGCAATTGCTCGAAATTTTCAACTAGAATTTGTTTGGGTACGCGGACACAATGGACACTACGAAAACGAGCGTTGCGATTTTCTTGCAGTAAAAGCAGCTGAATCAAATCATTTATTGATTGATGAATTTTACGAGAAATCTGAATCCAAACAAGACTTATTTTAACTGAAATTCGATTGCTGCCTTTACGAAGGTATAAATAATTGGGTGAGGAATTTCTCTTGTAGATGAAATTTGTGGACAGAATCCACAGGCTAAGAAGAAATCTTTATTGGTTAAACTAAAAACTTCAACTTCTTCAACTTGGTTAAAGGCTTCAATGGTGATAAACTCGTCAATCAAATAATTCAATAATTTAGGATACAAACTATACCTAGCAGAAGTAAGCTCGATATCATTATGATTTTCATATAAATAAATTAGAGCTTTTGAATGTGGGATAATTTGCACCTGCTCAAATACTCTACCTTCTACTAAATTATCTGAAATTAGTTTTTCACCGTTTGCATTCAAATTATTTCTAGCAATAATCACTTCTAAAATTATTTTAAAGCCTTCTCCAGTTACAAAAACAGGTACAGAATTTTGCAATAAAAAATCTATGATTCCTCCAAGAAAAAAATCATTTTTATAAGGGCCTGGACTAATCCAAATCCCATCATATTCTTTCAATTGACTGACAGACAATTGACTTGCTTCGTTTAATTTAATCCAGTAGTAACTGATTTCAACATCTAAAAAATAAGAAGCATGATCAAGAGCCAAATTTGTAGCATGATGAGAATTATATGTAAAATTATAATCTCCTATAATCGCTATTTTTATAGTTTGGCTCATTTAAATTACTAAGGAATAAGTTGCTGTCTCATAAACCAGCCTTTAAACACCGCATTTTGAACTTCAATAGAATCCTTATGTTGTTTAACTTTATCGTAATAAAATAAATGACAATTAAAGGTTACTGTGAATTTACAATAATCAAGCGTTTTATCATTTTTTATTTCAGAATCATACGATAAATTTGTAAATGTTACATTTTGAGGAAAAGCAGAAGCTGAATCAGACACCCACTCAACACCTAAATTATCAATGTATTTCACTTCAAAACCAAATTTACCTTCTCTAGAATAAGTAGGGTTTTTAGATTTAACACCATCTAAGAATTTAGTGAATATTTCGTTAGTCGGAGTGTCATATTGGGTCCAATTTACCGTTCCTAATCTGACACTTATTTGACCTTTAACTGAAGTAGATGAAATTGTTGAAATAAAAACAACCGATGATTGACCTCCTCCAATTGTATTTAAATTCTTTATTTGAGAAGGAATACAATTATAATCATCCACATTTTGTAACCATTTGATGTCTGTACCACCTATAGAGCCTTTAAATGAACTAGTCAACTCTACTGTTTTTGATGGAGCTGGAATAATCTCGTGTTTAATACAACTAATTAAAAATAAGATTGGTAAAAAATAAAATAAAAGATTTTTTTTCATACTAACAAAAAATAAAAAACACTAAAAGTGTGATAATTATTCAAATATATAAAAAAAGACGAAAGAAAAGGAGCTTGGTTGTTTTTATTTGGACACAAAAAGGAAAAAGACAAAAAGACAAAACAGCAATTTAGTTAGTTTTAAAAGTTTGTTAAGCTCTAATTTGACGAAGTGGTTGAAATTCATTCATTTCAAAAAGTGGTATTTCAATTTCTTGATTTTCCTTATTATTTAAATAATACAAATCATCTCCATCAGCTAATTTAGTAGACTTAAAGTAACTGAGTAAATCGTTCATTTTCATTATTTTTTGAATCTTGCCGATTAAACGATTTAAATCTGAAAAATTTAAGATCAATTCATTAGTATAGGTTAGACGACCTTGTGTAACTACACATTTTACAGAGACTTCATTGTAGCCTGTTTGAAATTCAATTGACTGTATTCCAACTTTATCATATAGAGTAATCATCTTTTTCGGTTTTAATTTTGACAAAGTTACTTTCAGTAGTACGTAAAATTTTTACGTTTATGTTATACATCAAAAAATTCAAAAAATAATTGTGAAAAGAGAATAGAGAAGTATATTTGTTAGTACACAATATGAATCTTATGAAATACGATCGAATTTCCTCTCAATTATTTATAAAAAATAGAGCTAAGTTTAGTTCAAGGCTCCATGTTAAATCAATTGCTGTCTTTAATTCAAATGATATTTATCCAATAAGTGCAGACAGCACTATACCATTTCAACAGCATCGAGATATTTTTTATTTATCGGGCGTAGATCAAGAAGAATCTATCCTAGTGTTATTCCCTTCCGCATCTAATCCAAATCATCGTGAAATATTGTTTTTAAAAGAAACTAATGACACGATTGCTATTTGGGAAGGAGAGAAACTTTCAAAAGAACAAGCAAATGAAGTGTCAGGCATTAAAACTGTTTATTGGCTTCAACAATTTGAGACCATCTTCAATCAATTAATGGCTGAATCTGAAGGTATATACTTCAATACGAATGAGCATTTACGTGCAGGTAAAGATACAGAAACGCGTGAAGAACGTTTTATCAAAAAATGCAAAAATGATTATCCTGCACATGCTGTATATAAGAGCGCACCAATTCTGCATGCTATTCGTTCAGTTAAAGAACAAGAAGAATTAGTTTTGATGCAAAAGGCATGTGACATTACGCACAAAGGAATAGATAGATTATTAAAATTCATAAAACCAGGAGTTTGGGAATATGAAATCGAAGCAGAATTAGCTCACGAATTTTTAATGAATCGTTCTAAAGGTTTTGCCTATACTCCAATCGTAGCTTCAGGAAAAAACGCATGTGTTTTACATTATATTGAAAACAATAAACAATGTATTTCGGGAGATTTAATTTTGTTAGATGTTGGTGCTGAATATGCTAATTATGCTTCAGATTTAACTCGCTGCTTACCTGTGAGTGGGAAGTTTACTGAACGCCAAAAAGCGATTTACAATTCAGTTCTTCATGTAAAAAATGAAGCTCAGAAAATGCTTGTTCCAGGTACAATTATTCCTGAATATCATCAAGAGGTAGGGAGATTGATGGAAAGTGAACTCATAAAATTAAAATTAATAGATTCAACAGATATTAAAAACCAAGATCCTGCATGGCCAGCGTATAAAAAATATTTTATGCATGGCACTTCGCACTTTTTAGGGTTAGATACACACGATGTAGGCTTATTTAACGAGCCAATAAAGGCTGGAATGGTTTTCACTTGTGAACCTGGAATTTATATACCAGAGGAAGGAATTGGTATACGAATTGAAGACGATTTAGTAGTACAAGAACATGGTAATCCTTTTAATTTAATGGGTAACATTCCAATCGAAGTGGATGAAATAGAAACATTAATGAATTTATAAATGTCTGAATTACATTTCAGCGTTTCAGGATCAGGTAAAACAGTTGTTTTTCTTCATGGTTTTTTAGAATCTTCAACTATGTGGGAATACTTAGACTTCACTGATGCTGGGTTACACTGTATTTTTGTTGACATCCCAGGACATGGTCAATCTCAAGTGATTGAAAAATCGGAGATTAGTATTGAATTCATTGCTGCTTTAATCATTGAAAAACTGTTAGCTCAAGGAATTAACTCCTTTGATATTATCGGACATTCCATGGGAGGATATATTGCTTTAGCTATTGCACAGCAGGTTTCATTTAAGCCTAAAGTGATCTTATTAAACTCCAATTTTTGGGATGATAGTATAGAGAAGAAAAATAATCGAAATCGTGTAATTTCAATAATCTCAAGTAATAAAGATTTGTTTATACATGAAGCAATACCTGGATTATTTGTAAGACCAAATAACAACACAAAAGCGATAGAAAAATTAATCACTGAAGCTAAAAATATATCAATTGAAGGAATCACCTATGCATGTATAGCAATGCGTGACAGACCTGATTTATCAGATTTTGCAGAATCAATAGCTCATGAATTGGTATGTATCCAAGGAGAAAAAGATTCGATTGTCACTGAATCAGATATGAAATTAAAATGTGGTACTAAAATTCCATTTATAACCATTCCTAATGCTGGACATATGTCGCACATAGAATCGAGTCACATTGTCCAGAAAACAATTACAGATTTGTTATTCGAACGACTATAAATCGTCTTCAACATCTATTAGCCTTTGAAAATCTTGAATTAACAAAGCAATTTCACTCATCAACGCTCCTTTTTGACTATTTTTATCTGGATTTGAATCTGCATATTCCCCTAATAATACTTGTGATTCCATAACAGATTTTTCAGAGAAAGGTCCGTCTAAATTTTCAATTATCGTTAAACATTCTAAAGATACCATAAAGTCACCTTTTATTGCTAGTTCAACGAATACTTCAAGGTAATCTGTATAATCAAGCGGTGAGTTCCAAATAGTCGATAATAATAATTGTTGTAGTGCATTTAAATCTTGATGTTGAATTAAATCCATCATCACTTTTCTTGCTTTACGATCTTTTAAACAAGATAAAAATTCAAGAATTAAAGCGTTTTTTTCGGATGGTCCATTTGGATTTAATTGAACTATAATTTGACTTAAACTACTTGGTTCACCTACAATTTTCAAGGCTTCTAAAGCAATTTTAATTTTTGAAGTATTATTAGATTTTAAATCTGTTAATAATACCTCAATCTTTGCTTGCTTTGTATTTGTTGATTTTTTTGATTTCTCCTCCATCTTATTCGATTTTGTGCAAATTTACAAAATAAGCACTGTAAATTGATTTTAAAATTTAATCAGAGTGGAACAGAATTTGTAAAAAGCCGTGTAAAAATCAAAAATTTGGAATATGGCTATTATATGACACAAAAAAAGTATTTCAAACTAGTTTAAATACAGAAAATAAGATTTCTGAGTACTATTGATGCATATTCTAACATTGATTGATCTATTCATTCTTATCAGTCAAATTAAAATTGCTTCAATTATTTTTTCTTAATTAATGAAACAACAAGAGGTACACTAAAAATTCCAATTGTCAACAGAGAAACAAACATGTCTGCCGCTTCACTTTTCATGAAAATTGAAAGTGCATGTTTAGGAAAAAAATGTTCGTAAATTGAAAACGATAACTTCAAACCTAGTATTGAAATAACAACAAATGCTGAAGTTTCCAAGAATGGAAATTTTTCCATTAAATTTACAAACCATTGAGCAACAAATCTCATTGCTAAAATCCCTATAAATACACCAATACAAATTAAGATCGTATTTGGCGTATAGGCCACAGCAGCAAAAACATTGTCTATAGAAAAAGCCATATCCATCAATTCAACCAAAGCGATAGTTGCCCAAAAATTCCCAATATAACCCACTGTTTTTCTATATAACCAATTGGTATTTTTGTCTACTAATTCATCTTCATCAGCAGATTTTTGTTTTTTCTTCCACCAATCAAAAACCAAGTATAATAAATAGAGCCCACCTATTGGTTTTAACCACCAGATTTTAATTAAAACAGACGCAAATAATAATGCTAAACCTCTAAAAATGTAGGCTCCTAGAATCCCATACTTTAATGCTTTTTTGCGTTGATTTTCAGGTAAATCTAGCACCATAGTTGCTAATACAGCAGCATTATCAATAGATAAGAGACTTTCGATTAATACTAAATTTCCAATAATAATTAAAGATTGGGTAGGGTTATTAAAAATTTGGTTTACTAATTCGTGCATAGAAATATTATTTGTGACAAAGTTAAACTAAAAATGCCCATCAGCGATGAGCATTTAAATTCAACAATTAAAAATTATTTTGCTTTAAGAATCGTATCATATTTTTTCTCGTCAGGGCTTAGAAGTAATGCTTTTTTAAAATACAAAATAGCTTCATCCTTACTCCCTAAATTAAATTTGATCCAACCAGCTAGATTAACACCATCAAAATTAAAAGGATAACAATTGATATACGTAGTAATATATGGCAAAGCGGACTTATAATCAGCTCTATTATAATAAACTAGTGCAAGATTATAGTTTGCGACTGCGTGAGTTGGATCAATCGCTATAATTGCTTTGTATTGCTCAATAACTGCATCCCATTTTTCTAATGATGCTAATGCGTAAACATAACCAATTCTGGCCTCTAAACTTTTTGGAGAAAGTTCTATCGCTTTTTTATATCGTAATGATGCATCATTAAATTTAGCGTTGCAATAGTAAAGCCATGCCAATCGAACATTAATTTCGTAGGTATTCATATTAGCATAAGGTGTCAATACCTCAATCGCTTTTGCATATTTTAAATTATATTCATCTACATAACTTTGTTTGAAAGCATTTCTCATTTCAATTTCATTTTGAGAGAATGAGAAAATTGTAACCATTGAGAACAAACCTACTGAAACGATTTTTTTTAATCCATTTTTCATACTTCTTGATTTAAATTTATTTATTTTATTCCTAACACTTTGTTAAAACTTGTATCATAAGGATTTACCATCAGTGCTTTCTTAAAAAACACATAAGCCTCTTCTTTTTTACCTACACTATACTTTATCCAACCAGCCAAACTATTACCATCATAATCAAATGGATAGAGATTTATATATTTTTGAAGGTATTTCCAAGAATTTCCATAATCTCCTCGGTTGTAATATATCAATGCAAGTCTATAATTTACAGTTGCATTATATCCGTCAATTTTTACGATTGCTAAATAATTATCCACGACTTGATCCCATTTCTCCAAAGCAGCTAACGGATAAACGATTCCTAATTTTGCTTCTATGCTCAAGGGCATTTTAGCGATCGCTTTTTTATAGTAGCCAATTGATTCAATATATTTTCCAGCTTTGTAGCTCAACCAACCCAAGCGTATATTTAATTCATATGCTGAAGGCTCATAAACACCCATTAAATCATCCATTGCTTTTTGATACTTCAGCTGATATTCAGAATCATAACTTCTCTTCAATGCTTCTCTTATGGCATTGTCAGATTGTGCAAATACAAAGATAGAAAGTGTCAAACATATGAAAAGTCCAACTATTTTTTTATTTAAAATTTCCATAATAAATTAAGAATCAATGAATGATTTAAGTAATTATCAATGTAAGATTTAGCTTTTGAACCTATACTTGTAATAAAATATCTATTGTAGGTAGATTCTCGCTTTAACATATCATAACGGCAACCAACACTCCATTTTTGGTTTAAATAGTAGGTAAGATTTACACCTGTTTTCACGGTGATTTTATCAGATATATTATAAACAACATACCCATTACCTTCTGTAAAATTCTTTAAATTCCCTGTATAAAGGTATGCATCATACCATAATTCACGTGTAATTTCACCCCCAATTTTAATAAAATACACATTTCTTGTATCCATATCATCTGTTGAAGTCGAGAATCCACCAGTAATAGTTAGGTTAGAGTTTCCGATAGGAAAATAACTTGCTTGCGCAGTGTATTGCATGATCGAAATTGCATCAATTTCATTAAATCCAAAACTAAGCATAGGTGTTATTTTTCCATAAGATTTAGTAATCGATATATTTGTTACTAAATTATTTCTTGAAGTTATACTGTCATGATACTTGTAACTCTGTGAAGAACTATTATAATTTGCATACAATTTATTCTGCATATAATACATATATTGGCCACCAACTAATAAATTAAAATGATTTGAAAGCGTAACAGTTAACCCTGTATATGCCTGATATTGAGACAACGTATAGTTATGCGCAGTATCTTTGATAGAAAGCAATTTTCTAGAATATATATGTTCTTCGCGATTATTTCGTACTAATGAGACTCCTGAATATCCTTTGATTCGTTTAGATATAGGATAACCCACCCCTACTTGAAAATACTGAATAGACTTCATTCTATCAGATTCAGCATAAACTGCATTTGGAAGTATTGAAGCAACAGTTGGATCTTTTGCTAAAAACAAAGAAGAATCTTGCTTATCCGTATAGCTAGTCGTCTGATATCCAGATTCAAACACAAATGAGTTTTGAAGTTTAATTAATTTACGGTATGCTTCTTGATAAACGGCAGGCATTTTATCAATTAATAATTTTGCTTCTTCTTGTTTTGCTATATAAAGGTAAGAATAAAATAAAAATTCTTTCGTGTACATGTCAGATGGATAGTATTCTAGCGCTTTTTGAAGATGAATGGAAGCAAGATAAAAATCATTTTGTTTGAAATAAGAAACTCCAATTCTTACTCTTAAATAATACGAATCAATTCCTGCAGATAATGCATTTTTAGTTAATGAAATCAACTCTATATGTTTTCCTTTCGTAAAATAAACGTAAGAAGCACTATCAACGAACGAATCCTTTAATTTAATATTCATCTGTGCCCAAGAAAAATTCGTTAGCACAACCAAAAGAAACAAAAGTCTTAATTTTCGCATATTGCTGTTATGTTGGATGTTGAAGAGGCGATTCTAAACTCATTTAATTTAGAAAATTTTAATTCTGTACTATACTGAAAAGCTTTTGATTTGATTCCCATCACCTTAATTTCTGCAGAAGATTCCAATCTAATTTCAGAAGGAATATGAACATCATCAATGTATACGTAATTCACTTTAAAATAAGATTTTACAAAACGATAGAAAGGAGCTATGAAATCCTGTAACACATTTAATACTTTTAGTGAAATTGTTGCAACTGGATAATTTGCTTCTATTGCTAAATTTTGATAAAAACCTAACACTAATTTGTAATGCGCTAAATAGAAATGATAGAGTATAGATTTTTTAGACCCAAAATAACTTGTAAAAACTAACATATTTCCATCGTTATAGAAATAAGCAATCGCTTTAGTTGTATGACAATAGATGTACGAATTATTTAGGCTATCTGTAAAAACTTCCCAATTTTGATTTATTTGATCCTTTCCGTTCTCTTGAATTTTCCAACTCAATGTTGTTCCAGGATTGAATTCAAAAGCTGATTTTAACAAGGGATTTACCTCAACTGCCTGAATAAATTCACCATCTCCAGGTTTAGAAAAGGTTTTAAGTTCAAAGCCATTATCATTTCGTTTCATGTAATAAGCCAACGGAAAGTCAAGTGTTTTTGCTCCAATTATAGGTGTTGCTTGCAATTGAAAATGGATATGTGGCTCTGGTGAACGTCCTGAATTCCCACAGTAAGCAATAATTTCTCCTTTTTTCACAAAATCTCCTACAGTATATTTCAATGAACCTATTTTTAAGTGACTCACTTGACTATACAACCCATCAGCATGATATATCACCATTGAGTTACCCCAATTTTGCAGTGTATTGTTTCCATTAATCACATTATCTTCCACATTATCGGTCACCGAAGCAACATAGCCATCTGCACAAGCGACAACAGGTTTATTGAAACAATAAAAATCATCAACATGTAGACCAGGATTCTGATAGGATTTCATTTCATCATCTAAGATTATAAAGTCAAATGCTTTACTCCATTCACCTAAATGTGTAATTTTCCCATCATGTGCTTGAGAAACCATCCATTCACCCCAAAACGGCAAATGAATCGGAAAATAATTAAATAAACGTGTTCTATGATTGGCATTTAAAAAATTATATAAATTCTTTTCTGGACTAAACTCTTGATAATGTACACGATGTAAAAACTTTATGGACACCCGATAACTCAACAAGTACAAGAACATGATAGTAATCAAGGTAAATGGCAACGAATAGGGGGCTAAACCAACCATTAACAAGATTCGATTCAAACCGAACAAGACAATGATTAATAAAGGAGTTAAAATTACACTCATAAGATAACTCGCAAGACTTGGAACAAGATATATTCCACCAATCGCTATAGCTAGAAAAATAAAATTAAGTCCTACAAATTTTTCATAAAAATCAGCTACATCACCTCCTAGAATTGGATAGAAAAAATATGCGGCTATAAATCCAATAATTGATAGGCTAAAAGCAATACGTGAATAAACAAACAAACCAAGAGCAACTAAGACTCCTGATAATACATTAGATTGAAAAAAAAGAGACGATAAAGACTTAAAATACACTGAAATAATTTTCGGAAGTGCTATTAATTTATTTTCGAAATGTTCAATTGTTTCTAACCAATGTACAAGTGTAAATCCTGATGCTTTATGTTTTTCATTCAAAGAATAGATAAGTTCTGGATGAACCTGCATCGTTTGCATCGAAGGAAAAGCACTAAAAAACAACCAGATGGAAATCAAAAAAGGAAAGCTTAATGTGGGTAAGTTATATTTATGTAAAATACCATGTACTAAAAATGATATTAAAGTTGAAAAAATCCCAACACAAATTATCACCAATAATACAGTCTGATTAAATGAATAAAAATGAGCTATAGCACTTGAAACAAGCATCGCATCATATCCGTGGTAACCTTTACGAATAAACTCTTTGTTTAATCCTATTAACCAAGAAAATACATTTGCAGAAATAACGCCAATTAGTCCACAGACACCAGCTAATGGGTCTACAAAGGACGCCAAAAGCAACAAGAGTCCAAACCATATGTTATTTGAAAAAAAGACTACTGCATAGCTGTTGATAATCGTATCAACGCTATACAGTAAACTTCTCTTAGCTTTAGCAACCCTATTATTCATTCGTTACTATTATAAATTAAATGTTTTTAAGTGTTCAGGCATTCTTTCAGGTTCAGTAATCGTTTTTACTGTCTCATTTTCTCGAATCACATGAGATTCCCCATTCGTATCAATTAACGTCACTTTTGGTCTCATCGCAATAAATTGCATCCATTGTGTCATGTTGTATGCACCCACTTTGTGAACAACTACATGATCACCACGATTTAATGCTGGCAATGTTACACTTGAACGTACAACGTCAATATTCATACATAAAGGACCATATATTACCATATCTTCGGTATGTGAAGAGAATTCTTGTGCTGGGGTAATTTTATGCTCATACCAGAAGGCTGTAAAAAGAATATTTACTCCAAAATCCATGATTGTTGCTCTTCTTCCATCTGAAAGTCGTTTGTTTGCAATAACACTACCTAATAAATATCCAGCGTCATCAATCATTGCACGACCTGTTTCTAGAATCAACAATGGTAAATCTTCCTTTTTGTACCCATAATTTAAAATGGTATTTGTAATTACCTCTGCGAATTCATCAATGGAAGGAATCATATCTGGTCCAGGTAAATATGCGCCTCTTAATGTATTAGCAGATGGGAAACCACCACCTAAATCCAAGTATTGAATCGTTTTGTTAAATACATATTTAATATTAACAGCAAGGTCAGAAAGTTTTGCTGCAGCAATTGCATATGCATTTGTGTCTAACATGAATGTTCCAATATGGCAATGTAAACCAACCATTTCTAAATATTCAGAAGCCATTATTTTATTGATAGCATTCCAAGCTTGACCAGATTCATAATTAAATCCAAAGCGATCCCACATTGGATATACACCAGTATCCATATTTACACGAATAGCCACTTTAGCTGTTTTTTTCAATTCTTGTGTTAATTCAATCAAATCATATAATTCATCAAAATGATCTACATGTATATAAGAATTATTCTCTAAAGCAATTTGTAAATCAGCCTTTGTTTTTTCAGGACCATTGAAAATAATTTTATTTCCTGGCACACCATTTTCAATTGCTTTAGTATACTCGAAGATTGAAACTACCTCAGCCCAAGAACCTTCTTGGTGAAATACATTGCAAACTGCATCGATGTAATTTGTTTTGTAACTCCAAGCAAATTGTACTTTAGGATAGCGTGTTTTAAAAGCTCGAACTGCATTTTGGTATGTTTTACGAATTGTTCTTTCGGAGATTACGAAACATGGAGATCCATATTTATTGATTAATTCTTTTACAGAAACCCCATCAATATGCGTAAAAGGTGCATATTCAGTTCTTGTTCCGAATTTATTCATTAATCCTGTATTCATTTTACGGATAGCAGGACGTTCATATTTTAATTTTTCTGTTTTCATAATATATTATTTTTGAATTTGACTTCGTCTTCGATCAGTCTGACACTTGTCCTACTATTTATAATCGATCATCTTGAATTGTTACTAATTAATTTTAAAGCTCTCCGAAAGCTGATATTTTTTGAAATTCTGATACATCCGTGATTAAATCCCAAGCATAACGGATAAAAAGTTTCCCTACAGCATATGTTGTATATGGTTCTACTTTTTCACCTAACGCTAATTTAACTAGAGAAGCAGGTTGATTTTGTCCAGCACCAACTGTTAAGTAAATCCATGCAGGAAATCTTGGATTCACTTCCATAATGTATGGTTTACCATCTTGTGTTCTCATGATTTCAATTTCAAATCCACCCTTCCATTTGGTTGCACTGATAAATTTTTCTGCTAAATCAATTAATGATTGTTCCTCTAAAGTAATTCCAGCCCACGCTTTTCCTTTGTCAGTAATAAACAATTTACGCATTGGAACAGCAGAGATTGTATTCCCTTCACCATCACCAAGTGCAGCAATATTTACTTCCGTTCCTGATATAAATTCTTGTACAATAATTGGCAGTCCCCATTTAGCATTTAATTTGTGAAAAGCTTTTTGAGCTTGTTCAAGGGTGTAAGCAACTGTCGCCTCATAATATTTACCTTTCACAACTAATGGATATCCAAAGTCTTTTGCAACCGCAGGAAGTTCACTTAGATCATAAATCGTTTTATCTTTTGGGATAAGAAATCCATGTTTTTCTCCAAATTTGAATAAATTAACTTTGTCTCTTGATTCAAACTGCTCATTTGTTGGCAAAAAAGTCGCAATTCCGAACTCTTTTAATAGAGGAGAAATTTTAATGAAGTTATGTAATTCAGCATCAAAATTTGGAATGATTACATCAATTTTTTCAATCGCATGAATGTATTCAATTCTACTCAATAATGTTTCTGTACCAGCTGCTGGATAAGGAATTTGGTACACTTTGTCTGCTATTCCCTCCATATAAATACCTGGCTCTAGCGATTCATAGGAAAGCCCTATAATTCGAACGTCAAAATCCTCACAGTCTCGGATTCCACGTATCACAGCTACTCCTGGCCCAGGACTGTCAACGGCATTTAAGCCGGTAACTGCAACTGTAATTTTTCGTTTGGCTGACTTAATCATTGTTCACTAAAAAATGATCTTGTAACTGAGAAATAAAGTCTTCGTAATCTTTTTCAAACACTGTAGGCTCTACGTCATACTTCACACTGATATCTTTTTTTATATCAGTAAGGGACTTACCTAATTTTAACAAACGAATGATATCTGCTCCTACAACATTCGTAGAGAAAGAATCTCCATTTGATGGGTTAAAGATAAACCCGCTATCGCTAACCGCTAAATTTGAATGTATTTTCATGACTTATATGTTTTAATGTTTTTATTATCTACACTTCAAAAATGTAAAATAAAAGCTTTGACTAAAAATAAATGATACGTAAAGGGATAAAAAAGATACGAAAGGGTGATTTTCGTCGAAAAAATAATTAATCTTCATCTGAAATTTCTAAGCCCAACGATTTATACAGTGGAACTTTATAGTTATCACCAATAAACAATTCTGTTTCTTCTATGTTTAATCGTGTCTTTTTGATAGATGTAATTTTACTCAAATTGACAATGAACGATTTGTGAACACGCTTAAATCCTAATAAATCTAAACGCTCTTCGATAGACTTCATACTCATTCGCGTAACGATCGGTTTAGGAATGTTAGTAAGATAGATTTTAATATAATCTTTTAGTCCTTCAATATAAGAGATTTCTGGAATATTTACTTTTACCAAACTATAGTCAGAATTCACAAAAATATAATCTGGAGGAAGTTGCTTCAATACAGATGGAGTTGAACTGTTTATTAGTGCATGTGCATCTTTAACTTTTGTTACACTTTTATAAAAGCGATCAAAAGAAAAAGGTTTTACGAGGTAGTCTATTACATCTAATTCAAACCCTTCAAGTGCATATTTTTTATAAGCCGTTGAAAATATAATATATGGTTTTTGCTTCAATGATTGTACAAATTGTATCCCATTTATTTCAGGCATTTCAACATCTACAAAAATAAGGTCAATGTTTTCATGCTCTAGAACTTCATAAGCATCAATGGCATTTTTACACGAAGTCACCATCTGTAAGAAAGGAACCTTTTTGATGAATTCCTCCATCATTTCAAGCGCTAAAGGCTCATCATCTATACAAATACATCGAATCATTAGCGAACATCTATAGACAAATATACAGAATACCACTCATTTTCATTCGTGATTTTCAAAACGTGTTTCCCTGAATATAATAATTCAAGTCTGCGACCAACGTTTACTAAACCAATACCATGGTTTTTATCATTTGTTAGTTCTTTTCTGACAAATTTATTAACCACCACTAAGACTAATTTTCCATCTGCTTCTTTTATAGAAATCTTTATTTCAGGATTTTTAAGCACAGAAGTTCCGTGTTTAAACGCATTTTCAATATAAGGGATTAAAAGCATAGGCTCAACATAACCTTCCACAAGCTCATTTACATCTATATCTTTCTCAATTTTTACGGCACTTCCAAACCTAATCTCTTGTAAATCCACATAATCAGAAATGTATTGAATTTCGTTTTCAACTAACACTTTATCATCGTCAGATTCATATAACATATAACGCAAAAGTGAAGCTAATTTTAACAAGCTATTTTCTGCAAGATCAGATTTCTTTCTAACTAATATAATACTACTATTCAATGCATTAAAAATGAAATGCGGACTGATTTGTGATCTTAAAAACGACAATTCAGTTTTTAAATTTTCATTTTCACGTTCTTTATTTAATTTATCCTGAATAAACTTATCCATTAACAAACGATATGTGACACTCACCATTAATACGAATAATAAGGGAATAGATAGCACAAATGTTTGATTCAAACGAAGTGTTTCCTTATTAGGTAACCTAAATACTTCTCTAGGGGGATTAGGTAATCTAATAAAAGGAAAAATAAGATATGAAAACAAAAGGATGAATATTAATATTACAAATACAATTAACCCATATTCAATTTTTTTAGCACGCTTTAAAAATTGAGGAATTAAATAATTACTATTAAAATAAAATAGAAATATAAAAAGAGCATGATTAATCAACAAATGAATATCAAAAAAGAAATGTGGATTAAAAATTTTACCTAAAGAATGTATGCCTTTGGGGTCAACAAAAGGCACTAAGTAAAATGCAATCCAAAAAATCAAATGCAATAAGAATAAAAAAAATGAGGAAGAGGGTATCAATGGTAGGTTAAATTGAATTAAAAAAAGAGCGCAAAACAATTATTTTGCGCTCTAGATTATTTTATTTTTTTTTCTTTTTACCTTTCTTTTTATCTGTTTTAGCAGTTTTTAAATTTTCGACAGGTGAAAGCAATTTTTGCTCAGCCAAATCAGGATCAAAATCCATTCCTCTCACAAATCCTTCCGTACGACGATTTAAAGAATGTAATTTTTCAAATTTTATCGGATTTTTTTTAATGAATTGATTGATATACTTTTCTGTTAGCAATACAGTTTTACCTTTATCATCAATCCATTTTACAGGTTCTTTTTCTCCTTTTCCTACTGGAATCAACCTACGAATATCAATCCCTTTTTCTTGAACTAGGTATTGTACACATTCTCGCGCCCTATTGTTTGAAAGTTTTAAGTTAAATTCATCATTGCCTCTACAGTCAGTATGAGAGCTTAATTCTAATATCATTTTTGGGTATTTCATTAACACGTCAAAAACGAAGTTTAAAGAATCTTTAGAACTGATTGTGGAGTCTTGTAACAACTCCCATTTACCAAATGCATAACGCACTTCAGGAATGCGAATTTTCTCTTCAGGAATCAATAATGGAACATCAATAATGAAGTTTTGATCATACCTTAATCCACGTGTTGTAAATTGAGTTTCACTTTTGTTTTTCTCCGCACCAACACGGTAAGTTAAAATGGTATAATCTGTATTTTCTTTTATGACGCGCTCTCCATTTGCTTTGTTTTCAAAGAAAACTACACCTTTTTTATCGGTAAATCCTTCAACTTTTGAACTATCGGAACCAATAATTACTACTTTAACACTTCCTAATTTCTTTTCAATCTGTCCTAATTTACTTACAATGATTTTGATGTCATACTTATTTGGAGGTAATTGATATTTATACAAATCTGTTCGAAATGTTTTCCCTAAACCTATTTTTCGTTCAGAAGTAAAATAACCCTCAGTTTCATTTATTTCTACTAAACCAAAGTCATTGCCTTCAGAATTTCTAGGATAACCTATATTTTCAGCTTTTTCCCATAAATTTTTTCCATTGGTAGAAATCTTGACTGCTTTGAAAATATCTAGTCCACCTAATCCAGAACGACCATCACTCGAAAAATATAAATCTTCATAGGAATTGAATGACGGAAACATTTCATTTCCAGCTGTGTTAATTTCAGGACCTAAATTCACAGGTGTTGACCAAATGTCAGCTTTTTTAGAATATGTTGAATACCATAAATCTTTTCCTCCGAATCCGCCAGGAAGTTCAGAAACAAAAATTATAAAATTACCATCAGGTGAAACACATGGATGTCCTACAGAAACAGAGTCATCATTTTTCAAAGGTAATTTGATCGGTTCAGCCCAATCTTTTCCTCTTAATTCTGACATCCAAATTTCACAACCTAGATTTTTATTTTTTTCATAAGGACAGCGTGTAAAAAACATTTTTTTGAACTTACCGTCAAACGAAACTGTTCCTTCATTATACTCCGTATTTATTTTTTCCCCAGGAAGTAATGTAGGTTCACCAAAATTACCTTTTTTATCAATCTGGGTAATCCATAAATCCATATGAGGCTCACCTGTTCTAGGATCTAAATCTCCTGCAAATGGACTGGGTCTATCAGAACTAAAAACAACTGAAGTTTTCTTTTTATCTGCAAAAACAGGAGACATATCTATCCCATCTTTATTTAAAACTGATAAATTTGTAATGATATGATTTGTTTTATTTGACATAAATTTTGCGACCTCTTTACAAGCTACCAATCCAGTATTTGCTCTTGTATCAGTTGGCACCAAAGCCTTATAAGCATTATAATGTTCTACAGCTAAATTATAATCACCCATATATCGAATCATTTCAGCATAGTAAAACAGAACTTGTGGGTTAATCAATTGATAATTTACAACTAAAGCTTTCTGATACCAATCCAAAGCATTTTTATAATCTTCTAACATACGGTAGCATTCACCCGTTTTAAAAGCCATATCTCCCTTTCTTTCAATAGCCTTACGACTTTTTGGATTCACTTTGTCAAAAGCATGCATAGTAAGTTTAACAGCCTCCACATAATTTTCATCTTGAAATGCTTTATTTGCTTTTTTTATCTCTTTTGGTTCTTGTCCAAAAGATTGAAAAGCAAGCGTTAACACACAAATAAAGAATATATTACGAAATAACATAATGTTCAATCAATTTAATTCTAAAAAAATAATTTGAAAGTAAGTAAAAATCACGAAACTACAAAATGAAAGTCTGAAATTTAACTACGCTCGTGAACCCTGTGTAAAATTATCCCACTTCTTTA
This sequence comes from Chitinophaga pinensis, assembly GCA_943324745.2. Lineage (GTDB taxonomy): Bacteria > Bacteroidota > Bacteroidia > Flavobacteriales_D > Crocinitomicaceae > CANHVK01. Next base: position 58,652 of record CALPMT020000009.1, on the reverse strand, counting down.
AAATCTCAAGAAATTCTGAAGGTAGATCCGAATCAAAACTTAATTGTTGACCTGTCATTGGGTGCTTAAAACCAAGCGTTTTAGCATGTAATGCTTGTCCAGGTATTAGTGAAAAACAATTTTCAACAAATTGCTTATATTTAGTATGTGTAGTCCCACGTAAAATGGAATCACCTCCGTATTCATTATCATTAAATAAGGGATGGCCAATAGATTTCATGTGTGCACGAATTTGGTGAGTTCGCCCTGTTTCCAACTTACATTCTATTAAAGTAACCAAGCCATAACGCTGTAATACTTTGTAATGTGTAACAGCATGTTTCCCATATTCACTATCTTCAGGAAAAACTGCCATTACTTTTCTGTTTTTCAAAGATCTACCAATATTTCCAATAATAGTTCCAGACTCTTCTTTTACATCGCCCCAAACAAGTGCATGATATCTTCGCTCTGTACTTCTATCAAAAAATTGTTTTGCTAAATTGGTCAATACGAACTCTGTTTTCGCGATTACCATTAATCCTGTTGTATTCTTATCCAAACGATGAACTAAACCGGGTCTTCCAGAATAATCTTCTGACTTAATCGGTAAATTATCAAAATGATATACCAATGCATTTACAAGGGTACCAGTATAATTACCATATCCAGGATGAACAACCATTTCTGATGGTTTGTGGACCACTGCTAAATATTCATCCTCAAACTCAATGTTAATTGGAATATTTTGAGGAATTAATTCAATTTCACGAATCGGATAAGGAAAAACTACCGAAATTTCATCTCCAGGTTTTACTTTATAATTTGGTTTAATCGCTGATTTATTGGCTAAAACATTACCATTCCTAGCTGCAACCTGAATTTTATTACGTGAAGTATTTGGTAATCGGTCTAATAAAAATTTATCAATACGAATTAATTCTTGACCTTTGTCAACTTTAAACTTATGATGTTCAAATAACTCATCTTCTCCAGCGTTTTCTTCCCATTCGGCATCATTGAAATTATCCATTATAGTTTGCTTATTTTATATGTTTGATGTGTTTTATTGTCTTGAAACAGGTAAATTCCTGCTGGTAAATCTCTCATAGAAATTTTTGAAGTTGTAGCTTCAATTTCTTGTAAAATTTTCCCTTGAATATCTAACAAAAATCCACCTTCAAAAACAGAATAATTTGATTGAATTGTAACAAATTCATCTGTTGGATTAGGATATATAGATAACGCATATGTGTCTTTAGTCTCGAACTGATTAATCCCAACATGCTTATTTGAATTTGATGTAAAAATAGGGCGCATCATCAACGCTCCTTGTTTTTTAGATTTTTTCCACATCGACCCATCATCATTGAAATACAACTTAGAATTAGTAATTGTATTCGCATCAAAACCTATATTAAGTCTTTCAAAACCAAACTGTTTAACCCCAACAAAAAAAGTCCCTGAAATTGGTAAACGTTTATAATCTTTAAAATAATAATTAGTGAATTTATTTCTGAAATTTTGATATACTGGTTGTTGTAGTGAAAAATCATCATCTTTATAAATTACTTTATTAGGCAATCCATTTAATTCATCCCAAATATAAACTGCAAATAATTTTTTAGATACATCAAGGACAGATGGAACAAAATGAATAGCTATTCCTAATAATGAATCCGCAATGTAGGGCTCAAATTTATAGGCTAAAGTTGCTCCCGAAGCGTCTAAACCATAAGCTTGTTCAGCACTACCGTCATCATATGAATAATAATCCTTAAACTCTTGGTTGGTGTAACAAGTGTCATTTTGAATGTAAGCGGTGTAATGTTTTTGTTCAAAAGGTGCTGGAATTATTGTTTTAATAAAAAAAGATGCAGAATCATCCGTATTAGTTGGAAAGGTGAAAGTGGACTTAAAAAAATCAAAGTAATTAACATAAGTTGTTAATGGTAAATAATTTATATCACCTCCTGACAATTGTTGTCCGGATAATGAAAATGATTTAATTTTTGCTTTTTTATCAAAAACTTCAAGAGTACCATCTAAATTCTGTTGTTGAATTGAAAATCCATTATGAACAGAAATTTGAACTGAATCATTCATTCCATTTTTTGTCATACTTTTATAATGTTTCCAAGGCACAGAAGTGAATTTTTTGAGTAATGAACCAGTTGGATAAACTAATGCAAAATCTTTAAACACATTCGTATCTGTTAGTTTAGAATCCTTTTTTAATTCCACATAATCTAAATGAAAATGATCTAAACTTCCCGAAATATCTCCATAATTTGTAAATCTAAATTTAAAATTTTTCTTGTAAAAAGCAGGATTAGTAATTGCTAAATGTATTTTTTTAAATGTCTTACATTCTGCATCAAATTTATCTTTATTTGACTCAACTGTTGTAGACCAAAAAGAAACCCACTGATCCCAATCTGGTCTGTATAATTGCAGGCAAAATGAATCAGATTGTTGCTTAGAACCAAAATTTGTATTTTCAGGTTCGTCGCCATAACCTTTTGGCTGATACGCAAAACTTATATATAATGAATCCGCAGGTACGAGATTCGACAAGTCTATATTTTTAGAAGTTAAATAATCTCCGTAATCTCTTGACTGTGTATTGATTGCATATGGAAATCCTTTATCATCTAACCCGTCAAAACTTGCTACTCCGAGCGACCATGGTTGATAAGCTAAGGTATAATTATGAAAAGTGAAAGTATCTATCCAAATAGCTTGATTATCTTTTATATTCTTAAAAAATACACGTGCAGAGTCAAGAATGACATCTATTGTTTTGATTTTCAAAGAATCATGTGAATTCTTACTACCTATAGTATCATAATAACTATATGCAGGATAAATTATAACATCTTGAAATGTTGGAGGATAAGAATTCAAACTACACCTCACAATAGTAGTTGGTTTATTCAATACATTGGTGTCTTTTTTAGTATTCGTATTATAGATAGATGTATAGGATTTGTTATAGGTGTAATTTAGATAATTATAAAAGGGTTTGCTCGTTACTTTATCTATTAAAGAATAATATAAATTACTTTTTATATCACCTGAATACAAATTATCGTATCGTTGAAAATGATTTGTTGAAAAATCGTCAAAAATGGGGATTTTTAGAGTATCTGTAATATATATAATTAAAGAATCTATCGTTTTCCCACGTTTTATTTTCTGTTTAGAACTACCCGACAAATTTGTTTCCAAGGGAGATAATACCTCTGTCTGGGCTGACAAATTTATACTTATTAAAAATATGAAAAACAAAAAACAAAAACGCATAAAAAACGATTATATCAATCTATTAATAACGAGAGAAAAAAATATTTTATTGTCAGTTATCTGTTTGCTCTGAACGTTTATCATTGAATTCTTTTTCTAAAAAAATTACAATATCTGAACCTGGAGGTCGCATATTATCTTTAAAATATTCAGGAGTTTGAGATGAAATTCTTGCCCTTAACGTATCTTTTTTAGTCTTACAACCATTACAGTCTCCTATTATTAAAGAAACAGAAGGCAATTCGTAAACAACTGAATCTGCTTGAGTGTACGTCAAACCATACAAATCTGGAACCTCAAATGGATCTTCTTTAGAACCTTTACCAATTATTAAATGTATGACTGAGCCATATGGGACTTTATACCCCTCTCTAACTCTTCTTCCTTTATATTTTTGAGAAATTACAGCATCAATATCATTTGGACTTATTTTATATGAAAATTCAAATTTAAGTCCTCTATTTTTTAAAATACTTTCTGAATATCTTTTAGATTTATGAATTAAATCTGGAACTATAACATAATTAATTTTTTTAGATAAACTTATCTCAAGAATCCTAGAACTTTTAACAAAAACTTTGGTTCTAGATGTAGGTTCTGGATTTTGTTTTACAATGGTCCCTTCCTCAACATCAGGTCGATAAATAGAATCAAGAACTATATACTCTAACTCAGATTCATCTAATAAATCAGCGATATTGTCAATATGCTTACCTACCACATTTGGTACTGCTATTTTTTCACCATGATGGGTTCGAATATCTAAATAAAGTAATGTTCCACCGACAATCAAAAGATAGAACAAAATAAGCAAACCAAATTGTTTGATAAAATGTTTTGTCGTAATAAATGCAAGTATATTTTTCAGAGTATTCATTGAATCAATTTTACAAACAAATATAAATATAAATATGGTTTGTGAATTATAAGTAATGAATTAAGGATTTATAAATAATACTATCTATTTTTGAAACATCAATATATCAATTATGAAACACATTGCAATTCTGTGCGGAGGATTTTCTTCCGAATTTGAAATATCCAAAAAAAGTGCGACAACTATTTTAACAAACTTTCCAGATGGATATTTTCCATTTCTTGTTGAAGTCACTAAAAAGTCATGGACGGCATTAATTTCTGAACAAAGGATCTCATATAATCCTTGGGAACAATCCTATAAATTTCAAGGACAAGAACGAAAAGTGGATGCCGTAATCATTTATATCCATGGAAATCCTGGAGAAAATGGAAAAATTCAAGCCATGTTAGAAATGCAAGAGATTCCATACATTAATTCTGGTTCATTAGCTTCTGAATTATCGTTTGATAAATGGTATTGTAATCAATTTTTAAAAGGCTTTGATATTCCAGTTGCAAAATCAATGTTAGTATTGAGTGCTGATGATTACTCAACTGAAGAAATTATAAATACGCTTGGATTACCTTGCTTTGTAAAGCCTTCTGATTCAGGTTCAAGTTATGGAATCTCTAAAGTCAATCACGCTGAAGAACTTCAACCCGCTTTAGCAAAAGCATTTACGGAAGGAAAAACAGTAGTAATTGAAGCGTTTTTAAAAGGTACTGAAGTGACTTGTGGTGCTTATAACACCCTAGAAGGAATTAAAACCCTTCCTATTACAGAAATAGTCAGTGAAAATGACTTTTTCGATTTTGAAGCTAAATATCATGGTAAATCAGAAGAAATTATCCCTGCACGCATTTCTGACATTGAGATTCAACGCATAAATGAATTAACAGTGAAAATATATAAATTACTAAAAATTAGATCTATTGCACGAATAGATTTCATGTTAGTAAACAACATCCCACATGTAATAGAAGTTAATACGACTCCAGGATTTTCAGAGGCTAGTATAGTTCCGCGTATGTTAGCACACCAGGGAAAAAGTATCAAAGAATTTTGGGAGGAAATTCTAGATTTGGAATTAGTCAAATAAATACCAAATAGGAACTATAATAATCTTCATCCATACTTCAATATTATTGTTGATACAATGCGTTCATAATAGTCTCCATTTTTTTCATAATCATATTATTAGAGCAAGAATAATTATTTACAATTAACGCAAACGCAATTTTTTTTCCTGAACCAGTATCAACATATCCTGCATAAGATTTAATCCGACGCATCGTTCCACTTTTAGCATAGATCTTACCTTCAGCGCATTGACCTTTACAAAATGTTGACAAAGTTCCCGAAACACCAGCAATAGGTAATGTAGATTTAAAAACATCTCTGTTTTTAGACAAATACATATATTTCAATAATTCACAATAATTTCGAGCACTTACACTATTTGATCGTGAAAGCCCACTACCATCCGTTAGATTTAACCCATGCGTGTTAATACGTGAAGACCAATATTCTTCAATCACTTTCACGCCATTTTCAGTTGTGCCCTCACCTAATTTTTCAAATCCTATCCAAGCATTTAATGTTTCAGCATATACATTTATACTTTTCATATTTGTCCAAAAAGAAATTTCTTTCACTGACCTACCATTATGTTCAAGCAATAAATGAAAATTTGAGTAATTGATAGGTAATGTGATTTGATCATGATTTGATCTACATGAAATTAATTTACCCTCAATACTAATTCCGCGTTGTTCCAGAACTTCTTTGAAAGCTTGAAGGAATTGATTTTCAGGATCTGGCATACTTCCTTTAACAATAAAACTTGGAGAATTTGCAGAAAGTGATCCACGAATTGTACGATCATAATTATAAGGCCCACCATATATAATAGAATTATCACCTACTCCATTTTGAGCAATTAATTGATTTTTCAACGTTAGATTAGGAACTATTGGAAACGTTTTAAGTAATATAGGTTTTAGTCTTGGTGCAGGAACTTGAAAATAATATCTGATCCAATTATCATAGATAGATAAACCTGCATGAAAAGCTCCATAATAGTTTCCAATATCATCATATGCCCATCCATTTGGAACACCTTGGTAACCAAAAGCTGTTCCATCTCCAATAATATCACCAGATATCTTGCGAATACCCTTTGCATAAATTGTATCCGCCCAGCGCCATAAAAATTGACTTAAACTATCTTCATGATTAAAATACTGACTTCCTAAAGAAATATCGGCTGCACCTTTGATATATAAATTCCCTTTAAGCACAGAATCTTTTGATAATAAAGTGTTTGAATAAATTTTAGTTGTTGGCTTATAATTAGATCCTAATACTTCAATCGCAGATGCTGTAGAAAACAATTTAACTGTAGAGGCTGGAGGTAATGACAATGAGTCATTAACATTACCAATGATCGAATCATTCGACAAATCAATTGCTAAAAAACTTATAGAAGCATTTGCTAAACTTTTATCCTTTTGAAAAGCAATAATTACACTATCCAAATTTACTTGGGAAAAAGCTAATGAAGAAAATAAGGAAAGTAAAAAGACTAATTTCATACTACAAAAATGGGATGTAAATGTTCATAAATTCATAAGGAAAATAATACTTTTTAACATTTCATCTTCAATAACCTTTTAAAAATGAATTTAAAATTAAGTCGCAAAATAATAACTTAGTAATTTAAAAGTGTGTTATGCCAAGAGTATTACGTATAATAAATAGATTTAATATTGGAGGGCCGACCTATAACGCTACATTTCTGACGCGCTTTTTAGATGAAGAATTTGAAACCTTACTAATTGGAGGGTTGCCAGAAGAGGGAGAATCAGATTCTTTACACATTCCCGAGGAATATGGGCTAAAACCAACAATTATTAAAGAATTAAAACGAATACCAAATTTAAAATCAGACAGAGAAGCCTACAAAAAAATCAAGGAAATAATTCTTGAATTCAAACCAGACATTGTACACACACATGCATCGAAAGCAGGAGCGATAGGAAGACGTGCTGCATATGCATGTAAAGTCCCTGTAATTGTTCACACATTTCATGGCCATGTTTTTCATTCCTATTTTGGAAAATTAAAAACAAGTTTATTCAAGTTTATAGAACGAAAGTTAGCTCGAAAAACAACAGCAATTGTAGCAATTAGTGAAATTCAAAAAAAAGAACTATCAGATGTACATAAAATTTGCCTTCCAGAAAAAATACATGTAATTCCTTTAGGTTTTGACTTACGAAAATTTCAAGATAATATTATAGGCAAACGCGCAAAAACACGAACTATATATAAATTAACTGAAAAAGATGTAGCAGTAGCAATTATAGGACGTTTAACTAAAATTAAAAATCATACATTCTTTTTAGAAGTCATAGAAAAATTATTGCAAAATAAAGAGGCAAATGCAACATTTTTTATTGTAGGAGATGGAGAATTAATGCCTCAGATTACTGAAAAAGTCAATGAATTAAAACAAAATTATCACGCAAAAATTGTACTTACATCTTGGATTAAAGATATTGCTAGCTTTAATGCAGGCATGGATGTAATTTGCTTAACTTCAGATAATGAAGGTACACCTGTTAGTCTAATTGAAGCTCAAGCATCAAATGTGCCAGTTATAACAACCGATGTAGGTGGCGTAAAAGATATCGTTGAAGAGGGAAAAACTGGATTTGTAGTAAACAAAGGCGATTTAGAAGATTACGTCAAAAAATTGGGAAATTTGATAAATAATAAAGAACTTCGCACGGAAATGTCTTCAAATGGTTGGAATTTTGTAAAAGAAAAATTTCACTATACTAGATTAGCAAAAGATATGGAAAAATTATATCGAAAATTATTAAAAAAAAATGCGAAATAGTCTATTGAAATACTGTTGTTTAATATCTATTCTGGTATTTATTTCATCTTGTGCTGTGGAGAAATCAAGAATATTTAAAATACCTAGAGGTTCAGAATATGTCTTTGATACACTCACTCCAACAGTAAATAATGAATATAAAATTACAGTTGGTGACAAGATATCGTTTTCTGTATTAACCAATAATGGTGAAAGTATCTTTTTAAAACAATCAGAATCAGCCTCTGGCGAATTTGGCAAAGGTGAAATTATTGTAAAAAATGATAGTACAGCATATTTACCACTTATTGGAAATATCCATTTAGTAGGGCTAACAACATCTGAAACTGAAGAAGTTTTAAAAAAAGAATTTTCAAAGTACATCAATGATCCATATGTAACAACATCTATTTCAAATGCTAGAATTGTTTTATTCAAAGGTATTGGATCTTCTGCAAGTATTATACCTATTCCAAACAACAAAACAAGTGTTTTAGAAGTCATTGCACTATCTGGAGGTATTCCTGACCGAGGAAATTCAAAGACAATTAAGTTAGTTAGAAAAGTAAATGGAGTTAGAAAAATTTATTTAATTGATCTATCGACAATTGATAAAATCGAAAATGGAGATATGCTCGTTCAGTCTAATGATTATATATATATAGAATCAACAATAAGTTATCTTCAAGAGTTTACTAGAGAATTTCAGCAGTTTTTAGCACCCGTTAGTATCATAATATCTTCAGTAACTTTATATAAATCTTACACCAAGTGATCGAAGCACCTAAAGGCATAATCGTTAATAAGGGTTTTTATCCTCATATTATTCGAAATATTCTAAGAAGATATTGGTATTTTCCAATCTTAACACTTGGTATATTTTATGTAATTGGGTATTTTTATCTCCGATACACTAAGGCTGTATATGAATCAAATTCTGTAATTCAAATTTCTGATCAAGATCAAAGTAAAGAAGTTATTGGAATTGATAACGCAATTGCCGCAAAAGACATTTCTGCAGAAATTCAATTCCTAAGCTCTCCATTCTTATTCGAAAAATCGTTATCAAAACTAGACTTAAAAATAAGCGCTTACGCTGAAGGAAAAATTCTTACAGAAGATCTCTATAAAAAAAGTTCATTTAAAATAAATTTATTAAAACTAAATGACTCAACACTTTTTGATAAACCAATCTTCATTAAATCGATTGAAGGTTCAACAATTGCATTAGAGTATAATGATGGTAACAAAAAAAATAAAATTTACGGGAAAATAAACAACACCGTTAGTTGCTCTAAATTTCAAATTTATATATCTGTTCCTAACTATAACTCTTTTATTTCATCAGTTACTGGAAACAAAGTCTATTTTACTATAAACAGCAAAAATGCACTTGTAACGAAATTTTTTCCAAACTTACTAGTAACACCTATAGATCCAGCAGCGAAAACAATTGGGATAAGCTTTACTCATGAAAACCAAAATATTTGTCATGATATAGTAGATGCTGTTACGACTTCCTTTTTTGATTATGATGAAGAGGTAAGAACGCAAGGAGCAAATAACAGTTTATTATTTATTGAAAGCCAACTTGATTCTTTAGCCAAAGAACTAAAAAATGCAAACGATAGTATATTATATATACAAAAAGCATCAAAAATGATAAGTCCAGAAAGTAAAGAATTGGACATTTCAAATCGAATTACAGACTTGAGAGATGCATTAAAATTAAACTATGAAGATTTAAAAACCATACAAAATTTAAAAAACAGAATAAAAAACGATCCAAATCGTGTAGAACTTTATAAAATAACTCCAGATTTTAACGAAGAAGGAATGTTATCAAGTCTTGATAAGAATAAAGAAATATTATTTGATTTGATTGACAAAAGAGAAGAAATATTGTATTCTTTAACAGAAGAAACAAATGAAGTTAAACAAATAAATAAAAAAATAAAAACAGCTATAAAAAACATATTAAAAGAAATACTTAATGCTGAAAAAGATTTATTAGAAAAAATAACTTCCCGAGAAAAAGATTTAAGTGAATTAGAAAAAGAGTCTTATGCTTTTCCAAAAAACAAAATCAGATTTACCAAACTAGACAATTTAGTACAAGTAAATGAAAAGTATTATAAAATGTTCGAAGAAAAGAAATTTACTTATGCAATATCAAACGCTGGTTATGTTCCCTCAAATAGAATATTAAGTTACCCTACAAATCCCAGTGAACCATTTAGTCCAAAAGGAAAAATAATATACTTAGCTTTTATTGGTGGAGGATTAATAATTGGTTTGCTATTCTTAGCTTTTAAATACCTTACATTTAACGAAATTAACAATATAGAAGAGTTAAAAAACATACTTTCAGAAAAAGTAAATATATTAGGTGGGGTACCTCTGACTAAACAAAGTATGGAATTCTCACAATTAGTTGTTCAAGAATCACCAAAATCAATGTTAGCAGAATCTCTACGTAATATTCGTTCTAATTTAGCGTTTATTAATAAAAATGCTCAAACAATAGTAATTAGTTCGTCTATTTCAGGTGAAGGAAAAACATTTATCGCGCTAAATCTTGCAGGAATTATTGCCATGTCAGGTAAGAAAACTATCGTTCTTGATTTAGATTTACGTAAACCTAAAGTACATCTAGGTTTTAATTCTACGAATGATCAAGGAATGAGTAATTTGATTGTAAACCAAATTACATTAGAAGAAGCAATTCAAAAATCCAAATTTACTAATCTAGATTTTATAACAGCAGGACCAATACCCCCAAACCCTTCTGAGTTAATATTAAGTAAAGAATTTCAAACTATTTTATCTATATTAAAATCTACATATGACATAGTAATAATAGATAATCCACCTGTAGGATTAGTATCAGATGGTATACAATTACTTGCAAATGCTGATATTCCAATCTATGTATTTAAAGCACATTACTCTAAACGTATTTCTGCTTATAAAGTGGCTGAAATCTTAGAAATCGAGCAAATAAAATCATTAAATATTATATTGAACGGAATTGATCCAAAACGAAGTGGTTATGGATACGGATATGGATACGGATATGGATACGGATACGGATATGGATACGGATACGGATACGGATACGGATACGGATCAAATTCAGGATATTATGATGAACCTGTACAAATTCGAGAAACAATTTTTACAAGAATTAAAAATAGAATTTTAAAAAAATGATTTTTACTAATTCAGAAATCGAGGGAATTATAATCATCGAAACAAAAAAATTTAATGATGATAGAGGATATTTTTTTGAAAATTATCATCATGAAAAATTTTGTGAATTCACAAAAATGAACATTCAATTTGTTCAAGAAAATGAATCTTCTTCTAAAATAAATGTAGTCAGAGGACTACATTTTCAATCTCCACCTCATAGTCAAGGAAAACTAGTAAGAGTTTCATATGGTAAGGTTATTGATGTAGTGGTTGATTTAAGAAAAAACTCGAAAACCTATGGGAAAACATTTTCAATAGAATTATCAAAAGATAATGGAAAACAATTATGGATACCAGAAGGATTCGGTCATGGATTTGTCAGCTTAGAGGACAATAGTATCCTTTCATATAAATGTACAAATTATTATAATAAGGAATCTGAAGATGCTATATTATGGAATTCCAAAGAATTAAATATTAATTGGAATGTTACAAATCCAATAGTCTCTGAAAAAGACAAAATTGCAAAAGATTTTAGTACATTTGTCTCCCCATTTTAAGATCGTTTGGAAAAATATTTATATATACTGAGTTTTTTAGCAGGAGGGATAATCATATCTCTACTTGTCAATAAATTACTACTAAACTTTTCGCAATCATTAGGGATTAGAAATCGTAATGATGTTGTAATTCGTTGGAGTAATGAATCTAAACCATCTCTAGGTGGCGTTAGTTTTTACATAGTTTTCCTATTTACAATAATAACGTATAGTATTATTTCTGACAAGCCAATTCTTCATGACCAACAAATTATCGGTTTGTTAATTGCAGGTAGTATTTCTTTTGCTATGGGTCTTGCTGATGATACATACAATACAAAACCATGGGGGAAATTATTAGTTCAAATTTTATGCGGTATTACCTTCATATATTCTGGAACGATTATTGAATTAACACATATAGCTATTTATGACAAAATAATTACAATTATTTGGGTAGTAGCATTAATGAATTCTCTTAACATGTTAGATAACATGGATGGAATAACTGGTATAACAGTAGTATGGATATTGCTAGCTTGCTTAATAAGCATATTCATGATAGACGGTATTATTATAAACGTAGATTCAATTATGGTGATTTCTATACTTGGAGCTTTACTTGGTTTTTTATATTATAATGTACATCCTTCCAAGTTATTCATGGGAGATGCAGGGAGTCAATTTATCGGATTGTTTGTAGCCTATTTTAGTACACATGACCTCTGGAATTTAGGCCTTTCTACAAATACACCTTCATGGGTTGGATTTGCAATTTGTTTAATTGCTTTTACTCCTGCCGCAGCAGATACATTGACTGTTGTGATAAATCGTTTAAGAAAAGGGAAATCGCCGATGATAGGAGGAAAAGATCATACTACACACCATTTAGTGTATGCTGGATTGAAAGACAAACAAGTTTGGTATGTATTTACAATTATTGGATTTTTTTCCGCATTTTTAAGTTTAATAATGATCTTTTTTAGTAGAAAAAAAGAATATAATTACTTAATAGTATTCCCTATATATTTTATAATAGTATTTGGCACTCTGTATTTTATTACATTAAAATATAAACAGCCAATTCTAACTGATGAAGAAAAAGATTAGCATATTTATGTTACTCGCATTGTCTTTTGCATGTAACACCCAAAAGGTTAAAACTGAACTAAAACAGCAACCTCAAAAAACAACGCTATTTCAAGTTCCAGATCTACCATCAACGATTACTTTTGCTGGTAACAAAATCAATTTGGAGGACGAGGATATCCGTGAACGACTAGATCGCGAAGTATTAACAAATGTATACTTACAATCAGCCACTTCTCAAATTATCAAAAAAACACATCGATGGTTTCCATTGGTGGAAAAAATATTAAAAGAAGAAAAAATACCAGAAGACTTTAAGTACTTAGCAGTCATTGAAAGTGCATTGAATGAACAGGCAATAAGTCCCGTTGGAGCACAAGGTTTTTGGCAATTTATGCCGTTTACAGCAAAAGAATATCAACTTGAAATTTCACCAGAAGTAGATGAACGCTTAGATGTTGTTAAAAGTACACAAGCCGCATGTAAGTATTTGAGAAAAGCCTATGTACAATTTAACGATTGGTGTCTTGCTGCAGCTTCTTATAATCGGGGTGTAGGAGGTATACTAGATGATCTGGAATGGCAAAAAGCTACAAATTATTTTGATATGGAACAAAACCATGAAACAGGTAGATATGTATATCGAATATTAGCATTAAAGCTAATACTTGAAAATCAACATGCTTATGGATTTTCTATACCTAATTCTCAGAAATATAACCCAATCAAATCACAGAAATTTTTAATTTCTTCAACGATAAAAAACTTATCAGAATGGTCTTTATCCAAAGGGTACAATTTCAAAATATTAAAAAAGTTAAATCCTTGGATTTTGAAGACTAAATTAACTATTAAAAACAAAAAATACACCTTACTTTTACCAGACAGAAAAGAAAAAATTAGACCGTATTCGTACTACAATTAATGAAAAAGGAAGAATCACAAGACGTTATTGAAATACTAGGTGCTCGTGAGCACAATTTAAAAAATATTGATTTAGTAATTCCTAGAAATAAATTAGTGGTGTTCACAGGCTTGTCTGGATCAGGGAAATCTTCTCTTGCTTTTGATACCATTTTCGCAGAAGGACAGAGAAGATACATCGAGACATTTTCAGCCTATGCACGACAATTTTTAGGAAACTTAGAACGACCAGATGTCGATAAAATCAATGGATTAAGCCCAGTAATCTCCATCGAACAAAAAACCGTTTCACGTTCACCAAGATCTACCGTTGGAACAATTACGGAGATTTATGACTTTTTGCGTTTACTTTATGCACGTATAGGTACTGCCTACTCCTATAATTCGGGAGAAAAAATGGTTAAATACTCCGATGAACAAATAGTAGAGTTAATCTTAGCTAAATACAAAGGAAAAAAAATAAGTGTCTTAGCACCCAAAATCAAAGGTAGAAAAGGACATTATAGAGAATTATTCGAACAAATTCTTAAAATGGGATTTTCTAAAGTTTACATCGATGGAGCAGTAGTTGATATTACACCAGGAATGCAAGTCGATCGATATAAAATGCATGATATATCCATTGTAGTAGACCGTTTACAAATAGAAGAAATAGATCCAAAAAGGGTATATGATTCTGTGGTAACTGCTATGAAATATGGAGAAAAAACCATATCAATTTTAGATTACGAAACAAATGAAATAAAACACTTTAGCCGTTTGCTGATGTGTCCTTCGTCAGGAATAAGTTACCAAGAAGCAGAACCAAATATTTTTTCATTTAACTCTCCTTACGGAGCTTGCCCACAATGTAGCGGATTAGGAGAAGTAGCAGAAATTGATGTCGATAAAATCATTCCAGATTTTAATAAATCGATCAAAAGAGGCGGAATTATTCCCTTGGGAGAATATAAAAAAACATGGATTTTTGAGAAATTACAGACGTTATTGAGTCATGAAAACTTAAGTTTAGATACTCCGTTGAAAGAAATTCCAGAAGAGGTTCTACAAACAATACTCAACGGTAATGAAGGGATTGAATACGACAAAAAAACAAATAAAATCATCTTTGAAGGTATCATTCAATTTATCACACGACATTCTGAAGACAGTAGTGCGGCCATTCAACGTTGGGCACAATCATTTATGAATAAAGTGACTTGTCCTTCGTGTGCAGGATCAAGACTCAAGAAAGAATCCTTAAATTTCAAAATACATGAAAAAAACATAGGGGAATTAACCCAAATGGACATTGAAGAATTGGCTAATTGGTTTTCAAAGTTAGAATCTCAATTAACCAAAAGTGAAATTACAATCGGTACCGAAATTCTAAAAGAAATCAAATCACGTTTGCAATTTATACTTCAAGTTGGACTCAATTATTTGTGTTTAAATCGTTCTGCAAACAGTCTTTCAGGAGGAGAAGCACAACGTATCCGTTTAGCAACACAAATTGGTTCAGAATTAATGAATGTTTTATACATTTTGGATGAACCTAGCATTGGATTACATCAGCGTGATAATTCAAAATTGATTCATTCCTTACAAAATTTAAGAGACCGAGGTAATTCAGTGTTAGTTGTCGAACACGATCAAGAAATGATTGAAGCTGCTGATTTCTTGGTAGACATAGGTCCTGGAGCAGGAGTTCATGGAGGAAATATACTCAACGCATGTAATTTTAATGAAATTAAATTTAGTAATTCTCTGACTACCGAATATTTATTAGGACATAAAAAAATAGAAGTTCCTAAATCACGTCGTACAGGGAATGGATACCAATTGAGTTTATTCGGAGCAACAGGAAATAACTTACGAAATGTAGACTTACATATTCCATTAGGGACGTTAACGTGTATTTCAGGAGTATCTGGAAGTGGTAAATCTACATTGATTAATCATACCCTCTACCCTATTTTAAATGCACATATCTACAAAGGCGTTAAAAAACCAATGCCCTACAAATCCATACAAGGTTTAGAACATTTAGATAAAGTAATTGAGATTGATCAAAGTCCAATTGGAAGAACTCCACGTTCTAATCCAGCAACTTACACGAATTTATTTGCCGAGATACGTAGTTTATTTGCATCAGCTCCAGAAGCTCAAATTCGAGGATATAAACCAGGACGATTTTCATTTAATGTTTCAGGAGGACGTTGTGAAACCTGTGGTGGTGCAGGAATACAAGTCATTGAAATGAACTTTTTACCCGACGTGTATGTAAAGTGTGAAACATGTAATGGAAAACGTTACAACCGTGAAACACTCGAAGTACGATTCAAAGGTAAATCAATTAGTGATGTACTTGAAATGAACATTGAGGAAGCATGTGCATTTTTCGATAAAATACCTAAAATCCATCGCATTCTAGAAACACTTGTTTCCGTTGGTTTAGGTTATGTGAAATTAGGTCAAGCGTCCACTACCCTTTCTGGAGGTGAGGCACAACGCATCAAACTAGCGACAGAATTAGCAAAAAAAGGAACTGGCAAAACCATTTATATTTTAGATGAACCATCAACAGGACTACATTTTGAAGACATAAGACTATTATTGATTGTACTTCAAAAATTAGTGGATGAAGGAAATACAGTATTGGTCATCGAACACAATTTAGATATCATTAAAGTAGCAGATTATATAGTTGATTTGGGTCCAGAAGGTGGAAAAAATGGAGGAGAAATCTTATTTGAAGGTACACCAGAAGCCTTAGCAAAACAGAAAAAAACACGATCTCACACAGCGCCTTATTTAAAAAAAGAATTAGTAAAATAATTAATGAAGCAATTTATTAATATCGTGAGCTAACTTGTCCACTTCATTCGCTGAAGTACCATCATAGTAGCCACGAATACGTTGATCTTTATCAATTAACACAAAATTATTGGTATGTATAAAGTCACTATTAGCATCTCCCAAGTTCTGAGTTTCAGCTGGTTTTAACAAGAAATATGATTGACGTGCAAGAGTGTACAACTTCTTTTTATCACCTGTTAAAAAATGCCATTGACCATTTTCTGCCTCATATTTTTCAGCATACTCATTTAGCACAGAAACGGAATCAATTTCAGGCTGTACTGTAAAACTTAATATTTTAAAATTTTTAACTCCTCTAAACTTTTTTTGAAGCCATCGCATTTGAGTATTCATTTTGGGGCAAATTGTACTACAAGTTGTGAAAAAATATTCAACTACATATACTGAATTTTCAACATCTTTATTTGAAATTGTTTGACCTTTTTGATTTGTAAAACTAAATGGTTGAATTTTATGACCATACCCTTTTCGTTGAATGGAAGAATCAACCAATTTACTATCTAAATCAATTGGATTGTATACCGGAAGTGAATGTATTGATTCATTTTTTTTTGACAAAAAAGTATAAGCAACTATAAAGCAAACTATAGCGATAAATAATAAAATGTATATTCTTAGCTTCATAAAAATTGATTCAATAAAACAATAATTTGAATCAAATTTATGAACTATTTACGGAATAAGTTATTTTATTTCAATTTTTAAATAATCCAATAATCCAATACAATTTTCTTTAGAAAATTTGGCTTTTGTCAATTGATTTCTACTTGGGTCAATCGAAAAATTAAAGGATGTACTAAAATTTACATTTTTCAAAATCGTTCCGTCAAATGTCGATCCACGAAAATCGCAGTTATCAAACGCTGAGTCGGATAAGTCTGTACCGCTAAAATCTACTTCATGTAAGGTACAATCTGAGAAAATAGTGGATTTAACTTTTAATTTATAAAAAGAAGAAAAATTAAGAGAACAGACTTCGAATTTAAAAGCAAGTAAAAATGGATTAGCTTCTTCAAATTTTAATCCAAACAACTTACATTGAATCAATTGAATGTCTTTGAAGCTAGTGTTTTGAATTTTAGCATTACTTAAATCACATTCTTCAAAGGTACATTCAGAAAAAATAAAGTTACTCAGGTTTTCATCTGAGAGACTACATTGAATGAAATGACAATTTTCATATTCCGCTTTTTCTAATTGTGAAACTGATTTTATAGTTTGGTCGTAGATTCTATTCATTATCTGTTTGTAATATTTTCGATTTCATTTTCACTTTTTTAGGCAGTGAATTTACGACACAATCGTAGGAATGTTTTGTAAGTTCATAGATGAAATCATCATTTAAAGATCCGTCCAGAATTACAGTATTCCAATGTTTTTTATTCATGTGCCAACCAGGAATTATTGCTGGATATTCTTCTCTAAACTGAATCGCCTTTTCTGGATCACATTTTAGGTTGATACTTTCAAATTTATCCATATTAGCAAGTGCAAACATTTTGTCCACTACCGTAAAAACAAGAGTTACTTGATCAAAAGGAGTTTTTTCTCCTGTTAGTGGTAAAGACAGACAATATTCGCGGTAGGATTCGATATTCATTTTTTAGTAATTTTTTTTAACCATTTTTTAGAGTCTTCTTGATTGTCCCCAAAATCAACAATTACAATTTCTTTTGCTTTGACAGTATAATTCAAAATGAAGTACCCCATTGCAGATTTAAAGAGATTTTTGTTTTTTGAATTTAAAGATATTTTTTTGAAGTACATTAAATGTGATGCTAAAATGTAAATTAGATCTTCAGCACTTATTTCTAAAGTTATTAGATTATCTAGTAGGTAAAAATTTATCCCCTTAGTTTAAAGGCGGTTTTGGTCCAAACTATTGTCCTTTTAACCATTCCAAATCCGATTTTATTAGCGCTTCATTTGAAATTACATCTACTTTTGAATATCATTGAGACTAAATTGTAACATTTTTTTGTTCTTACTTGAATTGAATTTGATTTAATATTGATATTATCTTTTAAATTCAATAAAGACGAAAGTTAGTTTTTATCTGTTAGGGTTAACAATTTATCAATTATTCCATTTCTAATGATGTCTACTTGAGTCATGAATTGTATTTTTACTAAGATAAAAATAAATGCATTTTTTTAAATTGATTCAACGTATTTTTTGAAATTATTCAATATCATTTGCCAGCCTTGTTGTTGCAGTTCGTGGGGATTTTGCGATTCTGGATCAAAAGATTCAACGATGTCGACTGAACTATCTTCGTTTTTAAAGGTAATTTCGACATTTCTACCGTCCGGTAATGAATAGGCAATGTATTTGTGTAGCTCTACTTTCGTATAAACACCTTCTAAATCAAAACTAAAACTTCCATCTTTTGCCGACATGGTAGTTTTGAATGTTCCATCAACTCGTACATCATTATTTGCATAAGGTGCATACCAGTCATCAGATGCATGGTGCCATTGCGTAATGTGTATTGGATTCGTCCAAGTATCCCATACTTTTTCGATACTTGTTTCAATTGTTGTAGTTACAGTAATCATTTTTAATCTATTTTTCCTTTAAAAGCGGCGAAAATAGCCATAGCGTGCCCATGACCAAGTTCGAAATCTGTTTTCAACCAATTTACAATTTCAGTGGCTTTTACAGTTAATTTACCATCTACAAGAAAGCTTTTTTCAGTCGCTATTTTTTTGAAATCGTCCAGATTTTTACCTGTTTTTTTCTCAATGTTATCTAAATATGCTTGAAAAGACATGTTAATTGTTTTCGTTTAATTTGTTGTAGTTATAGTAAGAAGTTGCTAAAATAGCCAGTGTGATTAGTGGAAAAAATGTTTGAATATTCACACCATCTACAGCACCATGACTGATACTTGCGAATAGGAAATTAAATGTAAATCCTGCATAAGCAAGTTCTTTCAATTTGCGTGGTAATTTAGGAATGATTAAAATCAATGCGCCTAATACTTTAAAAATCACGAGTGCATTTCCAAAGTATTCAGGGTAGCCTAGGTGGCTAATTCCTTCTTTCGCAAGTTTTGTTTGTGAAGTTAATGCTGGCATTACACCTTCCATTAAAAAAATTAAACTGGTTGTAATCCAGTAAGCAATTTTGTTCTTTTTCATAGTTAGTTTGTTTTTAAGGCAATAAATATATTTAAATATTTTCTTTCTCTAACAAAGTCGCTAATTCCTCGAAGGTCATTGTAATTCCTTGTTCAAAGCCCAATTCAATTAATTTATGAACTTCTTCTTCGGAATTATATGTGGTTTTTAAATCTACGCATGTTCCATTTACTGTTTTTGTAAAGGTGTTTTTCCCAAGAGATATTGTTAATTCCGAATTAGTATTTCCTTGTTCATCACAAAATTCATCCTGGAATGTATAACTTACCAATGGAATAATCGTTAGTAAGTTCATTTTCCCCCAATGTTTTTCATTTTCAGGACTCACCATCGCGTATAACCAGAAACCACCTTCGGAAAAATGTATGGTTTTTGTATTCGCACTCCAAGGTATAGGAGCCCCCCATTTTTCTAATGATTCACTTTTTGTGAACGCTTTCCATACTGTTTCTATTGGTGCATTAAATTCCCTGGAAACTAAAATGGATTTTTCTTTAAAATCTTTTTTGACAATTGTTTTTAGCATGAAATTGTTTTTAGCAGGTTAAAATTATTTATTATTTTAAAAACCACTCCTTTTTTTAGTTAACATAGAAACGAATGAGCGGCAGGAGTGATTCAGTTTAAAGATCGCTTTAATCCCACGAAAACATCCTGACTCCATTCTCTGGAAATATTTTTGGAAATGCGTAAATAATTCATTTCGTAACGGACAAAAAGAACATTTTTTTCGTTCAACTCCCAATTGAGTTGAGGAAGAATAACATAAGCCATTCCATTTGAATACCAACGAGTCCAAAGTGGGACTGAGTACGAAACTTTTTTATAATTCCCATGTAATGCTAAACTCACTAGTGGTTCTACCGATGAGGTTGCAGGACTTCTACTGTCATGTACTAAACGAATCCGTGCATCCATACCAATTCCAGCAGAAAAATACAAGAGTTGTTCTGTTTTGGTGAAATAGTATTCCATGAGGGGTGTAAAATCGTAGGCGGTTTTAGAGAAAAAATACAAGGTGCCATAAGATCGAAGTCGCGCTGAAACACGAAATACACTCGATTTAATCAAGGAAGTGGAAAAGTTGATATCCGTTTTTGGGTATATATAACGACTACCTAAACTTCCAAAGTCAACTGAAAAACTGCTTTTATTTAAAGAACTAATTTCTTGAGAGTGAATAAATTTACTTAAAAGTAAGCAAAGGAAAAATAGTTGTCTCATAGCGCGACTTCATTTAAGGTGGATCCAATTTTTACCTCATCGAAATAGATAATGTTGGTGTGTTCAGTTTTATTTTTTCCACGGTATTGACCGAACTTGAAATAGTTTCCTGCACGGTTGAAGAGGTTACGATGATAATATTTATAATCCAAACCATTAAAGGGAGTGATAGATTTTCCATTAATCGAAATTTCTTGATATGCGGTTTTGTCATCGCTCCAATATATGTGTGCAACCACGTCATACCACTTGCCTTTTTTGATTTTTAAAGGTTCCCCAACCAAGAACGTTTGGTTAGAAGAAGAAGGGTTATCATTCATTTTTAATTCGATGGTATTATTTACATAAGTCAACGATATTGGTGGGGCTGATCCATGCAAAGTAGGACTTGGTGTCCAATCTTCCCCTTGTAAATAATAAGGTAAATCTTGCCATTGACAAACTAAATTATAAGTAGTATCAAGGTAGTTGGAATCTACCCAAAAGCTGAAACTGTAATAAACTTCTGATTTATAATTCGCACTGTTGTAGATAGCCAATTCTGTTCGATAGCCATTGTTTACAAAATCATCCGGATGAAGAATGTTTTTCAATGCATACTTTCCTTTACGAACAGGATTGTTAACTATTTGAGTGTTTTTAGTTGTATCGATAAGAAGATAACGAAAGCCAGAAACAGTTCCATTTTCAAAATCACCTACGAAATGACTTATCGGTTGATTAGGTACTGAAGTTGGCACTTTTCCACAAGAAAATAATGCTATTGCTAATCCAAATAGTAAAAATTTCAAATAAGTTTTCATCAATCTGTTGAATTTACTCGCTTCATTTTTGTAGTTCGACATATCTCATATAAAACTTGAATTAATAGCTGTGCTTCATAGGGAGGAAACATAGACACTAGTTCTTTTTGAATTCCATCATAATTGACAACCATTGTAATCAAAGATCCATCACAGCATGTAATACCATCAAAAGTAAGGTTACACATATCACTTTGTTGAAATGCAGCGATAAAATTATTGTAGATTTTTTGATCTAATTTACCTGAAAAATATCCCATTTTGGAGGAATCTAATCCACGCGTTTGACTGTGTTCTAAAAACACTGTTTCACCATGAAGTTTGAAGGTTTTGTCTGCTTTTAATTCTAGGTGATAAACCGGACAAGTTCCAAAGCAATAGGAAGTTTGAAAGTTGATTTTTTCAAAGATTTGAGAATAACTAATAGAAAGAAAACAAACTACTAAAATTGTAACAAACAAATTTTTCATACTACAAGAAACGAAATTTTATTAAAATCATATCAAATAAATTGAAATAAATTCCAAAGTCAATCTATCAACATTTCAGTTAGTATAAATTATTTCTAGTCTTCTTCTTAACTAGTTATAATTCTTCTACTTTTGAAAAAAATATCATTTTATGACTCAAGTTAAAACAAATTATAGCGCCCTATTTACCTTAATCACCGTGTTTTTTTTCTGGGGGTTCATTGCTGCAGGTAACAGTATCTTTATTCCTTTCTGTAAACATTATTTCAAACTGGATCAATTTCAGAGTCAATTAATCGATTTTGCATTTTACTTCGCCTACTATATAGGAGCGTTAACTTTATTTGCAATCGGATCCAATAAAGGAGTTGACCCAGTTGGAAAATGGGGCTACAAAAAAAGCATCATTTATGGATTACTTTTTTCTGCCTTAGGCGCTGGTGCAATGATTGTTTCAGTATATTTTGACGTGTTTACGGGTATGTTGTTTGGTTTATTTATTGTAGCACTCGGTTTTTCACTTCAACAAACATCCGCGAATCCATTTATGATTTCCTTGGGAGATGAATCAACCGGCTCTAATCGAATTAGTTTAGGAGGAGGAATCAATAGTTTAGGTACAACCATCGGCCCTCTTGTTGTAGCACTCGCATTATTCGGTAGTGCAGCAGTGAATGACGAACAAATTCAACACCTGAGCCTCAATAAAGTGATCATCTTGTATATCTGTGTTGGCTTACTATTTGTGGGAATTGCAACGCTTTTCACTCTTTCAAAAAAATTACCTTCTGGAATAAATGAAGAAAAAACAGAGAATTCTAAAAAAGCCTTACGTTCTTTGTTAATCATAACTGGATTACTTGTGATGTGTTTTGCACCTGTATTTAATAGCTATCGAAGTCAGGAAGCACAAGAAATCATAAGTAAAACTAATTTGATCAAAGCAGAAGAAAGCTTGGTATCAAACACGAAAGTGATTGAAGTATTAGAACAAGAAATTTTAGCCCTAAAGGTTCCGCTAGAAAATGAACGAATGATGTGGCTATCCCTTGGATTAGTGGTAATTGTAGGTGGATTATTACTTTCATTAAGAAGTGCGAAAAAAAATAGCGAAGGCTGGGGGGCCATGCAATACCCACAACTAATTCTTGGTATGCTTGCCATATTTATTTATGTTGGTGTAGAAGTCGCTGTTGGTAGTAATCTTGGTGAATTATTAAAACAAAAAGAGTTTGGTGGGTATAGTTCTTCCAACATTGCACCTTTCATCGCGCTCTACTGGGGAAGTTTAATGATCGGACGTTGGGCAAGTGCAATACACGCTTTTGACCTGAAAGAAAAAACTAAAAAAATATTTACCACATTAATTCCATTGATTGCTTTTGGAGTGGTTTTAGGCTTAACGCATCTTGCTGGACATGATGTGTCAAATCTTTACTTCTACGTTGTTTGTGTGTTCATTCAAATTGGAGGTTTTTATCTAGGTAAAAATAAACCTGCAAAAACACTATTAATTTTCAGCTTACTTGGAGTAATATCAACTTTAATTGGTCTATCTACAACTGGTGAAATCGCTATTTACGCATTTCTTAGTGTAGGACTTTTCTGCTCTATTATGTGGCCTTGTATTTTCTCTTTAGCTCTTGGTGGACTAGGGAAATACCAATCGCAAGGTTCAGCATTTTTAATCATGATGATTTTAGGTGGTGCAATCATCCCTCCTTTACAAGGTAAACTAAGTGACTTAGTTGGTATACAACAATCCTTCGTCGTTGGATCACTTTGCTTTATATACCTTGCTTTATTTGCAATCATCGTAAAACGCATGCTCAAAAAACAAGGCGTACATTTGGATTAATAAATGACAGCAATAATTATAGAACCGAAGTATTCATCTCTCGCATTATTTTATAAAGCAATGTAACGAATTGAAATGCTGGTACCATGAGGTAACTCGAAGCGGATGCGAAGAGATCACCGATATGGTAGCAATTTCAAGAGTGAAATGCACTTTATAAAATTAAGCGAGGAGTTTTCATTTGTTTCTTTTCTTTTGCGGAAAAAGAAAAGAAAGGTCGAAAAATAATTTTAAACTAAAAAAACACTATTTAAAATTAATCTAAATAGCAAATATTCTATTTTCGTCTTTAACTAAGCATTAAATTTGTGCTGAATATTCAAACATTTTCTAACTAATTATGAGTAAATCTGTACTTTTAAAATCCTCTCTAGCCAAAAAATATTGGATGGCTGCAACGGGGTTGTTCCTATGCCTTTTCTTGGTAGGACACTTACTAGGTAACCTTCAATTGATTACGCACACTGGCGAGTCAGGAAGAAGAGCGTTCAATGAATATGCCTACTTTATGGCACACAATCCTTTCATCAAAGTGATGTCTTGGATGACCTACATTTCTATCCTTTTCCATATTATAGATGGGATTCTTTTAACGGTAGAAAACAAAAAAGCACGTCCAATTGGATATGCACATGCCGCTGGAACTAAAAGTTCTACCTGGTCTTCAAGAAATATGGCATTACTCGGATCTTTGATTCTTGTGTTTATCGTAATGCATGGTGCTCATTTTTGGTATAAAGCAAAAGTAAAACACGACATGTTACTTCATAAAGTTACTGTTCAATCACCAAATGGACCTGCTGAATTATATGTTACTACTGCAGGTAGTTATTTACCTGTTCAAGGAGTAAAAGTGAAAAATCACACTGAGTTCTTTGAACCAAGTGTAGATATTAAACTAGGGGAAGGTTACAAAGACTTACATTCGGTAGTCATTGCTTTCTTCTCAGGGAAAGAAACAAATGGTGTTCCAGGAAATGAAAATGCTTTGTTTGCAGTGATTTTCTATGTAATTGCAATGGTAGTTCTTGCTTTTCACTTAATGCATGGTTTTGCATCTGCTTTCCAATCATTAGGTGCAAGACACCCAAAATACACGGATACAATCAAAAATGTAGGAAATGGATTTGCTATTCTAATTCCACTTTTATTCGCAATCATTCCAGTAATTATTTGGAAACTATATAATTAATCGAATTAAAATATACTACTATGTCAATATTAGATTCAAAAATACCAGCCGGTAATATTTCAGATAAATGGACGGACTACAAAGATCATTTGAAGCTAGTTGCTCCTAACAACAGACCGAAAATCGACATCATCGTTGTAGGAACTGGTTTAGCAGGTGCTTCGGCTGCTGCTTCTTTAGGAGAAATGGGATACAATGTGAAAGCTTTCTGTTTCCAAGATTCTCCTCGTCGTGCACACTCTATCGCTGCACAAGGTGGTATCAATGCTGCAAAAAATTACCAAAATGATGGTGACTCTGTTTACCGTTTATTCTACGATACTATCAAAGGAGGTGACTACCGCGCACGTGAAGCAAACGTTCATCGTTTAGCAGAAGTATCTAGTAGTATTATCGACCAATGTGTTGCACAAGGTGTCCCTTTTGCACGAGAATATGGAGGTTTATTAGATAACCGTTCTTTCGGTGGTACACAGGTTCAACGTACGTTTTATGCTGCAGGACAAACAGGTCAACAACTATTATTAGGTGCTTATTCAGCATTATCTAGACAAATCGGATTAGGACGAGTGAAAATGTACAACCGTCACGAAATGTTAGAATTGGTTAAAGTGGATGGTAAAGCACGTGGTATCATTGCGCGTAACTTAGTAACAGGAGAATTAGAAAGACATTCTGCACACGCAGTTGTACTAGCTTCTGGAGGATATGGAAATGTTTACTTCCTTTCTACAAACGCGATGGGAAGTAACGTAACTGCTGCTTGGAAAGCACATAAACAAGGTGCTTTATTTGCAAACCCTTGTTACGTTCAAATTCACCCTACATGTGTTCCTGTTCACGGAACTAATCAAGCTAAATTGACATTGATGTCTGAGTCATTACGTAACTCTGGACGTATTTGGGTGCCTAAGAAAAAAGAAGATGCAGAAGCAATTCGTTCTGGTAAATTAAAACCAACCGAATTAAAAGAAGAAGAAAGAGATTATTACTTGGAAAGAAAATATCCTGCATTTGGAAATTTAGTTCCACGTGATGTTGCCTCTAGAGCAGCAAAAGAAGTTTGTGATGAAGGACGTGGTATAGAAGCAAATGATACGAATGAAGGAGTTTATTTAGATTTCTCAACAGAAATTAAAAACAAAGGAAAACAAGCGGCATACGCTGCTGGTGATCACAATCCTTCTGAAGAAAAAATTATAACACTTGGAAAAAAATGGTTGGAAGAAAAATATGGTAACTTATTCCAAATGTATCAAAAAATTACAGACGAGAATCCATATGAAACACCAATGAAAATCTATCCGGCTGTACACTATACAATGGGTGGTGTTTGGGTTGACTATAACTTACAGTCTTCTATTCCAGGATGTTTCGTGACAGGTGAAGCTAATTTCTCTGACCATGGTGCAAATCGTTTAGGCGCATCTGCATTGATGCAAGGTTTAGCTGATGGATATTTTGTATTACCATATACGATTTCAAATTATTTAGCTGATGAAATAAGAACAGGTAAAATTTCAACAGAATCTTCTGAATTCGAAGTTGCTGAGAATAATGTAAAATCTCAAATTGATAAATTCTTATCAAACAACGGTACTAAATCTGTTGACTACTTCCACAAAAAATTAGGATTAATTATGTGGAACAAAGTTGGTATGGGTCGTAACGCACAAGGATTACAAGAAGCAATCAATGAAATAGATCAATTGAAGAAAGATTTCTACATTGATGTATATGTACCTGGAAGTAATGATGAACTAAATCCACAATTAGAAAAAGCACTTAGAGTAGCTGACTTAATTGATTTAGGTCAATTAATGGCAATGGATGCATTACAACGTAAAGAGTCTTGTGGTGGTCACTTCAGAGAAGAATACCAAGATGCAGAAGGTGAAACTTTACGTGATGATGAAAATTTCTCATTTGTTGGTGCTTGGGAATACAAAGGTGACGACATCAAGCAAGAGCAATTACACAAAGAAGAACTAAAATATGAGTTCATCAAGATTGCTGCAAGAAATTACAAATAGTTGATAAGTGTTATTTGATAGCAATTAGGAAATAGTTATTAGAAATTAGATTTAAAACAAATTATGGCTGCAAAGACAATTAATATTACCCTTAAAATTTGGAGACAGAAAAACTGTAACTCAAAAGGGAATATGGAAACATATACTTTAAATGATGTTTCTACAGCAAGTTCTTTTTTAGAAATGCTTGACCAATTAAATGAGCAATTAATAAATGATAAAAAAGAACCTGTAGCATTTGATCACGATTGTCGTGAAGGGATATGCGGTATGTGCTCTTTATACATTAATGGTAGAGCTCATGGACCAGATAATGGTGTTACTACTTGTCAATTACATATGCGTATGTTTGAAGACGGAGCAACAATCTATGTTGAACCATGGAGATCTGCTGCATTCCCGGTGGTAAAAGATTTAGTGGTAGATAGAAGTGCTTTTGATCGTATTCAACAAGCTGGTGGATTCGTTTCTGTTAATACATCTGGAAGAACTATGGATGCAAACGCTATTCCAATCCCAAAAGAAGATGCGGATAAAGCGTTTGAAGCTGCTGCATGTATTGGATGTGGAGCGTGTGTTGCTACTTGTAAGAATGGTTCTGCAATGCTTTTTGTTGGAGCGAAAGTTTCTCAATACGCATTATTACCTCAAGGAAAAGTAGAAGCTACGCAACGTGCTTTAAATATGGTTCGTCAAATGGATGATGAAGGTTTCGGTAACTGTACAAATACAGGAGCTTGTGAAATTGAATGTCCTAAAGGAATATCATTAGATAATATCGCTAGATTAAATAGAGAGTTTTTAAAAGCTTCTCTTGTTTCTAATAAATAATTTACGGTTAACGTAGAAAGACGGCACCGTATTACACGGTGCCTTTTTTGTTTCTAATAACATAGGAAAATGAAAAAAGAAAGTAAAATATACAGTATTTTAAATGAAAAATGCCCTGTATGCCACGAGGGAAATGCGTTTATATCTTCTGAAAAATACGATCTTAAAAAATTTCATAAAATGCCTATCCGTTGTGAAAATTGCAATCATAAATTTGAAATTGAAGGTGGGTTTTGGCAAGGTGCAATGTATGTAAGTTATGCATTAACCGTTGCCATTTCAATTGCTACTTTTGTATTAACCTATTTAATTTACCAGGAAACAGACGCATGGGTACATATTGGTTTGATTTCACTAGTTTCATTAATCCTAGCACCATTAAATTATAGGTATAGTAGAATGATATGGATGAATATCTTTACGTCTTATAATCCAAATAAAGCAAAATAATATGTCAAAATTTAAAGAAATTATTCAATCAGAGACTCCAACTCTTGTAGATTTCTTCGCTACATGGTGTGGACCGTGTCAACAAATGTCTCATGAGCTAGACAAATTAAAAACGAAAATGGGATCCACTATTCGAATTGTTAAAATAGATGTAGATAAAAACAAAGAAGTTGCTACAAAATTTAAAGTACGAAGTGTCCCAACATTAGTACTATTTAAAAAAGGGGAAATCCTTTGGCGACAAGCAGGAGGAATGGACTCAAGAGGATTAGAACAAAAAATAAAAAAAGCAATTTAATCCTTTTAACGGATGCTGAATGCAACATACAATAATCTTAACACACAAATCAACAAAATCTATAATCCAATTTAAATTTATTAATTTTACAAAAAAATCTATATGGCAAGAGTTTTAACAGGAGTACAAAGTACAGGAAGACCTCATTTAGGAAATTTACTAGGTGCTATCAGACCAGCTATTGAAATGGCAAATAATCCTGAAAACGAAGCATTTTTGTTTATAGCAGACATGCATTCTTTAACTCAAATTAAAGACCCTATAGAGTTACATAAGAATACGCTAGAAACCGCAGCTGCTTGGTTAGCCTTTGGTTTGAACCCAGATAAAACTTATTTCTATCGTCAAAGCGATGTTCCTGAAACCACAGAACTAGCTTGGTACCTAATGTGCCATTTTCCATTTCAACGGTTAAATCTTGCTCATAGCTTTAAAGATAAAGCAGATAGATTAGAAGATGTAAACGCTGGATTATTTAGTTATCCTATGTTAATGGCTGCTGATATATTATTGTACGACGCAGAAGTAGTACCAGTTGGTAAAGACCAACTACAACATCTAGAATTTACAAGAGATGTTGCTAGCAGATTCAACCATAAAATGGGTGAAGTTTTTGTTATTCCACAAGAAGATCTTCAAGAAGAAACAAAACTTATATCTGGTATAGATGGACAAAAAATGAGTAAATCACGTAATAATTACATTGATATATTTCTTCCTGAAAAAGAATTGAAAAAACAAATCATGAAAATTGTTACAGATACAAAAGGTTTAGATGATGAAAAGGATCCAATCACATGCAATGTTTTTCAATTATATAAATTAATTGCCTCTTTAGATCAAATTTCCCAAATGGAAATAAATTATAAAACAAAAGGATATGGATATGGTCATGCAAAGACCGAATTATTAAACCTAATGCTTACTCATTTTTCTAAAGAAAGAGAATTGTTTAATTTCTATCAAGAAAATCCATCGAAAATAGATGAAATCCTAGCCAATGGGGCTGAGAAAGCTAGAGATATAGCTAAAGTAACTTTAAATAGAACTAGAAAAGCGATCGGATTCTATCCTCAATAATTATTCGTATACTTTATTCTTCTCATCCCTTGAGTCCTAAACATTCTCACGTAACTATAATTTAACCTCTGCGATTTTACTCCAATTTTTTCCAGTAAAGTACAATTGTTTAGTTTTCTTATTAAAAGCTATACCATTAAGTACTTCACCGTTTCCTCTAGCCTGACCTATCACCTCGGTACAATCGATTATTTCTTCAACTTTACCAACAAATGGATCTATGACTACAATGTAATTAGCCTGCCACACATTAGCATATATTTTACCATCGATATATTCTAATTCATTCAAATTAATAATTGGACCCTTATTATTATACACTTCAATAGTTCGTGTAATTTCAAAAGTATTTGGATCTCTGAAATAGATTCTTTCAGAACCATCAGACATTATAATATTTTTACCGTCATTACACAATCCCCATCCCTCTCCTACATAACCAATCGTTTTTTCCAAAGTAAGTGAATTAACTTCATAAACAAAACATTTTTGCTCTTTCCAAGTAATCTCATACATCTTATCATTCATCACTGTAATTCCTTCTCCAAAACAAGTAGATTCAACATCTATTGATTTAGTTGAATTACCAGTGCTTAAATCTAATTTCATCACCTTACTTTCGCCATATTGTCCAGTGCTTTCAAAAAGTTGATTATTATAAAACTCCAAACCTTGAGTGAAATTTAAAGGATTATGAGGTGATAACGATTTTACTTTAGCTATAATTTGTTTAGGAATAATATCAGACAAGACTCGAATTAGTCGACTATCTTCAGAATGTAATGTATTATCCTTAAAAATATTTATTTTTACTTCCTGTGCTCCAAGTAATAACATTTTCGTGTTGAAATCAAAATGAATTTTTCCATTAGGTTTAGTCCAAGTTTGAATTAATTTATCAGAAATAACTAGTTCAATTTTAGAAACTTTAGGACTTAAGACAGTAAAACTCATTTTTTTTTCAGCTCCATATTTTAATGTGAAATTGTCTAAAAAATCAAAATGAGCCAATTCTTCTTCAACTACATCATCAGGTTGTTGTGGACTAAAATTATCAATCAACGGGATGATAAAATAAGCCCCTAACAACAATGTTAGGATTAAAATTATCGAAATACGTTTTGATTTTGACATACTAAGAATGAATTAATTGTTGAATCTTTTCTGAATCTATTGTTCCATGAGAATCACTATAAATCACAGTATTGTTGTTTGTAACAATAACCTGAGGTGATTGATGCTGAACATGACTAATTTCAGCTAATAAATTTGAAACATCACGGTGAGCAATCAAATCAACAAAAAACAATTGTGTCTCATCAATTACCCAAGAACGCTCGAAAGCTCGAAGTGACATAGATGAAATACTACAGCGAGTGCTATGTTTAAAAAAAACGGCAGGCTGAGTTAGAGAATTATTCCAAATATGATATAATTGTTCAATATTTGTTATTTCAATCCAAGGTAGTCCCATATTAAATAGATGCTGTAAATTGTTTTAAGAAACGAACGTCATTTTCTGAATATAAACGTAAGTCGTTGACTTTATATTTTAATTGGGTAATTCGTTCAATACCCATACCAAAAGCATAACCAGTATAAATTAATGAATCAATTCCTGCAGCCTCTAGAACATTTGGGTCTACCATACCACAACCTAAAATCTCTAACCAACCAGTATATTTACAAACATTACAACCTTTAGCGTTACATATAGAACAAGAAACATCAACTTCAGCACTAGGTTCTGTAAATGGAAAATAGGAAGGTCTTAATCTAATTTGTGCTTTTTCTCCAAACATTTCTTTCGCAAAATATAACAAAGTTTGTTTCAAATCAGCAAAGGATACGTTTTTATCAATATACAACCCTTCCACTTGATGAAAGAAACAATGCGCTCTAGCTGAAATTGCTTCATTACGATAAACTCTACCTGGAGAAATTGTGCGTATCGGAGGTTTTTGATTTTCCATTACACGTACCTGAACCGATGAAGTATGTGTTCGTAATGCCATTTCTTTTTCGCCTTTTTCTATAAAAAAAGTATCTTGCATATCCCTTGCTGGATGCTCAGGTGGAAAATTTAAAGCAGAAAAATTATGCCAATCATCTTCGATTTCAGGCCCTTCAGAAACAACAAAGCCAATACGATTAAAAATCTCTATAATTTCAGAACGAACTAAAGAAATTGGATGATGAGAACCAACAGAAAAGGACTCTCCAGTTTTTGAAAAGTCAATAGATTCATTTTCAAGGTTTGTAGATTCTAATAGTGATTTATAATTCAAAAACTTCTCCTCTGCTTGAAGACGTAAATCATTCAACGCTTTTCCAATTGATTTTTTATCATCATTTGCAACAGACTTTAATTGTCCAAATAATAATTTTATATCACTTTTTGAACCTAAAAAATGAATCCTAAATGCTTCAAGTTCATTTAAATCTTTAATTTGAAAAGCATTAATTTTTTTTGAAACATCAGCTATTTTATCCCTCATAGATATTAGTTTGTATATATATATGGTAAAGCGTAAATACTTTATCATTTCAAAGTTACATAAATATGTATTTCTAAGCGAACAATTAGAATAATTTACGATTGATTTTTTTAGATAGTAAAATTATATGTAACTTTGGGTACTTTGTTATAATTAATTTTTTGATGAAACGTATTTTTAGACCTTTTACTATATTTTTAATTGCTATCTCTTTACTAAACTTAACAAGTTGTGAAAAGCCTACTTCTCAACTTAAAATTTTTGTGCGAGATTCAAGTGGCAATCCTGTTCCAGGAGCTGAGGTAAAAATTATATCTAGCACCACATCAGTGCCTGCAACATCAAAACATAGTGACAAACAACAAACAAATGCATCTTCATATTGTACGTTCGATTTAACAACTTTCTTCAAATCTCAAATTTCTACTTCAAGAGATGGTTATTTCGACATAATAGCAGAAAAAGGAGGATTCACAGCAATTGGAACAGTAAGAGCCACCTACCAAACAACTCAAGTTCAAACTGTTAAATTCCCAGAAAACAAATAATAATCTTTAGCACATATGAGAAAATTTAATTTTAGTTTTTGTTTTATAACTTTTATTTTAATATTAATTAGTTGTCATAAAATTGAACCGACTAAAACAACAATAACTGCTGTTAATGAAACGAAAGTTCCAATTGCAAATGTAAAAGTTGTAATACGTGCCCAACCATCACAAGTAGTATCAGCTAAAGGAAATCTTTCTGATTCAGCTTATACAAACGCTAAAGGTCAAGTCGAATTTGACTATTCTTCTATTTACCAAGATGGACAAGCAGGCGTTGCTGTACTAGACATTACAGGAGTTATAATCACAGGTAATGACACATTGGAAGGAGCTTCGTATGTGCAATTAGATGCAGGAATTACAAAGCCTGCAACAGTAATTCTAAGAAAAAAGAAAAAGTAAATAAAATTACTCTATTACTCACCAAAAAATATTTTATCTTCTTTAATCAATAATTTACCTGTCATTTTTCTAAATAATTGAATTAAAGCAACCACATCTTTTTCACAGTAGACCTTTATTCTTTCAAGATTTTTTTCTATATAATATACACGAGCAACATCTTCTCCTGAAATATCATCCTTAGGAGTAGGTATCTGGAAAACATGACACAACAAAGCCAATGATGTGTAAGCTTTATAATCTCCAAACTTCCATAATTCCATAGTATCTAAATGACTAATTTCCCATGGTTTTTTACCAGCAATATCTAATATTGAAGGAAGAGTGATGCCATGAATTAGTAACCTTCTACAAAGATATGGGAAATCAAATTCTTTTGCATTGTGACCACATAAAATTGAAAATTTATAATTTTCCTCGAGTAATTTGACAAATTCTCGTAACAATACTTCTTCATCTTCGTTGTAAAAAGATTTTAGTCGAATTTGTTCTCCAAAACTACCTTCGTGAATATACCCAACTGAAATACAAATTATTTTTCCAAATTCTGCATAAATTCCAGCGCGATCGTAAAGTTCTTCAACACAAGTTTCTTTTTGTAAATACTTGGTCTTTTGACCATAAAGTTGTTTCGTTTTATCATCCAAATCTGAAAATGTTGGAAATTGCGGCACTGTTTCTATATCTAAAAATAGTATCTTATCAAGTGTGATTTTATGTAACATATTGAAATTTATTATAACTAAATTACTAAAAAAATAAACTTCCAATAAAGAAATGATAGAATTATCTTTCTATTATTAATATATTTGTTAGATAAACTTATTAGCTTATGCGTAGAATAGTACTTTTTACAACAGTTTTATCGTTATTTTTTATCACCGCATGTTCAGACAAAAGTGATATTTCAAATTTAAAAGCTAAAGGAAATGTAAAATATGGTGGTACATTCCGATTTATGTCTGCCGAACAAATCACAACATTACTTCCTATTTCTTCATCTAGTATTTACAACCAACGCGTTGGAAGTCAAATATTTGAAACACTACTAAAAGTTGATCCAACAACAAATGAAATTGTTCCAGGAATTGCTGAGAGCTTTAGTATGAATCAAGACGCTACAAAATTTACATTTAAGATTCGTAAAGGTGTATTTTTTCATGATGATGATTGTTTCGAAGATGGAAAAGGACGTGAATTAACTGCAAATGATGTCAAAAACACTTTGGAATTTGCTTGTAGTAAAGCTGTTGAAAATGAAATTTATTGGTTCTTACTTTCTAAAATTAAAGGAGCTAAACAACATTATGATAATTCTACAAAAGGAGTAGCTCCTAATAACTTAAAATCAATTAAGGTTATAGACAAAAATACATTGTCTATTGAATTAGAATACGCGTTTGCAGGATTTGAGAAATTGCTTGTTCATTGTAGCTTGGGAATTTTCCCTAAAGAAGCTTTTGAAGAGTATGGAAATGAAATCGGCAAGCATCCAGTGGGCACAGGAGCTTTTAAATTAGAAGAGTGGTCAGAGGATAAAATTATTCTTGCTAGAAATCCAAATTATTGGAGAAAAGATAATTTAGGAAATCAATTGCCGTTTTTAGCGAATATTGAAGTGAGTTATTCTAAAGATAAAAAAAGTGAGTTAATTGCATTTAGAAATAAGTCAATTGATTTAGTAATGGATATTCCAGTTGATGAAATTGAGAATATATTGGGAGATTTAAATACTGCTTTAGCTGGAAAAACAATTAAACACAAAATTGATTTTAGAGAAGCTTTGGGCACAGCTTATTATGGGTTTGCAAATACTAGTGCTCCTTTTGACAAGGCAGATGTTCGTAAAGCTTTTAATCTAGCTTTAGATCGTGTAAATTTAATTGAAAACACATTGCAAGGTGAAGGAAATCCTGCATTATCTGGCTTTGTACCTGAAGTTTTAGATTACAATGCTACTTTAGTAAAAGGATATACTTTTAATGTTGAAGTAGCTAAAACACTTTTAGCAAATGCTGGGTATCCAAATGGTACTGGCTTTCCTACAATTTCATTATTTGTGAATGCAAAAGAAGGAACTGCACCTCATAAAGCTGCGATAGGGGTATGTAAGCAATTAAAAAAGAATTTAAATGTAAACATTACTATTAAATTATGTTCTATTGAGGAGCGTGAAAAAGCTATACAAACTGGCGAAGCAAAAATATGGAGAGGTGGTTGGATTGCTGATTATCCTGATCCAGAAAACTTTTTGAATTTATTTTTCAGTGAAAACATTTCTAAATCATCAGCTATTTCAAATCCATTTAAGTATTCAAATAAAATTTTTGATGAAAACTTTAAGAATGCAATACGTGAACGTGATGATTCTAAAAGAAGAAATCTTTTTGTTAAATGTGATCAACAAATCATTGATGATGCCGCGATAATGCCATTATTTCACCAAGACTTTATGACAATGGTTAATTTTAGAGTGAAAAATTTCGCCACAAATTCAACCGAAATCATAGATTTCTCTAAAATGTTCATAAGAGAGCCATCAAACTGAAAACGAACTTAAATAATAGCATTAGATCATCTCACCTGAAATTCTCTTGTGATTTGTTGTTCACCGAAAATGATTTTAATAAAATAATTTCCTTTAATTAACTCATTGGTTGGTACTATTATCAAATTATTTCCAGTTGATGCATTTATGTCACATCTTATTATTGTTTTCCCTAAGACATCCTTAACTTCATAAAATCCATTCATATTTTCTTTTAACAACACTGGAATAATTAACTCTAAATCACAAGGATTAGGATAGATATCTGTTGTTTGCTCTACTTTATTTTCTTTAACGGATAAGACAATTTTATCAGAAGGCGAACCAGCATACAAGTTTATGTCATCTAAATAAAAATTATTTCCTCCACTTCCATCAAAAGAAAAACGAATTCTAGCATTTGAATTCCAATAAGTATTTGAAATGTTTGTAATATGAACCGTTGTCCAATCCAAAGTACTTGAAGGAAACCAATTAGTTTGACTAATACTCGAAGATAAACTTCCACCTATAAAACTTCTTAACATTTTCCATGAAGATCCACAATCTCCACTCATACTAATTTTAAAAACTTCAGAATTATCAATTAATTTTTTTCGATAGGCATACCTAAAAGTTAAAGTTACATGTCCTTGATCAATTATTTTAGTTAAATCAAAACAATTGGATGTGATGTAATCAGTACTATTTATAATACTAGAATAATTAGCTAATCTTAAACATTTATCATCTAAAAAACCTGCTCCTTGATATAATTCAAAAGCTTCGTTATTACTTAAATTGGAAACATTCCAAAAATCAGATAATTTTGGATCTGTAAAAGTCTCTAAAAAAGGGATCTCTTTATTTCCTTGAACTACTAAAATAAAATTTGGTTTAACAATAGTCTGTGAAGAAATACCATCTGAAACAGTTAATGTTACTGAGTAATTTCCAATTGACGAGTATATAACAGTAGGATTTTGTAAAGTTGAACTACTTGGTGTACCTCCAGGGAATTCCCATAACCAAGATACAGGAGCATTGTAAGAAATATCAGTAAATGAAACTTGACCTCCCTCACAGGTTTGAGTATTATTACTTGTAAAGTCTACATTACATTTACTGATATTATTTGCTCCAACAACATCTAAATTAGAGGTTGATATAATTTTATTTCTACCACCTATAGGAGATATTAAAGCTGCACGCATACGTTCAACCTGTCTTTGCGTAAACATTTTACTACAATAGGAATATTCCATGAAATTTTCGACATTTGCACGAGGTCCGCAAAATTTATCATCTAAGTTACAAATGCTTTTATCCCCGATGCAGTTAGGTGTATCTGTTACACCATCATCCGTACCACAACTAGTGGGGTCACCAGGGTTATTGTTTGGACCCCATGTATGATCTAAATTTAACCAATGTCCAACTTCATGAGTAAATGCACGACTAGTAATAGTATTACCCGTACCAATACTACCTATATATCTATGCAATATATAAATACCACTTTCCATAGAATTACCATTTCCAAATGGTTTGTAAGCATAACCAGCGGGTCCATTTAAACCTGAACTAACAAATATGTTTAAATATTTGTATCCTGTCCACTCTCCTTTGAAGACATCGTTGCCCGACTTAATTAATTTTACTTGCTCGGCTCCGTCAGTTGTTGCTTTGGAAGTGTAAGTTCGTGTAATTCCAGAAAAACATGCTCCATTAGGTGCTTTTGTTGCCAAAACAAATTCTATTTCAGCATCAGCTGTTATAGTTTTAAAATCTGGATGTACATTTTTAGCATCTGCATTCAATAAACGAAAATCATTATTTAATATTCCTAGCTGATTTACAATTTGCTCTCTAGAAATATTTTCAGGTCCATTAGAATGCAACACATGAAAAACAACAGGTATTTTGTAAACCGTACCTCGTTTTAGTACTGAATCTTTAAGCATCTGTTGCATTACAAGCTCTTGAATCTTTTGATCAGATTCATACTGAACTTTGAAGTCAGGATCTTTTAGTTGTTCTTGTAACTTAGTATGCTGGCCACAGGGTAATAATTGTCCATAAAATCCTGAAATTAAAAACGTACATGCAAACAAAAAGAATATTTTTATCATAAAAAGAATATATAAACAAATAAATTTGCAATTAATATGATCAAAAACCTAATATAAGAAGATATTTATAAAAAAGGTTGTTCTTAGTTAAAAATAAGATATACTAACATTCCTTTTTTCAGAACTTCGTTTAGAAGATTACAAAACACGAAGGAAAGTACTTACATTTGTTAAAAATAGTAGAATGGCAAAAGTTGGAATTATTATGGGAAGCAAGTCGGATTTGCCGATTATGCAAGAGGCTGCTCATATTTTGAAAGAGTTTGGTGTTGAATATGAAATTAATGTTGTTTCTGCGCATCGTACACCAGAACTGATGATGGAGTACGCGAAAAACGCTCACAAACGTGGAATACAAGTAATTATTGCCGGAGCAGGAGGCGCTGCACATTTACCAGGAATGACAGCTTCATTGACACCACTTCCTGTGATTGGTGTTCCAATTAAATCAAGTAACTCGATTGATGGTTGGGATAGTATTCTTTCTATTCTTCAGATGCCAAATGGTATTCCTGTTGCTACAGTTGCTTTAAATGCAGCTAAAAATGCCGGAATACTAGCTGCAAAAATGATTGCTACAAGTGATGAGAATTTACTTAAAACACTAGAAGCTTATATGCAATCACTAAAAGAGGCTGTCCTAGAAAGCGGAAAAAACCTACATGTTTAATTTGGATAAAAACGTATTGTAAATACATGAAAGTCTCAATCATAAATAAATCAAATAATTCATTACCATCCTATGAAACTTCTGCTTCTGCGGGGTTGGATATTCGTGCCTTTATTGAGGAAAAATGTACTCTTAACTCTGGTGAACGAAAATTAATTAAAACAGGACTCTTTTTGGAAATTCCGGAAGGATACGAAGCACAAGTTAGACCTCGTTCGGGGTTAGCACTTAAAAATGGCATAACAGTCTTAAATTCACCTGGTACAATAGATTCAGATTATCGTGGTGAAATAGGAGTAATACTTATAAATCATTCTTCTGAAATTTTTGAAATCAATTCCGGAGATAGAATCGCACAATTAGTTTTTGCAAAAGTCGAACAAGCAGTCTGGTATGAAACCGAATCAATTAATGAAACCGAAAGGGGTGAAGGAGGATTCGGAAGTACTGGAAAAAAATAATACTACTATGAAAATTATCGTACCTATGGCTGGACGTGGAAGTCGTCTTCGTCCACATACATTAACTATACCAAAACCTTTAATTCCTGTTGGAGGAAAACCTATAGTTCACAGACTAGTTGAAGAAATTGCTTCAATTTGTTCAGATAAAATTGATGAAATTGCTTTTGTAATTGGCGATTTTGGAACTGAAGTAGAAAAAGAATTAATTCAAGTTGCTGAGAAGCTAGGTGCTAAAGGCTCAATTCATTATCAAGACCAACCTTTGGGTACAGCACATGCAGTATATTGTGCAAAAGAATTATTAGAAGGACCTGTAGTAGTAGCATTTGCTGACACACTTTTTAGTGCTGATTTTAAATTAGATGCCAATATAGATGGAATCTTGTGGGTAAAACAAATAGAAGACCCTTCTGCTTTTGGAGTTGTAAAGTTAAATGAAAGTAATGAAATAATAGATTTTGTAGAAAAACCTCAAACATTTGTGTCTGATTTAGCAATGATTGGTATCTATTACTTTAAAAAAGCAGAAGATTTACGCAAAGAAATTGAGTTTCTATTAGAAAATAATATTATTAAAAGTGGAGAATACCAATTACCAGATGCACTTCGTCGTTTGACAGAAGCTGGAAATAAATTTAAACCTGGCAAAGTAGATGAATGGTTAGATTGTGGTAATAAAGAAGTAACTGTTCATACAAATCAACGTGTGTTAGAACACGATTCTTCGAAAGGAATAAGGACAATTTCAAACAATTATATTTCTGAAAATTCTATAATAATTCCACCATGTTATATTGGGGACAATGTTAAAATTATTAATGCTATAATAGGACCACATGTTTCTATTGGAGAAGGTTCAATTGTAGAAAATGCGACAATCAAAAATTCAATTATTCAATCAAATGCAAAAATCAAAAATGCAATTTTACATAATTCAATGATTGGAAACACTGCTAATTACGAAGGAAACATTGCAGATATTAGTCTAGGGGATTATTCAACGATAGCTTAATGAAGCGTTTTATACTTTTTACTTGTATTGTTATGATCGTAAACGCTTGCGGTACGAGTAAAAATAATACTGTCGTAGAAATTGCTTATTCTCCAAAATATATTGAGTTATTTCATGAAGGCATAAGGACAAAACAACGAAGACAGTTAGAAAATGCAATCTCAATTTTTGAAGCATGCATAGCACAAAATAAAAAAGACGATGCTGCTTATTTTGCATTGTCAGAACTTTACGGAAATACAAATCAAAAAGAAAAATCGATTGGAGCACTTGAAAAAGCAGTAGAATTAGACCCTAAAAACGACCATTATATTCAAGATTTGGCTAATAAATATTTAGCTACAAATAATTATACGCAAGCAACAAGTACTTATAAAAAACTACTAAAAAAGAACCCAAGAAATCCTGAATGGTTAATTAATTATTCGGAATGTTTATTAAAATCTAAAAAATTAAAAGAAGCTTTTGCATCACTAGAACAACTTCAAGCAGTTCTTGGTGAAACTCCAGAAATTTATATTGAAAAATATAAGGTCAAAAGATATTTACATGAAGAAAAACAAGCCGAACAAATTTTAATAAAAGCAATTGAAAAGTTTCCTTCTGAAAATGAACTGCTTGCACAATTAATTGATTACTATTTTGAAACTAAAAATGATGATGCAGCAATCAAATTACTTTTTAGATTAGCAGAATCAGACCCAAAAAATGGAAATGTACATTTAACTTTAGCGCAGTATTATTTAGAGAGAGACGATAAAATAAACACATATAAAGAACTAAAATTGGCATTTGCCTGTTCAGAGATTTCACTAGAAACAAAATCAAAATCAATTACTTATTTCTTTGAAAAACAGGCCAAGTTAGACCCTCAAATCACTGAATTAGCCCACCAATTAACACTTGAGTACCCAAAAGAAGCAAAAGTATTTACGCTAATAGGTGATATTCAAAGTAAAAACGGCTTGGATACTTTAGCCCTCAAATCTTATCATCGTGCTGTAGAGTTAGATCCAACACATTATTCTATATGGGAAGAAGTGGTTATTATGGAATATGAATTTCAAAAATATAATGAGCTGTATACCGATTGTAAAAAAGCAATAGAGTTATTTCCAACTAAAGGCAAATTATATTTATTAGCAGGAGTAAGTGCAAATCAATTAAAAAAATATACAGAAGCTATCGAAGTATTAGAAATAGGTTTAGAATATACAGGTAAAAATTTGGAGTTAAAGGCTGAATTTTATGCACAATTAGGTCAAGCTCATTTTAAAAATAAACAACACAAAGAAGCAAATGATAGTTTTGAAAATGCGATAAAACTGGCGCCTACCAATCAACTTAATTTAAATAATTATGCATTTTATTTGGCAAACGAAAAAATGCACCTAGATAAGGCTGAAAAAATGATTAAAGAAGTATTAATAGTTTCACCAAATGATTATCATTTTTTAGATACTTATGGATGGATACTTTTTCAACAAGGTAAATACTCTGAGGCTTTATCAATATTTCAATCCGTTCAAAAAAACGGATTAAAAGAACCGTTAATTATAGAGCATATAGGTGATTGTCAATTTAAATTAGGAAATATTAATGAAGCATTAACAAATTGGAAAATGGCACTTGAAAAAGGATCGAAAAACGCAATTCTACCTAAAAAGATTGATAAAAAACAATACTATGAAACAGTATTTTAGCTTTTTAACGATCACAGCTTGTATATGTATTACATTATCTTCTTGTGCAAAAAAAATAATAGGAGAAAATCCACAATATAAAGTAGAACGAAAACGTACTTCAGAATTAATTATAGTTTTAGATAGTTTGTCTAAAATTACGCCAAAAACGTTCTATTCAAAAATTTCTACTTCTTATAAAGATACAAATCAGGAAGTATCATTCAAAACATCTGTTAGGATAATTAAAGATAGCGTTATTACTGCTATGATAACTTATGCTGGAATTCCATTTATAAATTCTATAATTACAAAAGATTCATTAAAATTTATAAATAAAAAAGATCGATGCTTCGTTAAAACTACATTGAAAATATTGAGGCAAAATTTAGGTGTAGATTTTGATTATAAAAATTTACAAGAGCTTTTGTTAGGTCTACCACTTGGATATAATTCTCAACAAAAATATTATCAAATTCATGACCCCTATTCTTATATAGTCTCTTCACATCGTAAAAGAGAAATAAAGAAAATGGAACGTAAAAATTTCGATGATTATATTCTTAAATATTATTTTTCAAATGATACATTGGGGATTAAAAAAATTGAAATTGAAAATAACAAGGATTCAACATCTATTGTCGTAAATTATATAAAAAAGAAAAAAATTGAAAATTTATGGGTGCCTGATCAGGTTGAAATAAGAATTTCAACTAAAAAAAATTATATAGTGATTATGCTTAATTATGAAAAAATTGAATTAAATCAAGAACAAGAAATATATTTTACGATTCCTGAAAATTATGAACATTGCAATTAAATTACTTTTACTTTCATGTATTATAGGATTTCCAATCAATGGATATACTCAGAAAAATAGTGAAAAATTACGCAAAGAACAAGAGCGTTTAGAAAAAAGTATTTCAGTAACTAAAGGGCTACTTAAAAAAGCAAAATTAAATACAGAAGCCACATTAAGTGAACTTCGTGTGCTTGAAAATCAAGTTAAATATCGTGAAGAATTATTAAAAAATTTTGACAGTCAAATAAGAAGTACAGAACTTAAGATTGATCAAAAAACTCAACAAATTATAGAATTAGAAGATAAACTAAAGCATTTAATATATCAATATAAAGAACTTTTATTATACGCATACAAACACAGAAGCAAAGAAGGACAATGGATGTATATTTTTGCAGCTAAAAACTACAATGAAGCTACTAAAAGAAAAAAATATTTAATTAAAATTGCCGAATTACAACGTAAACAGAAGCAAGTTATACTTCAACATCAGAGACTTATTTCAAATGAAAAAACTTCCTTAGAAAAAGAAAAAGAAAGTAAAATAATTATAGCAGAACAAAAGAAATTAGAAAAAGAAGAATTGTTGGTAGATAAACAAAAAGAAGAAAAAAATTACAATAAACTTAAAAAAGCAGAAAATAAATTAACTGCTGATATGAAATTGATTGAGAACAAAAAAATTATATTAAAACAAAGAATTAAAGAAGCAATTAACACTGAATTAGCAGCTGAAGAAGCTCGAAGAAAAACGAATGAACGCAGAAATACAACTAAAACGACTAAATCATCGACTACAACATCTATAACTGCTAATAATTCATTATCAACCAAAACATCAACAAACAACGATAAGACAAATTCTTCAAGTACGAACACTACTTCTGAAACACCAAAACGCACAATTACAATCAATGAAACAAAAGAAGTTGCATTAAATCAAAGTTTTGAAAGTAATCATGGCAGATTACCCTGGCCAGTTGAACGCGGAACAATTACAGAAGGCTATGGTAGACAAGCACATGCAAAACTCAAAGATATATACACCAATAATAATGGTATTGATATAAGTACACATCAAAATTCAAATATAAGAGTGGTTTTTGATGGAGAAGTTACAAGCGTATTATCGATACCCGGTGCTGGAAAAATTATAATAATCAAACATGGAAATTATAGAACAGTTTATTCCAATCTTCAAGAGGTTTATGTAAATGTAGGAACTAAGGTAAAAACTAAACAAACAATTGGGTCTCTACTGTCAATAGAGGGTGAATCACTTTCTATTGCACATTTTGAAATTCACCAAGTAGCAAATGGTCAAATAAACCGTTTGAATCCTAGCAGCTGGATTAGTCGCTAATCCTTAATTCGAAACTCTAACACGACTAAAATATGTTTACAGGTATTATTGAACAAGTAGCGACAATCAAAAAGATCGTCAAAGAAAAAGAAAATTTACACATCACCTTAGAAGCAGACTTTGTTAACGAATTGAAAATTGACCAAAGTGTTGCCCATAATGGAATTTGCTTAACAGTTATAGTTATTGAAAACAACTGCTATACAGTTACAGCAATTCATG
This sequence comes from Chitinophaga pinensis, assembly GCA_943324745.2. Taxonomy (GTDB): domain Bacteria; phylum Bacteroidota; class Bacteroidia; order Flavobacteriales_D; family Crocinitomicaceae; genus CANHVK01. Next base: position 14,312 of record CALPMT020000009.1, on the reverse strand, counting down.
AAACAATTCAAAAAACAAACATATCTTTTTGGAACATAAACACAAAAGTAAATGTAGAACGTTGCATGCAACTGAATGGTCGACTTGACGGTCACATTGTGCAAGGTCACGTTGATACAATAGGTATATGTAAAAAAATCGAAAATCAAGACGGAAGTTGGAAATTTACCTTTGAATACAATACACCTTCTCACGTAACCGTAGAGAAAGGTTCGATCACCATCAACGGAACAAGTCTAACAGTGGTTGATTCAAAACAAAAATCGTTTTCGGTATGTATCATACCGTATACTTTTGAAAACACAAATTTCCATCAATTAAAAATAGGCGATCGTGTAAATCTTGAATTCGACATCATTGGAAAGTATGTAGCAAAACTGCTTGAAAAATAATTTATAAAAGAGTTATTAATTCTATTCACAATCAAAGATTGTCAGGTATAAGTGTCACTCGAATATAATATTTTCACAGCTCTAACGTTAAGTTTATATTAACATCAAAAAAAACGAATTTTAACCTGTTTGAATTAGAAAAAGTTTTATGTATGTTTGTAACCATAAATTGAAAAAAATTAAAAATTTAAATTAAAATTTAAAAGTGATGAGCACAAAACAAAAGACATCAGGAGGATTTACTTCATTAGTTGCAACAGTTACAGTTGCCTTATGTATTTTAATTGGTATTATTTTGTACGTATACGTACTAGGTAATCCTGCGAATTTCGTAGATAATGACCCAACGGCTGAGCCATTAGAAGGGAATTTCTTAGGAATTGCACACAAAGGTGGATTTATCGTCCCTTTCTTGATTGCAATGAACTTAATCGTTTTGATTTTCTCTATTGAGCGTTTCATTACTTTAGCTAAAGGAAAAGGAAAAGGAAGAACTGATAAATTCGTAGAAGATATTCGTGAAAAATTAGACAACAATCAAATCAACGAAGCAATCGAAGCATGTGATGCGCAAAAAGGTTCTTTAGCAAACGTTGTACGTTCTGGTTTAACAAAATTTGATTCTGTTTCTGCAGATGAGACGTTAGATAACGAACAAAAAGTGGAGGCAATTAAGTCTGAATTAGAAGAAGCTACAGCTTTAGAGTTACCAATGCTTTCTAAAAACCTAAGTATTCTTTCTACTTCTGCTTCTGTGTCTACATTAATTGGTTTGATTGGTACAGTATTAGGTATGATTAAAGCCTTTGCTGCAATGGCAGGTGGTGCTCCAGATCCAGCAGAGTTAGCAACAGGTATTTCTGAGGCACTTGTAAATACTTTCTTAGGTATCTTAGCTTCTACGTTAGCGATTATTGCGTATAACTTCTTCTCTACTAAAATCGATACGTTGACTTACAGCATGGATGAAGCAAGTCACTCAATTGCTCAAAATTTCAGTGCAAAAACGAAAAAGAAATAAGAATAGTTAGCAATTTAAATACAACAAACAATGCCTAAAATAAAAGTACCTAAACATTCACCATCGATCGATATGACGCCGATGGTTGACTTGGCATTCTTGCTTGTGACTTTCTTTATGCTTGCTGCTATTCCAAGAGAAACAGATCCAGTAGATGTAACTACTCCTTCAAGTATCAGTGAAAAAATCATACCTGAAAATAACTTGACGGTTACAATTGACAAAGGCGGACGTGTGTTCTTAAATTTAAGCCACGCTGATGCTAGAACTGAAATGTTACAAAATATGGCTTCCAAATACAAAGTAGGTCTTACAGAAGAACAAAACAAAAAATTTACAATCATGACTAGTTTTGGATGTTCTATGAAAGAATTACCACAATACTTGGATTTAACTAGTGAAGAACGTAAACGATTTAATACACTAGGAATTCCTACAGATTCATTGAAAAATGAATTGAAAGATTGGATCTATTACGGGAATATTGCTGCACTTAATACAGGGCAGACAAAATTCTTAGAAGCAGAAATGAAAGGTGACAAACCAAATGCAAATGATTTTAAACCAAAGTTCATTTTAAAAGTAGATGGTAAAGCGGCATATATATTTGCGCAACAAGTGATAGACATCTTCAGAGATTTAAATTTGAATAACTTGAACTTTATTACATCTGCGGAGAAAGCTCCTAAATAAAAAACTTACTAAAATGGCAGAAATAGCAGAAGGTGGCGGCGGCCACGACAAAGGCGGTAAGAAAAGACCCAAGAAAGGTTCCACAAGAATCGATATGACTCCGATGGTAGATTTAGGTTTCTTGTTGCTTACGTTCTTCGTAATGACAACTACCTTTAGTAAACCAAAAGTAATGAGTTTAACTTACCCAGCGAAAATTGAAGATAAACCACTTGAAAAACCATTGCCAATTAATAATGGTATCACTTTCTTATTGACGAAAGATAAAGTTTTTTATTACACAGGTCAATTTTATGCTCCGGGAAATCCTGAAGGTAAACCAGTTACTATCCTTGAAGAAACAAACTTTAGTCCTTCAGATCCTAAAGGATTACGTAAACTTCTAGCAGACAAAAATGCGTTTGTAATAAAAGAAAAATTATTACTAGATGATAAGTTAAAACGTAAACAAATTGCGGATACAACTTACGAGAGAATGTTGAATCAATTTATGTCTAAAAAAGAAGCTTTAAAGGTATTAATTAAAACAGACGACAAAACAACATGCGAAAACTTTATTGATTTAGTAGATGAAGTAAAAATTGCACAAATAGGTGTTGTTGCTCCCTTAGAATTAATGAAAAGTGAAGCAGATTTATTAAAAGCTAAACTATAAAAGCGAATGACAGTAGTATTAATAGTTGCATTGATCGTAGCAGGGATTTCCCTATATGACTATTTCTCAGCGAGAAATTGGCAACAAGTAACTTCTGCAGATCGAAACGAAATCGTTTTTGCTGACAGAAATAAAGAATATGGTGCATATACATTGCGCCGAGATTATGACAAGAGAATGGTAATTATCTTAGTGAGTTTTGTTGCTACATTAGGATTGTCATTTGGTATCTTTAATTATATCAAAAGTATACCTGAAGATATCGTAGAAATTAAACCAGTAGATGTAACTACAATTCCTCCTGCCAAACCAGATGAAGAGTTGCCACCACCACCACCTGAACCACCAGTACCAGAAGTTGAAAAATTAGTAGCATTTCCTCCGCCAGTTATTGTTGATATTGAAGTTGACACTGAACCAAAAACACAACAAGATGTAGAAAGTACAACAGTTTCTACAAAAGATCAAGAAGGTTCAGATGATTCATTTAATGCAGCTGTTGGACCAACTGAAACAGTTGTGGAAGCCCCTAAAGTTGAGCAAATATTTGATGCAGTTGAAGAAGATGCAGAATTTCCAGGTGGTAAACCGCAAGATTTTGTAAGTTCACATTTTAACGGTGATGCGGTACAAGATGTTGAAGGAAAAATTATCGTACGATTTGTTGTAGAACTTGATGGTGCTATATCTAATGTTGAAGTTGTAAGAGGTTTATCACCAGAAGCAAATAAAGAAGCAATTAGAGTAGTAAAAGCAATGCCGCGTTGGAAACCAGGAAAAAACAACGGTAAAGCAGTTCGTTCTAGATTTAGTCTTCCTATATTAATTGGAGAATAAGAATATTAAAATAATATCTATCCCCAAGCGAGCAATTGTTTGGGGATTTTTTTTTCAAAGTTATGAAGTACATTAATGCCCTATTATCGTCCACTACTATTCTGATTTGTTTAGTGTTGGTATATTATTTGAGTGCTACAGAATTATTTTCAGACCGTTTAGTAGGTACCAAAAGAACAGTACTAACGATACTTTTGTCTATTTATGCTGTTTTTAGAATTTATAAAGTATACCGATTAATTAAAAAGTAAGATTGTATGATTAAAATATTGTTTGTAACAAACTTAGTAGTATGTTTATTTGTGATTTCTGCCTGCAATCACCCTCAAAATCCTTTAGCATATCAAACAGAGACACATAGCAGAGGAAAAGCTATTGTATATATAGAAGAAGCCTTTAAACCATTATTTAACACAGCAATTTCTACCTTTGAAGGGCAATATCCGAAAGCAAAAATTATCCCAAACTACCACACAGAAAATGATATCTTACAAGCGATGTATGATCGTAAAGCGAAAACGATTGTTATATCTCGAGATTTAGAGGAGAAAGAACGGAAGTACTTGCGTTCCAATAAAATTGAAGTTCGAAGTGAAAAAGTGGCAGTGGATGCAATTGCATTAATTGTTCACCCATCGAATAAAGACACCTTAATTACCGTGAATGAATTAAAAGCTTTGTTAACAGGTAAAAATTCTCAATGGAAAACATCTGGAAATGAAATTAAAGTTGTTTATGATAAACCTAATTCTGCAAATTTTAACTATTTAACCAAATTGTGTGGTGATCAAGCAAATAATAAAGCAATATTTGCAGCTAAATCGAACGAAGAAGTAATAAATTTTGTAAAGAAAAATCCAAATGCGATGGGAATCATTGGCTTGAACTGGATTAGTGATGACGATGATTTTGATACACAAGATTTTTTAGAAGGAATCAAGGTCATGGGTGTTGCTAAGGATAAGAATTCCGCTTATTTCCAACCTTATAATGGTTTCATGTATACACACGAATATCCGCTTACGCGAGATATTTGGATGATTAATAAAGGAAGAAGATCAGGCCTTCATGCTGGATTTGTTTTATTCATGAAAAATGAAATTGGACAAACGATCATTCAACAAGCGGGATTGGTCCCTGCAAATTCTCCAGTAAGATTAATTCAATTTACCGGTCAATAAAACGAAAAATCCATTAAATTTGAGCAATATTTTTTCGGCAAGAAATTTGCTTTAAGCTTTAAAAACAAACTATATGAAATTAATTAAAATCTTTAGTGGTATTCTTCTTGTTACTACGAGCACAGTATTTGGACAAAATTTACAAAACGCAACTAAAAATACGGATAACGAATTCTTTACAGAAGCAGACAAAGAATTTCGTGCCCTAATTGCAATGGAACCAACAAACGCAAATAATTATTTTTATTTAGGAGAAAATTTCTATGCGCAAAAAGAGATTGATTCTGCAGTTGTCTATTGGAACAAAGCAATGGAAAAGGATGCATTGAATCCTATTTCGTCTGTCGCTGCTGGAAAAGCAAAATTGATTAAAGGAGATATTGCAGGAGCTAAAGCATTATTTACAGAGGTATTAACAAAGACTAAAAACAAAAATGCTGAAATTATTCGCATGATTGCTAAAGCATACTTAACTTCTGAATTTCCTAATACTACTGAATCGATTGCCTTATTGACACAAGCAGTAAAAGTAGATCCTAAGAATGAGTTTAACTTTTTGTTGCTTGGAGATGCTTATTTGACAAGCGAACCAATTAATCCAAATGAAGCGATTAAGAATTATAATGATGTACTCGATATTAATCCAAAATCACCACGCGGATTGGTACGTATTGGGAAATTATATACCCGTGTAAATTCAGATTCGGCTGCAAATGTAAATTTTGCGAAAGCGATTGGTATCGATCCAACGTATGCACCTGCATACCGTGAAAATGCAGAATTGTATCTGAAGTATGCAAACAAAGCAAATAAAGCAATTGAGAATTGGAAAAAATATTTAGAATTAAATAATAGTCAAGAAGCCAGATATAGATACATTACTGCACTTTACAAAGGGAAACAGTATAATGAGGTAATTAGCGAAGCAAATAATTTGTTAGCTACTGGTTTTTCGAATTTCTATTTAGATCGTATGTTGACTTTTGCATATGCAGAGACAACGGCAGACAAAGCAAATATTGACAAAGGTATAGCTGCTTCAGATGTATTCTTTAAAAAAGTTCCACAAGACAAAATCAATTTCTTGGATTTTAAATACAGAGGACAATTATTACAAGCTGCAAATAAAGATTCGTTGTCCGTTATCGAATATGAAAAAGCAATAGCTATCGATGAAACTAAAAAAGGTGATATATTACCAATTATTGCAAAAGCATATTTTAAAACAAAAAAATATCAAAAAGTAATTGAAATTTTAAATTTTAAATCTAAATCTATTCCTCTAACAGTTGCAGAATATTTTGATTTAGGTAGATCTTACTATCAAGGGCCAAAAAACTATTTGTCTGCCGATAGTTCGTTTTCTAAAGTAATTGAAAAAACTCCAAATTATGCACTAGGTTATTATTGGAAAGCTAATTCATTAAGAGGTATAGATCCTACTGATAAATCATTATCTGTAAAATTAAATTATGAAAAAACTTTTGAATTAATCAAAGCTGAAGAAAGATCTTTACCACAAAATAAAAAAGTAATTTTAGAAGTGTGCAAGTATCTTGCAGTTAAAGATATTGAAAAAGCGAAACAATACTATACCGTTGTTCAAGAGTTGGATATAAATGATACACAAGCTAAAGCGTTTTTCAGTAAATTAAAAGCAAAAAAATAATTCAATGAATTAAGTTGTATATTAATTCAAAAAAATAAATTAATACAAAGCCTATATCAAAAAAAGATATGGGCTTTATTTATTTAATATAATTGGAAAACTATAAACATGTAAAAATGCATTCAATGAATAAGGTAACTTTTTAGTAGATTTACAAAAACAATAAAAAAAATGATAAAAGAAATAAAAAATTACACGCCAACGGAAAGCCTCGTTTTTCTATTGGACAAAAAAAACACGGTAGCAGAATCTGAAAACCCAATTGTTTTTCAACAAGCTGCTGAATTTGTTAAAGGCAAAGAAGACTTTGATTTTCTTAAATTAGGGAACCAACACATTTTCTTTATTCGTGAGAATGAAAACAAAGAAAAATTACGCATTGCAGGGCATGATGTAAGAGTAAAACTTCCACGAACTGAAAAAAATATTACCATCATTGGTAAAAAAGAGGGAGTATTAAGTGTCGCTGAAGGTTTCGCGCTTTCTAATTACCAATTCTTAAAATACTTCAAAGATGCGGACAAGAAAAAATATGAACTAGAGAATATTTTTGTAATCGGAAAATTCAGTAAAGAAGAAATTACAAACCTAAACAACGTACTAAAATCTGTTGTTTGGGCAAGAGACATGGTAAATGAACCTGTTTCTTTTTTAACTGCAACACAATTATCAAATGAAATTGCTACCCTTGGCGAAATCGCTGGCTTTTCTGTAGAAATTTTTGAAAAAAATAAAATTGAAGCACTTAAAATGGGTGGTTTGTTAGCAGTAAACAAAGGTTCTATTGATCCACCAACATTTACAGTTATCGAATACAAACCTAAAAACGCGACAAACAAAAAACCAGTTGTGTTAGTAGGTAAAGGGGTTGTGTACGATACGGGTGGTTTAAGTTTAAAACCAACTGCTAGTTCCATGGACTTAATGAAAAGTGACATGGCTGGTGCTGCTTGTATGGCTGGAACAATTTATGCCGCTGCATTAAATAAACTTCCTGTACATATCATAGGATTAATTCCAGCGACAGACAACCGACCAGGACTTAATGCGTATGCACCAGGTGATGTGATTCACATGTACGATGGAACTACGATTGAAGTATTAAACACGGATGCAGAAGGTCGAATGATACTAGCTGATGCTTTAGCATATTCCAATAAATTCAACCCGGAATTAGTAATCGATGCTGCAACATTAACGGGGGCTGCGGTGGTAGCTATCGGGACAAAAGCTTCCTGTATGATGGGGAACGCAAAACAAAAAGTATTAGATAAATTAACAGAATCGGGAAATGAAGTACACGAACGTGTAGTGCAACTTCCATTCTGGGATGAATATAAAGACCAATTAAAATCTTCCATTGCAGATATGAAAAATATCGGTGGTAGAAATGCAGGAATGATAACTGCAGGTAAATTCCTTGAACATTTCGTAAAAGCTCCTTATGTTCATTTAGACATTGCTGGACCTTCTTTCTTAGAGACAAAAGAAAACTATAAAGGACTTGGAGGTACTGGTGTTGGAATTCGTTTGTTAACACATTTCTTAGAAAACAACTACAATGGAAAAGGATAAACAAGCAGTAATTCGCGTAGGCATCACCATCGGAGATGTCAATGGAATTGGTCCGGAAGTAATCATCAAAGCGCTTGGAGACACACGTATTTTAACGGAATTTACACCAATTATATACGGTTCAACAAAAACTATTTCGTACCATAAAAAAATGGTGAAAGAGGAAGAGTTCGCTTACCAATCTTGCAGAACCGCAGATGATGCAATTGCACATAAAATCAATGTGATCAACGTTTGGAATGACGAAGTACGTTTTCAAATTGGTGAAATGAATGAAACAGGAGGTAAATATGCCTTTGCATCTTTGGAACGTGCAACTCAAGACCTTGCATCTGGTAAAATCGATGTATTAGTTACTGCGCCAATTTCAAAAGAAGCAATTGCTAAAGCAGATTTTAAATTCCCTGGTCATACCGAATATTTAGCGCACCTTTCTAATCAAGAAGAAGCACTAATGATGATGGTTGGTCAAAACTTACGTGTAGCCTTAGCAACAAGCCACATACCAGTCAAAGAAGTTTCAGATAATTTATCGAAAGAAAAAATTCAAGCAAAACTTACAGTTTTAGAAAACAGTTTGAAAAAAGATTTCGGGATAGTTAGACCAAAAATTGCTGTACTTGGATTAAATCCACACGCAGGTGAAAATGGTAAATTAGGTAAAGAAGAAGAAGAAATAATCATTCCAATTATAAAAGAAAATTTTGATAAAGGAATGCTTGTTTTTGGGCCTTACCCAGCAGATGGTTTTTTTGGATCATCCCAATTTAATCAGTTTGACGCCGTATTAGCTATGTATCACGATCAAGGTTTAACTGGTTTTAAAGCCTTAACTTTTGATGAAGGAGTAAACTTTACCGCAGGACTACCTATTGTTCGTACCTCACCAGATCACGGAACTGCGTTTGACATTGCAGGCAAAGGAATAGCATCGGCTCAGTCTATGCGAAATGCAATTTATCTAGCGATAGATATTTATAAAACACGAAAGTTTGTCAAAGAAATTCAGGCAAACCCATTAACAGAACAAAAATCGCCTGAATTTAAACGAAAACCATTCGCAAACAACCGAGTTGAATAAATAAATAGAAGTGGAAAAGGAATAAAAAGAGTAAAAATTAAAAAGATATAAACAATCTTCGTTTAATTTTATTACCTTTGCCTTTCTATTTTAATGTAACGAAAAGAATGAAGAACGAATTTAACATTCCATTTGTTGGTTTAAAAGTAGGAAAACATTATTTCGAATACGAAATAAATACATCGTTCTTTGAATCCATGGAATATTCCATAATTCATGAAGGGTCGTTGAAAGCGACGTTAGAATTAGAAAAAAAAGAAACCATGTTAATCGCATTATTTGCAGTTAATGGTTCTGTTTCTACAACGTGTGATCGATGCGACACTCCAATGAATTTGAATGTTCAAGGAGAATATAGATTAATTTATAAATTCGGAACGGAAGACGAAGAGGATGAAAATCTAGTGGTATTACACCCAGATAGTTATCAAATAGACGTTACGTTTCCTATTTATGAATTAATTACTTCCTTATTACCATTAAGAGCAACACATAAACCTGGTGAATGTGATGAAGAAATGTGGGAATTAATACAAAAGCACACTATAAATGCACATGTAGAAGAGGAAGAACTTGATGATGAGGATTGGGAGGAAGACGAAGAATGGGAAGACGAGGAAGATTGGGAAGATGAAGACGAAAATGATTCTGAAGACCAAGAGGAACCGGAAGACGACCCACTTGACAAACCGATTAATCCTCAATTTGCGATATTAAAAAATTTGAATTAAACGTTATAATATAAACAAAGTAAAATGGCACATCCTAAACGAAGAACTTCGACAACTAGAAGAGACAAAAGAAGAACGCATTTTAAAGCAGTAGCTGACAATATTGCGATTTGTCCAACTACAGGTCAGCCTCACTTATTCCACCATGCACACTGGCATGAAGGAAAACTTTATTACAAAGGTAAAGTAGTAGCTGAAAAAGAAGTAGCGATTTAATTAATTCATTCTTCCTGATGAAGATAGGAATAGATATTTTAGGTGGCGATTTCGCACCAGATGCTAATATTTCTGGTGCGATTCTCGCTCAAAAAGAACTTCCTCGGGACGTAAAACTCGTACTATTAGGTGATCACGATTCTATCGTTGATGACCTAAAGTCGCGTGGAGCAAATCCGGATGATTTCGAAATCGTACATGCACCAGATGTAATCACGATGCATGACCACCCAACACGTGCAATTCCACAGAAACCAAACAGTACAATTTCTGTAGGTTTTGATTTATTAGCAAAAAAAGAAATTGATGCTTTTGCTAGTACGGGAAATACAGGCGCTATGTTGGTTGGCGCAATATACAAAGTGAATACAATACCTGGAATTATTCGTCCTTGTATCACATCGGTAATACCATCATTTGACGGTGGAAACTCTGTATTATTGGATGTTGGTTCAAATGCAGATTGTAAACCTGATGTACTGTATCAATTTGCTGTATTAGGTTCATTGTATGCTAAAAACGTATACGGTATTGAAAATCCGAAAGTAGCATTATTGAACATCGGGGAAGAAGAAACGAAAGGAAATCTACTTACAATAGCAGTACATAAGCTACTTGCTGAATCTGAAGAAGTAAATTTTATCGGAAACATAGAAGGTAGAGACATATTCCGTGGTAAAGCAGATGTAATTGTATGTGATGGTTTCACGGGGAATATTGTTCTTAAACAGGCCGAAGGATTGTATTACATGATGAAAAAAAGAGGTATCCAAGATGAATATTTCGATCGTTTCAATTATGAAAATTATGGAGGCACGCCAATCTTAGGAGTTAAAGGAAATGTAATTATTGGTCATGGTATCTCTAACGATATCGCAGTAAAAAACATGTTGTTACATTCTTATGATGTAGCAAAATCCGGATTGGCAACAAAAGTAAACGAAGCATTTAACTAGTTATATGAGCAAAATTACAGCCGCAATTACCGGGGTTCAAGGATATTTACCTGAAACAGTTATGACAAATCACGATTTAGCAAAAATCGTTGACACAACAGATGAATGGATATTGTCTAGAACAGGAATTTCTGAAAGAAGAATCATGAAAAATGGCGCGTCTTCAGACATGGGCGCTGAAGCTGTAAAGGCTTTACTCGCAAAAAAAGGAATTAATCCTCTAGATATTGAATTAGTCATTGTTGCAACAGTTACTCCAGACCACCCATTCCCTAGTACTGCAAATATTATTTGTGATAAAGTAGGAATGACAAATGCTTGGGGATTTGACTTAATCGCAGCATGTTCTGGTTTTATTTATGCATTACAAACAGGTTCAAAATTTATTGAAGCAGGTACTCATAAAAAAGTACTAATCGTTGGTGTAGATAAAATGAGTTCAATCATCGATTATGAAGATCGTACAACGTGTGTTATCTTTGGTGATGGTGCTGGCGTTGTATTACTAGAACCAAATACAGAAAATTTAGGTGTCATGGATGCTATATTACGTAGCGATGGATCTGGAAGACATTACCTAATCCAACCTGCAGGAGGTTCTGCTAACCCAGCAACTTTAGAAACTGTTCAAAATAGAGATCACTACGTTAAACAAGAAGGAAAAACAGTTTTCAAATTTGCAGTTACAAACATGGCAGAAGTTTCGGCAGAAATCATGGAGAAAAATAATTTGAAAAGTGAAGATATCAATTGGCTTGTACCTCATCAAGCAAACTTACGCATCATTGATGCTACAGCAGAACGTTGTGGAATTCCAAAAGAAAAAGTGATGATTAACATACAAAAGTATGGGAATACAACTGCAGGAACATTACCTTTATGTTTGTGGGATTGGGAAAAGCAACTTAAAAAAGGAGATAATTTATTATTATCTGCTTTTGGTGGAGGATTTACTTGGGGTTCCGTATATTTAAAATGGGCCTATAATTCATAATATTAAGAACTAATAAATCAAAACATGAACTTAACTGAAATTCAAGATTTAATCAAGTTTGTTTCAAAATCAGGCGTAAGCGAAGTTGAAATCGAACAAAAAGATTTTAAAATTGTTATCAAAGCTGAAAACAAAAGCAAAAAAGAAGAGCATACAGTATATGTACAAGCTCCTCAACAAATTGCAGCACCTGCACCAATTACAGCATCAGCGCCTGTTATTGCAACTCCTGAAGCATCAAAAACAACAACGACTTCGGAAGATTCAAAATTAATTACAATAAAGTCACCAATGATTGGAACTTTCTACCGTTCAACTTCACCTGACAAACCAGCATTAGCAAACGTTGGAGATTCAGTTGAAAAAGGTAAAGTAGTATGTATTATCGAAGCAATGAAATTATTTAACGATATCGAAGCAGAAATTTCTGGTAAAATCGTTAAAGTATTGGTGGATGATGCATCTCCAGTAGAATACGACCAACCATTATTCTTGGTTGATCCAGCTTAATAATTCATTCATTTAATTGGGATTTGAGATTTTAGAGTTCATCTAAAATACAAGTCCCTTTTTCATATTAAATAATTAACAGATGTTTAAAAAAATATTAATTGCAAACAGAGGTGAGATTGCTTTACGTGTAATTCGTACATGTAAAGAAATGGGAATTAAAACTGTAGCAGTATATTCAACGGCTGATAAAGATAGCTTACCAGTACGTTTCGCTGATGAAGCTGTATGTATAGGACCTCCTGTAAGTTCTAAATCTTATTTATCTATTGCAAATATCATAGCAGCAGCTGAAATAACGAATGCAGATGCAATTCACCCAGGATATGGATTTTTATCTGAGAATGAAAAATTCTCCGAAATATGTCAACAACACGGAATTAAATTCATCGGTGCATTACCAGAACAAATCCGTAACATGGGAGATAAAGCAACAGCAAAAGCAACTATGATTGCTGCAGGTGTTCCATGTATACCAGGATCTGTTGGACTTGTAGAAAGCTTAGAAGACGCGATCGTACAGGCAAAAAAAATAGTTTACCCAGTAATCATCAAGGCAACAGCTGGAGGTGGAGGAAAAGGAATGCGTATCGTTTGGAAAGAAGAAGACATGGAAGCGCTTTGGAATTCTGCAAAACAAGAAGCTGCTGCTGCATTCGGAAACGATGGTATTTACATGGAAAAATACATTGAAGAACCACGTCATATTGAAATTCAAATTGCTGGAGACCAGTTTGGTAACGCTTGTCATATGTCAGAACGTGACTGTTCTATCCAACGTAGACACCAAAAATTAGTAGAAGAAACACCATCTCCATTTATGACTGACGACTTACGTCAACGGATGGGTGAAGCTGCCATTAAAGCAACAAAAGCAGTGAATTACGAAGGAGTTGGTACGGTTGAATTTTTAGTAGACAAAAACCGTGATTTCTATTTCATGGAAATGAATACACGTATCCAAGTAGAGCATACCATTACAGAAGAGGTAATAAACTTTGACTTAATCAAGGAGCAAATTAAAATTGCAGCTGGTGAAAAAATTTCTGGTAAAAACTACTTCCCACAATTACATGCGATTCAATGTCGTATCAATGCGGAAGATCCATTCAATGATTTTAGACCTTGCCCAGGATTGATTACAACCTACCACTGTCCAGGTGGTCACGGTGTTCGTATCGATACACACGCATATTCAGGATATACTATTCCTCCAAACTATGACTCAATGATTTCAAAGTTGATCGTAGTAGCTCAAACACGTGAAGAAGCGATTCTGAAAATGCGTAGAGCATTGGATGAATACATCATAGAAGGTATTAAAACTACAATTCCTTTCCACCAAAAATTAATGATGAACGAAGATTTCTGTAACGGAAACTTTACAACTAAGTTCATGGAGACTTTTGAATACTAGACGAAAGACATTAGAATTTTGAATGACTAATTAAAAGGCTGTTTCTTGATTGAAACAGCCTTTTTTTTAAAATCAATTTTTAAATTAATCAAAGTTTGATTAGTATTTACAATTCATTGTGGTGGTTTCCTCCCTTGAGGGAAGAAAAAGGGGATCAATACCAAAAGTTGGGGACTACGCATAAATTTGACATAATCTAAAAAGAAAAAATTCGACATTTCTTACCCCTCTAAATTGTGCTCTAAAGGCTTTGACTTTTGCATTGAAAGATTCTGCGGATGCATTCGTACTTCGATTGTCAAAATAGTTTAATATCGTTTTGTAATGATTCATTATCGTTCTAGCAATCGTGTTAAAAGATTTAAATCCAGCTTGATTTACTTT
>CALPMT020000008.1 GCA_943324745.2 Chitinophaga pinensis | reverse complement strand
TATTTTAGTCTTTATTTTATATTGGACTTTTGGTTTAAAAAAATATAAAATTCAAAATCTAGTTTTAATTATTAGTAGTTATTTGTTTTACGCTAGTTGGGATTTTAGATTTTTAGGTTTATTGATTTTTTCTACTTTAATTGATTTCATCTCAGGCTTAATACTTGATTCGGATAAATACAAACTCAATCGAAAGGTTGTTTTATATGTGAGTATTACCCTTAATATTTTATTTCTTGCTTATTTTAAATACATGAATTTTTTCTTGGATTCATTATTCAATTTCTTGCATTTTTTTGGATTAAAGTCAACAAATCATTTTACTCTCAATGTAATCCTTCCAATAGGTATTTCATTTTATACGTTTCATGGAATTTCTTATGTGGTTGATATTTATTATAGGAGGATACGTGCGGAGAAAAATTTCATAACCTATTCATTGTTCGTTTCTTATTTTCCTTTGTTAGTTGCCGGGCCAATTGAAAGAGCTTCTCATTTGCTGCCTCAGTTAAATAAAGTACGTCAATTTAATTATGTTAAATTTTCAGATGCAATTAGACAAATTTTATGGGGTTTGTTCAAAAAAATTGTTATTGCTGATAATTGTGCGGAGTATGCAAATATGATATTTAATGATTATTCTTCCATGAATAGTTCAACTTTGATTATTGGGGCATTATTTTTTTCGATACAAATTTATGGTGATTTTTCTGGATACTCAGATATTGCTATTGGAACATCTAGGTTGCTAGGAATCGAATTGTTGCAAAATTTTAAGTTCCCTTATTTTTCTAGATCAATTGCTGAATTTTGGCGAAGATGGCATATTTCTTTATCTTCTTGGTTTAGGGATTATTTGTATATTCCATTAGGAGGAAGTAAAGGTGAATTATTTCAAAAAATAAGGAATACGTTTATTATTTTTTTAGTAAGTGGTTTTTGGCATGGTGCAAATTGGACATTTATTGTATGGGGAGGTTTACATGCATTGTTTTTTCTTCCTCAATTAATATTTAAAACGAATCGAAAACAATTAGAAATTGTTGCAAGTAATAGTGTTTTCCCATCTTTCAAGGAGTTTTTTCAAATGGGATTAACTTTTGGAGTTATTTCTATTTTATGGATTTTTTTTAGGGCTCCAAATCTATTTATTGCATTAGATTATTGTTTTAGGATTTTCACGAAAACATTATTTATTCGTCCAGAATTTCAAAATATGGGTTATGCATTTGTTATTGTTTTACTTATCTTGTTTATGTTTGTGCTAGAGTGGAAAAACAGAAAGTATTTACACGGACTTACAGTCATTAGTCCGTCAAATAAAGTAATAAGATTTTCTATTTATTACTTATTGCTTTTTTCTATTTTTTATTTTTCTGGAGCAAATCAAACTTTCATTTATTTTCAGTTTTAATGAGGGAATTTTTCAATAAAATATTATTACTATTACTTGTTCTATTGATAGGCTCTATTTTATTAGACTACTTTATAAGTATAAATTTAACAAAATGTAGATCGGTTGAATATGCACAAGGGGAAGGCGGTGTATGGGATGACATTTACAAGTCTAAAATTAATGTAGATATAGCAATTTATGGTTCTTCTTTAGCTTGGGTTCAATTAGATCCGGCAATAATTAAGGATACATTAAATTTGAACGCTTATAATTTTGGAATAGATGGTCATAATATTGTTATGCAATATTTAAGACATAAAGAATATTTAAAGTTTAATCCAAAACCTAAATATATTATTTATTTAGCTGATTTGTCAAACTTTAATCGACCAACCGAGTTGTACAATATGGAGCAATTCATGCCTTATGTTTTTAATTCAGATATAAAAGCTGTAATTTCAACATATAAAGGTTACGATTGGTTTGATTTACATTTACCTTTAGTAAGATATTATGGTCATCGAAAAGTAATCAATAGTGCATTTAAAAATGCGTTACATATCGAAAGTAAATATGGTTCAAGGAATTTTGGGTATTTAGGCCAGGAAGCTAACTGGGATGAATCTTATTTACGAGATGCGAATAAGAAAATGAAATGTTGGGATGTTAAAGTGAATGGAAAAGTTTTAAATTTGTTTGAAGAATTTATAAAAAATTGTTTAAGTCAAAATATAAAATTAATATTTGTTTGTCCTCCAGAACATATTTTAGGACAGAAATTTATTTGTAAAAGAAATTACTTATTAGAGCAATACAATTATTTTTCTGAAAAGTATAAAATTCCTTTTGTTAATTTTTCAAGTGATTCAATTTGTAATAATAAGTTTTATTTTTACAATGCTAGACATTTAAATAAAATTGGCGCAGAAATTTTTACACGCAAATTGGTAAGTATCATAAAGAATAAAATGTATATTTAGCATTATTTTAGATTTTATGTCAAATAATAAAGAGTGGTCTACTATTATTACGCCGAAAGTAAGTTGGTTTCATTTGAATATCAAAGAGATTTGGGAATATCGTGATTTAATTTGGATTTTTGTTAGAAGAGATATCGTTGCGATCTATAAGCAAACTGTATTAGGTCCTGTTTGGTTTATGTTAGGCCCTTTATTTACTGTTTTTACCTACACGTTTTTATTCTCAGAAGTGGCACATTTATCCACGGATGGGTTACCAGGTCCTTTGTTCTATTTGGCAGGTACAACACTTTGGAATTATTTTAATTCATGCTTTAATGGAGCTTCAGTAACTTTTACTGCGAATGCAGGTATTTTTGGTAAAGTATATTTTCCTCGTTTGGTTTCACCTATTTCCATGATTTTATCTAATTTATTAAAGTTGTCGATACAAATGTTTACCTACATTTGTTTTTTGGTTTATTTTATTTTTCAACCGAATTCTATTATTCATGTCAATTATTATCTTTTTTTAATTCCTTTTGTTATTTTGATTTTAGGAGGTATCGCTATGGGATTAGGTATTATTGTGTCCTCTTTCACTACAAAATATCGAGATCTCAGCATGGTGGTAGGTGTTTTCATGACTTTGTTGATGTATGCTACACCTATTATGTATCCCATTTCTGCAATTCCATCTATCTATAAACCATTTTTGGCATGTAATCCTATATCGCCTTTAGTTGAAACTTTTAGATTTGCTTTCACAGGTAGGGGATATTTTACTTGGATAAGTTTCGGTTATAGTTTTATTTTTATGATTTTTTCGCTTCTGTTAGGAGTTTTTGTTTTTAATAGAACTGAGAAGACATTTATGGATACTGTTTAGTTTACAATGTTTCACAAAAGGCTAACATTATCACCTTCTTATATCTCCATAAGAAAACCACCAAAAAACTTGGATGATTTTGATTATCGTTTATTTTGTCATGAATATAATTCAATAATAAACGAAACTTCAATATTATTTTTAAGTAGAATTCATATATTGACTGATACAATTTTTGATATTTCTAATTTTAAGTTTTATGCAGAGGAGACACATATAGATGGTTCTTTTACAAAAAATGAAAAATTAAATTATTTTAAATCTTTTTTTAAACACAAACTAGTTTTAAAAAATGGTGTTTGGATTACTCAGAATTGGACTTGGATGTATTTTCATTGGATAACCGATGCACTGACAAGATTAATTGCTAGTGAGCAATATACTAAAGGATATCATGTTATTTTACCAATTTCGTATAAAAAATATCCATTTGTTTTAAAATCTCTAGAATTATTAAATTATGAAATTTTTTGGTATTCAGAAGATGAGAGAGTTAGTATTGATCAGTTAATTTTACCAACTCAAACTGCAATTCCAGGGAATTACAATGAAGAATTATTAAAAAAATTAAGAGCGAAATTTATTAAAAATAATAATACAAGTAAAATAATTTATATCTCTAGAAAAAATGCTTCACAAAGGTATATTAATAATGAAGATGAATTGATAGATTTATTAGTTCAATATGGAGTTGATGTTCATATTTTTGAAAATTATGAATTTGAAGAACAGATTGAATTAATGAGTAAGGCTAAATGTGTTATTGGTTTACATGGTGCAGGTCTTACAAACATGCTTTTTATGCCCGAAGGTGGTATGGTTTTAGAAATTCGAAATGAAGGTGATGCAGAAAATAATTGTTATTTTAGTATGGCGTCTGCATTAGATTTGGATTATTATTATATACTCGGAAAAGGAGATAGTCTGAATACATCAAATGTTAATATTGAAGTTTCAATTCAAAACTTTAGGGATGTGTTGAATGTAATGGGGATAACTAAAATTAGTTAAAATGGATACTGTAATCAAGGTGGAGAATTTATCTAAACAATATCGTTTAGGTGTTGTTGGAAGTGGGACATTTAAGGAAGATATAAAAAGAGGTATTGCAAAAATTCGAGGAAAAGAAGATCCTTTTGTACTTTTAGGGGAAGAAAATAATCGTACAATAAAAAGTGATTCAAATTTTGTTTGGTCATTAAAAGATCTCAATTTTGAGGTGGCCAAGGGCGATGTATTAGGTATAATTGGTCGAAATGGTGCTGGCAAATCAACTTTGTTGAAAATCTTATCTAAAGTCACAGCACCAACTACGGGTTCTATCAAGGCAAAAGGAAGAATTGCTTCGTTATTGGAAGTAGGAACGGGTTTCCATCCGGAGTTAACAGGACGAGAAAATATTTTTCTGAATGGTGCTATCTTAGGTATGAGACGCCATGAAATTAAGTCTAAATTAGATGAAATCATCGCTTTTGCAGGAGTTGAACGATATATTGACACGCCTGTAAAGCGATATTCGTCCGGGATGTATGTTCGTTTAGCGTTTGCTGTTGCAGCGCATTTAGAAAATGAAATACTAATTATCGATGAAGTTCTAGCAGTTGGAGATGCTGAGTTTCAAAAAAAATGTCTTGCTAAAATGGGAGATGTTAGTAAAGGCGAAGGAAGAACCGTTTTATTTGTAAGTCATAATATTCAAGCAATCACCAATTTATGTAATAAAGGTTTGTTTTTGCAAAATGGAGTAATTAAAACGAATGATGTGATAGATACAGTGGTTCAGGATTATTATAAAAGTCAGAATTACAGTAAATTATCAAATGTTTCTCTAGATGATAGAAATGCAAGAACTTCAACGGCTGTAATTTTTGAGGAGTTTTATAGTTTTCAAAATGGTAAGGAAAATTGGATAATTGATTATGGGCAAACAATCAATTTCAAGTTTTCAATTTTAGTCAATGAAATTGTTGAAGGGATAACTTTGTTTTTTTCTATAAATGATCCTTTGACAAGTCAAGTAATTTCTAATTACAAAAACGTATTAGTTGAAAGGATCTGTTTAATTGGGGAGAGGTTCACGTTTGAAGTCAAAATACCTGAGTTCACATTACGACCAGGACAATACTCTTTATACTTTGCTATGTATGATCCAAGCTATAAAATCTCATTTGATGTTATTGATGATAATATAAATTTGCCTTTATTAAGAGTTCAGCCTATCTCTATGGATGTCCATCAAAATACAGGTTATTTCACTATTCCTGTCGAATTAATTAATAAAGGATGATTATCAAATTAAAAGATTTTATTAAATCAAAAGCTAAGAAAATAGCGTTGAAGATTTTAGAAAATGAAATCGCTCAAATAAAGAGTATTGAAACTAAAATTCAAGCCTTAGACCAATTTGTTTATTATCAAAATACGCATTTTATTGATGGTGAATTGAAAGTAGGAGAAAATTCGTACGTCGAGCCTACAGCAAAGATTGAAATTAAATGCGAAAATAAATTAGAATTAGAAGGAAATAATTATATTGGTAGACATACGGAATTTCAACCTCTAGACTATATAAAATTAGGGTATGGTACATCAATTCAGGATAGAAATATTGTCCTTGGAGATGTAGAAATCGGTAGGTTTTGTCTAACAGCTCCTAATGTATACATGAGTTCTTATACACATTACTATAATAAAATACCGTATCATTATATTAAAAATCAGGATTATTTCATGATTAATAACTCATTAGATAATTTTGAAATATCAAAAAAAATAATTATCGAAGATGATGTTTGGATTGGTATTAATTCAGTTATTATGAGTGGGGTTAAAATTTGTAAAGGAGCTGTGATTGGTTCAAACTCTGTAGTTACAAAAGATGTTTTACCTTATGAAGTAGTTACAGGTTCTCCAGCTAAAAAAATTAAAAATAGGATAGAATTTTCACCCAAGTCATCTTTAAAATATTCTGAAGAGTTGGATTTACCTTACTTTTATTCTGGATTTATGCTTGATCATAAAAATTTAGAACTATCTAAACTGCAAAATGGATTTTTTGCATGTAATAAATTTACTATTTATCTTGATAAAAATGAGGTAGTTAAAAATATAGTATTGATGATTAAGAATTATGTAGATTATGAAATTACTATTAAACACCATGATGAAATAAAAAAAATTAATTCAAATGAATTTGTTAAATTAAGATTTAAAACGCTTAAGTTAAATACTTCTTATTCATTTGAAATTTTAAATCATGAAGAAAAATATGTACCTTTGGTGATTATTGAAAGTGCTTTTTTAGAATAGTTTAATATGAAGACATTAATAAATTATATAGTTTTTATTTTAACGAATAAAAATACATTTGAAGCATATTTAACCATGAGGAAATCATATATGATTTTTCATGAATATAAATATTTTAATTTTATCTGTTTCATTAATAGTGTTGTTAGAAAAAAGTACAATATTAAAACCTCAACTGGAGTTTTAGGCTTTATAGATTCTAAAAGATCTAAAACTATTGTAGATGAAATTAATAAAAATGGATTTATAGTTTTTGATGAGAAAATTTCAGATGAAATTATTTTAAAATTATATTCTTTTGCAGAACAAACGCCTATACATTTTTTAGAAGTAAGAGAAGATCAAAAAGTAGAATATTCAAATTTTAAAGAATCATATTCTAAAGGAAAAAACAAATCAATTAGGCATCAATTTAATGACACCAAAGATATTTTTGAATCTAAAGAAGCTAGAAATTTATATTTTGACAGTACTTTCCTACATATTGCTAATGATTATTTAAATTCGAGACCTTGGGTTGATATTTTTACTATGTGGTGGTCTACACCAATTAATAAAATAGATGATAAATACAAACATGAGTTTATTGATTCTGCAGCTCAAATGTTTCATTATGATTTAGATCGATTGAAATTTTTAAAATTTTTCATTTATCTCACTGATGTAAATGAAGAAAATGGTCCTCATGTCTATGTTAAAGGCTCTCATCTTAAACCTTTTGACTTTATAAATTATGATGGTAGGTATTCAGATGATTTGATATTTATGAATCAAGCAGAGAATATAGTTAAACTAACTGGAAAGAAAGGTACAATTATGGCTGTAGATACAAGAGGTATACATAAAGGGTTGGAATTACTTGCTGGTGAGAGATTAATATATCAGTTACAATTTACAAATTCTTTGTTTGGTACAAGAAATTATAAAGATTATAAAGATAAATATCATAGTAAGTGTAAAAATGAGTTTCAAGGAACTTATAGCTTATTTGTAAATTTTCAAAAATGAAAGGAAAAACAATATTAATTACAGGAGGAACAGGGTCGTTAGGTCAAGCATTAGTTAAGTATATTTTTCAATATTTTCCTGATATAAATAAATTAATAGTTTATTCAAGAGATGAGCAGAAACAATTTTTGATGGCTCAGAATTATATTGATAAAAAAGAAAAGATTAGGTTTTTTATTGGAGATGTTAGAGATTTTGATAGATTAAAGAGAGCTTTTCAAGAAGTAGATTACGTGATTCATGCAGCTGCAATGAAACATGTTCCTATTGCAGAATACAATCCCGATGAATGTGTAAAGACTAATATTGGGGGAGCTGAGAATGTAATTAGAGCTGCTTTTGAAACGAATGTAAAATCTGTAGTTGCTCTCTCGACAGATAAGGCTTGTGCTCCTATAAATTTGTATGGGGCAACAAAGTTGACTTCTGATAAGTTATTTGTAGCAGCAAATAATATAAGAGGTAATAATCCGATTAATTTTTCTGTAGTTAGATATGGCAATGTAATGGGCTCAAATGGTTCAGTTATGCCTTATTTTATTGATCAAAAGAAAACAGGAATTATTCCAATAACTGATTTATCAATGACTCGATTCAATATTACATTGTTAGAAGGAGTTAAAATGGTAATACATGCACTTGAAAAATCATGGGGAGGAGAAATTTTTATTCCTAAAATTCCCTCATACAAGATAACGGATGTAGCAAAAGCAATAGGACCTGAATGTGAATTGAAAGTAGTTGGAATTAGACCAGGAGAAAAAATTCACGAAGAGATGATTACACCATCAGATTCCTTTACAACTTACGATTTAGGAAAATACTATGTTATTTTACCTCATACCCCAATTTGGGATTTAAATAACTTTTTAAAACATTTTAATGCATTAAAAGTAGAAGAAGGATTCTATTATTCATCAAAAAATAATTTAGATTGGTTAAATGTTGAAGAAATTATTCAATTAGTGAATGAAAATATCTTGAACAAAGATTAACATTTAACATGATGAAACAAAAAATCTTAATTACCGGTGCATCAGGTCTTCTAGGGTTAAATATATGTAATCGTTTAAAGTTAAATTCAAATTTTGAATTATTTGGTATTTGTAGAACTGAAATTAATTTTGATTGTGAGGATGTAAATTGGGTATATTTAGACTTAACTGATTTTGAAGTTCTACAAGAATTTTTTAAAAAAAACTTTTTTGATATAATTATTCATTGCGCTGCTTATGTAAATGTAGATTCTTGTGAACTCAATAAAGAATATGTCACCAAACTTCACGTAGACGTAATCAATACTTTTCAAATTTATTCTCCGGATTCAAAAATCATCTATATTTCGAGTGATTCTGTTTTTGACGGAATAAATGGTAATTATTCTGAGCAATCAATTCGTAATCCTCTTAACTTTTATTCATATTCTAAATATCAAGGTGAAAATTTATTATTTAATTCTAAAATGAATTTTTTAATATTAAGGTTGAATATTTACGGTTTTCATAGACCTGTTTCTAATTCATTAGTAGAATGGGCAATAAAAGAATTAAAAGAAGCTCATTCTATAAATGGATTTAGTAATGTA
Source organism: Chitinophaga pinensis (assembly GCA_943324745.2). Classification (GTDB taxonomy): domain Bacteria; phylum Bacteroidota; class Bacteroidia; order Flavobacteriales_D; family Crocinitomicaceae; genus CANHVK01. The sequence goes on along the minus strand of CALPMT020000008.1, from coordinate 100,617 downwards.
TACTTTAATCCATTATATGTTGGCCAAGTTTCAAGATTAATAGAAAAAGCGATAGAAAATAAAATTGAAGGAGTTTATCATGTTGGATCAACAGAAAGCATTAGCAAATATAATTTTTTAAAAAAAGTTGCTAAAGTTTTTTGTTTAGATGATAAATTAATTCATGAAACTCAATATCAATCTTTTGATAATAAGCCTCTAAGGCCGCTTAATACAACCTTAAATATTGATCAAATGAAATCTAAACTTAATATTGAATTTAATTTAGATGATGGAATTTCTGAAATGTTTGACGATTATCATTTTTATACTATATGAGAAAAATTAAAATTAATAATAGATTCATTGGTGATCAGGAACCATTGTATTTTATTGCAGACATAGGTGCAAACCATGACGGTTCAATTCAAAGAGCTTTTAAACTTATAGAATTAGCCAAAGAGTCTGGAGCTGACGCCGCAAAATTTCAAAACTTTACTGCTGAAAAAATTGTAAGTAAATATGGTTTTGAAAATTTAAAAACGAGTTTATCACATCAAAAAAAATGGACAAAATCTGTTTTTGATGTATATGAAGAAGCAAGTATTCAACTTGAGTGGACAGAGAAATTAAAAGAAAAATGTAAAGAAATAGGCATCGAATATTTTACAAGTCCATATGATTTTGAAGCGGTAGATTTTGTAGATAAATATGTCAATTTATATAAAATTGGTTCAGGTGATATTACTTGGATTGAAATGATTGAATATGTTGCTAAGAAAAACAAACCTGTATTATTAGCAACAGGTGCATCTGAATTAGTAGATGTTACTAGAGCTATGGATGCTATTTTAAAACATAATAGGGAGGTTGTTTTAATGCAATGTAATACTAATTACACCGGAGATAATGACAATTACAAACATATTAATCTTAATGTTTTAAAATTATATAAAGAATTATATCCTGATGTAGTTTTAGGATTATCGGATCATACTTTTGGCCACTCAACTGTATTAGGTTCTATTGTTCTAGGAGCCACTGTTTTTGAAAAGCATTTCACAGATGATAATAGTCGAGTAGGTCCGGATCATAAATTTGCTATGAATCCGAAAACTTGGAAAGATATGGTTGAGTGTTCTAATCAACTTATTTTATCTTTAGGAGATGGTATTAAAAGGATTGAAAAAAACGAAGAACAATCATTAATTGTTCAGCGAAGATCTTTACGTGTAACAAAAACACTGATGCCTGGTGAAATTATAAAAACAGAAGATGTTGAAGTTTTAAGACCAATTACAAAGGATGGTCTTCCTCCTTATATGATTAATGAAATTATAGGTAAAGAAGTAGTTTCTACAATAGAAAAAGGAGCAGAAATAACAAAATTAAATTTAAGGTAATGATAATAGGTGAAAAAGTCGGTTTAAGAGCTATAGAGATCGAGGATTTGGATAAATTAAAACAATGGAGAAATAATACAGATTTTAGAAAAAATTTCAGAGAAGTAAGAGAATTAAATCAATCCAATCAATTATCATGGTTTGAAAAATTAAACAAATCAAATACAGACTTCATGTTTGGTATTGTAAGGTTAAGTGATGGGGAATTAATTGGTGCATGTGGTTTACTATATGTAAATTGGATTAATAGGTCAGCTGATTTTTCATTTTATATAGGAGTAGATAATTTATATGTAGATAATTTAGGCTATTCAATAGAAAGTGTAAAAATGTTAATTGATTACGGATTTGACTCTTTAAACTTGAATAAAATTTGGATGGAACTATATGAATTTGATCACTTGAAAATTAATTTTTTTAAAGAAAGTTTTAATTTTCAAATAGATGGATGTTTAAGGGATAATTGTTTTGAAGCTGGTAAATATTGGGATTCATACATAATTTCACTTTTGAAAAATGATTATAATAATTAGATAAATGAGGATTGCAATTATAACAGCAAGAGGAGGAAGTAAAAGAATTCCTAAAAAAAATATTAAGTTATTTTTAGGAAAGCCTATTATTCAATATTCGATTGAAGCTGCTTTGAATTCAAATTATTTTGATGAAGTTATGGTTTCTACAGATGATGAAGAAATAGCGTCAATTTCAAAAAAAATGGGCGCTGTAGTTCCTTTTTTCAGGTCTAAAGAAAATTCAGATGATTATTCAACAACTTGTGATGTGTTAGAGGAAGTTTTATTAAAATATAAAGAATTGGGTAAAAATGTTGACTATTTTTGCTGTATATATCCGACCGCACCTTTTGTGAATTCTGATAAACTAATAAATGCAATGGATTTACTAATTAATTCAAATGCTGATTGTGTACTTCCAGTTGTCGAATATAGTTATCCAATTCAAAGATCATTAAAATGTGTTGGTGATAATATAGTAATGAAATGGCCGGAAAATTATTTTTCTAGATCTCAAGATTTAGAAAAAACATATCATGATTGTGGTCAATATTATTGTATGAAAACTTCAAGTTTGCTAACACAAATGAAATTGTTTGCTGAAAATACAATTCCAATTATTACTTCAGAGATTGAGGTTCAGGATATTGATAATGAAACAGATTGGTTGTTAGCAGAGTTGAAATATCAATTCATTCATTCTAAATGAAATTAAACGGTTTATTAATTGGGTGTGGAAATATTGGAGCACTTTATGATTTTGATAATCAATTTATATTAACTCACGCTAAAGCGTTTAGTTTATATAAAGAAAAAATCAACTATTTTGTTACAGATATAGATTCAGATCTAGCTTATAAAATTGCGAATAAATATTCCTTTAATACTTTAAATTTTAATGAAATAGATAATTATCATTTTGATTTTGTAAGTATTGCGACTCCAACATCTACACATTTCGATTATTTATCAAAATACTTAGAAAAGAATGTTAGTTTAATAATATGTGAAAAACCTATCTGTAGTTTGATTGAAGAATTAGATAATTTAAAAAAAATTAAATTTAATTCAAGTTCTAAAATTTTTATAAATTATTTCAGAAGAACAATTCCAGAATTTATTTTATTGAAAAAGGAAATCGAAGATAATAACTTGTTATCTGATTTAAGAAATATAATAATCAAATATAATAGAGGTTTTCTAAATAATGGTAGTCATGCTTTAGATCTTATTCAATTTTTATTTGAAAAGAAAATTGATTTTTTTGATTTAAATATTTTTGATATAAATTATAATTTTTCCAACGTTGATCCAACACTTTCAGCTTCTTTTAAGTATTTAGGATCAAAAGTGCAACTTATTGGGTTTAATGATGATGATTTTTCTATTTTTGAGATTGAATTTTATTTTAAAAATCAATTGATTAAATTTATAAACTCAGGTGACGAGATTCAAAAGTATGTATATAATAAAGAGCAAAATAAGTTTGAATTAGACAAACATTTAACTAATTTGCTTGGAAAAAGAATGATGCATGTTACAGAACATTGTTTTAGATTAAATAATGATATTTTATTAAATGATAATTTCTATGAAAGTATGTTACTTAATGAACAAATGTTAAACGTAATAAAAAATATTCAATGAAGAATTTGTTAGCAATAAATGGAGGTAGTCCAATTCGTACAAAATTATTTCCAGCATATAATAATATAGGAGAAGAAGAGAAGTTAGCGGTAAAACAAGTATTAGATAGCGGAAATTTATCTCAATTTCTAGGTGCATGGCATAAGGATTTTTATGGTGGACCTCTTGTTCAGAAATTTGAAAAGGATTGGTCAGAATTCTTTGAAGTAAAGTATTCAATTTCAGTTAACTCAAATACTTCAGGTCTTTTTGCTTCAATAGCGGCTTTAGGTATAAGTGCAGGGGATGAGGTAATAGTATCGCCTTATTCGATGAGTGCAAGTGCTTTGGCGCCTGTTATATATGGTGCGGTACCTGTTTTTGCAGATATTGATTTTGATAATTTTGGTTTAAATCCAGAAAGTATTGAAAAGTGTATTACTCCTCGTACAAAAGCAATTTTGGTTGTGCATATTTTTGGTAATCCTGCAAAAATGGATGAAATTATGGCAATCGCCAACAAATATAATTTATATGTAATTGAAGATTGTGCTCAGGCTCCAATGGCTACATATAAAAACAAATATGTTGGAACAATTGGGCATATTGGTATTTTTAGTTTCAATTATCATAAACATATTCATACTGGTGAAGGTGGGATGATAGTAACAAATGACTCAAATATCGCAGAACGATGTTACCTAGTAAGAAATCATGGTGAAAATATTGTTGAACCAAAAGGAGTAGAGAATATTTTTAATACACATGGTTTTAATTTTCGTATGACTGAAATTGATGCTGCAATTGGCATCGAGCAATTAAAAAAACTTCCGAAATTAATAGATGAACGAATCATTAAAGCAAATTTTTTAAATGATAATTTAGGTAAATTAAATGGTTTGACTATGCCTTTCAGTGAGGTAGATTCCAAACATGTATATTATGTTCACGCTATTAAATTTAATCAAGAAATTTTAGGAGTTCATAGGAATAAATTTGTAAATGCAATTAAGGCTGAATTACCCTCCGCAGTTTTAAGAGAAGACACTCCAATAATTGCTTCTGGATATGTAAGACCTTTATATTTGTTGCCACTTTTTCAGCAAAAAGCTACGCATTGTTCTTTTAACTGTTCGAAATACGAAGGAGAAGTTAATTATAATTTAGGAACCTGTCCTATTACAGAAGAAATGCATTTCAATCAATTGTTTACGAATGAATATATGCGACCTGGAATGTCTAAGGAAGATATGAATGATGTAATAGAAGCATTTAATAAGGTTATTGATAATATAGATGAACTACTCTAAATTACTTAATTTAAAAGGAAAAGGTTTATTTGTATTTAGTGATCCTGGAGGAGCAAAAGCTGTTCTTAGTGTAGCAAAACATCTATCTTATAACCTATCTGATTTTCTTGTTTTATCAAATAGAGAATATAATTTTTTTGAAGATTTTGGAATTAATGTAGTATTAGTTGATAGCGAAAAAATTGATGAAAGAGCGATTCTGTTTGCTCCAGATTTTGTTTTTTCAGGGACATCTTACACGTCAAAAATAGAACTAAAATACATTGAATTTTTCAATAAAAGAAATGTTCATACCTATGCTTTTATTGATCATTGGACGGGAATGAAGAATCGTTTTATGTTTGATTCACAATTGATTTTGCCTTCACTAATACTTGTTATAGATTCTTTTGCATCCGCAAATTCCAAAGCTGAGGGTTTACCAGTATATAAATTAATTGAAATTGGGAATCCTTATTATGATTTTTTATTAGGATGGAAATCATCAGTTACAAAAACCGACTTTTTTTCAAGTATTGGGATATTTGATACTTTAAAAAAAAACATATTATTTGCGCCAGAACCTTTGTCCAATATAAATGGAATTCAGGATTTTGGATTTGATGAATTTCAAATTTTTCAATTTTTATCAGAGTCATTAAGTACTTATTCTAATCAATTTAATTTCATTATTAAAATTCATCCAAATCAACGAAATATTGAAAAATTTAGTATTGACACACCAAATATTTTCATTGTTCAAAATAACATTGATAATAGAGAAATTATTTTTCATTGTGATCTAATCGTTGGTTTTTATTCTAATTTTCTAATTGAAGCAAATATTTTCAACAAAAAAATAATTCGTTTTGTAGGAACAAAACAAGATCCTATTTCTTTTTTAAATATTGGGGTTGTATGTATGGATAAGTTAGAATTGTTGAACTTAATTGATAGTTTTGCATATGATCAACTAAATTAATTGTAATGTTTCAATTCTTGACAAAAATATTAGTTACAAACGATGAAGTTCAATTAAGTTTGAGTGCAAATCAGATCAAGAAATTTGATGCATGGAGAGGATTGTTATCATTTATAGTTTGTATTTCACATATCTTCCCAATATTTATTGCACCTATAACTGGAAATGATAATTATGTTATGTCTTTGATGTCATTGATGTCCCATTTTTCTGTATTAGGTTTTTTTGGTATTTCTGGTGTATTAATTATTAGAAGTTTGTTTGTCAATTATTATAATAATGATTTTAAGATTGACATTCGAAAATTTGTGATATCTAGGTATGCAAGGATTTATCCAGCTTTTTTATTTTCGATAGTATTGTGTTATATTTTTAAATACTTTATTGTTCATTTTGAAATGTTAGGAAGTTTGGTTCATCCGTTTAAATTATCAAGTGATAAGTATATTGCTCGAGATAATTTTATTTTTTCTTTTTCAGAAGTACTTCTAAACCTCAAAATGATAGGAGCTTATTTGGTAAATGTAAATGGACCATTATGGTCATTAGTAATTGAATGGTGGTTGTATTTTGTTGGCCTGTCTTTATTTTTAATTTTTGCTATAAACTCAAAAATTGGAATACGAATTATTGGTTTATTTTTACTTTATTTTGCAATAAATAATATCATTCAAAATGATAATTTTAGGTATGTATATATTTGGTTTTTAGGAGTGTTATTTTTTTATTCGTTATGTAAAAAAATAAATTTAAGTAGATATATCATAATATTATCGATAATTGCCATTATTGTTATTGAATTTAAATTTCATGTGATATATGCCAAAAAAGATGTTTCTCAAAATTTATTATTACAGATTTCATTTACATTATTATTTTTAAGTTTTGTTTTTTCAATTACCACTTCACGAATATTAATGTTCTTTTCTAAAATATCTTATACTTTATATATTATACATTTTCCTATTTTTATGTTTATTTTTTCTATTTTTCATCAATATACCAATCAATCGTTTATTTTATCTATGTTATTAAGTTTATTAGCTATAGCTATTTCATGCATAATTGCATTTTATACTTCAAAGTATTTAGAAAATAAGAATTATTTCATTAGAATGATCAATAAACTAATCTAAACATATATATTTTGAAAATTTTATCCATAGAATCTTTTGCAGTTAAACCACACTTTGAAACAGCTATAGAAATAGCAATGACAAACAAAAAAGCTGGTGAAATAGTATATTTTGCATTTTACAATTTTTTTTACGATTTACAGAGATTACCAGGGCATTTAAAATTAGGTTTTTTCAAGAATATACAATGGTTAAAAAAAGATAATGAACGAGTAAATAAAATTTTAGACAAATTAAAAAAATACGATATTCATGTAATACATATTCATCCGTTAAATCTATTGTTTTTTTTTAAGGCGATTAAGTTTGCTTTTTTACACCCCAATAACATTGAAAAAATAAAAGATTATCATTTTGATGATGTGAATTTGGGCGTTGGTGCTGCATCAACCTATATTTCCAGATGTAATTTAGAAACTCCTAAAATTACATTTGGAAATTTCACAATTAAAAAACTATTATTTGAAGCTGCAATAACATATCAGTATACAATAAAATTAATAAATTCAATATCACCAGATCTAGTCTATACTTTTAATGGAAGGTATGCAATTGAAAATGCAATTACTCAGGCTTGTTTAAAAAAAAATGTAGTAATTCAATTACATGAACGTGGTTCAACTTTTGAAAAGTATGAAATTTTTAATTTTCCTTTACATTCTTATCATAATTATGAGGGAAAAATAAAAAATCATTGGCATTTAACATCCGTTGAAAATAACATTCCTATCGCCATTGATTTTTTTGAAAAAAAAAGACGAGGAGATGACATTAATTGGTTAAGTTACAATCGATTTTATTCTAATGATTCAAATTTACCCAAAACAGACAAAATTAAAATTGTATATTTTTCCTCTTCAGATGATGAACTCGCATCTATCATAAATTTAGAATCTCAACCTATATTTAATAATCAACGTGCTTGTATCAAATATTTGATTGATTATTTTAGTGATAAAGATGAATATTTATTTATTATTAGAAATCATCCAAATATTGCTTCAAAACATAATGATGATAAGTTGTTTTGGGATAATTTATCAGGAGAAAATTTATTGTTATATAAGTCTACATCTAAGATTAATTCATTTGATTTAATAGATTATTCAGATATTGTAATAACTTATTCTTCTACTATTGGTATAGAATCAACTTATTGGAATAAACCAGCTATTTTGATGGGTTTAGCTTATTATAGATTCTTAGATTGTACTTACAATCCAAAAAGTATAGAAGAGTTTGAAAATCTTATATCAACAGATTTACAACCAAAAGATCGTCAGCTTTGTTATCCATTTGGGTATTTTTACAATAGTTTTGGCTCTTTTTATAAATACTATTCACCAAAATCTTTTTTTGACGGAGATTTACTTATTTAATTGAAATTATTTCATCATGGAGAAAGTTCCGGTTTTATTTTTAGTGTTTAATCGATTAGAAAATACAAAAAAGGTTTTTTCTCAAATTAAATTATACCAACCAGATAAATTATTTATTGCATCTGATGGTCCAAGAGATACAGTAAGTGATGAAAATATAATTTGTAATACTATTAGAGAGTATTTGTTAAATAATATCAATTGGGATTGTGAAATTAAAACACTTTTTCGAGAAAAGAATTTAGGTTGTGGACAAGCTGTTTCTGATGCAATTACTTGGTTTTTTAATCAAGTAGAAGCAGGAATAATTTTAGAGGATGATTGTATACCAGATTTAAGTTTTTTTGATTATTGTGCTGATTTGTTAGAAAAATATAAGAATGATAATAAAATAATGCATATCGGTGGAGTTAATTTTATAGAGAAATTTATTAATCCTACTAAATCTTATTATTTTTCGAATATAGTAGAAATTTGGGGGTGGGCAACTTGGAAAAGAGCTTGGAATAATTATAATTATAAAATTGAAAACTTTGAAATTTTAGATGAAAAACTCTCTGAAAGATTTAAAAAAAATGATGAATACCAGTTTTGGAAAAAAAATTTGTTTCTAGCGTTGAATAACGATATTGACACGTGGGATTTTCAGTGGGTAATTGCAATCTATTTAAATGAAGGTATCTGTATAAATCCTTCTGTAAATTTAATACAGAATATTGGGTTTGATGAATTAGCTACTCATACCACTGTACTTGAAGACTTTGCAAAAGGCATGGTAGGGAAAGAAATGACAAAAATAACACATCCTAAAATTAACTATAGGATTAATTCACTTTGGGATACCTATACTTTCAACGTAATGAATAAAATAAATATTAAAAAAAAATCTAGATTATTTTCAATAATTCGAATTATTCGAAATCTTTTTTTAACATTTATTAAAAAGGGTTTTTATTTTCTAAAAATTGAAGAAAAGAATAAAATTGTTCATCATGATACTATTTTTTATCAAAAGCCTAAAAATGAATATTGGGATGGTAATTACAATTCGTGGGATATAGCTGCTGAAAAATGTAATGGTTATGATTTTGATCAAATAATCGAAAAATGTTTCAATTCTCTAATAAAAGTTAAGAATGGTGATGCAATTTATGAGAGGGATTCTGTACTTTTTGATAAAAAAGAATATAGTACAGGTTTATTAGCAAGTTTATTTATTGCAGGAATGACAAATGATTACCAAATTTCTGTATTGGATTTTGGAGGAAGTTTTGGCACTTCATTTTTTCAAAATATTGAATTTTCAAAATATTTTAAAAAATTTGAATGGTCAATAGTTGAACAAAATAAAATGTTCACTCTTGGAAAAGATTTTTTTGAAAATGAAAATTTATTTTTTTTTGAAACAATAGAAAGGGTATTAATACAAAAATCTCCAAATGTGTTTTTAATAAGTAGCTCATTACAGTATATAAACAATCCTTGTGACATACTAAAGAAAATTAATGATAATAAAATTAAATATGTTGTTTTTGATAGAATTCCTTTTTCAGAATCTGAAAACATAATAACCATTCAAACTGTCCCCCCCTCAATTTATGAAGCTTCTTATCCGTGTTGGATTTTTAACCATGATTGGTTGTTAAGTCAATTAACTAATTATAAAGTAGTGTTTGATTTTCCAAGTTATTGTGATGGTGATCAACTAATTAATGATGGTTTATTAGTTCAATGGAAGGGTATTACTCTAGAATTAATTTAATAGCACTTCATGAATTTTTCTGCAATTCTTGATAAAAATTATATTCCCCGTTTAAATACATTACTTTATTCGTTAAAAACATATGAATTAACATTTAATTTTTATGTTATAGCATTAGATGATGAAACGTATAATTATTTCAAGGATGTTGAGAATTGTATATCTATTTCAATTAAAGAAATTCATGCCTTTTATCCAGAACTAGATAGAATCGAACAAGAGCGAGATCGGGTTAGTTATATTTTCACATTAAGTCCTTATTATCCTTCCTATCTTCTTGAGAAATATGTTGATTTAGAGCATATCTGTTCATTAGATTCAGACCAGTATTTTTTTTCTTCCCCAAAATCTATTTTTGATTTACTAAATGAATATTCCGTACTTATAACCCCCCATCGTTTTTCTCAAAAATTAGTGAATTTAGATTTTGAAAGGTTTGGAAAATACAATGTAAGTTTTCAAATTTTTAAAAGAAATGCAATTGGTATTGCATGTCTTAAGTTATGGAGAGAGCAATGTTCAAATTGGTGTTTTGATAAAGGAGAGGGTAATTGGTACGCAGATCAAAAATATCTAGATACTTGGCAAAATGAATTCGGCAATCAAATTCATGTGATTGATCACAAAGGATTGGGTTTGGCTCCTTGGAACATTGAAGATGTAACTATTGTCAAAAGATTCAATCAGGTTTACGTTGACAAGACCCCCCTTATTTTATATCATTATCAAGGTTTAAAAATAATAGGTGATGGTTATGTTTATAGTTTTTTAGATAATTATACATTAAAAAATATTTTTGTAATCAATCAGTTAATATATAAACCAATCATTAAATCTCTCATAAAATTTACCGTTGGAGTTGACGCTTTTAGTAGAAATAATCGTAAATTTGATTACGATTTTATGGTAGACAAAGCTGATTTCGTATTTAAAATTAAATTTGGTAGAATTTTCCAGTTTAATAATTATCTAAAATTTCAAAGATTGAAGAATGGCTTATTTGATAAATTTACCAACATTTTCAGACGATAGGGGATCTTTGTCAGTTATTGAGAAAGTACTTCCATTTTCAATTAAGCGTATCTTCTATATTTATCATGTAAAAGATTCTGAACGAGGTGGTCATAGGCATCATAAAACTATTCAAGCAGCAATTTGTATCTCTGGTGAATGTAAAATTTATTCAAATGATTCAGTAGATGAAGAAGTATTTCATTTAAATTCACCTAATCAATGTTTAATTCTTGAGACGCAAGATTGGCATACCATGTATGATTTTTCTGAAGGGTCAATTTTATTAGTTGTAGCCTCTGAAGATTTTGATCCTAACGATTATATTTACACCCCCTACGCATCTTTATGATACAGTATGAAGATTTAAAAAAAGTAAATCAAACTTTAATCCCCGAATATATTTCTTTATTATCAGAAGAATTACAAAAAGGTTGGTATATACTAGGTTCGCAGGTAAAAGCTTTTGAAACAAATTATGCAAACTATCATCATGTTCCTTTTTGTGTAGGGGTTGCTAATGGTTTGGACGCACTCATTTTAGGACTAAAAGTATTTGATTTTCCGGAGGGTTCAGAAGTTGTCGTTCCTAGTAATACTTATATAGCTACTATATTGAGTATCGTTCAATGCGGCTTAACTCCAGTATTAGTCGAGCCAAGCATTAAAGATTACTTAATAGACGTTACACAAATTGAATCTAAAATTACTCCTACTACAGTAGCTATCATGCCTGTACATTTATACGGAAAAGTGTGTGATATGACATCAATTTTGGAGCTTGCTAAGAAATATAATCTGAAAATAATTGAAGACTGTGCTCAAGCGCATGGTGCGACACATAAAGGTCAATTAGCAGGTACGTTTGGTGATATTGGTGCTTTTAGTTTTTATCCTACCAAGAATTTAGGAGCTTTGGGAGATGCAGGTGCTATACTTGTAAATGACCATGCTCTCTTTGATAAGATAAAAGCACTTCGTAATTATGGATCGGAAAAAAAATATTATAACAAATATGTAGGATTGAATTCACGATTGGATGAAATTCAAGCCCTTTTTTTAAATTTAAAACTTCCTAAGCTTAAGGAAATCAATGCTCATAAAATTAGGTTATCTAAAATTTATGAAGAAAATATAACCAATCCATTACTAATAAAACCTTTGCTTGGAGATGATATAAATACAAATGTTTTTCATATTTACCCTATTCAAACAGAACATAGAGATGCATTGAAAAAGTTTTTATTTGAAAATAATATTCAAACTGAGATTCATTATCCTGTAGCTCCTCATAATCAAGAAGGATATCAAAAAATGTTATTTGGTAGCTATCCTATTTCAGAATATTTACATGCACATTTATTAAGTTTACCTATTTCTTTTGCACACTCTGAAGAAGAAATTCTTTTTGTCTGTGATGTAATAAATCGTTTCAAACCTTGATTTTTTTTTCCATCGTTACAATTAATTATAATAATGCAGATGGTCTGAAAAAGACTATTGAAAGTGTTGTTTCACAGTCATGTCAAGACTTTGAGTATATTGTTATTGACGGAGTTTCTTTAGATCATAGTATTGAAGTGCTAGCGCATTTTAAAAATACGATTTCAACGTATATTTCAGAACCTGATCATGGAGTTTATGATGCTATGAATAAAGGTTGGAAACTTGCAAGGGGTGAATATGTTTTGTTTTTGAATTCTGGCGATGTTTTTGCAGATGTATCCGTTCTAGAAAATGTAAATAAAGTAATTGATCTATCTGCTGATATTGTTTATGGGTGTCATTTATGGGGTACTAATTCCGGAGAACGTTGGAATCCTAAAAAAGAATTTAGGTTTCGAGAAGTACTAAATCATACCCCTATCTCACACCAAGCTACCTTTATCAAAAAGGCTCAACTTGAAAAAGTTGGTGGATTTAAAACTAACTATAAAATTATTGCAGATTGGGGAGTGTTGCTTGATTCAATGCGCATGCATGCACGATTGCAGAAAATTTCTTTGGATATTTGTATCGCAGAAGAAGCTGGCGTTTCGAATGTGACCGAAAAGGAAGTTTTTAAAGAGCGACGCTTGTATTTACTTCGACATCATTTTCTTGCTTTTTTCTTAAATAAATATGTAGTTTTACCAGTGATTAGTCTGCGTAAAAGATATTACATTAAACCATGAGTAAGCAAAAACTGTTATTTATTACACACGAATCAGTACTTTCCGGTGCACCACGTTCCTTATTGTATTTCATCGAATGGTTAAGTTCTAATCGAAAGGATTATGAGATTCATGTGTTGTCATTGAAATCTGAAAACCCTCTAGATAACGCGTTCAAAACAGTTTCAGATGTCTATTTTGATTTAAGCAATGTAAGTGATAAAATTGATTATAGTTTCAAAAATAGGATTAATCGAAAATTAAGGGGTGTAGCATTTACATCACCAAAAGAACAGCTACTACAAGTCATTTTTAAAAATAAATATGCACTTATATATGCAAATACCGTTGTTGCCTTGCCTATTGCATTACAGCTAAAAAAGCAGCTGAGTTCTGCAAAATTACTGTTACACGTGCATGAAATGGCAACAGCAATACAGCAATTAGTTCCTGATTTTGAAAGTTATATTTCCAATGTTGATTGTTTTATAGCCGCTTCGGAATTGGTGAAAGAACATTTAGTTCGCTATTTTGGGTGTGATGAAGCGATGATTCAGCGGGTATATGAATGTTCGGACATTTCAATAACAGCAAATAAACCAATTATTGAGCCAGTGTCTGCGAAACGTGTGATTATGGTTGGAGGTGCTTATTGGGCTAAGGGAGATGATATCTTTTTATTGGTTGCTAAAGAAGTTGTTTCGCGGGATCCTTCCATTCACTTTTATTGGTTGGGAAGCCAATCTTTAGAGCGTAAAACAGTTAATCAGGGAGATATTGATAAATTAGAGATTGGTTCAAATGTTCATTTTTTAGCCCATACGCATACACCTCATGATATCGTAAAAGTGATGGATGTTTTTGCCTTGACTTCTCGTTCAGATTCTTTTCCTTTGGCTGCCATAGAGGCAGGATTACTAGGAGTGCCGATAGTATGTTTTGAAAAAGCATCCGGTATTCAAGAAATTATCACACTTGGTGGGGGAGAGGTTGTTCCCTATTTGGATATTCAAAAAATGGCAGATGCAATTATTAGATTAGTGACGAGTGACGAGTTAAGAGCGAAGTTTGGATTGGAAGTGAAAGAATTGTTTCAACGTTGTAAACCGGATGTCATTTCTAAGGAGATAGACATTATCCTATCAAATTTGTTAAAATAACAAGTGTCATGTAACCTTTGAGTTACTCGTAATTGTCAATAAATTATTTGAGTAAATCCTTATATTTTATTTTTTTAGATCCATACATGTTTTTTACTAAATTGTTACCAGACTAAACATTGTATTATTTCCACATCAATTATTTTACAATAACAATGTTTCTGAGTTTAAAAAAACATCTTAACTTTGGATGCAACCTTTTGAATAAATTGTGCCCAATGTAGTATGATGAAAGATTCATTTCCGTTTATTAGTATTTGTATTCCTACCTATAATCAAACTTTTTTTTTAAAAAAAGTAATAGATTCGGTATTAATTCAAACCTATACAAATTATGAAGTTGTAATTACAGATGATAGTAGTACCACGGATGTTGAATTATTAATTAAAGATTATGGATTAAGAAATTCAAACATTCAAATTCATTATTTTAAAAATTCACCATCTCTTGGCACGCCAGAAAATTGGAATGCCTCAATACGTAATGCTAAAGGAGACTGGATAAAGATGATGCATCACGATGATTGTTTTTCAGATTCAGAATCACTTCAAAAATTTGTTGATTTACTTGATAACGAGGTGGAGATTTCATTTGTTTTTTCCGGGTCATTTTATCGTAATAAAATAGATGAAAAAATAGAGCATTCCATTGATCATGAAACGTTTCAACAAATTCAAAAGAATCCAGTTACATTGTTTTCCGGTAATTTAATTGGCCCTCCTAGTGCAGTAATGTTTAAAAACAAAGGTATTTATTTTGATAAATGTTTAAAATGGTTAGTAGATATTGATTTTTATTATAATTTTTTGAAAGAGACATCCAAAATAAATTATTCTTCTGAATGTTTAATAGAAAGTTATTTACCAGAATCAAGAGTTACTAATTCTTGTTTGATGAATAAATATGTAGAAGTACCAGAATATTTGCATTGTATCCAAAAAAATAAAATAATTTTTTATCCTGTTATTAAACATACTGCTAATTTATTTTTTAAATTAGATGTCTTGTCTTTAAAAGATATTAGGTTATGTGGTTACGAAAATAAAGTGCCAATTTCATTATTGTTTATGATATTTGTAAAAAGGTTGATCTGTAAAATAAGAAAAATATGATTTATTGTAATGTAAAAGGAGGCCTTGGTAATATTTTATTTCAACTAGCAACAGGTATTTCTTTTGCGATAGAAAAAAAAACTGATTTTTCTGTCTCTAATTATGAATGGCATATTCATTATTTAAATGTCGAAAAGGAAAGAAATCCGGTGCTAAATCATGCAGATGAATATGCGTTTTATTTTAAGAATCTCATTAAAAATAAAAGTCCAGAAAATTTAACTGTTTTAAGCTATCCTTTTACTTATTTTGAAGATTCTAGCTTAAGTACTAATTGTGTAATTGATGGTTATTTTCAGTCTGAAAAATATTTTATAAAAAACAGAGATCGTATATTAACTCAATTTAAACTCCCACTTAAAATAAGACTTATGTCTTATTTTAAGTACCCGTTTTTTCTGAAGGGTAATTTAACATCTATACATGTAAGAAGAGGAGAGTATTTAATATCCCCGATTCACTATAATCAAAGTATGGATTACTATGATGCGTCCATAAAAAAATTGGATGCTATAACTGAAAAATTTATTGTTTTCAGCGATGATATAGCTTGGTGTAAAGAAACTTTTATTGGAGAAAAGTTTGTTTTTATTGAAAATGAAAAAGATTATATCGAGTTATTTTTAATGTCAAGATGTACTAATAATATTATTTGCAACTCAACATTCTCTTGGTGGGGCGCTTGGATGAATGCGCATAAAAACAGAAAAATTATAGCTCCTAAAAATTGGTTTAAAACGAACGAACTTAGTTCTGTTGATATAATTCCTGAAAGTTGGATTACACTATAATCAATTAAAAAAACATCTTTATATTTTATAAATCAAATGCAGATAGATTTTTTTCATACCCATATATCCAAAAATGCACAAAAGTATGTTTTTGATGTGTTAAATTCAACGTTGTTAAGTGAAGGTCATGTAGTTCAAGAGTTTGAAAATCAGCTTGAAAAAAAACTTAGTCTCAATCATGTTGTAACAGTTAATAGCGGTACAACTGCGTTGCATTTGTCCCTTTTATTAGCAGGCATTAAAGAAGGAGACGAGGTAATCATCCCCTCTCAGACATTTGTAGCAACTGGTTTATCCGTTTTAATGGTAAAAGCGACGCCAGTCTTTGCGGATATAGATTATACTACAGGCAATATATCTACATCTGATATACGAGCAAAAGTTACGCATAAAACTAAAGCTATAATACCTGTACATTGGGCAGGTTATCCATGTGATATGGATGAAATTTTAAACATAGCAAGTGAGTTTGATTTAAAAATTATTGAAGACGCTGCACATGCTTTAGGTGCTTATTATAAAAATAAACCCATAGGATCAATTTCAGATTTTACTTGCTTTTCATTTCAAGCGATTAAGCATATTACTACAGGAGATGGTGGTGCAATTACATGTGAAAATCCTCAAAGTTATAACGAAGCAAGAAAGCTAAGATGGTTTGGGATCGACAGAGCAAATTCACCTATGTCCAATCTTGGAGAAAGAGAATATGATCTTGACGTGATAGGATATAAATATCATATGAATAATTTTTCTGCAGCATTGGGTAATGCTAATTTAGAAGACTTAGATCATATTATCAATGCTCGAACAAATATAGCTAATACATATACAAACGCATTTTCAACATTTTCTGGGATTGAATTATTAGATTATAAACCTGAAAACAAATGTGCTTGGTGGTTATATACATTTAAGGTAGAACAACGGAAAAAATTTATCCAAAAATTAAAGTCAAAAGGTATACCATCCTCTGTAGTTCATGTAGGTATCCACAAAAATAAAGTATTTAAGAATAAGCAAATTCTTGAAAATCAAAATCTTTTTGACCAAAATCAAATATCTATTCCACTTCATTCAGCACTTTCTGAGGAGATGGTTGAACATATTATCAAGTCAATAAAAGAAGGTTGGTAAAGTATAAAAGATAAAAAGTATATTCACATACTAAAAATAAAGTTTTTTTAGTGTAATTATTTCAAAATAATGAAAATTTTATTACTCGGACATACTGGATTTGTAGGTCAAAATGTTTTTAACGAATTAAAAAAAAATAAGCACAATGAAGTTGTGGGTAAGTCTAGAAGTAATGGATTAGATTTATTTAACTTAGAAAACGTATGTTCAATTTTAGCAGAAGAACAACCTAATATAATTGTAAATTGTGCTGCTCATGTTGGAAGTTTGAATTTTGTCACTCAAATTGCAGCTGATATTTTAGACGATAATCTTCGCATGATCTTAAATTTATATAAGGCGATCCAACAAACATCTCCATCTTCTATTATAATAAATCCAGTTGCTAATTGTGCTTTTCCTGGAAATTTAACAGAATATAACGAAGAATTTTTATGGTCTGGGAAAGTGCATCAATCCGTATTAGCTTATGGAAGTACTAGAAGAATGCTTGATATTTTTGCAGAATGTTATAAAATGCAGTACGGAATAAAGAGTATTCAGTTATATGTGCCAAATATGTATGGTCCATTCGATTCAGTAGATCCAAATAAAGCACATGCATTAAATGCATTGGTAGGTAAAGTTGTTAAAGCAAATCATGAAAAGCTGGATGAAATTGAAGTTTGGGGAAGTGGTGTAGCTATTAGAGAATGGTTATACGCACCAGATTTTGGACGAATATTAGATGAGATTATTCGTAATTTAAATCAACCTTTTTATAGCGAACCCTTTAATATCGCTCAAAATTTCGGTTTATCTATTTCTGATTTGTTAAAAATAATAACAACGGAATGTAATTTTACAGGATCTATAAATTGGAATCGCTCTATGCCTGATGGGGCTCCAAGAAAAGTAATGGCAGACACTAGGTTTAAAAAAAATATTCCAAATTTTGTATTTACGCCATTAAGTGAGGGTTTAAAAACTACGGTTGATTATTATAAAAATCAACTTCCATATTAAAATTGTATCATGATTATAGGAGAAGATGTATTAATAGATAATGATACTGTTTTCAAACGACCAGAATTTGTTAAAATAGGTGATCACGTTGCAATAGATAAAGGATTCTATTGTACCACTAAGTTAGATATAGGTAACTATGTACATATAAGTCCGTATGTAACTTGTATAGGTGGTAAGGATGGATTTTTTCAAATATCCGGTTTTTCTAATGTTATGAGTGGAGCAAGAATCATTTGTGGCTCAGATCGATTTGATGCCTCTGGTTTATTTGGAGCCATGATTCCAAATAATCTAAAAGGAAAGCAAATAATACAACCTGTCATTATGGAGGAATTTTCAAATATTGGGACGAACTCCATTGTATTACCGGGGTCTATTTTACGAAAAGGAGTGCTTTTAACGGCAGGAAGTTTATTGATGGGAGACACTGAGGAATGGGGGGTGTATAAAGGTAATCCAGCTGTTTTGGTTAAAAAAATTGATGGAAGTCTAATCGTAGAAAAAGCAAAAGAACTTGGGTATTAATATTTGGCTAAATGAGTGATTTTCCACTTGTATCTGTTTTAATGCCTGTCTACAATGGCGAGAAATATTTAAATGAAGCTATCGAAAGCGTTTTAAATCAGACGTATACTAATTTTGAATTTATTATTATCAATGATGGGTCCACGGATACATCTGAAGAAATTATTTTGTCCTATGACGATTCTCGCATTGTGTATATCAAAAATCCTGAGAATTATAAATTAATCCAAACACTAAATATTGGGTTTTCACTGGCAAATGGGCGGTATATTGCCCGTATGGATGCAGATGATATTTCTCATCCAGATCGTTTATATAAACAAGTTCAATTTTTAGATGTAAACGAAGATTATGGCTTGGTTGGTACAGGCGTTAATCTTTTACATGGAGCTAATAAAAGTCAATTGTTATACCATACAGATCATGCATCCTTAAAATTTGCACTGGCTTTTTATTGTCCATTTATACATCCAAGTATAATGCTTCGCAAAGAAGTCATTAAAGGTATGGATGCAGTTTTTGATTCAAATTATGTCCATGCAGAAGATTATGAATTGTGGACACGTCTTTCATTTATTACTAAAATGGCTAATCTTCCTGAATATTTGTTGGATTATCGGATTCATGATGCGCAAATTAGTAGTCTAAATTCATTGACTCAAATTGAATTAGCAAATACAATAAGAGCAAATTATCTAAAATATTACTTCCATAATAAGATAGATAACTATTCATTTGTTTTTAATTTGTTATCACAAAAACAAACACTAGAAAATAAACTTTTAGAATTATTACGTTTATATCAGTTAGATGAAGTGAACAATGTTTTTGGTGGAGATAATCTGAATAGATATTTAATCAAACGTTGGAAAGATTTATTTCTAGAATCTGAGAAACTTACTTTAAAAACGTATTTTTACTTTGTTTCTAGTTCTATTACATATAGGTCTACGTGGACACTAAAGCAGCTGATTTCTGTTTTTGTTAAAACATTTAAATAGTTAGTTCTTAATACATGTTTTATGCCAACATTAATTGGTTTTTTTAATTTTAATCAATCAAAACGAAATGATGCAAGAAGTTGCTAATTGGGGGAATTATCCTATTACGAACTCAACTATTTTTTCTCCTACTAATGTTGAAGAATTAAGAACAATTGTTCTCAAAAAAAAACATTTAATAGCAAGAGGAAATGGCAGATGTTATGGAGATTCATCCCTTGCTAAGAATATTGTTTCCACATTGAGGTTGACAAAAGTAATTCATTTTGATAAAGAAAATGGAACTTTAGCATGTGAATCTGGGATATTGTTAAAAGCTATTTTAGAGTTAATCGTACCTTTCGGTTATTTTCTACCAGTTACTCCGGGAACAAAGTTAATTACTTTAGGAGGTGCTTTTTCTTCCAATATACACGGTAAAAATCATCATGTTGATGGTTGCTTTAGTAATTTTGTAACATCCATTAAATTAGTCGATGAATTTGGTGAAATTCATCATTTGATGCCTACGGATGAGTTGTTTAAAAAAACAGCTGGAGGAATGGGTAAAACAGGAATTATTGTTTCCATTGAGTTTCAATTAAAAAAAATTAAAACTAGTTATATCAAGTTGCGGACGATTCAAGCAAAAAATTATGCAGAAGTGATTCAACTAATGGAATCAAATAAAAATTCCACTTACTCTGTAGCATGGATAGATTGTTTGGCGTCTAATAAAAACATGGGTAGATCGGTACTTTTATTGGGAGAACATGCTGCATTAGAAGATCTCTCTACTAAAATTAAAAATCCCCTTGAAATCCACAAAAAGACAAAATTTTCTTTATTCTTCTACTTTCCATCATTTGTCATTAATAATTTATTTGTTCGAATTTTTAACTTTCTGTATTATCATAAATCCATCCAATCAACAAGTAAAATTGTTCATTATGATTCTTATTTTTTTCCTTTAGATATTGTAAATAATTGGAATCGGATTTATGGAAAAAAAGGCTTTTTAGAATACCAAATGGTATTTCCAAAGATCCATGCCGAAATTGGCATAAAAAGTGCATTAGAATTATTGACTAACTATAACTCGGCCTCTTTTTTAAGTGTAATTAAAGCATTTGGGGATAAAAGTCCTACAGACTATTTAAACTATCCAATCGAAGGAATTACCTTAGGTTTGGATTTGAAAATCAGTAAAAGAGTATGGGTCTTATTAGATGAACTCGATGAGTTGGTCGCTGAATACGGAGGGAAAACTTATTTAGCAAAAGATGCAAGAATTAATAAAATCAATTTTGAAAAACAATATCCTAATGATTTTAAAAGTTCTATTTTTCAATCCCATCAAATGCAACGTATACGTCAAATCCATCAAAATGTATTGCTAGTACTAGGTGCAAACAGCGATATTGCTAAGGCTTATGTTTTAAAATATGTATCAAATAATCCAACTGCGTTTGTTTTGTTAGCATCTCGGAATCAAAATCAAGTCGATGACTTTATACAAAAAAATAAACTTGAAGAAAGGGCGAAATTTGTTTGTTTTGATGCTGAAAAGTTTGAAAGTCATGTAGATTTTGTAAAATCGGTAGCGGAATATAAACCAACAGAGATTATGTATGCAGCAGGTTTTTGTCCAACGAATGATGCTTGTTTTAATTCGATTGAAATCACACAAAAAATGGTGCATGTAAATTATTTAGGTCCAATTTCCATATTAAATGCATTAGTGGATGATGACAATCCTTTTTTGAAGCGAATCATTGGTATTACTTCCATTGCAGGTGTTAAAGGAAGAAAGTCTAATTATATGTATGGTTCAACTAAATCCGGGTTTATTTCTTATTTATTTGGATTAAGTCAACAATTAAAAGAAAGAGGAATAGTAGTACAGTCATTAGCACCAGGTTCTGTTAAAACTAAAATGACTTCCCATTTAAAACTTCCCTTTTTTGCAAGTACTCCTGAAGAAGTGGCAAACGTTATTTACTCTCATAGAAAGAAATTTCAAGTATATCCATCCTTTATTTGGAGGTGTATAGCAATGATCGTTAAGTTTTCGCCCCGTTTTATTGTATCTAAATTAGCATGATTAAAATCATTGTCTTTTGTCTTTTGAATCCTTATATTTGAAAAATATTCAAATGTAGGAATTATGGAACACAATCGTTTTTTGTCTAATCAAATGGATGTCATTTTGGACACTACAAAATATAAATATTTTGACCAACATCCTTATCCTTTTGCTCAAATAGATAATTTTTTAGACAATGATTTTTTAGATCAAATTTATGCTGAATTTCCAAAGCTCAATTCTTCAAAATGGATTAATTACAAGCATTTTAATGAAAATAAGTTTGGGAATACAAAAATTGATTCCTTTCCACCAAAAATCAAAGAGTTAATTACCTACCTTAATTCAGAGGTATTTACCCGTAAATTATCCGAATTTACAGGTATAGCTGGGTTAATTTCAGATCCATTATTAGAGGGAGGAGGATTACACCAAACACCTAGAAATGGTTTTTTAAATATCCATGCTGATTTTACTGCGCACCCCCATCATAAGAGTTGGAGAAGACGCGTAAATCTTTTGATTTATCTAAATAAAGAACTTCAACCTGAGTGGGGTGGAGAATTAGAGATTTGGGAAAAAGATATGAGTAAGTGTGTGCACAAAATCTCTCCTATTTATAATCGTTGTGTTATTTTTAATACAGATTCTGATACGTATCATGGACATCCAGATCCATTTAATTGCCCTGAAGGAGAGAGCAGGAAATCGATCGCCTTGTATTATTTTACAGATGAAAAAGAGGATTTAAAAGTGAAAGGTACTGATTATAAATCAAGACCACAAGATAGTAGTGTTAAGCGATTTTTAGTTTTTTTGGATAAAAAAGCACTTGCTATTTATCACTATGTAAAAGTGAAAACAGGGATAAGTGATACTTTTGTGAGTAAAGTATTAGGTTTATTTAATAAGAAGTTAAAATAGAGATACTTCAGTTTAACTCTTCATTTTTCTTGATCTTTAAGTTCAAAGATTGTTATAGCTATTTTTGTAAGTGATCCATAAATCTCTCCTCAAAATTTTGAACTAGATTATTAGGGCATGCTAAATAATTCCATTTTAAAGGCACAACTTGTAATGATTTACGTTTTAACAACGTTTCATTTTCTTGTAAATGATAAAATGTAAATTTATTATTAAATATTACATTTAATTTATCAGCTACTTCATCGTTTAAAACTTCTATAAAAATAAATGCAGTCAAATTAAATAATACTTCTTCAAATCCTTCCATTACTTCAGGTTCAAACATCTCCACATCAATTTTTATTAAATCAATCTCCTCTAAATTAATTTTGTTTTTATTGATGTAATTTTTAAAGGTCATTGTTTGAACTGAATATTTATTGATTTGATAATCCGTCCAGTTGTTAGACATTTCAATGGACATACTTGCACTTGTTTGATTTGAATCAAAACTGTCAAAAAAAGTAGAGAAACCATTTGTATTTGACAATGCAATTTCGTTACAAATGATATTGTAGTTATTTATTTTGTTGTTTTCGAGCAATTTATTGTACGTATTTTTTGAAGGTTCAAAAGCATGTATAATTGAAGTTTTGTTAATCGATTTTGTGACTAGACTATATATTCCTGTGTTCGCTCCAATGTCAAATATTACACGAGCATTTTCAGATAATTTTATCCACAACCACCCTGTTTCTTTTTCAAAAGTTTTAAATAATCCAAACCAATAGGTTTCCTTTTCGATAGTCCCTCCATAGTTTATCATTTTAAATGTATTTTCATTGTCAATTTTAACTTTAAAATCGCCACTAAATTTTACATCTAGATAAATTTTTTTGGTTAACCATTTACTTAGTTTAATAATTGAAAAAACACTATTTTTAAACGGAATCGATGTTAAAAAACGGATTGTCAGCCGGTATATTTTTAGTTTCATTATGTTTATCTATTAATTGTAAATAGGAATTATGTATAGTTCGTTTTGTATATATCACTAAATTTAGTTGTTTTTGAGATTGTTGAGTCAGTTTAATTAAAGTGTGGTTTTATCTGTATCAAATTTATTCTTCAACTTTAAAATATTTTTTTCGAGTAAAAAATAAGAAATAGTAGGTATTAGAATAATAAATATTAAACTTATCCAAATGTTTGAATACCAGGTATTATTAGAACATGTAAAAAATTGTTGCCATAAATATATACCATATGAAATTTTAGCGATGTAATTTACAAAAACATTATCCAATAAAAATAATTTATTAGCACTATCTATGGTTAAGGTAATAATAAGTAAAATAATCAAATTTACTGCAATTCCAGAGTGATTAAAAATAACCAAGCTTAAAAACTTAGAAAGTTGATTGATTATTCTAGTATTGCATTGTATAAAAGGAATCCAGGAAACAATACTTACTAAACAAATAAGTAGTAAAAGTATTGTTATTTTATTTTTTGTGATGATTTCATTAATACGTTCAAATTTTAGTGCTAAAAAACATCCAATCAAAATAGAATCAACTCTTATAAATAGACTTAATTCGTTTAAAAAAATACAAGAATTCGGATAAATAAAGTTATATATTCTAAATAGTGTGGGTAAAATAATTAAGACAATTGTAATTTTTACTCTGTTTTTTTTGAATAGGATAAAAATTATGGGCCAAAAAAGATAAAAAAATTGTTCAATTCCTAACGACCAAATATGGGCAGTAATTTGGTCTAATTTCCAATTTAACCATTTGGTGTATGTAATCATTGATAGCCACGAATCGTAACTAATTTCGACGTAAGAATAAATATCCAAGGTTAGATAGAATAAAAGGAGTAGTAAAAATGGCGGTATAATCCTTAATCCTCTTCTATAATAGAAATTTTTAATATTAATATTATTTTTCTTCTTTTCTTCTCTTATTAGTAAGGTATTGATTAAAAAACCTGATAATACAAAAAATATTGACACACCAAATTGCCCATCTAAAATAAACATGACAAATGATTCGATATAATTATTTTCAAGGTTTAGTTTAATTTTATTATTTAAAATTAAATGATTTAGTACAACAATAATTACTGAATAAGCACGAATCCCATCTAAATTTTTAATTCTATAATTCATATAATTTTTTTCTTTTAATTTCCATTAATCAATTTGAATATACAGTTTTCGAAATATAGATGAGTATTAATCACTTGTTTTTTCATAGGTAAGTATGAAATTGTTCTTTTCAAATTTTAAATAATTTCAAGTAAGTTGAATATCTGAAAATTTTTTTATCTTTTGTTATGATGATTAATTAATACTCTAAAATCATTTATTTTGGTGGTATCATATCTTAATGTTGAGACATTGAAAAAGTTGATTAAATAATCTACTGTTGGTTTGTCTTTTAGGTTGTAAATGATATAGTCGATGTTTTTATCTGATTGTTTTTTGAATGTTTGATAACTATAACTAGCGTAATTATAATATTCCGTATTGATCATAATAGAATTTTCAGCTAGAAAATTTCTGTCCAATTGATTTATAGTAAGAACTTTGTCATGTTTACTAATCTTTAACTTTGATTTTATTTTTTGAATGAATTTATAATGAGTAAAATATTCAGTTTTACCATTATTCGGTTTAACAAATGGAGAAGTGTATACATAAATCTGTTTGAAAATAAATAAACTGGCGATTATAATTGCAATTGAAGTTGTTAATAATGTAGGCAACATTTCTTTCTTGAAACTAAGGGATGTTAAAAAATAAAAGATAACAATTGTAGAAAAAATAATGTAAGGTGTGTAATAGTTTACCCAAGATCCAGATTTCGAAGATGTAGCAAATGCAACAAAGAAATAAAAGATACTAGCTATTGCAAACAAAGCAATGGTATCTTTGCGATTTTTAATTAAAAAATAAATAGAGCAGATAAGTCCTAAGACAAAATGAATCATGTAAAATCCATAGGCTCTATCAAATACCCCAATGATTTGTTTTATGGATGAGGTGTTTTTTAATCCTTTAAAAACACAGGTAAAAAAGTGTTCTCCAAAAACATATGGACTGATTGCTACTGATCCGATTAATAATCCTACAGAAATTAAACTTAAGTTGAAAAACTGTTTCCATTTTTTAAGAGAAATGAGTCTGATTACCATAGGACCAGCGATAAGAATGCCATCTTGTTTGGTGTAAAAACATGCAATAATAAGAAACGAAGTTATAAAGGTCCATTTGACCTGATTACTTTGTTCCATTTTTAGATAGGACCATATGGAAATACCTAAAAGTAATAGGAGCGTAGCATCCGGTCGAACGGTAAATGCTGGATTTGTAAATAGTGACAGAATAAGCAATGCACTAGTTATAGAAGTATGTTTAGAATTCCCTAAGTATTTGATTGAAATGTGGTAGATGAGTATCACAAGTAAGATATTCGCGAATAGTTCATACAACCTTCCGTACGCTGTTACTAGGTATACATAATCCACGTTATCTTTATTTACCAATTTAGCGATTCCAATGATAGGGAATTGAGAAATAGGCGTATATTGAAAGACTTCTAATGGAATTTGTTCGGGATCCGTATAGATTGGTTTCCCATTTGCTACATTTACTGCTTTCCAAATATTATTGGACTCCCCGTTCGATAATTCAGGGAGGTAACTAAAACAAATTGTAATACGATAAATTAGTAATATCGTTAACCATAAAGCGAATATTAGTTTAAACCACCTTGATGAAATTCCTTGTTTAATTTGAAACATGCTTATTTACGTTCTCTATTTTTAGGTAATTCGTAGGTGGATGAAAAAATGTTTTGATACACTTTACGCATATCTTTTATTGTTCTCATGATATTTTTTGGTGAAACAGATGCACCTTTCCCAAATTCTCTAGGAAACGTTTGTATCCCCATTTCACCTACTCTGTATCCTTTTAACATCGTTCGTAATGTGATTTCAGCACCTATAAATGGACTGTCTGAAATTATTGTTAAGTCATCATACACGGATTTTCTCATTAATCTTAAACCAGTACTAATGTCTCTATAATTCGTTCTAAATAATACACGAAATATTTTATTATACATACCAGATATAAACACACGTAACGTAGAGTATAATTTTACATACCTAAAGGTGATAATTAAATCATAATAGTCTTTTAGGCGAATCATTTTCCGAAGATCTTCAATATCATATTCATCATCTCCATCCGTAAAACACACCCATTCATATTGCGCATTTTCAAGTCCAGATTTAATGGCGGCACCATACCCTTTATTTTGAGGGTGGTGAATTACACGAACATACTCATATTTATTTGTCATTTCATCCGCAACAGCACCACTGTTATCTGGGCTACCATCATTGATTATTATCACTTCATAGTTAGAAGCGACTTCTTTTAATATATGTATGCATTTTTCAGTCATGTTCGCAATGGTATTTTCATCATTGTAAACGGGGAAAAATATGGTGATTTCTGGTTTTTCCATGCTTAAAAGAGAATAGTTGCGTTACTTTTGAATTTTTCTACCCAATGAAGTCCTTTTTTGGTGAATTCTAAACTGCTGTGAAAGGAATCCAAACAAAAATCGGAGAAGTAGGTTTTGTTAATTTGTGACTTGAATTCTTGCAGTCTTTGTTTTTTAGATGCATAAATTTCATTTTCTAGATTCACTACCAAATTTGGCACCCAATCTAACGAAGTGGAAGGAGTGAAATACTCCATCAAACTCATCGGTTTAATTCTACATAATGCTGGACCAAGGTTGTTGATTTTCTTATGAAAAAAATGGTTGTCGTGATTACTTGGGGTTAAAATAAGTTCATGATTCGTTAGAATATTTTTCTCTAAATAATTTATGATAACATCTTCTCCTTCATCTATAGCGTCGAAATCTATGATGTGTATCGTTACGTTTGGAACACCTTCCCAGAAATTTATCATTTCTTGGTGTCTATTTCTCGAAGTAGTCTCGTCACAATGTCCACCTTTGGTCATACATACTAAATCAAAATGCGTATCCGGATATTTTAGAATTGTGCCCGACATACCGTATTCGATATCATCTGGATGTGGGCTTAACCCTAAGACCTTTGTAAAATTAAGAAAACGGGTACTTGGCGTCATATTATTGATTTTAATGAAACAAAAGGTAGACCTGTGAATATTTTGATTCCCTTTCTACGTAAATAATCTCTTAAATCTTCACTTAGTGGACTTTTGTCTCCAGTAATTTTTTTATTTAGTATGTCGAATTGTGTTTTATTGTTTGAGTGTGATAGAAGAATAATTTGATTCTCACTATTGTATTCTACTGAAATATTTTCAACTCCTTTTTTCTCTTCCGTACTTTGTTTCCAATATTCTATCATTGGAACGATTAGTTTTTCAAGGGCTTGTTTATCTAAGGGTCTTGGGTAATAATTTTCGCGAAGTACTCTGCATGGAGAACCAGCGGCCATGGAATTGGATGGGATAGGCTTGGTAATAATACTACCAATACCAATCACACAATTGTCCCCGATGGAAGTATTTGGTAGCATAATTGTTCTTGCGGGTAACCATACATTGTTTCCAATAGTAACTGGACCAAAATCGGAAGGAAACCCTTGCGTCACATCTAACCATGCGCCATGTGTCCAAATCATCACTTCCGTTCCGATGCCTACTTCATCCCCAATGGTTACAGGACTATTCGGGTTAATGAGTGTATTTTCAAAAATTCCAACATGTTGACCGATATGTACGATTGCTTCTTTGTTTGTAAAACCACCTCTACCAATTTCTACCGATTTTGACATGTATAGGTATTCTCCAGCCAAAAATTCTTCACATTGGATGGTAGTTCCATTTTTTATGATGGAACAATCACCAATTTCAAAGCGACCTCTCACGTTAATTTGCACATCGTCTGCGATTTGGCAATTATTACCGATAATAATCTCTTTAGCAGTTATATTTTTATATTTCTCCATGGTATAAGTTGACTATCAAAAGTAGTGATTATTTTTTTAGATAATCTTCACAGAATTTTATGTTTTTTTCGAGTAGTTCTAAATTTACAGTGATTATTCTATCTACATGTTCAATTCTTTTTTCACCAGTAGTTTTTTTTAAAGGTTGATAGCTTATATTTTTTGTTTTTTCGCTCAAACATAATTGATAGGCATAGTTAACGTCAACCGCAGATGCTAATTTCCAATGGGGGAAAGGATTAGCATAGTGTGCAAAATCTTTTTCTAAAAATTCTAAGGCTATTTTGTTGGGTTCCATAAAAATGACATTGGAAAATCCTGCACCATGATTTGTAAAGAGAATGTCTGCATTGTTCATATATCTGATTTGATCCCAAATACTTAGTCTTTCGAAAGAAACGATTTCAAAACCATGCTTTCTAAAACATTCTTGAAGTTCAGATTCGTTTGCAATCGCTCTTTTTACATTTATTCCTCTTGTTAAGTAGATTTTTTTAGGTGTATGTGTTACTTGACTTCTTTGTTTAGCTTCATCCAATAATCGATCTCTAACGAGTTTGATATGTTCTGGATAAAAATAAGCGGTTATTTCTCTGACTTCTGGAAAAATAAGATTGCTAATAAATAAATGATGTCCTGCAGGGATTCTAAAATGTTCGATTTGGAAGGCTTTGAGACTTTCAGAGATGTATGGAATGTTATCCCATTCTTCTGGATACAATAAAATTAGATTTTTCAATCCTATTTCATGTTCTACTCGCGTCAGTCTTTGAAGGTATTCTGTAATCCAAAAACTATAGTTTAACCATTTGGAATGGATTAATAAATAGGTTTTGTCTTTAAGTTCGATAGATGGGAGACTTTTTCCAAATTTACAAACGATATTTTGTTCGAGTGCGGTTTTCCAATAATTAAAATAGAATGTGTGGTCGTGTTTTGAAATTAAATTTAATCCGCTCTTTGCATTTAAAATTCCATTTTTTAGGACAAATCCATTATTTGTTACGAAAACATTTTTAATTTTTTTTATTTGCGGTATGTTTATCTTATAGTCTTTTACTTGATCAAATAAATGCTTATCTTTTTCAATTATGTTAATAGGATATTTCGTTATAATTTTCATTTTTTTATTACTCTTAACTTTGCTTTAGTATATCTTCTTTATTTAGTTTCATGGTTAACAAAATAAACAAAAAAGGTAAAAGAGGGGCTTTGAAACGAACTAATACGCCAAATAATCCAGAAGTATAGCCTGCAAAAAAACCAAGTATTAATGAAAATACTGCTGCCATAATCAAAAATTCATTTTCTCTTATACGTTTGATAAATAGTATAATTCCACTACGAAAAATGAGATTAAACGTTAGAAGTAATAATATTAGCGTTTCCAAAGCACTAATTAATATGAATATACTTCCAGCTTCCCATATAAATGGTCTGTAAAATGACGTGAAAATGGACATTGGCATTGCTTTTAACATCCCTAAAGGAGTAAAGTCCGTTATTCCAAGGTCGTATTTGGCGCCTCCGTATTCCGAGTTGTTTTTAAGGTCTGATTGAATTACCTGCGCTTCTTGCGTGATTTCAACTGCCTTCGATGAACTAAAAAAGATAGCCATACCAGTTAAAATCAATAAGATCAACATAAATTGAATGAAAAATCTTGAAAAATTTGAATTTCCTGGCCGATTACTGTATTTGATACCAAATGCAAAGATGAAAGGTGCCACTGCGGTTAAAAGCATGAAATCCCGAATGTTGGAGAGTAAAAAATAGATAATAAAGAGTTTGAAATAAAAAACGAATCCTTTTTTAATCGATTTGTCGAAGAAACAAAATAATAAATCTAGAGCATAAATTACGCAACAATATACAATTGTATCTTTAGAAATACCTGTACACCAAAATGCAGTGGAAGGTAGAAGTAAAGTGCCAATTGCTAAATTTCGTTCACTACTCGCGTTGTATTTTATTCCCATTTCAAATAATTTCCAGCTCGCTCTAAACGAAAAATAGGCACATAAAAATGTCATGGCAAAATAACTTCTAAACGTTAAAAACGTTAGTAATGCGTATAGTTTGGAAGTGAATAATCCTTCCTTTTCGTTGTAAATCCATTCCGGAGGAACGCCTGTTGTCATATCAAAACTGTAATACCTACTAGAAAATGGCATCGAACTAAACATCTCTTCGAAAAATTTCAATGGTTTAATATAGAAAAGATTATTGAATTTTTGAGCAGTATCCCAGTAGGCTGCGGTGTCTCCTCCATCGTATTTATAAATATAGATGATGGAAAAAGAAATAGCTGCTAAAATTTTTACGTAAAATCCTGTTTTGTAGTATTTATAGTAAGATTTATCCTTGTTTTTGTTATAAGTATTTGAGACAATACTTAATAGAATAATCAACCACATCACAATTGCTAATCCATCGAAAATTCCTAAAAATTGATACGTTCCTTCTTGTATCATTTATTAAGATTGTTTATTTCCATAATTTCTTCCTTCGACAAGTAGGTTATCAAAACTGCAAGATGGGGTTGTTGTAAACTGAAAAAACTCCCTGCAGCGAGAGCGTCAGCTCCAGCTTTTTTTGCTGCAATTAAATTCCGGAAATTATTTGCTCCTCCGTTAATCACTGTCGGAATATTTAAATCTTGGATATATTTATTTATCAGATCTAAATCATAGCCTTTAAATGCACCCTCCCGTTCTATATCGTTAAAAATAATTTCTCCAACCCCTAGTTCCAAACAGAGCTTGATATATCCATCTACTTCCATGTTAATTCTTTGGGTTGCCGAATGTATATATGGTGCTATTTTTTTAGTCAACCAGTGTTTATTAATATCTATACTTGCGACTATGCTTTGCGCACCATATAGTTTTATTGCATTTTCAATCAACGCAGGATTGGTGTAAATTAAAGAATTTACAATGATTTTTTCAACACCTAAAGTAAAAAGACGCTTTATATCTTCCATTGTTTCAATTCCTCCTCCATACCCGATTGGCATAAAACATTCAGCACATAATTCTTCGATGTATGCAAAGTCAATTTTTGATTTTCTTTTCGCCGCATTGATATCGATAATCAGTAATTCATCTACGCGTTTTTCATTAAATATTTTAATTGCATTTAATGGATCCCCTAGATACTTTGGGTTTTTGTACTTTACTGTTTTAACCAATGCACGACTACTGATTTGTAGTATCGGAATAACTCTCGTTCTTAACATAGCTCAATAAAGTTTTTTATAAGTTGCAGTCCAAAAACGTGGCTTTTTTCAGGATGGAATTGAACGCCATAAATATTTTCTTTATTAAATGCAGAAGTAAAAACTCCTTTGTAATCTGTTTCGTATAAAATATCTTTCTTATCCTCGCAGGTTACAAAATAGGAATGCACAAAATAGAATCGGCTAGGTATTTCAAAATCTGTATTGATCTTATGACTTTTGGATGGAATAATTTCATTCCAACCCATGTGTGGAATTTTTATTTCGGGTTGATTGGAGAACGTAAATTTGGTGGTCTTACCTTTAATCCAATCTAATCCACGCACATTTCCTTCTTCACTGAAGCTGGTCATTAATTGCATGCCTAGACAAATTCCTAATATGGGAGTCTTTTCAATTAAAACTTTATTGTTGAGTATTTCTATTAGATTGAGATGTTCTAAATTATTCATCGCTTCTTTGAAATTACCAACTCCAGGCAATATTAATTTACTGGCATTGGAAATAACGTCTGAATCTTTAGATATGATTGATTTATGTCCTGCTTTTTTAACTATGTTTTTTATAGAACCGAGGTTTCCCATTCCATAATCTATGATAACAATCATAATTTTGTGTTTAACTTGTAAAAATAAGCAAGAATCAAGTATTTATACCCACAATTAATTATTTTTTTGTCCGATGACTAAGTAATTTGACAGTGATTCAACTATTAACTTACTTTTTATGTAGTTTTGTTTACCTTTTTTTGCAAAATATGAAAGTATTATTTTTGTCAACGACATCTTTTCCATTTGGTTATTCGGAGCCATTATTAGCAGACTTAATTAAATTCACTTCGGATTTTGATCAAGTTGTTATATTACAACCAACTCCAATTTCAGCGCCTTTATTGTATGAATTACCTGATAATGTATCTTTTGTCCATTTAGAAGATTCGTTAACCATTCTTGAAAAACTAAATGGTCTGAAGCATTTGTTCAATCGACATGTTTTAGATGAAATAAGCGTATCCAAGCAGCGAGGTATTAAAATTAGTATTCAATTTTTAAAGGTTTTATTTAATTATTTTACCATTGCTACAAAAAATAAAAAAAATATTCAATCACACCTAGACGAATATGCCTCTGAGTTTACTTCTTTCTTTTTTTATAGTTATTGGTGTACCGAAGCAACCTTAGCTGCAAGTTTAATAAAATCCAATCAGCCTAATTTAAGCGTGATTTCTCGTATGCATGCTTTTGATTTATACGAAGAAAGACATACTCCTAATTACTTGCCTTTTAGAAGTTTAATAGGTAATACATTGAATAATATTGTGTTTGTTTCAGAGCAAGGGATGCATTATTTTACATCGAAGTATAATTTTGTAGAAGGTTTTGACCAAAAAAACTGTATTGTAGGACGCCTAGGCGTATTTAAAGAACAGGAAGAAATTTATTCGCCGACAGCAAAAGACAAAAAAGAATTTGTAATCGTTAGCTGTAGTTCTCTTATCCCTTTAAAGCGGATTCATTTAATTATCGAAGCGCTTTCGGAGATAAAGCATCCACCCATTTATTGGGTTCATTTTGGTAATGGAGTGCTTGAGCAAGAATTGATTGCACTTGCCAAATCACGTTTAGGAAATTCGACTATTCGGTTTGAATTTAAAGGATTTGTTTTAAATCAAGAAATAAAAAAATATTATGCTCATAATCCGGTGGATTTATTTGTAAATACAAGTCAATATGAAGGTTTACCTATAAGTATGATGGAGGCTATGGCTTATGGAATTCCATGCATAGGAACAGATGTTGGAGGTGTTTCAGAAATTATTGAGGATCAAAAGAATGGTTTTTTGTTGCCTGTAGATTTTTCACCAATTGATTTAGCAAATACACTTAGCAAATTTTTCGAATTAAAAGAAGAAGAAAGAAAACGTTTTCAAATGCTAGCTATAACTACTTGGAAGACTAAGTTTCATGGATTGGATAATTTAAAAGCATTAAAATCTACTCTTCTACAACCAAAAAAACAATGTGTTAGATGTTTGTTTGATAATGAAATGTATGTCAACATTGTTTTTGATGATCAAGGGGTATGTAATGTTTGTTTAGCGAATGAAAAATTAAAGAAAAAAACGATTTTTTCGGACGAATTGAAAACTGAAAAATTAAATGAATTATTAGCGGAAATTCGTAAACGGAGGCATAAAAAATACGATTGTTTGATTGGGTTAAGTGGGGGAGTAGATAGTTCTTATGTAGTTTACAAAGCAAAAGAATGGGGATTAAATCCTTTGATTCTTCATATTGATAATGGATGGAATTCAGAATTGGCATCTATGAACATAGAAAACATAGTGAAGAAAATGGGATTTGATTTGTATACCTATGTGATTAATTGGTCTGAAATGAGGGATTTACAGTTGTCCTTCTTAAAATCGTCTGTAGTTGATATTGATTTACCCATGGATAATGCAATCAATGCTGTTCAATTTAAAATCGCAAATAAATTTGGGATTAAGCATATATTATCCGGTGTAAATACCGCAACGGAAGGTTGGATGCCAACTGATTTTAGTCATTACAAATTGGATGCCTTAAATATACGGTCCATCCAACGAAAGTTTGGATCTGTAAAGTTATCTACTTTTCCTACCGTAAGTCCGATCTCTTTTTTTTGGCATACGCGCATTCGAAAAATTCAGTTTTGTGCACCACTAGATTATTTAGATTATAACAAAAATGAGGCTAAGTCTACATTGATTCGTCAATTTGGATGGCGCGATTATGGAGGAAAACATTACGAGAATGTATTCACTAAATTTTACCAAGGAGTTATTTTACCTCAAAAATTTCATTTTGATAAACGTATTTCTCATTTGTCTGTATTGATTAGTTCTGGACAATTGACTAAAACGGAAGCTATAGAACTTATGAAAGAACCTGCATATAAAGAAGCGGAATATATGGATGATAAACTGTTTTTCTGCAAAAAAATCGGATTGACTGAAGTTGAATTTGATGAAATAATGGCGAAGAATCCAGTAAGTCATTTAAAGTTTACTTCCTACGTAAACATTATCCATAGGTTGATAAAATTGAAAAGGAAATTATCTTTTTACAAATAAAATTCTATCCCCTGTTTTAGAATCTACGATAGAGTCGATCACTATTTTTTGAAAAGAGGCTGGGATTGTCGTTTTTTGTTTTGCTAACACATACTCAATTTTAGTCTTTTCTATCAATTTTAGTAACGCATTTTCATATTCTTTTCGATTCATTGCATGTGGAAAAATATAACGTAGATGGTTTGGACTGAAATTGTTGCTCTGTTGTGAATTTTTAGCGTAGTGTTGATTTGGAAAATTCAGCGAATAGAATTGAAAACAATCTTTCGTTAATAGAAATTCGCAAGGATAGTATCCATACCAAAATCCTGGAGGAATCGATTTATAATCTATATCACTTAAAAGGTATCCAAATTTTGGGTTAGGGTTTTTTGCTAATAAACTAGTTACTTTTTTCAAAAAATCTTTACTATGCATTTTAGCTATTGAAATTTCTCGTCGTGTTGTAGCATGAAAATAGGTTTGGTACATGTTATTTATGCAAATTAAAACGATGAAAGCTAGACTAATCTTGCTGATTAAATTAGCGTTATACGTAACAACAAATACGTAAATCAAATACATATTCACTAAAGGTAAAATATAGGACAAAAATTGTGGGGTATTAAAACCTTCAAATACAATTCTTGTTGCTAATCCACTCATTATTGTAAAAAGAATAAGTAAAGTTAAAGGGTTAGAAATTAATCTTCGTTTTTCAGAAGTAAACATGAACAGATATACCATATATATCAAGCCTAAAAAAATCAGTGCATATCCTAGTTTGAAAGCAACTTTTAAAAATTCTCCTTTTATATTAAGATCGGAAGAAAATGTATTAATTACAGTTTGATGTTCAATGTCATAACCGCCATTTATTTTGTAAAAAACGATTAGAAATAGGGTTGAAAAAAATACTGGAAGCGCATTTAATAATGGAGGAATTACGTGTTTTGTTTTCCAAATTTGAAATAAAGTATAAAATCCAAGACCACCTATTATTCCAGGTGCCAATCCAATATTAATAAGTGGTGCAAATGCGAGTAGGTAAATAGCTTTTTTGTCACTGGATTTCATAAATAAAATTACAATCCAACAAGCTAAAATATAGAATGGAATATGTTTTTGCCCGTGATAACTGAAGGCTAGTGTGTTAAAGAAAAAACCAGCATTTTCGAAAATCACAGTATTTGAAGTTAGTAAATTTCCTGAATCAAATATTTTACGTGTGAAATCTGTGTCAATAGGCCCTAAAAACAATAGTAAAAGACTAAATAATAATGCTTTGAAAGGATTTAGTTTCAATGAATTTAAGATACTCATTATGCCACTCAATAATACTGTAAACAAAATTGGGTAAACAACATACATCATAGTGAAACCAATATACGTTTTAGGAAATATTGTATGAAAGAAAGTGGTAAGCCAATTGTCGCAATAATGGTAAGGACTCTTTGTTGGGACATGCAAGGCGTCTAAACTATTTAACGCTGCATATTTACTTTCAAAACCTTGTTTGAAGAAATAACTTAATTCAGCATGGTTGTTTACATCAATAGGTAGTAAGTTCCATTCTCCCCATTTGCTATATAATATCAGTTGGCAAATTATAATTGGTATTGCGATTAGATTAAGGGAACCAATTTGTTTTAGAGTTGGTAACTCAAATGAAGGTTTAACTGTGTTTCCCCTCATCAAGAAATAGATAGGGAAAATTAAACCTAAAAAAATGGTATTACCTTTAGTCCAATAAATAGAAGAAGCGATTAGTATTGCAAGCGATCCAAAAGTTAGCTTAGTGAATATTTCTAAGCTATTAGTTTGTTTGGTCTTGTGAATGGCATTAAATATAAAGTGACCGATAAAATACAACAAATTCAGCCCTGCAAAAAAATAAATTAGGTAGGGTAACTGAGGATGATCAAATAATAATTGCATGAAATGAAATTTGTTACGAATTTACAAAAAGAAATATACTATTTTTGTTACAATATCTAGATAATCAAAATCTCCAATGAGTAAATCGGTTTTACCAATTAAATTAGGTGTTGTATTACCTTGCTACAACGAAGAAGAAGTGTTACAGTTAAGTGCTGAGCAACTTCGCAAGAAATTTAATGATTTAAGGTCAGCGAATTTAATATCTGAGGATAGTTTTGTATGTTTTGTGGACGATGGAAGTAGAGATGCTACTTGGGAAATTATTGAAAATTTAACGAAAGACCCCTTATATAAAGGGATTAAATTGGCGACCAATTTTGGTCATCAAAATGCAATCTTAGCAGGAATGTTTACCTGTAAAACGATGGCAGATTGTATTATTACAATAGATGCGGATTTACAAGATGACATTGATGTTTTTGATAAGATGATTCACGCGTATCATGAAGGGAATTTAATTGTGTATGGTGTTAGAGATAACAGAGATAGTGACACTTTTTTTAAGAAATTTACAGCTCAATCTTTTTATAAATTGATGCAATGGATGAAAGTTAAGTCGGTGTATAATCATGCAGATTTTCGTTTCATTGATTCTCGCGTAATTACTGAATTAGAAAAATTTAACGAGGTATCTTTATTTTTAAGAGGTATATTTCCTTTAATTGGATTTAAATCGTCGAATGTGTATTATGCAAGAACTCCAAGACTTGCTGGAGAAACAAAGTATCCTGTTCGCAAAATGCTGAATTTTGCATGGAATGGAATTACATCATTCTCTACCGCTCCTCTTCGCTTTATTTTTTATGTCGGCATAGTAATGTTTTTATTATCCTTATTTTTTGGAGTTTGGGTTACTATCTCTGCATTAAGTGGAAATGCTATTAAAGGTTGGTCTTCCACCTTACTTGTAAATCTAATTTTTTCTGGAATTAATATGATCTGTTTGGGAATTATTGGAGAATATATAGGTAAAATATATCAAGAAGTTAAAAAAAGGCCAAGATTTATTATTGATGAAATAATTTAGAATATTCCAATTTTCTTTTATATGCCAAGTATATCAAAGTCATCCCTCATTTATTTGTTTTTAATAGCATGTTTATCTTTTGTAGTCGTTCATACTGCTATTGATAATCGTAAGTCATTTGATAATACTAACATTCCTGTATATGATGGTGTTTTGTATGAATTTCAACAACTAAAAAGGTATCAAAAATTTGAAGGTGATTTTGGTTTAAAAAACCGAATAAGCCAAAGTATTTATGAATATCAGGGAAATCCAGTCGGTGGGTTGTATACCGTATTGTTAACTTTTTTTGCTCCCTCTTTCCTTCAAAATGACATAGATCTCTTGCTTAGGTCTTTTTTAGGGTTGTTTATTTTTAATGTGTCACTTTTTTTAATCCTACGAAAGAAATATTCCAATTGGTGGGCATATTGTATTTTGTTAATGTTGTCTCAATTACCTTTACTCTATCATTATAGAATAGGTTTAGGGTCTTATACACCAGAATTAATAGGAGCGGTATATCTATTAGGTGGTTATTTATTATTAATACATTTCCTTAAAACAAAAAAAATAATATTCTTTTCCATAGGACTTATTAGTTTTCTTTTTCCGCTTGCTTTTAGGTTTAATTTTTTTGCATATGCTTTTCTACTCTCACTACCACTTATAGTATTATTCATTCGAGAGTATTCTAAGTTTACCAGAAGAATTCTACGCAATTTTTTGGTGATAGGTATTTTGATTATAGGAATATTTTTGATTAACTTTTTCTATCATTTTAAAGTTTTTTATAGTTATTATACTACGGTTTGTTATGCAATTGGAAATTTAGAGGCGTCTCTTATTTATTATGGTCAGAATATAAAGGAGTTATATTCAACTCCATTTTTAGTTTTATTTTTTATTGCAATAATTGGAAATTCATTATTTAAAAATGAAAAGGAAGTGAAATTTTTATCTTCTTTTTGGTTTGCATGTATATTCCTCGCGCCTTATTTGATTTATAGTATTTTTGTATTGTTTGTGATGAATTCTACGAATACACCACATATTATGTCAATTTCTTTATTTTTTGGGATATTGATTATTCCTATTATATCCGTTGGTTTTTTCAAAACAAAAAATAAAAATTTGAGAAATCTTCAAATTTTTATTAGTTTTTTTACAATTGTTTTTTGTTGCACTTCATTTATTAATACAAAACGTAATAATTCTGAACGCAAGTTAGAAAGTCAATACGAAACTCAACGATTTACCGTTAATTACCTAAAGAAACATACCATCAAGTCTATGTTTAATTGTTATGATGCTATGTTAGACATTCCAATCAACACTGCATTGTACAATGAAAGAAAAATAATGATACCATATACAGGTTCCTTTGTAACGAATGATGTTTATTTACGCTTTAGTTGTAGGACTTTTCAAGCATGTTTAACACACTATGTTGATCAAGTTAAAAAGGCAGATTTAATCGTTATAAATGAATTGGAAACAGACCCTTATATATTGCCTATGGCAAAGAGTATTCGAATTAAATTAAGAAAACAATTAAAAGTAAGTAAAATTCATAAACTCGTATTAAGGAAATATTTTCCTTTTTATGGTCCTATTCTATTTTATAGATTAAAATAATTAAGATTTATAAATGTTAATTAATTTGACAGCATAGTTCTTTATATCAAATTGTTGGCTGAATTCTATCCCGTTTTTTTGAAATTGAGCATATAGATTAGGGTCTTTGTGCAATTCCAATATTTTTTCGATGAATGATTCAACATTTGGTTCATCTAAAATAAATCCATTTTCATAATTTGTGATTAGCTCTTTGTTGCCTTGACCATTTAGAGAGACAACAGGAGTGCCACTAGCCATTGCTTCCAATAAAACTAATCCGAAAGGTTCGTAGGTTGCGGAATGAACATAAATATCTGAATTATTTAAATAGCCCGGTATATTTTTTTGATTTCCTATTAAATGAATGTGTTCGTTTAAATTGAGTTTATCTATTTGTGCTTGTAATTCTGCTTTTAATTTACCTTCCCCGATAATGATAAGCTCAACTTCTTGATTTTGTTGGATTAATCGGGATACAACCTCAATTAAAAAACGATGATTTTTTTTGTGAACAAGACTACCAATGGATAGTAGTTTTAATTTTTCATTTGAGGATTTAGTATGAGATATAAATTTTTTGGTATCAATGGCATTAGGTAAGTAAAAAATGTTTTCAGCAATTTTATTTGGTAGGTATTTTACACTGAAATTGGTAGTATCTTTGGATATCGATATGAATTTATTGTTCGTTTTCTTATAGCGTTTATAAATCCAATTCCTTTCATAAAGTTCCGTAATATTTCTCTTTTTTGAAAGATCAAACTTAGGTTTGAATTGACGAATATTGTCGTGAATATGTGTGAAATAACGAATATTGTTGTATATGGTGAAGCGGCTTATGATCTCTGATTCGAATAGATGAGAGTGGATTATTTCTGGCTTGAAATCTAGTATAATCCTTTCAAATTCACTATTGTCAAATCGGTTCCTTTTTTTTATTGATAATTGACATTTATTTTTTAAAATGTAGATAGGAAATGTATCGGGTAGTTCGTATTCAATTTCATTCTCAAGTAGAACTAGCGCAACTTTGATATTCGGATTTTCAGCTAATTTTGTGCAGATGTCAATGGTTAATCTTTCTGCTCCACCCATTTTAAGGTTTGTAATTACATGTATA
Source organism: Chitinophaga pinensis (assembly GCA_943324745.2). GTDB lineage: Bacteria > Bacteroidota > Bacteroidia > Flavobacteriales_D > Crocinitomicaceae > CANHVK01. The sequence goes on along the minus strand of CALPMT020000008.1, from coordinate 59,621 downwards.
ATACGTAATTCAGAATTCATCTTTTCTTACAAATAAAAAAGACTGAACTACTGTTGCCTCTTAACTTCAATTTTGGGAACCATTGAATATAATCAGGGTAGGGATATAAGCAAGGTGTTATCGTTTCTTCGATTGAAAATTCCGAACTTACAATTTTCCTCCATTTTGAAATTCGATAATTCCATAAATCGTAGCTAATATATTTGTGATTAGGCATACTGTGAGAGGCAGGTATAAAAAGATGTATTAATCTATTTAACATTTCTTTTTTACCTATACTTTTTAGAAAAAACAAAAAGTTTACATGCGTAGTAAATAGGTAATGTGATAAAACCGCAATAATCGCCATGGATGCTGTTGGCATACCAATAATCATTGTTCCATTGTCTTTTAATACTCTATTTATTTCACTAAGACTTTTCGATTCACTTTCTACATGTTCAAGTACGTGTGAACAAAATACGACATCAAATTCTTTGTCTTTAAAAGGGATATGTTCTGCACTGCCTTTTACTATGTTTGGATAAGCAGTCATTTCAGTTGAAAATCTACCTACACCATGACTTCCTGGAGATGGATCAATTCCTTTAACTTTGCAACCTAATTCTTGATTCGCACGATTCATGTTATCCCCCGAGCCACATCCTACATCTAAAAAAGATACGTTAGGGGTAATGTATTGTTTGAAAGAATCCCATTCAATATCACGAATTTCTTTTTGGTATTTTTCTATTTGAATTTTAGAAGAAAAAGGAAACCAAAAAGCTTTTTTTAAGATTTTAATCATTAGGTATGAATTTCGAATTCTTTATGGTTTACTTTTTACAAATTTAAGTAAAAAAAGCAAGCTAACAAACTTGTGTTTTAAGTCTAATTCAGGGAATAGAATGATTGATTTTAAAATCCAGTAGATTGATTTTATTTTTTTGTCTTGAAAGGCATAATAATCAGAAATGCCAAAATAACATCTGTTTAAATGTTTTCGTTTTGTAGCGTTTGGTATTTTATCTCCTACATTTTTTTTGTAGAATAAAACCTTTAGCCCATTTAATCGTTGTAAATACGCATTGTGTTTTTCAATATTTACGGAGTTGTTTTCATGAAGGTGATACATGACACTTGTTACTGGGAGGTATTTTACGCGATGGTTATCCAGTATTTCAGTCCAAAGTACTGTGTCTTCCACTATAATTGTTCTTGGGTCAAATGAATGGGTGTTGAATATGGAATGGTGTAAACATACTCTAGCTGGAACAACGGAGTTTGAAAGAAAAAAATCAATTGGAATTGGAGATGGTATTGTATCTTTAATGATGAGTTCTTGTGTATTATTAGCTCTTAAATACTTGCCATTCGTGAAATACATCTCATGGATTTGATCTTCTGCTTGTATGGATATGTGTAAATTTTGCAGATGTTCTTTTTCAAAAGAGTCGTCGCTATCAATAAATATAAAATATTCCCCTTTTGCTATTTTTGCCCCATTGTTTCTCGAAATTGCACGTTCTGAATTTAGTTGATTTATTAATGTAATTCTTGCATCACTTTTTATAAAATCTGCGATTTCAGTGTGTGTATTGTCTGTCGATCCATCATTAATTACGATACATTCCCAGTCTTTAAATGTTTGATCTTGTATAGATAAAATGCATTTTTTCACCAATTCACATCGGTTGTACGTAGGTATTACGATTGAGAAAAATGGTTTGGTTAACATTTTATTTTATTCGATTGATTTTTTGGTAAGTAAAGCCAAATGAATTGATTTGTTGGAGTACTATTTACATACTCTTTTTTCTTGTAATTAATTGATGTGTGATTTTTTGTGTTGCTGATAATACATTCAGGCTTGATTTTGGCTGGAGCGATTGATTTAGTATAGTTTTCAACAAATAAATGAACTGGTTGAATCTCAAACATATTTAATTTTGTATAAAGCGGATACTCCCAAGAATCATTATGTATAATTAATCCGATTTTATGTATTTTGTTTCTACGTAATTGTTCTGTCAAATAGTTGTATTCAGTATATAATTGAGGTTGATTTGTAAAATATTTTTTGTAACGATTTTCGGTAATGCCTATTTCAGAGTTTTGTTTGTCGATGTGAATGAATTCACGTGAATAATTCGTTACTATGATATAGAAAGCTTGTATAAATAATAGAAAAATAATTCCAGTGTAGATTTTCGAAAAGAATTTGAACTGGAAACCTATCACGATAACAGGTACTATAGCGTAAAAAAGAGGTATATGTAAACGGGTGTTCCAAGGTTCCCATGAGAGTAAAGCACAAAATAAAATAAATTGTAGCATCGTATGAACCAGAAGTACAATAACTAATTTATCCGTCTTAAATTTATCTTTTTTCATTAACATCCCTATGATTAGTCCTATGGAACCAATGATAAGCAATAAATGCAGAAAATTTGGTTGTGTATCTTCGTGGTTTTTCCATCCTGGATTACACGTAAATTTTGAATCAAAGACATTTGTTCCTTTTTTATTAATATCTATTCCGGTTATTACATGAAATTTTTCAATCAAAATATTGCCAGTATTACCAATAAATAATGGATCTAGATGTAATCCAATGTTTTTGACTGCAATAGAAATCGTATTTGAAAACGTAACTTCTTCGTTTATATAATCTTTACTTTCCTCTTTGGAGGTTCCTCTTATATCGCCACTAAAATCAAAATTCCGAAAGGAATGCGGGGCGTTAATGATTACTATTACGGAAAGTGTAAGTAGTGCATTTGTGATATATTGATTTTTTTTGGTTTGAACGTATTTGTAAATAATGTAAGATGCAATAAATGCTCCTGTTATAGGAAAGTAGAGGAAGGCAATTGCTTTCGATAAAAATGCAAGTCCAACCGATATTCCAAGAAATAGATAATCTTTAGTGTTATTTTCTTTAATTATTTTTACCGTAAAATATATGGTAGTTAATAAAAAGAACCCATGAAAAATGTCGTTTTGTGTGCTTGTTGCTTCTAGTAGACCTTCAGGGAGTAAAAAAGTTAAAATGAAAGCAAAAACCTGTTGTTTTTTTGAAAATCCAAGTTCTTTACAAATTGCATAGGCAGTAATAGCAGCAAAAAGATGAAAGAATAATTGTGCAGAATTATTAAATACATCGGAACCAGTTAGAATTTGAAGTTGCATCATTACATACTCTGAAAAACACGGCTGATATAATTGACGGAGAATATGCGTTTGAAAATTATTAAATGAACCATGCGCTATCCATTCTGAAATTCTAGGCATATGATAGGCCATAGAATCCCAGTTGTTTGGTGGGTAAATTACACCCTGAACGAAAAGCAAAATAAAAATAAGGACAGTTAATATTAAAAGGATACGAAAGCCTATTTGGAAATTCATCCATTTTTCTTTTAGTATCCATTGTACATTCGAACTATTTATTTTATTGTTTTTCATGTTCATGAAAACAAGAAGAAGGTTTAATCCAATCCAAAGTGTTGAAATAGAATATACGTTTATTGCATGAAAAACACTTAGTAATTCATTAGAAATTAATACGGTACAAGAGAAATAGAGGATTGTAGTAATAAAAGAATATAAAAGATCTTTTTTTTCGGAGTGTACTGTAATGAATAAATTAAGAATAAAAAACAACAGTAGTACAGCCATATTTTGGATTGTTTCAATTCACAAAATTAATTATTATTACAATAACATGCAGTTATTTGTTTTCGATTATTCAAATAACATGAAAATATACTAATTTTACAATACATATTGTTTTTACCGAATTTGATTTATGATACTATCCATTGTTATACCTGCTCTCAACGAAGAAGACAGTATTGCTTCGATTATTGAAAGAACTTTAGCTGCAACTCCTATAATTATTTCAAATACAGATGTTTCAGAAGTTGAAATCACAGTAGTAAGTGATGGTTCTACAGATAATACCGTAAAGATCGCACAAAGTTATTTACCAAAAATTAATTTAATCATTTTTGAAAAAAATAAAGGGTATGGTGCGGCTATCAAACAAGGATGGAATGAGTCTAAAGGAGAGTTAGTTGCGTTTTTAGATGCTGATGGAACTTGTGACCCCTTGTTTTTTGAAAATTTATGTAATCTATTAAAAACTGAAAATGCGGATGTAGTTTTAGGTTGTCGTCTCAATAAGGAATCTAAAATGCCATTGATTCGTAGAGTAGGTAATTTTATGTTTGCTACGCTATTGACCTTTTTATCTTCCGCTAAAGTAAAAGATACAGCGAGTGGAATGCGTGTTGTACGTAGGTCAAGTTTAGTTAAACTATATCCTTTACCGGACGGGTTACATTTTACACCTGCAATGAGTGCAAAGGCTCTGATGAATGAAAATGTAACAATCGCAGAGATCGATATGCCATATAATGAAAGAGATGGAGAGTCTAAATTGCATGTATTGAAAGACGGGATTCGTTTTTTACGCGTAATATTTACTGCTGCCTTTTTGTATCGTCCTCAAGTTATTTTTAATACTGCTGCGGTATTTTTGTTACTTGTTGCAGGAATACTTATGGTTCAACCGATAGGTTTTTATTTTTCAAACCATAAAGTAGCTGAATGGATGATTTATCGATTTATTGTTTCTGAAACCTTTGCAGTCACTGCAATGATATTGTTAAGTAGTTCCTTTGTTTTGCACAATACAGTTTGGCTTTCCCTGTCTAATTCTATTGAGAAAGAGAAAATAGCAGGAATTGTCGTAACTTTTTTCAAATCTACCTTTTCAACAATACTTGCACTCGTATTATTAATTATCGGTTTGGTATTAATTGGGAATAGTGTTGGTTCTCGAATAACTACAGGACATACCGAAGAACATTGGTCTCGTTATATTGCTTTTTCATTTTTTACCATTACCGGATTCATTATCCTTATCACAAAATGGATAAATTGGGTATTCTCGTTATTAAAAGATAAGGTGAATTATATTCAAAAGAATAGTTAAATTCTTTTATAGTGAATCGTGATCATAGGGACTGATATTCCAATAGGTATAATTTTTTACGATTTGGTAATCCTCTTCCTTTGTAAATGTAATAAAAGGAGTTCGATACGACAAGGGACCTTTCGAAAAAGGGTTTGACATAAAACCAATTTTTTGTAAGGATAAGCTCCAATTACCGTTTTCCTGCGAAAATGCTAGTATTCCTTTGATGTATTGTGTCCTTTTTTCATTTGTTAATATATTTTTTAGGAGTTGCTTTCCTTCCGAAATAGTATTGAAATGATGATCAATTAATTGGATGGTATTATTTTCTACATAATACACTAGGAATGAAGTCGGATTTTGTTGTTTTGTTGCTAAGGTTATCATTTTATAAGCACGTAAGGGATTTTTTAATCGCCAAGCATATTTATCTATTGTACGTTTTGTATGTATACTATTCGTTGTATCCGATTCTATTAAATGTTTCATTTCGGTTACATCATGGATGGAGCAATCACTTATGGTATAGCTATTGTTTTTTAGGATAAAATTTTTAAAAAAAGCAGGGTAAAACAGATTTTTACAATTAAAGAGGTGTTTCCAGCCAAATTTTAAAAATCCAGGGGTGGATTCACTCCCTCCAAAGCCGATGATAAATAATTGATTTTCTTGTTCGAGTTCACTGTAACAATGTTTTGCTAATAATTGAAACAATCCTTTGCGACGATGTTTGGAATGAGTCATGGTATCGCACGATTGATAAATCAATTTATCGTCACCGAAATAGGAAATCATTTGGGGGATCACACCATAATATGCCGCAATTTCATCGGATTCGGATTTCGCATAATATCCTCTTACAAAACCATCTGGATTGTCGATGTATTTCCATTTAAAGTAGGAAATATCTACTTCCATACCGAAACAATCTTGCATCAAGGGAATGAGGCAATCAAAATCAACTTGTTCTAAGCGATGAATGGTATAGTTTTCCATACGTTTTATCTTTTGATTACATTTTTGATCTTTCCAATAATTCCAAATGTATGTGCTAAAACTAGCTCGGTATGTTGGTGGTATTGATTGATGCGATAATAACTTCCAGATTTAAAATTGAAACTGTCCTTAATTACTGTTGGTTTATCTTCGGTTTTCAGTAAATAATGATAGCCATTTTTAATTGCCATTTGATCAATTTGTGTATTTGAAGCACCATTCGGGTATGCAATGACCTCTATGTTTTTATTCATGATGTTCTCCAATTGTTTTTTTGAATGTGTGAGTTCAAAATGTACTTCTTGCGTCGGAATTTGCGTCAAAACAGCATGTGTATGCGAATGTGAACCTATTTCAATGAGCTTGTTATTTGCAAGTTCTCCGAGTTCTTCCTTAGAAATGACCCGTGAATAGTTTTCCGTTTTCATGCCTAATTTCTCCTGCATAGTCATAGTGAATACTCGTTTTTTATCATTTGATAACTTCGATAGGACTTCTGTAAATTCGTTTTCGGTTTCAATGGGTAAGTCGTAATTAATTTTTATCGGTTTTTCTATAAAATCAGCATCCAAGTAGGAACAGATTTTTTTAGTGGAATTTAAGATATCATATACGCGTAAAAAATCTTGCGGTAATTTTGTTTCCAATATTTCCGTATCTATGTTGATGTTAAATTTTAACTGGTGTTTCTCCATAAAAGGTAGTACATGCTCTACAATGTCATACATGCCATCATCAAATGTTATAATCGCTGCAGGTTTGGTGGGATTTGATTCATAGTATTGTTCTACCTCAGAGAAGTGAATGATTTCATAGTACTTAGCTAAAAACAAACAAGTTTCTTGGTATACTTTTGTTGGAACGGCAGGGTAAAAAGTTAATGGGTTGTCGTTAACTTGGTGGAATAGCACCGTTAATAATTCATTTTTCTTACGAAAAGGTTTATAATTATAACTGAGAATTCTTAAAATTTTAAATATTAGTTTCATTTTTTTTAATCAATTCTTTTCCTGGATTCCCAACAATAATCTTATTTGGTTCTACATTTTTTAATACTATTGTACCGATTCCAAAAAATGCATTATCACCAATTGAAATATCGTTTATTATTGTAGTAGACGGAGCAACCCATACATTTTGCCCCATTTTAACACTTCCTGAAAAAGTAGCATTAGCAGCAATTAAGGTATTCCTACCAATTTTTACACCATGGCCAATATGCACTTGATTATCTGTTTTAACAAATTCTTCAATTGTCGTAGAGCCTAAAACAGCCCTATCGATAGTGTTATTATTACCTATTTCCACATAGTTTGAAATGACAACATTTCCAATATGTGGAATGAATTCGTTATTACCGAAATCATTTTTTTCAAACCCGAAACCATCGCCTCCAATTGTACAATTACAACCAATCTTTACATTTTCACCTATTATTGTATTTTTTAGAATGACAGAGTTATGATTTATTTGGGTGTTTTTGCCAATGACAACATTTTTTTCAATTACGACATTATGCCCAATTTTTACATTTTCATTAAGTTTAGCAGAAGGGTCAATAATTGCTGACTTTTCGATTATATATTCGATTTTTTCATTATAAAAAAAATGTTCAAGTACATCTTTGAATTTTTTTCTTGGATTATCAACAAATATATAATTGCAAGAATCGAAATTTAAATTAGTGTTATCTGTATTGACATCACAAATTACTGTGCCGTATTGTATTTTTTTTAATAATTCACTGTTTTTTGATGAACACCAAGTTAAAAAATTTTTTTTTTCAGTAACTCCCGCTAAATCTTTAATTGCAATTATTTCAGTTATCGAGTCGGATTTTTTACCACTAAATCTCACATGTTCTATTGTCGACAGTAGATCTGTAATTTTAATCATTATACTATGTTTAATCTTAGCACTTCAAATGTTTCTGCATATTTCTCACTAACTTGAACACCTCTCGTTCTAGCAAGTGATCTAATAAATTCTTCATTCGCATAAGGCCTGTGGGCTTGGGATTTATATTCTTCTAATGCTTTTATTTTTGCTTGTATATGTCTTTCTTCAAGATGGAAAAATGCTGTTGTATTAAAAGTAATGTTATTCCAAGGTATTTCATATGCTAAAATACTTGAAAATTTAAAAGCTCGTAATCCTTCTTCAGCAATTGTTAGATGGTCTTGATGAATATCATTTTTAGAAGGCATAAAAACTAAATCTGGTTTAATTTCGGTTCTTAATTTGATTAAATTATCAAGGATAGACTGTCGATGAAAATTAAATGTTCTAACATCGTAATCAAATAATATTAGATTTTCTTTTTTGATTCCTAGAACATTAGTTGCAGCCTTAACTTCAGTTATTAAAATATCTGAAGGAAATTCTTTTAATACTGATTGTTGACATGCAGAAAATGCTGCGTAAAATACTTCTACTCCTTCTTCAATATATTTTGAAATTGTACCTCCACAGCCAAATTCTCCATCATCCGTATGTGGAGCAAGTATTAATATACGTTTACATTTGATTTGCATAATTAAAAATAAAGTTAGTCATTTTATTTGCATTAAATTCCCTTGATAACATAAATATTTCTTGTTCTGTGATATCCGATTTTCTAATGATTCCATTTGAAAATTCTATATAAATTTCACGAATGAAATTTTCAACATCTACACTTGATGTTGCTACATATTGTATTTTTCTTCCAGGGAAAAAAGGGCTGTTCGAATTTTTTATTGAAGGAATTGTAAGTATTGGTTTTTTTGTAGCTGCATAAACATATGATTTTGCTCCAATCAATCCTTTTGATGGATCCCCAGCAATGAAATTCAGTAATATATTTGCGTTTATTTGATAATTTGCAACTTTTTTTTGGGACATTTTAGGTAAAACATGTACATTATTTGGAAATTTTAGTTTAAGCAATTCGACTGCTTTTGTAGCTTGATTGACTAAAACTTCAATACCTATAAAATAAACATGCACCTTTTCAGTAGCGTTTAAAATTGAAATGAAATTTGTAAATCCTTTTGAAAAATCGGATAGATAATCTTGATCATATAAAACTCCTGAATAGACGATAGAAAATTCATTTGCTTTAAACGGAGAAATAGTATTATTAAACACATCTAAATCTACTCCATTTTCAATTGTTTCACATTTAATCTCAGAATTTCTTCTGGAAATTTGATTAACTAAGTAGTCAGAAACAGAAGTTATCCCAAAAACATTTTTTAAATATTTTTTCTCCCAAAAACGATCATAAAGCATGAAAGCTTTTGTGAAAATATTGTTATTATAGGTCCTGCCATGATTCTGTATCCAGTCATCTCGGTAGTCTGCGAGCCAATTTACATTATGTTTTCTTGATAGTTTTGATGCGTATTTAAATAATATAAAGGGTTCTCCAGTAGCAATAATAAAATCTACCTTGTTATTGTTTAAATATTGATTAGCTTCTTGGTATAGAGAATAATGTATACCGACAGGGAGAAAATACTGACAATAATGATAGAATACCGTGAAAATTTTCCTTAGAAATGAAAATTTTTCTTTGCCATATTTTCTTAATAATTTAGATGATCGATCATTTGAAATAGGTGCTTGAAATATTTCGGTAAAATCTAGTTCAAAATCATTTATGTTATTTAAAAAATCTATATTCCAGTTTTTAGTGATGACTATTGGTTTGACACCTTGTTTTTTAAAATATTTATACCAACTATATGGCCTTTCAGCACCAACAGAGTTTTTGGGAGGAAAGTCGTTAGCTAATATAAGAACAGATTTCATCAATTGAATTTGTGCAAAAATAGGACTTTAAACTTAAATCAAGAATAATCTTCACGTTGTATACTTACATTTTTTTATTAATATTACAAAAACTGTATTAAGTCATATTGCATCCACTGAATGAAAGTCTTTTTTCAAAAATTATTTTCAAAGATTATATATCGAATTCGACCTGAAGATTTCCCGAGATTACTCGCGTTATTGTCTTATTTACCAGTTTTTTATCGAGAAAGGAATGAGTCAATCATCACAATCAACACTCACGACCAATCAGGAGGAGCGTCCAAAATAGCATATCAAATTGCCAATAATTCACGTAACTTTTTTCAAAGCTCTTTTTTTGTCGGGATTAAAAAAAGAAAAGAAGCTTGGATTTATGCGCTTCCAGCAATGAGGGAGAATGCACTAACTTCTGTATTAAATCACCACGAGAAAGAAGGCGGGTGGTTGGATTTTTCGAAGTTGGGTGCCCTACAATTACGAAAAAACAACTTATTTAAAAAGGCGAGTATTGTTCATTTTCATAATTTACATGGCTATTATTTTTCGTATGCACTATTACCAGTTTTAGGTAAAGGGAAAAAAGTGGTTTGGACTTTGCATGATGATCATGCTATCACAGGACATTGTTCCTTTACTATGCAATGTGCACGTTGGAAAGTAGGGTGTGGATCTTGCCCTAGTTTGGAGGTGTATCCAGCGATACAAAAAGATACGACCAAGGAATTATTGTATTGGAAGAAAAAATGGATAAACCAATTGAATCCAATTATTGTTTCTCCTTCTCAATGGTTAGCAGATCGTGTTAAGCTTAGTTATCCTAATTTGACAGACATACGTGTCATAAACAATGGAATCGATACAGATATATTTGTACCAGGGGATAAAAATCAATTAAGAGAGGAGTTACATCTGCCTAAGGACAAGTTTTTAGTGTTGTTTGTTGCTGAATTCTCCACTGATAATCCATTTAAAGGTGGGGAGATTGTACGTGAGGTGATTCGAAAGACCACAAATGAGTCTATTTGTTTTATTACGATTGGCGCTGAACATAAATCTGTCCATCCACATCATCTGGAGTTTCCGTATATTTCGGATGAAAGAGAATTAGCGAAATTGTATGCTGCTTGTGATGTGTTATTTTATCCTACTAATGCGGATAATTTTCCATTAGTTGTTTTGGAAGCGATGGCTTGTGGATTACCAGTGATTGCTTCGGCTATCGCAGGAATTCCGGAGATTATTCAAGACAATAAAAATGGATTTTTGGTTGAAGGATATTCAGAGGTTTCTAAGTATGAAAATGTGTTGCAACACGTTTTTGAACTACGAGACACACCTAAATTTCTAGAAATAATGCATAAATCTCGCGAAACCGTTTTAGAAAAATACAGTTTATCGCTGATGTTGGAAAATTATCAGGCACTTTATCGTTCGCTTTTGAATTCGAAATAAATGAAATTAAGCATACTACTTGTCGTACTCAATAACAAAGCATTTATCGCTCAAGCGATGGATAATTTTGTAGCACAGTCTTGTCCGGATGCAGAATTGTTGGTGATGGACGGTGCTAGTACAGATGGAACACTTTCGATCATTCAAGACTATGCAAGGCGATTTTCCAATATTCGTTATGTTTCTGAAAAAGATGCTGGTCAATCGGATGCCATGAATAAAGGATTGCGATTAGCTAACGGTGAATTTGTTAGTTTTTTGAATGTGGACGACTATTATTCAGAAGGGGTTTTAAATGAAGTTGTAGGCCTTTTGCACGCGGATGCTTCCATTAATTTCATAACTGGAAATTGTAATGTTTGGGATGCACAAGGAGAACTAATCTATATAAATAAACCAACTCCCATAGAAAAACACCATGTGTTGAGCGGTTATCATTTTCCTGTGAATCCTACCGCTTATTTTTACAGTAAATCCATCCATGAAAAAGTAGGGTTTTATAACGAAAAGAACCATTACAATATGGATTTGGAGTTTATAATTCAAACGGTACTACAGTATAAAATTACCTATGTGGATCGTATCTGGGGTAATTTTCGCATGTTACCTAACAGTAAAACTTTTTCAGATCAAAGCACTAAGCAACTTGAAATTCGTAAACATGCGTTATTGTCTAGCTATATAAAAAAGACATCTTATTATGTTCAATTACAGGTGTGGCTATATCTAATGAAAAAAAAACAGTACCCTCGTGTGCACTATTTTTTTCGTGTTTTACAGGATAAAATTAATTTTGAGGTTTCGAAATTGAAAACAAAAATAAAATAGGTATGCTGGATGTTTCCATACTCATGTGCAGTTATAACGGTCAATCGAACATAGCAGGTTCTATTCGAGCTATTGCCTCCTTGGATATATCCGAATTACAAGGTGTTGAACTCATTTTTGTAGACAATGGTTCTACAGAGAATATGGAAGGGTTGGTTCAGTCACTGTGGAAAACGTACCATGCACCATTTGCTCTACACACATTTACCGAAAAAAAATCAGGTAAAGTTTCCGCACTATTGCAAGGTCTTACCGCAGTTCGTGGAAAATATGTAGTAATTTGTGATGACGATAATGAATTAGCTTCTAACTATTTGCAAATTGGATGTAACTATATGGAGCAACATCCAACGGTAGGTGTATTAGGAGGACATGGAATTCCACAGGCTTCGGTTGAATTGCCAAACTGGTTTGAGGCAGTAAAATACAATTATGCATGTGGGGCGCAAGCTACAAAAACAGGCAATGTACAGCCAGAACGTAATGTGGTTTATGGAGCAGGATTATGCTTTCGTAAATCCGCATATGATCGAGCGGTAAAAAATGGATTTCGATTTATTTTTAACTATGTAAGAGATAATCCCCGTATGCGCGACATGTCGAATGGTGGTGAAGATGGTGAGTTGTGTTGGGCTATTAAGTACCAAGGGTATGACGTACATTATCATGCGGACCTACAATTTGTACATCATATAGAGTCGTATAAATTATCAACGGACTATTACACGTCTATTAAAGCGCGAAAGACACAATGCACCTTGTTTGCTTCCTTATATTATCGTGTGCTTACGATGCCTAATTCTAGGGTTGACAAATTTTGGGTCAAAGAATTACTGTATATATTCGTGAATTACTTCAAGAATTTTAAGTTTAACAAGCACTATTTTATAGGTGAAATTAAACGTAATCGAAGTAATATAAAGATGCTCATACATTATCGTGCAAAATATGATGGTTATGTGAATCAGCTATTGTCATTTAGAGATAACTCCATAGATGTTTAAATTAATTAATACAAAAAGTTAATTTTGTAGATTATGAAAGTTGTAATTTTAGCAGGAGGCTTAGGTACTCGAATTAGTGAAGAAACTGTCTTTAAACCAAAGCCAATGGTATTGATAGGTGATAAGCCTATACTATGGCATATTATGAAAATATATTCTTCTTATGGTTTCAATGATTTTGTGATTTGTTGTGGGTATAAAGGGCATGTTATTAAAGAGTATTTTGCAAATTATTTGTTACATGAAAGTGACGTTACTATAAATACTTCTACGAATGATTTGACCTTCCATAATTCAAATTCTGAAAATTGGAATGTTTCCTTGATAAATACAGGTGAATTGACAATGACAGGAGGCAGAATTAAACGTATTCAAGAATATGTCGGGAATGAAACTTTCTTTTTGACCTACGGCGATGGTGTTGGAGATATAAATATTAGTGATTTACTTAAATTTCATAAATCCCATGGCAAAAAAGCTACTTTGACAGCGACAAAACCTTTCGGTAGATTTGGTGTTATTGATATTACCGATAATGGTCAGATTACCTCTTTCAAGGAAAAAGACAAAGAGGATGTTTCATGGATTAATGGTGGATTTTTCGTGTTAGAACCTAGCGTATTTGATTATATTGAAGGAGATTCAACTGTTTTTGAAAAAGAGCCTCTTGAAAAATTAACCCAAGAAGGAGAATTGAATGCATTTAAACATGATGGATTTTGGAGAGCCATGGATTCATTAAATGATAAGAATGTGTTAGAAGAATATTGGAATACAAGTACAGCTGCTTGGAAAGTATGGTAATCAATTTTTAGTATGAATATTCTTATTACAGGTGCAACAGGATTTATAGGGAAGTATTTGACAAAATCTCTCTGTTCGAATCATGTTGTAACAGTTGTAGTAAGAGATGAAGCGAAAGCTAGAAATACGTTTGGTAATTCGGTTAAGTATTTATCGACTAATTCTTCTAGTTTTTCAGATGAACTAAAAAGTTTAAAGGTGGATGTTGTTTTTCATCTTGCTGGAAATTCAAGTTTTAACGAAACATCGGAAGTTTGTCAACAGTTAATTGAAGACAATATCCAATTTGGGACGCTTCTTTTACAAGGATTATCCAATTCAAACATGAAACTTTTTGTGAATTTTTCGTCTAGTTTATCTTTTCTGGAAAATGAAAAACACGCAACTAATTTTTATGCATCAACTAAATTAGCTTTTACTGAGGTCTTAAACTATTTTCATTCAAAATCTAGGTTTAAAGTTGTAGATTTAGTTCTTTATGCTGTTTATGGTAAGGGAGATACAACAAAAAGAGCAATTAATTATGTAATTGATTCTATTGAATCTACTGAGCCTTTATTAATGTCGCCAGGAAATCAACAACTAGATTTCATTCATGTGGATGATGTAATTAAATTATGTGGTTTTTGTATCGATTCGATGGATGGATTCGAATCTTTCTCACGTATTCATGTTGGAACTGGTATATCTACATCTCTCAGGCAATTAGCTGTTATAGTTGAGAATGAAATGGGTGTAAAACCAAATATAACTTGGGGAGGTATTCCATATCGTACTAATGAAAAATTAATAAACGTTGCCCCTGTCCATTTGAATTCGTTTTGGAAAGCAGAAATAAAGTTAAATGAAGGAATTTTATCAATGAAATAAAGTTAAATGAACGATTTAAAGTTTTATAAAGGTAAAAAAGTTCTTGTAACAGGTCATACTGGCTTTAAAGGAGCTTGGTTGGTTCAATGGTTGCTATTACTAGGAGCAGATGTGATAGGCTATGCACTTGAAGATACTGATAATACAAAATTATTTGAAGAGTTGGACTTGAAAAATCAAATCAACCATTATCCTTACAATATAAATAATGTTGATGATTTAAAAGAAGTTTTTGTCAAACATCAGCCTGAGATAGTTTTTCATTTAGCAGCGCAAGCCATCGTAAAAACATCCTATGAAAACCCAATCGAAACTTTTCAAACGAATGTTATTGGAACTGCAAATGTACTCGAGGCAATTCGATCTGTTGACTCCGTAAAAGTTGCTGTTTTGGTAACAAGTGATAAATGTTACAAAAACGAAGAGAAGAAATTTGGTTTTGTAGAATCGGATGCAATGGGTGGAGATGACCCATACAGCGCAAGTAAAGCGTGTGCAGAGCTCGTTATCAGTTCTTATCGAAAATCTTTCTTTTCTCAAGATAATTCAACAAAAATTGTTTCTGTACGAGCTGGTAATATTTTGGGCGGAGGAGATTGGTCAAAAGACAGAATTGTTGTGGATTGTATTAATTCTATCGAAAACAATAAAACTATCTTGTTAAGAGATCCATCCGCGGTAAGACCATGGCAACACGTACTTGATGCCAGTTATGCCTATTTAAAAGTTGCTAATTTTAGTTTTAATTCTAAAGATACTATACCTGCGTGGAATTTTGGACCTTCTGAAAATGATGTGACAACTGTTGAAGAATTAGTACAACAAATGATTGCTAATTATGGAAAAGGGAGTTATGAAAATATTGGTGAAAAATTGTATCACGAAGCAAATTATCTAAAATTAAACGTTGATTTAGCATTTTCAAAATTAGATTGGAAATTACAATGGAATCAAGAGAAATTGATTCAAAAAACGGTTGATTGGTATGTTGATTTTAAGAATAATAAAGACGCCAAACAAATAACTATTTCTCAGATTCATGCCTATACTTCAGAAATAACCATCTAACTATGCCTTTTTTTTCCATTGTTATTTCAACTAAAAATAGAGCCAATTTAATTACGACTCCTATTGATAGTATACTAAATCAAACTTTCGTTGATTTCGAATTAATAATCGTTGATAATGCTTCCGAAGATAATACGGAAGAAGTTGTGAAGTCGTATAATGATTCTAGAATTACCTACCTTCGAAATGAAGTTGACAAAGAAAGATGTTTTGCTAGAAACAGAGGAATTAACGCTTCAAAAGGTGACTACGTGTGTTTTTTGGATAGCGATGACGCATATTTAGAAAATCATTTACAAACGATATATACAGAAATTCAACGTAAAAACACAAAAGGTCTCTACTTTACAAATGCCTTTGAAACTTTTAATTTTACAGATAGAAAAGAAAGAGTATGTCCAGATTTAGAAAATTATAATTTATTTCATTATATCTTGACTTATACTTTCAATCCCGCTCGAGTTGCAGTTCATCGTTCTATTTTAAATGAATATCAATACGATGAGAAAATTCCAGGTTTGGAAGATTTAGATCTTTGGTTACGCATTGCAACTAGCTACCCAGTATTCCAAATTACAGAACGAACAATACTTTACAATATACATGATGCATCTTATTCCATGGATTCTCATCAAAGGTTTGAACGAGAATTAAAAATGTTTCGATATGTTTTTGATAAGGAGGAATTGAAAACGGTATTACCTTCAAAAAGTAAAAATAGATTGTTAAGTATGTGTTATTACAAGCTTTCTATTTCTTACAGTTTAAAATTCAAACCCTTTTTGATTCATTATCTTATATTGAAGGCTTACTTTTTGTGTATAGAAGGTTATAATAAAAATGCAAATAGAACAATGTTTGTTATTTTTATGGATCAAATTCCTGTACTAGGTTATTTGTTCAAAAAAACAAGAAAAATCTTAAAGACTAAGAATTTATAACTCTTCGATACGTTTCTTCAAAAATCTCAGCACCCTTTTCTAATTGAAAAATCGCTTTGCAACTTTGTGATAAATGTTCAAATTCAGAGAAATCACTTTTCGTTATTTGAGCAATTACCTTTTGGTAATTTTCAGATGTAAAATCTTCTACGACCCAACCTGCATGGTGTTTTTGAACGATGAGGTCGGAGTCGCCCACCCCTGCGTTACAAATTACAGGAATTCCCATAGACATTAACTCTGCTTGTTTTGTTGGTGACGACGCTTTTTTAGAATAGGCAGGAATAATAAAATAAATAGAAGCGGTAAATAGCGAAATATAACTTGCTACCTGACTATGCAAACAAGCAACAACTCGAATTTTATCTTGCGAAATTCCTTTTTGCGCAGCGAGTTCTTTCACCTTATCTCCTTCATTACTAATAAATAAAAAGATAGCAGTTGGATTCGATTTTTCTAATACTTGAAAGAAATCAAGCATTTCGGGTAACATATACCAAGTTCCGATGGAGCCAACATATCCAAGCACAAATTGATCTGCTTGAATTTTTAAATTGGATCTTAACTCCGATTGTTGATCAATCTTAATTTTCTCTGGGTTAAAAAGTTCTGTATCCACACAACAGGGAATTACCGAAATATCTAATTGTTTATCGCGCAATGCTAGAGGCGTAGTTTGTTTTGTTTGCCAGGATAAAATTTCATCTTTTCCATTCTCAGTCAAGGAAATAACCGCACCCGCATCGATGAGAAATTCAATTTCTTTACGCTTAAAAAAAGTATACACCTTTTTGAATATAGGGTTCGCTAAATCCCACACTTTACCATCCACTCTTTCATCTGCCCAAAAACCGCGCATATCAAACAAAAATGGTACATTCTTCTTCTGAAATAGAGCATGTGCAGCTAATGATGGAACATGACTACGGCTGTGAAATAAATCAATCGGACGACGTTTATGTAATTTAAAGACCGCTTTCTTTAAACGATATACATTCCAAATGGTGGATATAATTGGAATACTTCCAGCATAGGATATCGGAATCCAGTCAATTTCTGCAGCAGCACATATTTTTTCAATCGTCGTATGATGTTGTTGGTAACGCGCTTCTTTTTCAAAACTAATCAGGGTATATCGATAGTCTTTTTTTGAAATTTCACGGATATACGGCAACACTTGCGATTGCCCCAAAGAATCGGTCATCCCATCATAGGAAACAAAAAGGATATGTTTTTTCTGCATGACTGCAAAAGTACAAATTTGAAAATTTGAAAATGAGATTAATTGAAAATTGAATCTAAAAATTACTTCATTTCCTAAGCCTCATATCGTCACTCGTCTCTTCCTTCACTCATTACTGAAATTCCGTCATTTCTTAAAAGTACGTTCTGCAAAAGCTTTTACTCCAGCTACAAAGCGTTTCCATTGACCAAAAGAACCTTCCGTATTTACATAAATCGTATTATGGTCGGATACTTTTTCATGTTCCGGACGATCTTTGGTGTAATAGTAAGTTGCCAAAGATTTACGCGTTATACCTTCGGGTGTATTTAAAGGTGTTGGGTGACCATGAAAAGAAATTTCGTTGGTTTCAAAAATCACACAACGATTAAAAATTGGCGCAACTCTATCGAGCATCACTTTTTTTCCATTGGTGAAGTCCCACAATTCATTATGTCCTTGGTATTCCTCTTTCCAATCTTTATTCAAATAGATAATCGCATTTAAGCGTCGGTGGTATTGTGTTTTAGGATGAATATTATAATCCACATGTACATTCAAAAATGCTCCATTTATGGATTGGTGTAATCCACCCCCAAATAAATCGGGATCGCCCATTAATGGTTCTTCCAATGTTGCTAATCGATCCAGCCATTCGCAAAATATAGGGCCATTCAATTGATCAAATACTTCTTGCATGAATGAACCTGCTTCAAATTTTGACTTCTGAAATTTATTTTTTTGATCCAAATAGGTTGTACCATCCCATTCCCCCAAATTTACAGCAGGATAGTTATCATGAATCTGATTTGCAATTGCTTCTGGTAAAAAATGATCAATTGCCACATAGCGAAATGGTTTCTTGGCTTGAAATGACGCTTTAATTTCAGGTAAACGTTCATTTAATTGTTGGATATCAAAAATTTCCATAACCGTAATTTGAATTAGTATTGTAAATATACCAACTATTCTTTTGGTAAGTTGTACCGCAAATTAGGTATTTTATTAGAAGAAAGACAGAAAGAACAAAGAGCAAAGACTTAAAAGAGGAACGATGTAAGGGGATGTTATTAATTATTTTTTTTAAAGTCTTTGATCTAATAGTCTTTTTTCTTTTATCTACTAGTTCTTTTGTCTAAAAGTCTTTTATCTAAAAGTCTTTTATCGTACCTTTACATCACAATACAGGGGCTGTATTGGATTTGACAGCATAAGCGATAGTCAAGTGTAAGCATGTAGAGCGTTGAGGTGGAGCTCTTTAATATCCTGTCTCGAACTATAATTGACAACACGTCATACGCACTTGCTGCTTAATCTATTAGATAGATAAAGCTTAATTCCAGCTGAATCATAGTAGGCGGAACAAGTTCTCCCTCCGCTGCCTCCGTCTTTTAGGCATGGAACTCGGGAGAATCATTCATTTAAGACTGGTGCCAACCTTACTTCGTGGAAGGCATAAGACAACAGAAGATAAGTTGTATATTGGGTGTTTTTGTCCGTTGTACAATCGAAAATTAACCAAAAACTAAACATGTAGAAGCCTTGAAAATTCTATGTTTGGACGAGGGTTCAACCCCCTCCAGCTCCACAAGGAAGTGACGAGTATTTAGTTACGCGTGACGAATCAGAGATAAAGAAAACGAGTTTTAAATGAAGAGTATCGTAAAGAGAAATTTAGTTAAAACTCGTTTTTTTGTTTAGGGCAAAGTTAAGAACTAGCCCACATCTAGCCCACAATTGAAAACTTATTCTATTAAATAATTTTTTCGCAAAGAGGTAATGTTTGGTATTGAAACGTAACAAACTGAATAAATGTTTGATGAGAAAATTTCAATTATTTTAGAAAATAATAAAAGGATAATATATTAGTGGAGGAAAAAAAGGGGGATTACATACAGATTTACGCAGAAGATTATAAGTTGATTTTAACAAAGTAAAAATTGAAACATTCTGATTTAATAAATTAAACCCTCCCTCTGTATTAAAGAAATCCATTTAATTTCTGCTCCTTTCTGAAATTCAAAATCACAATCAATATATTAAAGAATTACACGTTATTAAAATAGTTTTTAAAAACATTAAAAATTCTGTCACAAAAATTATCTTTTGTTAGTTATCTATTTAAGAAGCGAATATTCACTCTTAAAATAAAAGATTATGAAAAGTAAGTTGATAATGTCAACAAAAGTCCCATTAGATTTTAATGTCAAAAACAATCAGTCTAACAAATGCAAGTATATGTTAGTTTTAATCATACTTTCTTCAAGTATCCTATTCACTGGATTAAGTCAAGAAATAAAAAATGATTCCATCGTTACTCTTGTTGTTGAAATAGACACTTTAAAGACAAAGTGTAAAACGACATTAGATAAAGTAAAATTTGATTCCATTTCTAAAGGATCTTCTTTTGAGGAATATGAATTTGCTATTTATATTTTAGAGCACGGTTTAAAAAACATACTTGACGATAAAGACGTTCTTGGATTTCAATATCAGACTACAGATCCCGAAACTGGGGATGCATTAATCCCTTGGCAAATTACTTTTAGCGTTGATGAACGAGGTAATTTAAGTTTTAAAGGTATTAGTAATCCGTATGGAATATATAGTATAGATTAATAGTGCAAATATATATTAGACTTATTTAAGTTCAAAAATCGTATTCTATTTCCTGATTTATCTAAAATAATAGATTAAACCGATTCTAACGGTTTTAAAAGAATACAAAATCATTAGTAATTTACTCAATATTAATCATATATAAATCCAACTCTATGAATAGTATCCAGAAAAATAGTGTGTCAAGTTTAAAGTTAGCAATTCAAAAACTGGCAAACCAAGAAACCATTTGTTTAAACGAAAACTTTTTTAATGGTCATTCTTTAACCAATCTAAAATGTTTGTTTTTAAATTTAAAATCGGGTAAAATAAAACTCAAAATTGGGAGAAATAGTTCCTCCTTATCGGTTGAATTAAATCAATCCTCCAATGTTGAGGAAAGTGAACTAAACCTCTTTTATAAGGAAGGATATCTACTTTTCAATTTCTTTTTAGCAAACACCAATGCGAAAAAATTTCTTGATTTTAAGCATGCATTTTTTGGAAAAAACTTTCAAAACACATTTTTAGACTTTATAATTAGCAACAAAATAAATGATCTAGAAATAAAAATTTTACTTTATGTTGTTAGTCATTTTTTAGAAAATGATCATCCTGTTTTCTTAAGTGAAATTAAATTATCCCCTACTGAACATTATCAAATAACACAATTGTTTATAGACCAAGAAGCGAAAAACATGGAGCAAGAATTGTTAAACGTAAAAATTGAGAATGGAATTTGTGCTAGAATTGCTCCGACTAAAAGATGTGTCATGTTAATGAACGGATTGGATGTGCCAATTTTAGAAGAAATAAAAACAAAACAGTATGATTTTTATTCTTTAATCGATTCAAACGACATCAAACCAATCACTTTACATTACAATGCTTCAAACAGAAAACTTTTCGATTCGCTAGAAGGAATCATTCACGCTAAAAAACACTTGCAGCATTCATTGACTACTTTATTATTTGGTCCTTCGGGCACTGGGAAAACAGAATTTGTATATCAATTGACAAAAAACACAAATGCAATTTTGATGCATGCAGATTACACTAAAATTGTTTCAAAATGGATTGGTGAATCAGAAAAAAACATTAAACAACTTTTTAAAGCATATCATACTTTAGCACGAGAAACAGACCGTCCTGTAATACTTCTTTTGAATGAAGCGGATGGTTTAATGAATAAACGCGTTGCTGTTAACCAAAGTAATGACATCTTCTCAAATCAACTACAAGCGCAGATTTTAGAATTATTAGAAAACTTCAAAGGGATATTAATTGCGACAACCAATATGGAGAAAAATATGGATAAAGCATTCGAACGAAGATTTTTATTTAAATCAAAAATTGATTTTCCATCTGTAGAAGTAAGAGAACTATTAATGCATGCTTCCCCAATCAATCAACGAATTTCAAAAGTATTTTCTAAACAAATTATTCAATCCGACTGGACTCCTGCACAATTAGTAAACTGCGAACTTAAAATGGAATTATTAAGCGAATTAGGCGAACTAAATCAAAATGAAATTGAAACGATATTGCAAGAAGATGGTTTATTAAAATCCAATGGGAAAATTGGATTTCGCTGTTAGGAATAATAATTATCAAAAACTCAACTCTTATGACAGAAAATGAATTAGATAAAACAGTTTATTACTTAAGAAAGTTAGAATTACACCAACGATTTGGGAAAGTCTTTGGAAAGATTCCATTACCAAACGGAGTTCCTTTTTATTTTCAATTATTTCTATTTTTTGTAGTTTTCTTCATCGAAGTCAATATAGGAACCTATTTCATACTACCAATACTTGCAAATTTGTATATAATGGATGTTTATTATATTGTTCAAACACGAAAATTAGTGATAGATCGATGCCTGATTCAAGAAGATATTTTAGAAGAAGATATCGAATGTAATCCGATGGATGAAAAAGAATGGGGTCCAAATCGTGTGATAAATGAGGATAGAGATTCTATCTTCGATGATTCTTTAGATTGGTATCGAATTACACCTTTTTGGTATTATCTAAAAAATAGTTACCCATTTTTACTTTGTTCTCTCGGATTAAGTGCTTTGTTTTATGGACTATTTTATTTACTAAACTTTTATTTACGATGACAAACGAATTTTTAAAAAATGAATTACAAGAAATAATGAATGGTCTAAAAAACCTACAGTCCGCTTTTATTTTGTTACAAGAAGAAACTGAAAAAGTCAAGACTTTAATTAAGGACCAGAGATATGATTTACTTACTGCGCATACTGTAAAAACAAAAGAATTATATGACCAATTAAAGCAGATTGAAATCAAGTACAATGCTATTAAACGTCTTCTAAATGAGGATTTTGAAGAAGATAAAATAGAGATTGAAATACTAATTAACTGGTTTAGATGATTTTCATTTTTTATATCGGAATATAATATTTAGGTTTGAAATATAAAAATTAAAAATTTTAAATATGTTAAACGATTTAACAAGAATATTCGAAAATTTAACAATTGAAAAAGGGAAAATATCCGATAAAAAAAAGGAATCCGCTAAAAAATTAGCTAACTGGTTCAACGAAAAATGCAAAGAATATTATCCGGATATCACCAATGAAGAAATTATTGAAAAAGCAAGATATGCAATAATTAATATAGAAGTAATTAAAAAATACGTTCCTAAAAAGAAGATTAAAGAAGATGACACAGATAAAAAAGCAGTAATAGTTGAGCCTGAAATAATTAAATACAAAAGAAATACCTTAAAAAATATACAAAATCAATTAAACCATCTTTTTTATAATTCTAATGATATCAGAAGTTATTTAACATTATCCGACGAATTTTTAGAAAAAACATTTCCTCATTGGACAAAAAAAGAACGAAATTCAATAATAAGAATATATGAAAATTATTTTAGATTATTAATAAAACAAGATGAAAATGCAGCCTATGATCGATTAGTGGAGGGATATACTCGGATTCCGAAACAATCCATAAATGACATAAGTCCAGGATATTTTATTCGAATGATGAATAGTCTTTGGTCAATTAATGTCTTGGAAGATGAATTTAAAGAAGATGCAAATATTATAAAGGCACAAAAAAAATGGAATTCTCTTTTAGATGGTATAGCAGATGAAGCATATGACAGTACACAAAAATCTGCATTCACGAATATAGAAAACTTGAATGGTCTTCCTGAGTTATCGGATGAAATGTATGAAGACTTTGACACGAAAGACCACGTAGAAAAAATTAGAGATTTTGCCCGAAAAGTATATTCTTCTTCAATCAGATTATCACCACAAGAAAAAAAATATTTTGAATTATTAATTAATTGTTCCTATTTCGAAGATGAATCCAATGAGCCTATCGATAAAAAAAAATCATTTTTAGCACTTGTTCAAAAACGATGGGTTGAACTTGGTAATAAAGAAGTTAATGGTCGAAAATTATTATCTCGATTACGGGAAAAACTTCTAAGTGTTCCTGGTATAAAGGAAGGACTTCATTTTATTACCCTAGACACAGACAATACAGAAGGTATTGAAGCTTTAGATTTTCTTTTAGCTAATATGTATACAAAAACTAACTCAAATAAATTAGTAGCATATCAGTTTTCACCTGAAGAGTTGGAGAAAATGCTTGAATTAAAAAAGATACTTCAAAATGAAGATAAAAATGATACTAAAAAACCAAATTTCAAGTTTGAAATAGATCGTTTCCCAAAAGTTTATTTTAAAAACAAATTGGAAGAGTTAAATGAATCATTAATTAACGAATTACATACGAAAAATTCTGATAAAGAAGAAGGTATATTCCGATATGAAAATTGCATAAAAACAGACCTTCCCAAAAATATTAAAGATAAAATAGCAAATCACGAAACTTTAACAGGTGTTGAGAAAAAAGATTTGTTTGATTTGGATAAGTATGTAAACTCTGAATCTTTTAACATAAATAGATTAGGTGTTTATAGATCTACAAAAACTAAATTAGGTTGTCTTAATGTAACAAATGAAGGTAAAATTATATTGTATAAAGATGTTATTGAAGCATATGTTAAAAACCATGATAACATCGATGAAAAAGATGTTCGATTAATTGTATTGATGCACGAATTAGGGCATTGGGTTTCTCATTGGCCTATTGCTAATAATGCCAATTGGAGAATCGGTTACAATACGGGGCATAAAAAAACACAAGAAGCAATTGCTCAAATTATTGCATATTGGATGATAAAAGGCGATGAAGATTTGGAGAAAGCATTTGAATTAATGAACCCTACAAAGAAAAATAGTCCGTATCGATTATATGAAAATTTAATATCTCAACATATTTCTGAAATCTTAAATAAGATTGTAGATTTAAGAAAACATCATTATTTAAATGATTCTGCTCAATATCGTTATTTAGCGGATTCATCTTTAAATTACATAGATAATCCTATGCTAATGCACTTAAAAACTTGTCTAATTTTTAATGACTCGCTTGAAGCTATATCTGATTGTACATTAGATCCAGAGACTATTCAACTGATACAAGATGAAATAAAAAAAGAGTTAAAAGAAGGAGTAAAAAAGGAAGATTTAGAATCATTAAAAGAATGTTTAAATGATTTAAATATTAGCGAAAAAGAAGAACTAATATTTACAGGGAAATATGATAATATTGCTTTTGAAAAATTTGAAGATAAAACTTTATATAAACTCATAGTACCAAATCCAAATCCAGTAGAAGGTGAAGACAGGAATTATGTAGTATGGAAATATGAGGGAGATAAAGTTTTGAAATTTAACAAAGAGACAGATGAACTATTTTCAGATTGGGTAGCTAATGAAAATTTTAAAGCTAAATCAAAGTTTAGAGCTCAAGCAAAGTTAATATATAAATATATTTATGGTGACAGTAGTACTGCAAAATTATCTGCTGATATGGGGGATTTAGGTTTTTAATTAACAATTTCATAATCATGTATAACTTAACAAAAAAAGAAAAAGAATATTTTGAACTATTAATTAATTGTTCCTATTCCGAAGATGAATCCTACAAGTTTATTGCACTTATTCAACAAAAATGGGTTGAACTTGGTAATTAGTGAAGAATTTGGTCGTAAAATATTATCTAGATTAAGAGAGAAACTTCAGCAAACCCCTGGATTCATGTTACAAAGGAATATGTATAAAGAATTGTGGGACGATCATTTTAAAAGTCTAGCTATTAGAAGAACTCTAAAAGAAAATGACAACCCAAATAATTGCCCTGACGACAATTATGACTATTTAATTAGAGAAAATATGTTTGAAGATTATTTAGACATTTTTAGAGGTAAGGACACACGAAAAACCAGAGGTCCTAAATTATGTAGTGATTGGTATTATCCACATCCGTTTTTTAATGAAATTGGAGAACTAATAGATAGTGATGGAAACAAATTGACTAAGCAAACTCTTAAATACGTTATGATCGGTGAAGCTGCACCTAGTTCTGGAGAAACTTATTTCTATAATATAAATCATTTGGATTCTACATCTTGGTTAAGTGCTCCAGTAAAGGCTTTTCGTGATTCAAAGCCAACAAGAATTGCTTACGCTAAACCTACAAATTCAAATGAAAAAATAAATCTATTATTAGAACTTGCAAAAGAAGGATATTTATTAATTGATTTATTTCCATTTTCTTTAAAATTTACAAGTAATATAAGGAAAAAATTAAATCTAAAGGTGTATCAGACTTTTTTTATAAACGACTTCAAACTAAAATTGGTGATATTTTAATAGGTTTAAAAGAGGATCAAAATGCTGATATAAATACTAATATAAAAGTTGCATTCAGTGGTCCACCAACCGTGCATCATTATCTTGCGTATAAAATTAATATAGGTACTTTACCTTTATTACATAGTTTAATTTGTCATACAATTCCTAATAGTCTAAGTTTAAAAGGGAGTTTACCTCCCCCCACCCAACAACCATATTTTCTATGTTGTACTTATGATGCTACCAATCAAAATCCCCATGAACTATTCATTAGAAATGCTTTTGATTTACCTTAAACTTTAATAAAACAACTAAATAAAACAAACGCTCTTACTTATTGTAGGAGCGTTTTTTATTTGTATGAAAAATTGAAAAAAATAAACTTTTAGATTTTAATAATATATCACGCATATATTATTACTCGCCTTTTATAGAATTTCTAATCAAGTAAGTATTATTTTTTACAAGAGTATATTTTCCTTTGAAATCAATCAAACACCATAATGAAACATTAACTATTGATGTTTTAACAAATATTCAGATAAAAAAGAAATAAGTTAACTAACTCAACAAATGATAGTTAATAATTTATTTTCAAAATATAAATTAATTTACACTTTTTTTTGACACAATTTTAATGAAACTACACTTATAAATAATGATAAGGAAATATAAACTCTTAAACATTATTTATGAAAAATTTAACATTAAAAATTGTATCAGGCGGTCAAACTGGTGTAGATCTAGGTGCTCTAAAAGCAGCAAAAAAAGCAGGAATCGCTACTGGTGGTTGTTTACCTAAAGGGTGTAAAACTGAAGACGGAATAGATCTTAGTCTTAAAGTTAGATATAGTATGTATGAGTCTACTAAATCTGATTATAAAGATAGAACGGAACAAAATGTACGTAAAACAGATGCTACTGTTATACTAACTGGGGTAAAATCTAGAGGTTCTGATTTAACTAAAAAAATCTGTGAAAAATTCGAGAAAGAGTATGTATTAGTGGATATTAACGATCTAGATGCTTCCGAAAAAATAGTGAATTTTGTGCAAGAAATTTTTAACAAAAAATCTAGAAAAATAATTTTAAATGTGGCTGGAAATAGAGAGTCAAAATACCCTGGTATTGAAAACAAAACGATGGAAATTTTAGAAAAATGTTTTTCTATATGAAATTTTGTTTTCTTCAAAATATACTAATGAAATTTTTACGAAATATTGGTCAAATGAGAATTAATAAAATCATTAATCATTTAAAATCAAATTATTATGAAAAAATTATTTTATGTGATTTGTATACTGTCACTTTTTGCAGAAAAGTCAAACGCACAATCTACTTTAGAAACCGAATTTATTAAACAACTTAATGTTTATCGTAAACAACATAAATTAGGTCCCGTTAAATATGACTCGCAAGTTTCCCAAGTAGCCCGATATCATGCCAAGTATCTTGTTCAATGCTCCAATTTAATTCATGTAGTGCATTATGATAAATTACCACATGACGAGCAATTTGATATAAAAGATCATATTGAACTAACTTTCGGTCAAAGGATTGAAATGCTTCCAAATAAAAATATTTGGAGTGAGATTCAAATAGCATATTAACCTATAAAAAATATTGCAACTATCACTGAAATTGCTAATAGGATGATTACAGCTTTTGACAGTTCCCCAAAGCATAAAGAAATAATGCTTTGCGAAGATCTATCTTCAGAATTCACCAATATAGTAGGTGTAGCAATAGTGAAAAGTGCTAAAAAAATAGATAATGATTATGTTTATTCGGTTAATGTTGATTTTGGAGTGCTTATAAAAAAGTAAATCTAATTGTTTAATAATAGTATAATCTATGAATTGAATGAAATAGTGATATAGTTCCTTAATAGTGGTTTCTTAATGTTTAATAATTAAAATCTATAACTATGAATTACAAAAATTTAGCCGATGTACCTGGTATCAAAAAAATCATCCCTCAGATGTTTGTTTGGCATGTAACATTACGAGAGAATAGAGATACAATTTTTAAATTTGGCTTACGACCTGATAAAAGTGAACATAATTGCGTCTTCGCAAATAATCACGGAAAAAAAATCACATTATTCTACCCGTTTTGTCTCGAGATTTACAATGATACCTTTCGTAATGAGAATCTAATTAAATATGATTATTGGCGCATTGACACCACCTTGTTCGACGCAGACTGGTATATTGATCCAAATATGAAAAATGGACCAAAAGAGTATATGGAAGATAACCAAGATTATATTGCAACTGAAAGTCGTATACCCAAATACGCTATGGATTTATTTGAAGTATTAGATGTGTTTTACATTAAAAAGATGTATGTAGTTGTGTCTGGAAAAGATAAAATAAAGGGTAGAAATCACTCTATTTCCCTACATGGTAGAGAAAATAAAGAGATAAAAAAACAAATAGCTGAATATCGAAAAGAACTAAACATCACAAAAATTTATACAAGAAGGTATCTCTATTTTAATGAAGATAAACAAGATTTTCCATTAGGAGCTCGAAGCGAGTTTATTTACCGACGAGATATGTTTTATTGATACGTACTATTTCTATTTGCATTGAGAATTGAGTTCATTTAAATTTCATTTGAGATAAAATTTAAAAATAAAATAATGTATTTGAGGTTATTATAAATTTTATTAAAATTTATTAAAATTTATTGTCACATAATCATAGTCACACAGCTTAATTAAATATATAACTAATATTTACTTAAAACTTTTATGATTATGAAAACTATTCAAATTAATTCCACAAACAATTTAACTTTTTCAATTACCAAAAATCGCATTAAAACAAATCCAAATTCTCAAAAAAAGTCTGGTTTTGATTATGCATTCATTGAAAATGAAAATCACATAAGAGAGTCTTTTAATCAATTATTAAAAAAGATACCTAAATCTTCTGGCACTCTAATTATTTCAACACTTCCCTCTCACCTTCAAAAACCTACAACAATTTCATTAATCCGTTCAGATGAAAATTTGAGAGAATCACTTCGTTTAAAAGGTGTCAACTACTTAAAAGATATGCTTTCTACTTACCTCATATCTAAACTTCAGATTCAATTGGCTTATGCCGATTGAATCACCATTTTTCACTAATTATTAAAAAAAAATAACCATGGAAAATTGGAAAAGAAACATTTTGGAATTCCTTCATAAAGAAGAGTTAATCCTCTACATAGGATGGAATAAACTACTAGAAGAATGGGTCGAAGAATGGGGGGAGTTTATGGGACAAATTAAGCTTGGTAATATTCAAGTAAAAAATAATGGAAAGGATATTGAAATCTCACTTTCAAATGATATCGAACAAACAATTAGTTTATACTATTTTTTAAAGTTTGATGAACAAACGGCTCTTTATGATCAAATTTTATGGATAGAATATACGCTACATTACGATCATCAAACTGAAACATATACAAATACCATTGAAGAAATATCCAGAAAAACAGACCCAATTCATGAAAAAGAATTTGTGCTATCCTACCTTAACATTTTGTTTATAAACTATTATACAAAATACAATCATTTATAATTCACCTTTAAAACTAAATACTATGAAACTTTTAACGATGACATTTTTAATTTTTACAAGTTTTTGTTTACTTGGTCAAACAGATAAATCCGTAACCGTAAATATACGAGACACAAAAAAAATAAAGGCCATTCTCCAAATTTTCAAAGAAAAAAGGATGCAAGACTCTATCGCAAAAGCAGAAAAAGAAAGAGCGTTAGAATTGGAACAAAACCCATATCATTTTTACTATTACGATGAAACTGCATATGATGAAAATGGTAATTTAAAATACACTTCCGAAGATCACATTGATTTTAAAATCAATCCAACGAAAGTAGAATTCGAATTTTTAAAATCTTGGGGAGTTAATGTTTCCTCCATAGATACACTAGGAACTTTTATCCCATTTAATTATGCTTTAATAGATACGTTGTATTTAATAAACAATGTAAAGTTCAATAATCATTTAAAATTGGATACTTTGTGGCAAGATGAATTTCTTGAAGACTTCGCTAAGGCGTATGTCTACTATTCCAAAAAAAGTTTGATGATGCGACACTTAAACTATATATGTGATGATCTGATTTTAAAAAACATAGTTGTTGGTATTTCTGAAAACAAAAAACTAAAAAAAGATTTAGGAAGTAAGCGTTTGAGAAATCTTCAAATTTGTGTCTTTACCCATAAAAATAGTCAAAGTATTAATGTTGTTATATTGGTAAAAAAGAGATTCCGACACAATTATTACTATCTATAATACTGTTTTAATTTTAATTAAAAATTTATTTTGAGTGATAATGTCACATTTGAAATAAATCATTCCTTATTTATATGTAACACTTAATCTAAAAGAATATGGAAAGTTGGAAAAAAAATGTCGAAAAATTACATGCTGAAAATGGATTTTTTTTAGTCTCTGAATGGAATCATCAATTGTTTTTATGGATCTCCTCCTGGAGAAAAGAAATTGAAAAAGAGCAATTGCATGTAAAATTTGACAGAAAAGTCGATTGCTATGTTTTTAAAATCTCAAAATCAATTCATAAACCATTCATTATTAATTTATATTTTGAAGTAGTCGATAATCAACTTGCACTGAAACTAAATTACACACGACGATTCCTACTTGAAAAACACATTTACAACATCTTTAATCCTTCCTCTAATTTAACAGAATTAGATGACTACGAAATAGTAGATGAAGTACTATTCAATTACCAAGAACCAATCCTTGAATGTGATTTTGTATTAAATTATCTCACGATTTTACTAAGGAATTATTTAAAAGAGTTAGGTACTTTTGAATAATATTTAACTCGTTTATTATCAAATATTTTTTCATTAATTAATTTTAAAATCTATACTATTATGTCAATACACACAAAATTTTTAGCAGGTAAAAATGGAATTGTTTTTATAGGATTAAATGCAACTGAAGAAGCGCTAAATATCGGTTCCGTTTTTTGTACGCGCGTTCATTTTTGGAAAATACTTAAGGATGCTGGGTTAATAAGTGAATGTACGCGTACAGAAAACACCTATCCATTCGAACACATGGCCAGTGAAGTTTTTATTTCCGGAAACTTATCTGCATACCCGGATGGTTTGGGGTTTACAGATATGATTGATGATAACGCTATAACAAGTAAAAATTCGAATTCTGTGAAGGTAGAATCATCGCATTTGGAAAGTTTGAAAGACCGCTTGAAAAATGCTGACCCAGATAAGATTGTGTTAATGGGAAAACGTGTTACCGATGAATTTTTAAAAATGGACGAAACCTTAAAGCAAATTTGGAAGTCTAGAAAAAATGAAGATGATGAGATTGCATACGACTATTTAGGTGAAACAAATTTCCTAGGACGAACAATGAAAGTGTACGTCGTTCCTTTTCCTGAGACTTCTCCGGTTTCGAATAAGCATAAGTATTATGAGATAATTTTAAAGAAATAAAAAAAACAAACTCCACTCGAATTGTTTTTAGTGGAGTTTAATTTTATTTACCCTTCAAATGCCTATCCTTTGTACTATGGAAATTTAAATTATACCAATTTGACGAAATAACAAAAATCACAATTTTATGTTTCTACAACTACCTCGTTTTATCGTGGGGTTTGGAAAAAGTTAGAAATGCAAGTTAGAAATTGGGCGGTTGAATATGGTAGCTTGTATGTGGTTACAGGACCAATCTTTGATTATGTTATGCCAACCATCGGACCTCATCGTGTTGCGCTGACAAAAACCTATTATAAAGTTTTACTCCAAAAACGTAAAGGAAATTGGGAAGGCATAGGTTTTATCCTACCGAATTCGAATACCAAAGTTAATTTTAAAGATTATGCAATTAATATTGATAAGGTAGAAGAAATTACTGGGATTGACTTCTTTTGGAGGTTGGAGGATCAAATTGAAAAAGTAATAGAATCAAACAAATTTGTTACTAACTACTAGTTTGCTTGATTCTTCTTAAAATTCTCTGCTTGGTCAAATATTTCAAGGTAAACTTCATCTCGTTCAACTGGTGGATAACCAAATTCATCTAATAAAAGAATTAATCCAACTTTTAATGCTGATTTAATATCATCACGTTTGTTCCAATCGGGGAATTTTGCTTGGCTTTCAACTAATTCTTTGACTGATTTGGCTAGTTCAATCATTTTATCGTCAGGATAGTTGAAATCATATTTAATGCATAATTCTTTTAAAATATCGTAAAATGCCTTTTCTTCAAAGCCAATACCTAATTCGTCTCCTGCTGAAAATTCTTTGTGTACTTCCCAAATCATATCGGTTAACGCATTTGCCATCTCCTCATACACTTCACTTCGAAACACATCATTTTCATCGCGTTCATTGTAACGATTTACCAATGCTTGCATTTTCTTTGTGAAATCAATTCCTTTCGTTTTATTCACCTTTTTGATTTCACCAATTACTTTGGCCAATAATTGTTGGAGTAACTTGATTTTTGTATTCGGTAACTTTATCTTATTGATTTTATCGATATAGTCTTTTTCAAAAATGTCTTGTTCTGTTTCTTCTTCGTTGCCTAACTTGAAAATTTCCTCTACACCATCACTTTCTAAGGCTTCTTTTATCATTTCTCGAACCCTTGCGTTCATTTGTGCTGTATCTGGTGCGTTTCCTTTTGTCAGTTTAAATATGATGGAACGGATAGCCAAATAGAAATGGGTGTAATCTCTTTCTTTCTGCGTCAATTTTTCACTTCCTGCACAAATATCATAGGCTGCTTTTAAGCGCTTCACCAAGCCCATAAATCGAGTTTCTATATCTTTTGTTTTTTGAACAAATTCTGCTCCTTGATTTAATGTGTTTAATTGCTCGATTGGACTCCCTTTAAAATATTTTGAAGTATCAAATGTGTGCATCAATTTTGAAATTAAATCGAGTTGGTCTTTTACAACTACTAATGATTGATCGATGTCCTCAAAATTATCTTCGTCTCCTTTGTTGTATTTAGCAAGTGCTAAATTCATTTGTTTTTTAATACCAATATAATCGATAACTAATCCTTTGTTTTTACCTTCAAACTTTCTGTTAACCCTTGAAATTGTTTGGATTAAATTGTGTTGTTGAATAGGTTTATCGATATAAATGCTATCCAAAAATGGCACATCAAATCCAGTCAACCACATATCAACCACGATGGCTATTTTAAAGTTGGATTTTGGATTTTTGAATTGTCTATCGAGTTCTTTTCTATCATCAGAGGTACCCAACGAATCCCATAGTTCTTTAGGGTCGTCTTTTCCTCTTGTCATCACCATCTTCACACGCTGGATTGGTTTCAACTCTCGCTTGTCCTTCTCCGAAAGTTCAACACCTTCCTCGGCTTCTCTGATTTCAGCCCATTCAGGACGTAACTCGATAATATTTTTATATAACGCATAGGCAATTTCTCGACTACTGCTTACAAACAACGCTTTCCCTTTTACGGTAGCACCTTCCTCAATTCTTTGCTCGTAATGTAAGATAAAATCTTCTGCTACTGTTTTTAGACGTTTTGGATCACCCAATATGGAGTACATACTCGCCGTTTCTTGTTTGCTTTTATCAATCTGATAATCATTCGTTCCAAGCTTTGCGGATTCCTCGTAATATTTCTCTATTTTTTCTAATTCACTATTTTTCAAAGCCACTTTCGCTGCTCTACCTTCATAAACAATTCTAACCGTAATTTCATCGTTTACAGATTCTGTCATCGTATATGCATCTACCACTTTTCCAAATACATCTAAAGTAGCATCAATTGGAGTACCTGTAAAACCAACAAATGTTGCGTTTGGTAAGGAATCATGCAAATACTTCGCAAAACCATAGGTTTTTGTTACTCCCTTTTCGGTAATTCTTAGTTTTTGATCTAAATTGGTTTGACTACGATGTGCTTCGTCTGAAATACAAATCACATTAGACCTATCAGATAATAATCTTGTGTCCTCGGTAAATTTGTGAATCGTTGTTAAAAATACACCTCCACTTTGACGACCTTGTATCAACTCTCTCAGATTCGCTCTACTTTCAACACTTATTACCGTATTGTCTCCAATGAAATTTTTAGCATTTGTGAATTGACCTGAAAGTTGATCGTCTAAATCTGTCCTGTCGGTAATTAATACAATTGTTGGACTTCGAAAATGCTCACTTCTCATTAACAAACGAGTCAAGTAAAGCATTGTATAACTTTTTCCACAGCCCGTAGCACCAAAATATGTACCTCCTTTACCATCACCTTTTGGCTTTTGTGCTTGTTTTATATTTTCAAACAAGGCTTTTGCGGCATAATATTGTGGGTAACGACAAACGATTTTTTCATTCTTTTTAGAACTATCTGGAATGTAAATAAAATTGCGAATAATGTCTCGCAATCGGTTTTTATTTAACAATCCTTCCACTAAGGTGAACATAGAATCAATTCCATCTACCTCTTTTGCTAATCCTGCTACTCTTCGCCAAGCATAGAAAAAATCATAGGGAGCGAAAAATGAACCTGCTTTGTTGTTTACCCCATCACTAATCACGCATAATGCATTGTATTTGAAAAGTTCAGGTATATCTCTTCTATATCTTGTTGTTAGTTGTACATAAGCATCATGAATTGTGGCTTCTTCACGAATTGCACTTTTAAATTCAAAAACTACTAGTGGTAAGCCATTGATGTAAATGATACCGTCTGGTATGCGTTTTTCTGTACCTTGAATTTCAAGTTGATTAACAAATTTGTAAATATTATTGTCTTTTCCATAAGGAACCTCTGGCTCAGCAAAAACTTTTTGTAATTGGTTTTCTTCTGGTTGTTTATGGTTTCCTAATCCTGAATAATCAATTAGTTGTATGTAAATATCTTTTTGAGAACGGTCTTCTCTTTTTAGAATAAAACCGTCCGAAAGCATGTTCATGAACGTTTTATTACTTTCATATAAATCAGATGATGAAAGGGATTTTAATTGTAGAATGATTGACTTACATTCATTTAGTGTAATACCCTCAAATTGATATTGCTTCAATAAAAAGTTTTGTAAATCGTCTTCTATCAATACTTCCTCTGGAGACCTTGTAATGGCTACCCCAAAATGATGATTAAAGCCTTCTTTTGCAACTAATTCAATGAATGCTTTTTCTAATTTTTCTTCTGTAAATTTCATTCTTTGGTTTCAATTTTTATTGTCCAAGAAATTGCTTTCAATCGTTCTTGAATCATTTTTAATGTTTCGAGAACAGCTTCATTTTTTGGCAATTTACCATAAACTAAATTACTAAACTCATTGTTGTAAGTCTCCTTCAATTCTTCCCATACATTTTCAGTATCGTTAAATATAAGCGCATCTTTAGGGTGTTTTTCTAACCAACTATTATTCGTTTTGAAACTTGCTACATCATCTTGCGCGACTAACAATAACATTTTATTAAATTCCGTAGAATTGAAAAAATTCTTCACTTCGGTTTCTTTTAATAGTTGGTGAAGGTCGTATGTATGACGAATTTTATTGTGAAGATCTTCTAATGGATGTTCTCCATATGAAAATCGGACAAGACTCATTATTTTCTCGCAAATTGTTCTGTTTACATGTAATACTTGAACTTCAAACGGAAGCATTCCATATTCTTTAGCTAAATCAATTTGATTTGCTCCTTGCATCATTTCAAAGATGTATGATGAAATTTGTTGCTTGTGATAAGGTTCGTATCTACCTAACCAGGTTGCTTCTACAATAATTACATCTCTCACTTGACCAAAAACACCTGTGGTTATTTTCGGATATTGATATGCAATTTTGCGAATCATCCCTAATTTGGTGGTGATTTTATTTATTTCAATTTCTTCTAACTGTTGAGAAACAACTTCTGTAATCTTTTTTAACTTACTCTTTAGTTTGCTACCAGAATCAGACTCATTTTGTAACACCACTAAATCGATGTCTTCCGAAAAACGTTCTATGATACCGAAACATTTCGATAATGCTGTACCACCTTTGAAAACCGCTTCACTACCAATTTCATTGTGAAAAATAGTGTGTAATGCAAATGTTATCCAATAATCTTTTTCAATGTATATTGGAAGCATATTCAGTTTTTGAGCTGCAAACTCTATGGATTGCCTAAAGAGGGTGCGATTTTCATGTAACCTCATACAATGTTCCATTTTTCAGTGGTAGAAATTACTTTATCTGCTCCTGATAAGTTGTACGTCGTAATTGGATTCAATGATTTTTGTAATGTAACCGTCATTGATTCTTTACCTAATTCATCCAGTAATGCACCAATTAACGCTTTGGTGGAAGGTGGGTATTTTTGAGCCAATCGTACAAAAGTAGTAATGTCTTTATCTGTCATGTCTTTTAGGATGGATAAAAAACGTGAACATGCAAACACTATTGAAGCATCCGGAATTTTTTTGATATAACGAATAGCATCTAATAATTGCAAGAAAGAAACATTCTCTTTCGTGATTGTATTCTTTTGCTTGATAAAGGAAATGGTGTAACGTTCTCTTTTAAATTTAGACCGCACTACATTTTTCCCTATTTGTATGGTGTTACTTACTTGTGTTGTAAGTCCTAACCGATTATAAATACTGTAACCAGTTAAATAGCCAATTGTTTTTCCATCTTCTTCCAATAAATCTTTTACAACTTGGTATTGATTAGGTTCTAAAGCACCAAAAACAGTGTTTTCGGGTTTGTAAAATTTACCTTTACTCAATTTAGCTATTTTACCCGCAACAGCCATTCTATTCAATGCTTTTATAATTGCTTCTTTGTTGTTCACCTCATTGGTAAAGTCTGCATAGGTGAAAATATACCCTTTGGGTAGTCTGTCGATTGTATATGTTATATAATCAGTTGTTTTCATTTTTATATCCTTGAAGCAAATATAGTAAAATGTCCAGTTTATTTTAATAAAAACTGGACAAATATTTATTTTTATTGGGAATGAAAAATTAGGAAGATTATTGGATTTAGTATGTCAAGTATTTTGAATAGAAAACTTGACAATTATTTAGGAGTTTACATAGAGCACCTATTGTCGATATCGTATATAGGTGAGATTTATAATTGTCAATTAAATAAGGTGATTTCAGATTTAATTTGTCCAGTTTATTTTAGTAAAAACTGGACAAATTGATATAAGTCACTTTCACAAAGACTCATAATAACCTTTTAATTTTTTAGCCATCAATCTTCTTCGTTCTTCTAAAAAATCTTCATATACCAAGTGACTCGCTTCTTCAATAATACTAGGAATATCATTGTTCATTAAGTTTTCTTGAAGGCTAGTAGTAGAATCCAAAGTGCTTATTTCATTTGTTCCTGCTTCAATTTGAGCTTTTACTTTATCCAAATAATCTTTAGGTGTAAGCATGCCGACTTTTATATTGGTTGCTTGTTCCGTAAATACAAAATTAGCTACTTGATTATAAGCTTTTTGAGGATAACCATTATTCATCAAGTATTTTTTTGGAAAAATATGGTGCACATCACCGCGTTGTTCTATAAGCGCGCTAATTTTCATATTTTTAGATAAAAATGCAACGGCATTGTTATTTACTTGTGCAGCTAGATAAAGGTTGTAAGCATTGTTATTGACACTGGAAGTTTCAAGATCATTAATGATTCCGAAATCCCAAAATCCAGGACCTAGATTTGCTTGCTCCATTTGTATTAAATAAGCAGCTATTCCCTTATCGTTAATTTGTTTGATATCCTCATCTATACGTGATTCAGCAGATCCCGAATATCTTCCGATAAACATACTCATCACCATCCAACGTTTCACATATCCTTGAGATTCTGCTTCTCCCATGCCGTCTTCTCTTAATTTCAAATATAGGGCATAGGCAAAATTTAAACTGTTTTGAGAAGATATTAATTTCTTACTGATTAATCCAGTCGATTTAATAATCATTACAAAACGTTGGTAATTTGTTTGATTCACAAAAGCAGATAAGCCTTCAGATAATTTTGCATAACTAGCTTCAGCAATACTTCCTTCATAAGAACGTGTTTCAAAATTACGTCCAGATAACAAAGCAACCAAATCACTGAATTTACCTCTACTGAATTTAAACGTAAAAGCAACCCTCAGCATATCGATGTAATCGGGTACGTATAAATCATCGGCGCCTGTAGCCATCCATTTAATTTCTTTGTAGTAATCAGATTGCGTAAAGGCAGTGTCATTGTCTTGAATGTGTTTTATAAATCCTTTATCAACGAGTAAACGGCAGAAGTAATCTACCATTTTACGCATTTTATTTCCACCGTGTTGTTCGTCAGAAGCAATCTTAGACATTACGAAATCGGCATTACTCAATACGACTCCTTTTTGGTTGATACGGATGAAAATCTCGGTAACTGTATCAATATCCAAACTAGCATCTAATTCAATAATACCCACTTGTTTTGTTTTGATGCGTTTTAAGTTTTCAATGCGTTCTTCTACTAAATCTTCGTTTGCATCAGGATTGTCTTGGCAATATTTTCGTATCGCTTTTGAAATAGAAATTTCATCATTTACAATTGGATTAATATTATCAATCCATTCCGGGCTTTTTTCATAGGCCTTATTGAGTACATCAAATTTTTCCTCCAAGGGATTAAAGGCGATACGAATGTTGATTTCTTTATAATTTTTATCTAAAACGCGTTGACCTACAATGGCTGCTGTTAAAGCAGTAATACGTTGTTGCCCATCTATCAATACCTTTTTTCCTGCGGATAATTCTCCGTTTTTTAATTTGACATCAGGATTACGCCAAGTGATAATATAACCTACAGGATACCCTTGATATAAAGAATCTATTAAATCTCTTACTTTGGCGCCGTTCCAAACAAATGGACGTTGGATTTCCGGAATAGCAATATCGCCAGATTTTATCCAACTTAATAAAGTTTCTACGGGTTGTTGGTGTACGCTGTATTTTGCCATTTTAATTATTAAAAATTGTTAGTTTAACTCCAATACTTATCAACAAAGCTTCATATTGCTCTGGATCTTTTTCTTGAATTTTATCCAAAATAAATTGAGCAACCTTTTTCATTTCTGGAACTTCAACTGGTGTTGCACCTCTTTCAAACACAGCACTTAAATGCGAATATTCATTATTTATTCGCTCTGTAAAAATTGTTGGTATTCTGTCTCCACCAAAGAATTTTTGAAGTTTCAAACTTTCATCTGAACTATCTGGATATTTGTAATACAAATAAATTTCTAAAAACTTTCTTGCATTATTAGCGAAATTATAAAATGTAGAATAATTTGAATCATCTATTGTAGAAATTTGAGAACACTTGAAGATTTGATGAAATAAATAATTAAATTCTGTTACAAATTCTTTCAAGTAGTTAGGCATAGGAAGTAGAAAAGACTCTCTATCATTACGTTGAACAATAAAATATCCTTTTGACAATTCCGTTTTTTTACCATCCGGTTTTATAAAAAAGCCTTTCAGCCTTTTTAAATACTTTAAAAAATCTAAGTTGTGTGTTGAAATAAAGAGCTGTTCAAAAGCATTTTTTGAAGTAAGTTCAGCATTGATAAGGCTATAAATAAAAAATATGTGATTACCATCTAAACTTGAAATTGGGTCGTCAATCCAGATAATCGGTTTACTTCCCTTTGTTTCAATATCTTCAAGTTTCGCCATAAAATAACAGAAAGCAATCAAACTGCATTCACCTTCGCTTAAATGGTGAGCTTTTTTACCGTTTCTGATGATTTCAAAACGAATTTTTTTACCACCTAATTGGTCGGGTTCTTCTAATGCTTTTAATTTTAGAAAATCGTGACCAAAAAAATTGTTGAGATATTCGTTTACTTTCATTGCTCCCTTTTCTTCATCATTCATTAACCGCTCTTTATCTTCAATGGATTTGATTTGATTTTGAATTTTAAAGTCTATGTCTGCTTTTTCCTGTGTCTTGGTGTCTGCAATTGTCTTTAGTCCATTAATCCTTAATTCTTCGGTTGAATACTGAATTGAATTTGCAAAGTCGCTTACTTCTCTCAATCGCAACAACCTTTTTGCTTCGCTTTGCTCGTCTCCAAGTAAAGTGCTGTAAGTATTTGCTTGTGTTCTTAAGTTTTCAAAGATTTGCCAACACCACTCAAGACGTTTACTATTATTTTTTATTGAAGTGAAAATTTTAGTGTTTAACAGGTCATTCTTCCGATTAGTTAATTGTTCAGAAATTTTGTCAAGGTCTAATTTAATACTGTCAATTACATATTGTCGAAAGGCAATAAGGTGTTCAATATCGCTGTGGTATTTGGAGTAAAAAACTGTTTTATTGATAATCAAACAATTATTAAGTCCTGTAATCTGTTGTTGAATTTCTAATTGCAAAGAATCAATTTCTTTTTCTAGTTTTTCTGATTCTTCATCAAAATGGCTATCAAGTTCATTCCATCGTTCATCTGTAATATCACTTCCACAAAAAGCACAATTATCTAATTTATCTTTATGATATTGCCTTCCTTCTTTAACCCATCGATTTAAAACAGCATCTTTCACCAACTGCTCAATTTTATCTGAACTGCTAATCGTTTTGGAAATAAGCGCTTCCGCTGTACTTGAAATTGTTGAAATATCAATAATATGTTTTGAAAGTCCGCTAACATCTTGAATCAATCTTTCTCTTAGCAGTGTATCTTTTTCAATTACTTGTGCATCTGTTAGTGGAGTAAAAGTTGATTCAGTAACAATGACTAATTCATCTTTAAGCTTGCTTATATTGTAGTTTTGATCACCAAAACGGTCTGATTTGTATTTAATTCCGTCAGGATTGTTCGTGGCTTTATAACTTAATTGTTGG
This sequence comes from Chitinophaga pinensis, assembly GCA_943324745.2. GTDB lineage: Bacteria > Bacteroidota > Bacteroidia > Flavobacteriales_D > Crocinitomicaceae > CANHVK01. Next base: position 18,429 of record CALPMT020000008.1, on the reverse strand, counting down.
TTAAGGGTTGAATTTGCAGACTCATAAGCCTGTTTTGAATTCGCTGCTATTTCCTTGGCATTTTTCAATTCTAAATAAAAGCCTGTTTCGCTTCTTTCTTCATTTTTTCCAAGGGTTAAATTTAAAGCGTCTATTTCGGTTTGTAGGTCAGCATTTCCACCAAGAATAGCAAATGGATTAATACTCTCATAAGGATTAACAATAAAACGTAGATTATCTTTTATAAAATCTTCGTTGAATACTCTTATCTTTTTTCCGTGTGACTTAAGATTTGTTTGTGTTACATCTGCTAAGTCTTTAATACAAATTTCAAATTCAGGGTTTTCATATTTATCTGAAATTTCACCTCTTTCTAAAGCCCTGACAATTCTTGACAAGGTTGTTTTTCCTGAATAGTTTCTACCATAAATCACATTGATATCCTTAAATAGCTGAACATTGCTTGCGCTATCTCTTACCGAACTATCCCAAACAAAATTTTGAAATACCGCAAGATTCTTTATAGTTTTAAACTTCGTTATCATTTTATTCTACTATAGTCATTTTTGAAAGAACTATATCTTTCAAATTAGATAAAATCACATTCTCTTTTTGATTTAAATTAATTTTTTCAAAAATGGGAGTTGTAATTTCATTAAATTCAATCATTTTTTCTTTAGAAAAATTATTTATTTCGATTGTAACAATATGTTCCGGATAAATATGCGGTTGTCCAGTACCAATTTGTTTACTCATTAAAAGTGATTGATTTACTTTTAAAACAGTGTATATAAAATATACTTCATTAAAAATTGAAATATCGATATAAGAACAATCAGCTGCCCATACATTTGAAAAGAATAGATTAACATAACCTGCATTGGCCCCAGAAGCACTAATAGTTACTACGGGTAATTTTGTGTTAAATGAATCATGATAGCAAGATGGTTCAATACCACCCGCCACAACAGGGTATCTTCCATACACTGCTTCACTTCGTGTAATGTTTTTTCCTTTTTTAGGAATCAATAAATTTCCAATAGTAATTGTTTTTCCATCCGGAAACTCAAACTCCACAAACCACTGCTTATAAATCGTTTGAGCAGTATCTTCTAATTTTTGAATCAATTGGTTATTGAGTTCAATGCGTTTTTGGATGGTGTTGTATTCGTTTACGATTTCACGTTGTTTTTCGATGGATGGGATGGGAACTAAAGTTTCACACATTTCAGCCCATGAAAAAATCTCCCTCGCACTACCGTGAGACATATATCGTGCATAACGATCAAATTCAGGTCTTCTAAACCACATCATTAAGTATTCTGGAGATAATATATTTTCATCCAATACTTCAAAAACAGTGTAAGCCTGAGAAACCATTGCTTTATTATATTCATCCAAGATGGCTATTGAAATTTTATCTCCATTTCGAGAGGTAACAGGACCATAAGCAAATTGATTTTTTTGTATCAATTTATAGGTAGACATGTCTGTTCCAATAATGTTCGCAATGGAAGGTATTAATACTTTTTTAATACTTACACCTAATAATGGAATATCAACTAAATCCTTATTCCTGATATTAACTTCTTTTATATAGTCGCCAAGGCGTTTGTAGCTAGATTTGGTTTCGTCGATTTTAAAGTTCATATCCTAGCTCTTTAAAAACATACAATAAATCATTTTTCGATAACTCTTCTTGTTTCAAAAGATCTCCAATTTCAGTTTGTAAGACTTTCATTTTCAACTCAAAATCAATGTTTTCATCCCGGTTTACGAACTCGATGTATTTACTTGGCACCAAAGAAAAATCTTTTTGAATAACCTCTTCTATAGAAGCACTGTAACTAAATTCTGGTACATTTTGGTAATTCGAAAAATCCGCCTGCCAGTTGTGATAGGCTTCAGTAATCTCCTTGATATTTTCTTCTGAAAATTGTGTGTATTTCTTTTCAAATGGTATTCCTTTTTCACGTAAATCTAAAAACAGAATTTCATTTTGTCTGTTTCGGTAATTGCGTGTTTTATCAGGTAATTGAACTGTACGCTCTTTTTTATTCTTGTTTAAAATCCAAAGCGTTACCGAAATATCTGTGGTATAAAACATATTGCGAGGTAAAATAGCAATTGCTTCTACCAAATCGTTTTCAATTAACTTTCTACGGATTTTGAATTCTTCTCCACCTCCAGAAAGTGCTCCATTTGCTAAGATAAAACCAGCCACACCATTGTCAGAAAGTTTAGAAACCATATTCAAAATCCATCCATAATTGGCATTACTTTTTGGAGGAACATCATAACCAATCCAGCGAGGATCATTTATCAATTCCGTTTCGGCTCTCCAATCTTTTTGGTTAAAAGGAGGGTTTGCCATAATGAAATCCGCTTTTAGGTCTTTGTGTTGGTCATCCGCAAAAGTATCGGCTGCTCTTTCTCCTAGGTTTCCGCTAATCCCTCGAATAGCAAGGTTCATTTTCGCTAATTTGTAGGTAGTGTTTGTATATTCTTGTCCGTAAATAGAAATTTCTTTTTTGCTCCCGTTGTGTGCTTCAATGAATTTGATGGATTGCACAAACATACCACCCGAACCACAAGCAGGGTCATAAATTACTCCTTTGTACGGTTCAATCATTTCAGCAATTAGGTTTACAATGCTTTTAGGGGTATAAAACTCACCTTTCCCTTTTCCCTCTGCGAGTGCAAATTTGGACAAGAAATACTCATACACACGACCAACTAAATCGTTTTGTGGGTCTTTGGTGGTATCAATATCGTTAATGGTATCTAAAAGAGATGCCAGTTTCGCTACATCTAATCCTAAACGAGAGAAATAATTGTCAGGCAAAGCACCTTTTAAGGATTTATTATTTTTTTCTATGGTATGCAAAGCGGTATCAATCACCAACGAAATATCATTCTGTTTTGATTTTTGAATGAGGTAACTCCATCTAGAAATTTCTTCCAAGAAAAACACATTGTTCATATTATAGAACTCAGCCATTTCAATGTACTTTTCTTTACCTTCTGCAATCAATTTTGCTCTGTGTTCTTCGAATTTGTCACTGGCAAATTTCAAGAATATCAAACTTAAAACAACGTGTTTATATTCGGCAGGTTCAACGCTTCCTCGCAATTTATTTGCTGCATCCCATAAGGTCACTTCAATTGCTTTTTCTTTCACTTCTTTTTTTTGCTTTGCCATACTATTTGGTTCAGATTATATCAGTTTACTAATATAGTTAACTTGTACTAACTATTAAATACGTTTTATTTTAATTATCAATAGGGGATTAAAATCGCGTAAATATAATGATGTTAGTACGTAAAATTTTTACGTTGTTTGGTGGAATTTAGTAATTCTAACTATTATTTGATAGATGAAGAAATGTGTTTAATAAAGGATGTTTTAGTGATACTAAAAATTCATGATAAACTTGGTCCACATGAAAAATGGTTTTTCCACAATGTTCATTATAAAAAGGAAGAAAAATATCATCGCCATTTTCGGGAAGTTACTAATCTGATTTATCCCTTTGATTGAATATTTATTTTCCATCGTTTTTATTTTTTTAAAGAGTTTACCTCAAAATAGAGGGTAAATATAAATATGGGATGTCATTTTTTGAATGAGAATTTTTAAATGTAAACACGCATAAACATACATTTATATTCTAAAAGAATATAAATATGTATAAACACGTGTAAACCTTGTTAAATAACTGTTTTTCAATTTTTTATATTTCAAATGTTTTTATATGTTTTTACGTGTATACACGCGTTTTTATTTTCCGAAATAATTCCAATATTTGGAAAGCTTCAAAATTCCTTATTGTTTTAAATAATATTTATAAGTTATACGAAGTTGAATGTTGTGTTAGAAATAAAATGTTAAATTTCTTTTTTTATCAATTTAGAGAAGAGAAAAACAATTTGAGAACTTACAATTTGACCAATCGAAAGTATTGAATATTGTAAATTGGCATGAGTTTATAAAATCAATCAAACAGGCAGGTTTTATAAGATGATTATATAAGTTCCGATAAAAAGTTTCTATATGCGTATATCTTATTCCTAATCGAACGAGAGGATATTAAAATGGACTTGTATGAGTTAAAAAAAATAATTGCAAAATGGTTTGTTTAGTAAATTGATGGTAGCAGATTTGTTACAAGATGGGCTGAGAAACAAAAAAATCAGCTTTAGAAAGACAGCATTTATTTCCAAAAGCGTGGTTAGAAAGAAATGGTGTTTCCGATCAAACACAGAGAAATCAAATTGCTAATTATCCGCTAGTGGAATGGAGTGACAACCTAAAAGTTGTTCGTGATACGTACAATAAAATTTCAGCGTAAATAGGATTCATATTGTAAGTAAAAAAGCCACTAAGAATCATCCTAGTGGCTTTTTTGAGTTAATCCTTTTTATCCTCTTTCAATTTTAAAGGAATCAATAATTGCTTATTATCCTTGGATAAATCCTCTTTTAATTTTTGGCATCCCTTATAGATTAATACACCAGCGACCAATACAACGGCAACATGCCATGGTTTTAATTGGAACGGTTGGTGAGGCCTTGGGACGTGGTTCAATGGAGCACCAAAGAGCTCATCGATAGTTTTATAATTCATCATAATGTGTGGATTAAATTGGTTATTAAAATTTTTGAATATTCTACTCGGTGTAAACGAAAGTTCCCAACCTGAGTGAAATGGCAATTATGTATAGGGTCTATATTAAATAGTTGACCTCTACCATTGTAATTAGTAAATTGGAAACCATACGAATCAAGTGCTTCAACCGTATATTTTGTTCCATTTACAGCAACATTTAAACTCTCTAAAATCGATATGTTTGATTTTAATATAGTTTCATCTGTTTCGTTTATCGTTTCCTCAACCGTTGTTTCAACAGATTCTATTGTATTCTTATTCGATTCTTCAATAGTTTCTTCAAGTTCTTCTAACTTTTTTTCTTCTCTAATTCTAGTTTTGTTAGTATTATGGTATTCCCAGCGACATTTCTCATTACAGTATACTAGGCTCCTGTCATAAGCCATGAATTCTCGTCCACAGTTATCGCAGACTCTAAACCTATCCGATTCTCGATCCATCTTATATGGAGAAAATGGCGGCTTAATTAATGTGTTTTGTGAGTTATATTTCATCCTCTTATATTTTAATTAATTTAAATTTCTATGGTACAATAACTAGGATTTCTGAATCATTGTTATTGTTAATTGGGTTGGAAAACTAAATGATAGTTCTCCTATGTTAAAATAGAGCGGGGCTTCCTCTTATCAAGCATCCTTTTGTTAAGTCGAGGGTGTTCGAAAACATGCTTGTATCGAAACTTTTTCTCTCTTTAGATAACTGCTCAAAATGTGGAAATGGAATACTTTTCAGAAGATTTGTAAACCCTCCTTTTATATAACGCCACTTTTTAACTTGTATGAATTTTTTCTTTAACATACCTTTAAGGTATTCAAAAATAAAGACATAAGTATTTAAACAGATGGCTCTAAAGTTGACTTTTGCTAGTCAACTAAAGCATTATTTACAGTTGCGATAAGGGTTTCCGAAGTCAATAATAAAGTTTATTTTTCTGCCTGAAAATTTAATTAACCACCCAAATTTTCTTCAGATTGACAAATTAGATAAAGATTTGATTACTTGCTCAACTTTCCTTCGAAACAAAATTTACAACAGAAACATCCTTTCATTTTTATGAAAAAATATCTGTTTAGTACCCCGTATGAAGTGGAATGTATTTATCAAAATAGATAGAATACTAATGATACTTAATCGCAGAATGTATGCCTCAATAATTAACTTTCCCGAGGATTTTTAGAAAATTATTTCTTGTCGAATAATTCATCCGCAAACGCTAATGAGTAATCAGCGTTAGACTTTCCAATGTACGCAAGAAAGGATCGCTCAGAAGTATGACCAGTCTGGTTCATTAAATACCCTATAGGAAATTTCATGTAATAATTGGAAGCAAACGATCTGCGTCCAATATGCGATACCACGAGTTGGTGTTTTTTGAAATATCCTGTTACCTGTCTTTTCGTTTCTTTATCCTTCATTGACCCCTCCACAACCTCATCAATTTCGGCTAATTCACAAACAATCTTTATGTAGTCGTTATATTTTTGATCGCTGATCGGTCTTGGGAAATTGCCATCTCTTTTTTTAAGAATTTCCTCGACCATATCAGTTACAACAACACTCATTTTTTTTCCTGTTTTTTCTTGGGTGAACTCAATTAATTTTATTTGTTTTCCTTTTGGGGTTGTTGCTTCCCGAATCATAAATTTCTTGAATTTCATAAAGTCGCTAATCCTTTGACCTGACTCACAGCTGATTAACAGCCAATCTCTTGCATTATCTAGATAGTCAAAATCAAATTGTTTGTCTTTGATTTTCTGTATTTCTTCGGGAGTAAGGTAGGTGATGGAAACTTCTGTTTTTTTGATTTTTAAAGATTCTGTTTGTATGTTTGATTTGATACCATTTTGATTTGCGCTTTTGCAGATTGTTCGTACATACTTCAAGATGTCAGAAATGTAATTTGTAGAATAATTATTGGACTTACAATAAGCGACAAGTTTTTGCTGGAAATTGAGATCGATCTCATTTATCTGATATGACTTCCTTTGTTTTTTCTCAAAATTTGATAACAATAACTTAAAAGATGTAATCTTCTTAATCGTATTTAGTTTGATAGTGTTTCCCTTTATCAATAAATAGTAATCAAAATACGGTACTAACTTTGTAGGGATTTTAGAATTTTGATCGGGAGCAATAATATCTTGCAACCATGCAATGTCGATATTTGAGTTGTTTTCGATGCGTTGATTATACGCTTTTAAGATATCCGATTTTAAATCGAGTAAATCCTCATCCAATTTAGAAAGCATTTCTGTTTTAGTATGCCTTGGTCTTTCTTTAGAAGCATTCCAATCTATCGGATTAACTATAAAACTTGTTTTTACTTTCAAATCTAATTTTCTACCATCACGAAGTCGAATATAGATTGGTGCATTATCTTTTTTCGTTTGAATTAAAAATCTCACAGTTGCCATAAAAATTATCCTTAAAAGTTAGTCCACGATTCAAAATATTTAGCCCACATTTAGCCCACATTTTGTTATTATCAAAGATAATACTTACCCTTAATATATCTGTAAAAATCTAAAAATAATTATAAATGACTGATTATTATATTTTTAAATAATTAAAATTATTTTTGAAAATAATAAATAAGGGGTAGGTTCAATAACCTCCAGCTCCACAAGGAAGTGACGAGTAATTAGTTACGCGTGACGAATCAGAGATAAAGAAAACGAGTTTTAAATGAAGAGTATCGTAAAGAGAAATTTAGTTAAAACTCGTTTTTTTGTTTTATTGTGACTAAAAATTCAGCGGATCTGTAGCACCACTACCAAACCTTTAGTATCAAGATAAATTGTCTTTACATACTCCCTAAAAAACTTCTAATTAGCATTCAATTCTTTGTGAATAGCTTCAAATAACAACTTCCCCTGCAGGTTATACCCTTTTCTTAGAAAATGAAGATAATCCTTGTTAACAAGACCCGCTTCTTTCCATTGTAACATACTACCATCTCCACCCATTGCTTTTTTTAAATCCCAGATCGAGTAACCAAAACGTGTACTTTCTTTTCTCAAAATATCTGAGATAATTTCAATTCGATCATTAACAATTGGTATACTATTTTTAATACGATAATTTTCAGAAGGTAGGGTGATAATTACTGCACAATTAGGGAGTTTTGATTGTATCATTGTAAACATCGAATCTACACGTGAACGAAAACCTTCTGTCGTAAAGGTAGGGTCATACGATTCATTCGTTCCTAACGAAAGAATAAGCATGTCTGGCTGAAAATAGGGGAGTTGTTTTGTGAAAAATTCATTGCTCAAAAAGTCGCGATATCTTGCTCCTGCCACACCTGCAGCGTTATATACTATTCCTGGTTGCTCATTTTCAAAATAACTACTGTGAAATAGTAGTTTACTTCCTGTAAATTTAATGTCGAGTTTGGTTTGAGGGGATTTAAAGTCAAAATGAAGTGTGTCAAACATAAGTTGATTGCTGTTCTTTTTGAAGGAAGGACTCACTGAAATATGTCCATTTTTTTCAGCTTGAAACGAATAGATAATAAACCCATTCGTAAAAGGCGACTTCAACGAATCTTTTATAAAATTGAATGTAATATTCCCAGAATCCAACGTGCTTTTAATACCAATTCCAGGTAATCCAATTTTGAATTTGTGTGGATAATTAATTATCCAATGATTATTCCACGAAGAAGCTGATGTTGCACTAAAATCTTTGGGTCCATTTGTTTTAGCCAATGTATAGGGAAAGACTAATCCTCGCCCTCCGTTTCCATATGTCGATTGAAAATTTTTACGGACAATCCCACTTAAATTATCAGGTTGAATGTGTGAATCACCAATATGTAGGATTCGAATTTTCTGAATTTTTCCGCTTTTTAATGAAGTTATTTTTTGCTTAAACTGTTCGAATAGTATCCCGTTATTTTCTAAGATATTTTCACCTAGTTTAGGTTGTATTTGTTGAGCAAATATAGGTAGGGAAAGTAATACATATAAAAGTGACATGAATTTCATAAACACCAATTAAAATTGAAAATAAATAAAGGGCTGAACAACCGATGATCTCATTTGGATCATTAACTGTATTACCAGAATCAATCCTATAAATTTGATAAGAAGGCCTTGTTTTCCAAAATAAGTGTAAAGTTTAGTTTTCCATTTCCCTTTAAGAAGCGTTGAAGCATATCCCAATACAAGTAGTAAAAATAAAGAAGGATTACTTTTTAAAACTGCAAACACTATGTTGAAATCAACGATTGTGAATATTCGTTTATAGATTACCCATGTACTTTCCATAGAACCAGCACGAAAAGGAATCCAAAGTAAAGAAACACAACTAAAAGTAATGAACCACGAGCACATATTGAACCAGGACGATTTTAGATATTTACCAAAAAACTTCACCCATAGTTTATGAAGAATCAATAACATTCCATGTCCAGCTCCCCAAAAAACGAATTTCCAATCCGCGCCATGCCAAAATCCTCCAACAAGCATTGTAAGGAATAAAAATACGATCTGTAACAGGAACCCTTTTCGATTTCCTCCCAGCGGAATATAGATGTAATCACGAAGCCAAGAAGACAATGAGATATGCCATCTACGCCAAAAATTTGTAATATTAAGTGCTTTATAGGGAGAGTCAAAGTTTAAACAAAGTCGATAGCCAAGCAACAAGGCAATTCCAATAGCCATATCCGTATAACCGCTGAAGTCACAGAAGATTTGTAGGGTGTAACATAGTGAAGCTAAAATCAATTCACTTCCTGAAAATCCATCTGGAGCAGAAAATACAATATCTGCATATTGGGCCACATAATCAGCAATGATTGCTTTTTTTATCAATCCTTTTAGAATTAAATAAAATGATTCATTTAGAAGTCGCTTATCAAACTTGATTTTTTTTGTTAATTGAGGTAAAAAATCTCTTGCTCGTACAATAGGTCCCGCCACTAAATGTGGGAAAAACAGCATATACATTAAATAGTTTTGAAATACAGGACGTTTAATGGTTCTATTTGCGATGTCAGCTAAATAACTGATCGATTGAAACGTATAGAACGAAATACCTATTGGGAGTATTAATTGTGATAAAGTATGTTTTGTTCCTGTAAGCGTGTCATAATTACTGATAAAGAAATTTTTATACTTAAAATAGAGCAAAAAGGATAATGAAAAAAGAACAGCAGATGCAAGTATCCATTTTCGTTTTAATTTATTTTTTTCATATGCTAGCCATATCGAAAACAGGTAATCAACAGATATTGTTGTTAAGAGTAACAAAATAAATATACCACTTGACTTATAATAGAAATATGCACTGAAAATAATGATTAAATATTCCCTTGGACTTTTATGTTTAACGACAAATGAATAACAAACCAAAAAAAATGCAAAAAGCAATAAAAACAACCCTTGATGAAATAATAATGGTTGTTCTTCAACATATAAAAACTGTCTACCTATCTCTTCCCAATTCATAAATCATCGGATATGTTCATTAATATTGTTCTTTTAAATTTGAGTGGGGGTAGCGTATCTACCTTTTTCGACAAATCCAAAATACCTTTTTGCGTGCAGGATATTGCCACTTTATCAAACCAAAGTTTTGCTGCTTTTTTTGAAGGATGTCGACCATCCGCAGCTCTTTCTAAATTTAATTCATGAGAAGCATAGAAATGTTCGCCAACTTCTTCCTGCATTTTAGCTATAATCCCTTTATCTTTCGTCCAAGCTGCAGGGCCTATCCAAAAGTAACGCACATTGTATGCTTCTAAAGTTTGAATGATTTTCCGAATATACAAACCTCGTTGATCTAAATCATTCACAAACAGCTCATTTAATCCAATTGCAAATAAAACTACGGAAGGTTTATATACTTTTAAAAAGTATTCGAGTGTATCTTTACTTCCCCATTGCTTTGTCGAAGAACCATAATAAATGATAGAGGCAAGAAGTGCATGGCCATTTTTAGCACAATATGCACTCACGGGATTTCTTAGGCCTTCTAATTGTGAATCACCTAAAAGTAACACTCGTTCAACTCCATCAGGTGTATCTTCTGGAGTAGAGCCTGGAGTAAGAGAAAGATATTTTTGATTTTCAACGTTAAACAAGGAATCCACTAAAAATTGTTTTCTTAATGAATCAGCAATTAATTTTTTAGACGCTTCCATTTTTTTGTCTACTTTTTTAATTTTAGTAAGCTTATTCAGGTTCGCAATATTGACTTTTTTCAACTCGATAGTTAGAGGAGTCTTTAATGAGCCTAACGTAAAAAAAAGCGCAAATACAAGCAATAATCCTACTCCAACTATTCTTATACGAGACGATGATTCAGATGACATATTAAATCAGTGAGTTTGCTTTTGGTAAATACATAAACATTTCTTTTTGTTTTATTGTTTGAATCTGATTCATACAAATAGTATTGAGACACTTATTTCATAAAGTGTATAAGTTGCAAAAAAGTGATTATTAATAGCAACTTATTCAGTCCTCAAAAATAAGTAAAAATTGATTATAGATTATGCGTCTTTACCGGATTGGCGTACTCTATTTTATGTTGCTTCATGGAATGCTTTAAATGTCGATATCAAAATAGCCTTACCCGTTGGAAATGAACGTTTATTTTTGGTGTATGTTCTGATTTTGTTTTTTAGATTTTCAATCAAATTGATCGTTTAGATTATTTTTTTGAGATTGAGCGGGAAATCAACCAATGAAAATATATATTAAGCTGGTAGTTAGTTCTTTTAATTTTCAACTAATTCATCCTTCTAACTCCTTTTCCTTTCCACATTGGACAAATTATTATATGCGTTTGAATTATTGTTACCTCATTTTAATTCAAAAACAACTTTTCCAACCCACTGATTTTCAATTGTCAAATTATTTTCGTTGATTTCAATAATATCCTCTCTGTCTGGTTCATCCAAATCTATGATTCCATTATTAATAACCCCCTTTACAGAAAATTCTTCGCCATTTTTATAATACTGAGTTAAATTTACTTGATTATTGTTTAATTTCTCAACAGTCACCTTTTTAAATTCTGAGTTTATATCTACTGGAATAAATACCATTGTTTTTTGTTCAGATTGTGATTTCTCTGATTCTTTTAAATCAATATTTTGACTCTCTTTTGAAGAAATATCATTTTTTTAGTTTAAGCTAAAGTGCAATACTTAAAATTATGATATTTAATGGTTTGAATTTTATTTTTTATGCTAAATTTAAGCACAAATAGTTTGTAGTTTTACATTATTATCCATTAATTACTACTGATAAAGTATTCCTACTTCTTACATCTGTTCCATTATTCTTCCCAGGTTGCCATTTAGGCATTGATTTTAGTATTCTTATAATTTCATTATTCACTTCTGTTGAAAGTCCTCTAATGACCGTTATGTTTGAAATACTTCCATCAAGTTCAACAACGAATCTAATAATTATTCTACCTTGTTGGTTAGTAGCAATAGTTTTGTCAAAACGAGATAAGATAAATTCACTCGGATTACCTTCTAGAAATTCTGCATTTACTTCCGTAGCTTCATAAATTTGAGCGAAATTTATTGAAGTACTTGCTTCTTGAGAAAATTTTAAATCAGTATTATTTTGATTTTTAATATCATTTACATTATTTATAGTCTGTTCGTTTATATTGATATTTTTCTCAATCTGTTCAGAAACAAATACTTCATTTTTACTTTTCTCATGATTGTATAATTTAAGAATTTTTATTTCACAATTTTCAATCGCTAATGTTTTTCCTTCGCTCATTTTATTTAATCCATCATATTTTGTTGGTATAACTTCAAAACCAGTTTTATCAATAATTCCATATTTTTCTCCTATCGAAACAATTGCAAAACCATTTTCAAAATCATAAGCACCAGAATATTTTGTAGCCACTACTTCTTTTCCTTTTTTATCTATATAACCGTACTTTCCATTTAACCTAACTAACGCTAAACCTTCTTTAAAATCAGAGACTACGTCATATTTTATTGGAATTATTTCTTTTCCAGTTTTGTCTATATATCCATATTTTTCTCCTATTGAAACTCTTGCTAATCCACCATTAAAATTTGCATTTTGAGCATAACTATATTTAATTGGAGTTATTTCATTTCCTTTTATATCTATATATCCATACTTATTATTAATATTAACCAAAGCCATACCTTCATAAAAAGAATTAAGTGACTCGTATTTAATTAGAGTTATTTCATTCCCATTTTTATCAACATAACCGTACTTTTTATTTAACTGAACTAATGCTAAACCGTCTTTAAAATCAAAAGCTAAGTCATATTTTAAAGGAACTATTTCTTTTCCAGTTTTATCAATATAACCATTTACAAAATGTTTTGATGAATTTTTCAAATAAACTTGAACTTGAGCTAATCCATTTTTAAAAGAACTTGCATCATCATATATTAAAGGAATTATTTCTTTGCCAGTTTTGTCTACAAATCCGCATTTACCTTTTATAGAAACTAAACCCATTCCTTCACTAAAATCAGAAGAATAATCATAATTCATTGATGTAAACTCATTCCCTTCTTTATCAATGTAGCCATATTTTCTATTTAACATTACACAAGCAATGTCTTCTTTAAAATCATTGATTTTATCATATTTTAAAGGTGTAATTTCTTTGCCAGTTTTATCAATTAATCCAAACTTACCATCTTTTGAAACTTTTGCTAATCCATTTTTAAAATCATCTACAGAAGAATATTTTAGAGGTATTACTTCTTTACCTTTTTTATCTAAATATCCTCCTTTATTGTTAAAAGATACCCAAATTAAATCTTCATTTAATTCACCATTAACTTCCAACACATCATATATTATTTGAGTTATTTCTTTACCATTTGTATCGATATAACCACACTTTCCATTTAACTCCACACAAGCTAAACCGTCTTTAAAATCACCCATAAATTCATATTTAAAAGGCGTTATAGATTTTCCGTTTTCATCAATTAATCCTATTTTTTCATTTCTCATTATACAAACTCCATTTTGGAAACCTTTATTATTTATTCCAACGGACCCAATGGACCCTTCACAATTAAAGTCCTTTATGTTCTTACTAACTGAAATTTCGATGTACTTAATTTTCGACAATTTTTCATCTATCTCTTTACATCTTAAATCTTTTGGATATACATTGATAAAGTTTTTAAGTGATTCTAACGTATTTTCTGCAATAGCTTCTATATATAAAACATCTGGTAATTCTTGAATTATTTTCGGAGTTAACTTAGAATTTGGGTATTGTTTGGTATAATTTAATAAAGAGGAATAATCTTTCTTTGATTTTGTGAGGGCTATAGAATCACGTATATCTGTTACATCGATTAAATGTTTGCTTTTAGGATAGTTGAGAATGAATTCGTTTAATGATTTTAAAGTCAATATTTTTTTAGCTTCAATATAAGCCGCATCAATTTTTAAATCAATAAGTTCAGTTTCATAGTTGCAAGGTTTACAAATATTTAAAGCAGCTTCATAAGAAGATACAGTATTTAATTTTTTTGCTTCTATTACGATTCCTTGAAATATTAAATCAGAAATTTTGTTGAGACTTAATTCATATTTACTCAGAAACTCATCAACATCTTCTTTTTTGGTAATTGTTAATGATTTATATAGGTTATAACTATCGTAGGGTTTAAATAATGATGATTTCTCATTACTCATTAATAAACATTTTCCTAATTGAAACAATACTTTTTCTTCTTCATCAAATTTTTCTCTTGAATCTGTTTTTTCAGATTCAATGATTGCTAATTCAATTTCATTGTTTTTTATTTGTTTAAATATTTTTTTTACACTTTGAGAGTATAGATTTGAAATAAATAATAAACTGATAATTAATACTTTTAATTTCATTTTTATATGATAATTGATTAATAACTTCTAACTCCTTTTCCTTTCCACATTGGACAAATTCTTTTATGCGTTTGAATTATTGTTACCTCATTTTAATTCAAAAACAACTTTTCCAACCCACTGATTTTCAATTGTCAGATTATTTTCGTTGATTTCAATAATATCCTCTCTGTCTGGTTCATCCAAATCTATGATTCCATTATTAATAACCCCCTTTACAGAAAATTCTTCGCCATTTTTATAATACTGAGTTAAATTTACTTTTTGATTGTTTAATTTCTCAACAGTCACCTTTTTAAATTCTGAGTTTATATCTACTGGAATAAATACCATTTTATGATTATCAGAATTAGCACTTTCATTTTTTTTCTTTTCACCGAATTTTTTAACGATTGAAGTTGGTTCACTAGGAATATATTCTTCTTGATACCAATCAAAAATTTTAATGGTGTCACTATATTCGTTATTTATCAAACATTTTTTGAGTCTATTGTTTTTACAATCAACTGTTAAACCACAATCAACTGCATAAGAATAACTTCCTTTCGCTTTCATATTTCCAAGTATAAATTCTTTGGTATATGCAAATGCGACATATTCACCATCTGGAATTCCTTCAAAATTTATTAAAGTTAATCCTTCATCATTTTCATACATGTACACTTTACCAGAGTTAATGTCTTTCAAGTACACACTAAGAGGAGGTATGCCTTCTGATGGATATGATAACTGAACTTTAACATTATTCATATTCATATTCTCTTTCTCTTGCACATTACTTGAATTACATCCAACTAAAAACTGTACTACTAAAAACAAAGAAATTAACTTTAAACGATACTTGTTGCTCATAAAAAAAGGATTAATAAACAGTATAAAAATAATGTTTTTGCTAAGATTTTATGCTTCATTCCAATCAAATTTATGTGGATCTCCAACTTTTGGTATTGACTCGTTCATTTAATTGTTGTTAATACCCATAAATTAATAAGCAATTATACTGAATTTAGGTGCGAATCTTGTGTAAGTAGCTTATTTTCAATCGTTTGGAAATTGTTGTTTTTACACAAAGTCGTATTCTCCTACAGCTGTGAATAGTTATACAAGGAATGGGGTAGAAGTAGAAATCCCGTTAAACACTAGTGTTTAACGGGATATAATTATGTGGTTTTTAGTCTTTAATCAACTGTAACGCGTCTTTTATAATTAGTGATTTCACGAAATTTGAATTCAATGAATTTTGAATTACTCTTTTATACTTTGATAATTGTTTATCAAAGTAATTTTTTCATCGATTGTTTTTGATACTTCTAATGCTTTCTCTAAATCATTTGTCTTTGAGTCATGTAATTCTTTCATTTTTTGAATGATAACATTACATTTTTCGACGTTTGTGTTCATTGTATTAAATCTATCCGTGTTTTTTGCATGAAATTCAATGAAATTATGATCATCAAGAACAGCTATTTTAAATACTTTCGACCCAACATAGTCTGTCATTTCTAATAAATAGTTTCTAATTTCCTTAAATGATTTGTATAAGATTGGTTTTTTATATTTTATATAATACGTATTATATTGACCATTTTCTTCGATAGAGACTGTTTCATCTGCACCATATTGACCATTCATAGAGGTAGTTTTAGCGCCTTGATACAAACCAACACCTAGTTTACGATTAAATAATCGTTGATATCCAACATAGGCTGAATCGCAAAGTGCATTTAACTTGTCACGTTGATTAAGTATTTTTTCTCTTTCCAAAAATAATGAGTCATAGTCTACGACAGAAATTTTACCGTCAACATCATAATTTTTCCATACTCCAACCTTTTGATAGCTCATTTTTTTAAAGGCATACTCTCCCGCGGTTTTTAATTGTCCAGTTTCGTAATAACTTCTATATGGACCATACATATTTAAGTTAGCACCACAATAATTTACTCCATTTCCATTCAAACTACCTGTGAAATTTATGGCGGTTAATTTTACGGAATCTTTTAATTTTCCAGATAAATAATAGGATTTTGACACGAAATTAGTATCTAAAATACCATTCGAAGAGAATTTCAAATTTTGAACATAAACAACATTTTCATATTTTTTATAGGATGAATTTGGTTCCCCATAAGGTAAGTTTTTACTAGTTGGAGCCTCTCCATTTTCTTCGCGTGGGATTACCCATGATCCAATCATTGTTCCATCTACATTGTTAAAATTACCTTTCGCTAAAAGAATACCTTTTTCATTGTAACAAATAAATTTAATATCTGTTTTGTCTATCGTTGTTGAATAATAAATCTTACCATTCTTGTGGTACTGAATTTCTTTTGACATCACACCATTGGTGTAATATTCATCCCGTGCCTTTACTTTCAATCCTGTATTAAAAATATCATCTGCTTTATCGTTAAAATACATGTTATTCATGATCTCATAATAACTTTGATTGTATTTGACATATGTGTATGTTGTGAATAAGCCGTTTTTTTTATCATTTAAATAATTTCCAGCTATTTTAACTTTTTCGGCACCTTTATTACGATAATTTTCTTTAGATGGACCGTTTAATAATCCGTTTACAAAGTTTGCCTCTAAAGCTTTAGCTCCTTCTCCATCATATTTAATATAAAGCCCATTTTTTTGACCTCTCGCATTTACGAAATATACTTCATCTGGTTGTGTACGTTGATAATCGTAGTAGGTCTTGACGGGTTTTTGTGAAAAACAGACTAAGGTTGAGAAAATAAAAAGGATTAATAATTTCATAAAATTTTAAGTTTAATGTTTACATTGAACACAATGATACTACTAATATCTGATAATAAACTACTTAATTGTCTGAATTATTACTGTAAATTAATTGTTGTTCTGTTTGAAGTGATATTTCGGTAAGTGCGATTTTACAATGTTCGGTTCTATCGGATGGACACCTGTTAAAAGATTAGAAGTCTAACTTTCACTTTATACTTACCTTTATAAGTTTTACAAGGTGTTGATTCAAGTAGTCCATCTTGATATCTTTTGTTTTGTGAAATAAACTCACCTTCTATAAAATAATATTGATTCATATTTTCTTTATCAAATTGAACAGGACCAACGTATGTTATATTATTATAAAAGTTTTGATTGTTTTTATTCGATTGATTTGCTTTAAAATAAGTTGCGTCAAAGGAATGTGAATCATCTTTTCCTGGGAAATTACCATACATGTGATTTAATTGATAATAAAAATAGTCGTTATTAAATAAACATAATTCTCCTCCTAAAGTGTCTAAACTAGAAGAGCTTCCACTACCATCTGAATTTACTGTATATAGAGTTTTATCTTTAAATACAAAACCATTATCATTATAATATGTTCCAAACAATGCTTTTTTACCAGTAGTAAGTCCCTTGATATGAGGAGGTAAAGCTAAGTATAGAATTGGAATTTTTAACTGACTTTGTGTTATTGAATCTTTTGTATTATTAGTTTTGTTATTTAAAAAGTTAATTTGATAAATATATGGTGAATATTTATCTGGTATAGTTAGAATTTGATTACTTAAAGCAATATTAAAAGTATCAGATTTAACTCCATCATTAAGAATTAAATATTGTTCAGATTGTGTTGACGAATTAATACTGTTTTCTTTTTTCGAATTAATACTGTTTTCTTTTTTACATGCCACTAAACAAGAAAATGTAAAAAACAGAAAACAAAAAAAATATATTTTTTTCATTGTTATTTTTTATTTTTTGAAATATAAAATCACTACTGTCCGATAAAACTTTTTAAAAGCGGGATTTCCTTGATGGATTTCCCGCTTTAGTGTAATTTGGTTTTCCCGAACTAAATTACATGAATAAAAATAGCTACTTTTTTGGACAATCCGTTTTCGGACAGCTGATTTCTTT
>CALPMT020000007.1 GCA_943324745.2 Chitinophaga pinensis | reverse complement strand
AGAAATCAGCTGTCCGAAAACGGATTGTCCAAAAAAGTAGCTATTTTTATTCATGTAATTTAGTTCGGGAAAACCAAATTACACTAAAGCGGGAAATCCATCAAGGAAATCCCGCTTTTAAAAAGTTTTATCGGACAGTAGTGATTTTTTTCATAAATTATAATTTAATTTTTAAAACAAAATTCTATATCCTATTGAATTAGGATTACTTTAAACTAAATAACAAGGTCACTTTTTTTTGATTTGTTTGATTTGTTTTTTAATTCATTACCTTTCAAAGGTTTTGTTGGCAACATAACCTTTTTATAAATTGCATCAACTTCAAAACAATTACCACAGAATTCTTCACCTTCTGTAAATTTTAATTCAACTATATTGTTGGTGATTATAGCATTAAAAAATGGCTCATATTTATTTTTTGAATCTGGATTGAAATATCCATACAAAAAATTCTATCCTCCATATAATCTGGATCTAGATCTCTTTTTCCTGAAATTTCAAAACACCAACATTTTGGATCTTTAAGATTCCCTGAAATTGTAAAATCAAAAGATACGTTCTTTTTGTAATTAGAGATTTCAAAAGTAAAACCATATTCTCTCTTATACATCCCATTTACTTGAGTAAATCCCGTAAAGGAAAGAAGTGAAAATATTCATGAAATTATTATATTACTGTAATTCATAATTTTCATATTCTTCAACTTTAACAATTAATTTTATATGATAATCTTCTATAATTAAAAACTACGAACTAGTCTAAAATACTCTTTGTCCGCGCTAATTTTTCGATCTTCAGTATATCCAAAAGGATTACCTAAACTTTCATAATCTTGAACAACAAAACATTGAATTTTTTTAGATACAAATGATGGATATTCATTATTACTTAATTTAAAAAACGCAACAAATCTGTATTCACCAGACCACTCCTCTACATGGAATGAATTGGATTCACCTACTTCACCTTGTTTAAAATTACTTTCTTCTTCTTTTCTTTCTTTATCTTCATCACTAGTCCAATATCCTGTTGCGTATTCTTCATCATAGATGACATTTTTAAACCTTAACAAATCTTTAGAGATATCATTTTTAGAATAAAAGGTCATAGCTGTATACATCTCTTCTTTAGTTGGTATTCTCCAATCTTTAAAACCGTTTAATTCCTTTTTTGAAATTTTTATGACATCAGAATATAAATAAGATTTAAAATCTCCATCCCCCGATGGTGAACAGATTAACCCATGTTTTCCATCAAAATCTAAACTTATTATATACCCCCCTTGAAACTTATCTCCAATTTTATGTACTAAACTAGATGTAGAATCAGAATTTTCTTCCTGATTTTCAGTCTGATTATCAGTTTTTATACTTTGAGTATCATTACAAGAAAATAGAAATAAAATAAAACACAAGTTAATATAAATTAATTTTTTCATTTTTTGTTTTTTTAATAATTTTAAACCTACTCTCTAAGCTTTTAGGAATCCGCTGTTTAGTCCACAAAACTAAGCAAAAATACTGAAATACAAGTTCAGTTTGAAGTTTGTTTATAAGTTTATTGAAGAAGAAACTGATTTAAATATTCTATTTTCAAAATTATTAATTATTGTTTTTCCAACGTAAATCTAACTTTCCTTCTAACTCGAAGAAATAAGTTTGGTTGAGACGACTATACTTAACTGGTGCCTTAAATTCTACTTTAATTATTTGAATATACTTATAAACCATACGCTCAGAAACGCCTAACTTTTGTGAAATTTCTTTAGGTGAACCCGTATTGCCTGAATGAATATCTTCAATTAATTTTTGAATCTTTCCTATCATCTAATTAAACTAAAATTTCTTCCCATTCCCAAGCCAAACTTCCACACTCAAAAAAACAATAAGACTGTTTATATCGGTTATAGTCTATAGGAACATTAAACTCATTTTTTAAAATCCCAACATAATTGTAAATCATTCGCTCTGAAATACCTAATTTCATTGCAACTTCAATCGGTGTGCCTGTTCTTTCTTTCTGAACTAAATAAATAAAATGTTTAATTTTTTGAATATTCATACTTACTCAATTTGATTAAAAGTCGAATACAAACAAGAATTGTCCCTACCAACATTTTATTTTTTTTTCTAAAACTCAATAAATCAAACTAGGTACATTATTTTTTATAAATTAAACACAACAAGGAGATATATCAATTCAGTTTCGCAGCTCGTAATAAAAACTTCAACAAACAATTTCAAACAAACAAAAACATACTTAAAAAACTTAAAAACAAATGATTGAACCAAAATACATCATGCGAATTATCACTAAAAAAATGAGATAAACAAAAATTATGAGTATCAAAAAAAAATAAATGCTAATATTATTTATATTTAATCTATTTTAGAAGTTGATTACACGTAGTACATAATAAATTTGTATATAATGAACAATGATGATTGGAGAGAATTTATACAAGGAAATAATCATTCACTCTCCAGATTATATGAGCCCTACTTTCAACCTTTGTTGTTTGTTGCCTTGAAATATGTACGTAATACTGAGATTGCTCAAGACATCACGAGTGAACTTTTCCTTTCACTATTAGAAACAGATGTTCGAACACGTAATGAAAAATGGGGTGAAATTAAAAATGTAAAAGCATTTTTATCAACTATAATTAAATGTCGAGCTATTGATTATATAAAAATTGAACAAAATAGAAAACATATTATTCAAAATAAGCACCTCCAAAATCAAACAACTAACGACAGTATAAATGATGATTTAGAACAGCTTTCCTATTGTATTAATAAATTAACATCAGAGGAACAAGAAATAATTAAACTACATTTATCTGGTTATAAAAACCAAGAAATCGCACAAAACCAAACATATACAGAGAAAACTATAAGAAATAAACTTAGTTTATCTCGTAAGAAACTAATTTATCTCTGGAATAACTTAATTTTCATCCTACTATGGCAACTTTAGAAGAACTGATATGCTTAATCGATTATCCAACTTTTTTAGCGGAAAAAATTCGTCAACTAAAAAAAGAAGGTCCTGCAAACGAGGAGGTCGATGGATTTATCGTTTTATACGACCAATTCAATGGAGACATTCAACAAATTAAACACTATTTAATAGTATCAAAACAAAAAATCACCGAAAAATCACTCCCTAAAATACGCAAGTTACACTGGATGAAATATGCTGCTGTTTTTGCTATTATTTTAGGTATAGGAACCTATTTGACGCTCTCAAAATCCACCAAAAACTTTTACAAAACCTATGCGGATTTAGATTCTGGGCTCCCTGTTTTCATGTCCATTGAAAAGCACACCTTGGATCATTGGATGTTAACATACAAAGAAAAGAACTATTCAAAAGCATTAACAATTGGAAAAAATCTACTCCAAGAAAATCCAACTAGTGATACGATTCAGTATTATCTAGGGGTCATTCAATTGGAATTAAATCATCCAAATCAGGCAAAACAATATTTTTCAAAAATAAATACCCAAAAAAGTATTTTCGGAGAAAAAACTTCATGGTTGATAGCAATTTGTTATATGTATACAGATAAAAAAAAAGCAAAAGAAATACTAGAATCCATTGTACATTCTTCTAGTTATTACCAAACGAAAGCGAAAGAACTTTTAGCGGAAGAGTTTTGACTCTTCGACTTCGCTCTGAGGGACAGAGCGGTGATCAGACTGAACGGAGTTGATGTATCCTTTTAATGACAAATCCTACCCCCACTAATAGCATAAGCCCTACTATACTGTACCAAATTATATACGAATTACCAATTTCAACTGGCGAAACATCTCCCATTACCTGTAAACCTGCCCAATAGATTGGATTATATCCTTCTTCGGATGTAACATGTTTCAAATAATCTAATTTAGCATTTCGTAGAGCCCAATCTTTTTGTTCTCCTTCTTCTAATCGCTTCAGATAGTTAGTTATCATCGTTGCTCCAACAAGATCATCTAATTTCCATGTTGCATATACACAAGAACTAGATCCTGCAAACAAAAAAGCGGAAGCGAACGAAAAAGTAGACCCTGCACTTATAGGTTGACCTAAACCGCCATCACAAATAGCTAGTATCGTCTGATTTACCTTTAAATTCATTCGACAAACTTTACGAATAGATAACTTATTATTCCCTAAGTCAATATATGCATCATCTACACGATGACTGCCAGAAAAACCATGCGCTGCAACAATTAACAAGTCCTGTTTTGAAACATTACAATTTACCTTTTGCATGTTTTTTTCAGCTATCCAAGATTGTAAAGTATCACGCATAAAATGAATTTTACTGACTTTACTATTTTCAAAATTTGATGAACGCATAGAAAACGTTTTAATTTTTTTTGCTTCTAAATCATTAGTAAATATGCGCAAGGAAGGCTGCACAAATACAGGATATCGACGTAATAAAAAAGGTAAAGTAGTCATAGATTTATTTGTATCTATTACCAAACTTTCAAAATTTACAGCATCCAAAAAGTTTGTTTTAGTAATAATTACTTTTTTGGTTTCTTTAGGAATATATTGTTCAAGTGGTTTAAAAATTTCTTTATATAGATGGTAACTTTTCCGCGCATGTAATTTATAACCCTTCCATTGATAAACATCTACTAGATTTTCTTGAATTATTTTATCAGAACCTAATGGAAGAAAATAAGTCCCATTTTTATTTTTTATTATTGCGTATAAATATGTTTTGTGTAGATATCCATATTCGCCATACTGAATCACTACGTTATCTTTTTTAACATATCCATTCGTTTCCTTAATAAATTCTGACATTCTTGGTTTAATTCTCAACCACTGTGTTTTATTAATTTCAGAAAAATAAAAAGCAGAATCTAGATATGTTTTATTTCTTGTGTTTTCATACATATACGTATAACAAGTTGCTATAGCATTATATGGTGAATAGCCATATATATCTGTAAATACATGAATATCTACATCCCTATTTTTATGCGAATACGTATTGTAGAAACCAATCGTTTTTTTGAGTTTATCTAATTGATCAATAATTAATTGAATGTTTTTCGATTTTTTATAAAGTGCGTTTATTGTTAAAGCACCTAAATTACAGGTGTTTAAATAAAAACTTTCATATTCTATTAATTGAAATTTATGAATTTTACATTGAAAAACAGTTTTATATGCTTCTTGAAAAAACTTCCTAGATACTTCTAAATCGCCATGCATATAAGCGACTAAACCTTGTAAATTCTGAAAAGAGATCAATAATGGATAATTGATTATTTTTTGATTTTTAATAATTAGTGTGGCTTTTTCAAAATGATACAAAGCTTGTTGATAAAATATTTTATTCGAAGTTTGATTCACCTTGTCTAAATTCATATTTCCACGCGACTTGCAATAATTGACTTCATCAATGGTATTTAGAAAATGATGCTTTTTCAATAAAAAATATGCAGTATCGTATTCCGCATTCATTCGTGCATAGTCCGCGCCAGCATTTCTTCGAGTTGTAGCTATATTTTGGTATAATTTGATCCATAAAATCGATTTTCGTTGCGGATCCAAGCGATGAAATTCTGGATATATTTTTTTATAGATAGCCAGAGATTCCTTTGGTTTTACTTCGTAATTATAATAGCGAATCAAACCAATAGCGTATTCAACTTTATCTTCAATAGAGAAATTCTTTTTTTTTGAAGCAAAAAAGTTTGCGCTATCTAATTGCTTTTTATAGTCTTCTACAAATAACATCGCATAATAACTATATGCTATTTCGTAATATAATCGTGATTTTTTTTCTGGAGAAATGGAAGAACTAAGTTCTGATCGTAAAGAATGAATTGACCGAGTATAATAACCGCAATTATACCAATAATGTGTTTCTGACTCTAACGAAAAAACATGCGAAGAAAAGAAAAAGCTGAAACAAAAAAGGAGAATTAGATGAATTTTCAAATCTTCAATTAATTACTTCGTCAATTCCTTAAACACTTCCTCCAATGTTTTCTCTTCTTTACGAAGGGTCAATACCAATAAATTATTTTTTTGCGCAAATTGTGCGATGAGTTTTCGAAGATCCACTGCATTATCGGATTCTACCAACCAAGCATTCATCCCAACGGATTCTACAGTAGAAATTCCTGCTTCTTTCTTTAACGCATTTTTTGATAATTCACCTTCAAATTCAACGTAAACAACTTGTTTATTTTCTTCATACTGTAATTCGGCAGCAGTACTATTAGCTACAATTTTACCGGACTTAATGATAATAACACGGTCGCAAATTGCTTCTACTTCCTGCATAATGTGTGTGGAAAGCATTACCGTTTTAGATTTACCAATACGTTTAATTAACTCACGAATTTCCACCAATTGATTTGGATCTAATCCAGTTGTAGGTTCATCCAAAATCAATACTTCTGGATCATGAATAATTGCTTGAGCTAATCCTACGCGTTGGCGATATCCTTTGGAAAGCATCCCGATTTTTTTGTTTTGCTCCACTTCCAAGCCAACTTGCTGGATCATTTCATCGATACGTGCTTTCAAGTTAGGCACTTTATAAATCTTACCAACAAACTCTAAATACTCTCGAACATACATATCTAAGTACAGCGGGTTATTCTCAGGTAAGTATCCAATTTTTTTACGTGTCTCTAAAGAATCTACATCTACTTCCATTCCGCAAATTTTCACTTCTCCGGATGTAGCAGGAATAAAACCTGTCAAAATCTTCATGGTTGTAGATTTCCCTGCACCATTCGGACCTAAAAACCCAACGATTTCTCCTTTTTGAATGGAAAAAGAAATGTCATTAACGGCTGATTGTTCGCCATAAAATTTAGAAAGATTTTTTACTTCGATAGACATAGTTGATTCTTTGGATTGCTAAGATAAGGAAAATCTACTTCTTTCCTCCTCTCGTCTCCGCTAAGGTATAAAAGAAAACTAATCCATAACCAATCGCTAACATCAGATGGAAAGGTACCATACCTAAATCTTGGTAAATAGCGCGATTAATTGCGGTAAATGCAAATAACACAAATAAAACACCTTCTCCTATCGTAAGTATGGAAATACTCTTTTTATCGTACTTATTCCCCTTGAATTCACTCTTCACGGCAACATTGAATTTCGGAGTGCGTACAAACGAACTTTTTATCCCTAAATATCCTTCTATGACCGCAATCGTGTTACTTAAGGAAAGTCCCATTGAAACTACTAAGAATTGTACAAAACGACCAAAGAAACGAAAGAAAGATTTAACAGTGTTTTCTGTTTTATCACGGTATGACAACCAATAGTAATACATTAAGAAAATAGTACTAATAATAAAGAAGGAACCGTAACGAATTACATCGTTCAAATCTGAGAAGCTATCCTTAATATGTAATACAGGCATTGTCAATAATGACAAAGTCAAAATGAATAAGAATACCGATGAATTAAATAAGTGCGATAATGCGTGAACTCGGTCAGAGAATTTCACGTTTTTAGCTTTAACAACTTGCCAAAACATTTTACGGAAACATTCTGCTCCCCCTTTCATCCAACGATGTTGTTGACTTTTTAATGCCGACATTGTAATTGGTAACTCAGCCGGAGAAATTACATTTTCCAAGTATTTAAATTTCCACCCTTTGATTTGCGCACGGTAACTCAAATCTAAATCTTCTGTGAGCGTATCATGCTCCCACCCTCCGGCATCTTCAATACATGTTTTTCTCCAAATACCAGCAGTCCCATTAAAATTGATATAATGACCTGAACTGTTACGACCTCCTTGCTCGATTGCAAAGTGTCCATTCAATCCAAACGCTTGTAATTCTGTTAAAATAGAATAATCTTTATTTAAATGTCCCCAACGTGTTTGCACTACCCCAATGTTTGAATCTTGAAAATAAGGCATTGTTTTTAATAAGAAATCCTTTTCAGGAACAAAATCCGCATCAAAAATACCGATGAATTCACCTTCTACGCGATCCATTGCAGCATCTAACGCACCCGCTTTGTATCCAGTACGATCTACACGGTGAATATGTTTAATGTTCACACCTCTTGCTGCTACCTCAGCAACTTTCTTAGCTATCACATCTTTTGTTTCATCCGTTGAATCATCCAACACTTGAATTTCAAATTTGTCTGATGGATATTCAAATGCTGCAACAGTTTCAATGATACGTTCAGCAACATACAATTCGTTAAACATCGGTAATTGCATAGTCACTTTTGGAGCATTTGCTAAATCCATGAATGGAGCAACTTCTTCCGCGCGTTTTTTACGTGTCTTCGCGTAGGCAATTGAAAGTGTTAATTGTAATACAGAGTAAAAGAATATCAGGATCAAACAAACCCCGTAAATTCCTAGAATAATTTTAGCTGTTAAATGAGACCAAAAATGTTCAACTCCAAAAGCATCTCCCCAATTAAACATCCAGCTTACTTTCAATTTTATTTTAAAAGGTGAAAATGTAAAGTGCTCCTTATGATCTTCATTGATTTCAAAATTGAATTTCTTTGTCTCGTAATCTTTATCTTTTACAACTAACACATACTTACCAAAAGGAATATTTTTCATTGCAAAATATCCATTACCATCCGTTACAGCCAACTGTTTTTTCTTTGTAGTATAATTCTGAATGTACAACTCTACTTTTTCCACTTCATTTTCAGTACGTTCATCGATAATATTACCCTCCACCAACTTACTTACTTGTGCTTGGGTAAACCCAATCGATAAAAGCATTACGAATACTAAAAGAAATTTACTCATCATTTTGGCACGTTATTTGTTACTATTTAAATACTAAATATGCTCTGTAAAACCTAGGATTTACAATAAGAGGATAAAGATAAACTATATAAATTACATAGTTTATTGTTTTTGTGCTTGTTGAAAAATAAAAACAAATTTCGACGAAATCTCCCCAATCAATTTCATCTGTTATTTTAACTCAAACAACTTATTAACAAACAGTTAATTTTAAATTAATGGGTCAGGGAGTTATCCACTTCATAGACTTCATAAACTTTTAAGAATTCAAAATTGTTGATATGTCTTTTCTCTAACTTTATCAATTAAACGAATTCACATGAAAAAAGTAAATGCAATAATCCTATTCACGCTCTTATTATTCAGTCAAAACTTATTTGGTCAACGAAATAAAGCACCTAAATTAGTTGTAGGAATTGTGATAGATCAAATGTGTTACGACTACCTATATAGGTATTACAACAAGTTCTCAAACGAAGGTTTTAAAAAAATCATGGTAAAAGGTACAAATTGTAGAAATACCCAATACAATTACTTACCAACATATACAGGCCCTGGTCATGCAAGTATCTACACTGGCACCACCCCTTCCAACCACGGAATTATAGCCAACGATTGGTACGATCGAACTACTTTAAAAGAAAAAAACTGTGTGGAAGACACCTCTGTTAACACAATAGGGTCAAGTTCTATACAAGGACAATGCTCCCCAAAAAACATGTTTGCATTAACGATTACCGACCAATTAAAACTTACCTATCCAAGTTCTAAAGTTATATCACTCTCTATCAAAAACAGAGGAGCGATTTTGCCTGGAGGCCACAAAAGCAATGGTAGTTACTGGTACGATTATACTACTGGAGATTTCATAACAAGTAGCTATTACGAAAAAGAATTGCCTACTTGGCTTCAAGATTTTAACGCAAAGAAATCTGTATTAAACTATATGAGTCAAACTTGGAACACCTTATACCCGATAGAAACTTACACAGAAAGCAGTAAAGATGATTCGCCTTATGAAGAATTAATTTTCGGAAACACTTTTCCTATTTTCCCCTACAGCTTCAACAATTTAGACGATGCAAAAAAAATAAAGACTTTTACATCTACCCCGTTTGCAAATACACACTTACTTAATGCAAGTTTGGCTGCAATCTCTGGAGAACACCTAGGTGAACATTCAACTTCTGATTTTCTATGTCTCAGTTTTTCATCTACAGATATACTTGGTCACGCATACGGACCACAATCTATTGAGATTGAAGATATGTACTTACGACTAGATCAAGAAATTGCTCGGCTATTATCCTACCTCGACAAAAATATTGGAAAAAAAGAATATACATTATTTATAACAGCTGATCATGCTGTAGTGCCAGTCCCTCAACTATTGATTGACAACAAACTTCCTGGTGGATATTTTTATTCTGAAAAACCCATAAAAGAATTACGTGAAAATTGCATAAAAAAATTTGGATTCGATTGCATACTTGAGGAATCAAACAACAACATTTACCTAGATAAAGAAAAACTTAAATTAAAAGATATTAATATTACTGTTGTTCAAAATTATATTAAAGATCAAATAAAGTATTGGTCTAATATAAATAACGTATATACAGCAGACGAATTAGAAAATTCAGAACAAGCAGATTATTGGAAAAATTTAGTAAAATCTGGCTATGTAAAAAATGAAAGTGGTGATGTTATCTACACTTTAAATCCTGGATATTTACCTTATTTTAAAGACACAGAAAAATCACATAAAGGAACTTCACACGGAAGTGGATACGGCTACGATACACATGTACCTCTACTTTGGTATGGTAAACACATTCCAAGGAAAGAAATATTCAGAAAGGTAGAAGTCACAAGTATTACAGCTACTTTAGTTCATTTACTAAACTTATCAAAACCAAGCATGACAACCGGCGAACCAATTTTAGAAATTACGAATTACAAACATTAATTAACGATCTAAGCGCATTTTGATACGCCATTCTTTGGGATATAAATTATTGAATCGATTTCCTAAATGCTTGATCCAACCTAAAGGTTCATTCTGATAGGTCATCAAATTATACCCTTGTTTTCCTTCCAACGTAAAAGTGTCGCCGTGCAAGTAGGAAAGTGCCTGCTCTAGTGTCAACTCTATTTTTGAAATAGAAGGATTTTGAATAGATGGATTAAGCGCCAACCCTTCTTTAGGATTCCAACCTTTATGCGTCACCTCTCCTATCTCTGTCCCTAATTTAATCGTATGTAAATTAGAATAGATAAAATGAATATCTTCAAGAAATACTTTAGGTACAGAAAACAAAAACTCTTTCCATTGTACAACCGAATTGTGATTAGAAATATAATAATCTTTTAATTTTTCAGAGGAATAATTTACTAAATCAGCCTTCTTTTTGAAAGTCAATTTACGTTGTTTAGGTTCTCCAGGTTTTTGAAGAACTGCAATATAAAAACCTTCAGTTTCTACTTCTGAAGGTAAGGCATAAAACCCGATATCATTTCTTCCTTTTTTTAAATCCACTGTTTCAATCGCAACCAAAAAAGCATTCGTTTCTTGCATAAACCACTCGACATTCTTCTCGTTTTCATCCGAATTGAACGTACATGTAGAATACACTAAATACCCTCCGGGTTGAAGCGCATCCCAAACATCCATAACAATTCTCTTTTGTCGAGCAGCACATAATTGCACATTATCGATCGACCATTCTTTTCGCGCTTCTTTATCCTTACGAAACATCCCTTCTCCTGAACATGGCGCATCCACAACTATCAAATCAAAATAATTGGACAAGCGATCAAAATCTGCAGGATCATTGGAAGTAACTACAGAATTACTCACCCCCCACTTCGTCATGTTTTCCTTTAATACCTTGGACCTTGCATGAATTACTTCATTACTTACTAACAATCCTTTTCCCTGCATCCAGCTCGCCAACAATGTACTTTTCCCACCTGGAGATGCACACAAATCAAGCACTCTTGGTTCTTCTGGTAAATCCAATTGTCGTAACACCACATCCAAAAACATCGATCCAGCCTCTTGCGGGTAATAGGTTCCTGCATGAAACATAGGGTCTTTAATAAACGGTGGGCGTTCAGTTAAATAATAGGCATTCTCACACCATTCTACCTTCGACTTTACAGATAATTCAGCTAAATTTTTCAATGAATTTCTTCTAATTGAAACAGGAGAAATAGTATTTAACGCGAAGAGCAGTTTCTCACCACCTAAAAAATCATCCTGAGACACACGATTTACAAAATTACTAGGAAAATCAGAGAACATACACTAACGATTAAAAGGTAAACGTGCAGTCGCACTTATGGATTGATCCGTAAATAAACCTTTTTGAAACATATAATGACCTGTAATTGCAATCATAGCCGCATTATCTGTACAATATTGAAATTCAGGAATATACACATCCCAATTATTTTTCAGACCTTCTTCTATAAGTCTTTTTCTTACACCAGAATTTGCAGAAACACCACCCGCAATCGCTATTTGGTTAATCCCCAATTCTTTTGATGCTTTCAACAACTTCACAAACAAAATATCGACAATACTTTGTTGTACAGAAGCACAGATATGTTGAACTTCATCTTTTACAAATTCCTGATTTACTTTCATCTGTTTCTGCAAAAAATATAAGATGGATGTTTTGAGCCCACTAAAACTAAAATCATAACCAGGCATGTTTGGTTTTGCAAAAGAATATTTATTCGCATCTCCTTCTTTCGCATATTTATCAATCAAAGGTCCCCCTGGATAAGGAAAACCCAACAATTTAGCAGTCTTATCAAATGCTTCGCCTGCAGCATCATCAATAGTAGTTCCAATGACTTCCATCGACAAATAGTCTTTTACTAATACAAGCTGTGTGTGTCCTCCTGAAATGGTTAAACAAATAAACGGAAATGTTGGTTTTTTTTTCGCTTCTCCACCTATAAAATGTGCTAAAACATGGCCATACATGTGGTTCACATCTAACATCGGAATATCTTGTGCTAGCGCAAAAGCTTTTGCAAACGAAGTCCCAACTACTAATGAACCTAACAAACCCGGACCTCTTGTAAATGCAATTCCATCAATATCTTCTTTTCTTATTCCCGCTTGTTCAATCGCTTGTTGCACCACAGGAATTATATTTTGCTGATGCGCACGTGAAGCCAATTCAGGTACGACACCACCATATTTTGTATGAATTTCCTGACCTGCAACAACATTTGACAAAATTATTGTATCTTTGATAATCGAGGCAGAAGTATCGTCACACGAAGACTCAATGCCCAGCAAAATTAGAGGTTTAGCGCTCAAAGTTTATTGTTTTTTAATTGATGACAAAAGTACTCAAATTTACAGGAAAATTACTAGGTATTTCAGCCGAATGGTTTGTCCTTTTTTTTGTCTTTTTTGCTTTTTTAGTTAGAACAACTCCTGTACAAACCTATTTAGCTCAACGCGCAACTTCATATTTCTCTAAAGAATTAAAAACAACATTTTCGATTGAACGTGTATCTATTGTTTTTTTTAATAAACTTGTTCTTGATGGGGTAAACATCGAGGATCGAGAACATCACAAAATTGCTTATGCTAAATCTATTTTTGTGACGCTAAAAGGAGTCAATCAAATCAAAAAAGAAATTCGATTGAAGAAAGTGAAAATTGAGCATGGAATTTTCAATTTAAACATTTCAAAAAAAACAGAAGATTTTAATTTTCAATTTATTGTAGATTATTTCTCCTCAGATCAAAAAACACCAACTTCAAAACCTTATACTTTTAAGATTGAAAAATTAGCATTAAAAAATTTAGATGTAAAGTATGATGATTATCGTAAATCAAACTATACGGATGAAATCAACTACGATCATATTCATTTAAAAAAATTGTATGTATTCGCTGATAAATTCTCCTATCACAATGGGACTATAAAAGCAGCTATTAATCAACTTTCTGTAAAAGAACGATGTGGATTACAAATCAAACGTTTTTCCGGGTATGCAAAAGTTAATTCAACCATTATTTCTGTTAATCAGTTAAAATTTAAAACAAACCGTTCCGAAGCTACATTACCCAAATTTCAAATGTTATTTCGCAAGTGGGATGACTTTTTACAATTTGACGACAAAGTATATTTCAATGCTATTTTAAATCGAAGTCATGTAAGTATGCGTGACATTCAATATTTCACTTCAGAGTTAAGAGGAATGGATCAATACTGTGAAGTAGAAGCAGTCGTTACAGAGCGACTCAAAGAAATGAATATTAAAAATTTACGGTTAAAGTTTGGAGAAAACTCAATGGTAAATGGAGATCTGATATTACCAGATTTTAGAGAATTAGATAACTTACAGTACAATGAAAACATTAGCTATTGTTACTTTCCGATATCAGACATAGAAAATTTTCGTTTTCCAGAGATTTCAGGGATTAAACCCTTAGAATTTGAAACCCATATAAAAAGACTGGGATATTTTGAAGGGAAAAATGTTCAAATTACTGGTAGTAATCAACATGCAACCATCGTAGCACAAAAAATAAATTCGAAACAAGGTGGGGTTCGATTACATAAGGGGATAACGATCGACTACGATAAAAAAAACGACGACTACTTGATGAGTTCAAAAGGCGAACAAGCTAGTATTTATGTAGATAGTTTAAATCTTGGTGGAATTCTGCAAACCCAAATGCTTGGTAAAACAACAGGACTGATTTCACTTAAGGGAATGTTTGATTTTGATGCCAATATTGAGGTTCACGAAATGAATGGTAAATTATCCAGACTAACTTTTAAAAACTACAATTACACAAAAATTAATTTAGAAAACCTTTCATATATCAACAACGTGATCGAAGGTAAATTGGATGTGAACGATGATAACGCAAAATTTGACTTCAATGGGAAAATTGAAATAGCTGAAATTGAAAGGTATGATTTCACTTCAAATATCACATATGCAGCACTTGATAAATTACATTTAGCTAAAAACCCAAATACCAACCTTACTGGAGAAGTCAAAATAGATGTAAGAGGTAAAAACTTAAATACTTACGAAGGTGAAATTAAGTTAAAAGATATTCATTATCAACAATTAAACAAACAAGCAACTGTCGAACATTTCAAAATCAAATTAAAAAGAAATAAAAAAGAGGATGATCTTCAAATAAATTCCTCCATCTGTGATGTTGATATGCATGGCAATTTGGAAATAACCTCGATTTTCGCTGAGATCAACAATCGCTTAAGTGACGTATTACCAGCGCTAATCAAACCACAAAAATCCGTTATAACTAATAATGATTGGAGTTATAATATTGAAGTGAAAAACGCTGAAGAAGTCATTGATTTATTTGCTCCTCAACTTAAATTAGCAAAAGGGAGTCGAATCAAAGGTGACATTTCTAAAGATGAAATTTCTGTAAAAATTAAAGCTCCTTATTTTAGTGTTGGTGAATTAAAAATCAAAAAACTTTCATCGTCAAGTACTATAAGCAATAAATACATTGATACAAAAATTGAGGCTGAGCACATAAATTATTCAGATTCTATTCAGTTTGAAAATGTATCAATGAACACTACAGGTTCTGACAACAATCTTCAATCTGTGTTGACATGGAAATTAATCAATCAAAAAGAATCTACTATTCGATGGAACACACTATGTGAAAAAGGAAAATCTTTTTCATTTCATATTCTTCCATCCTATTTTCATATTGATCAAAATAAATGGTCTTTAGAGAATGAATGTCAATTAAAAGTTGCTCCACGTTTCATTCAAATAAGTGATTTTTTAATCAAACACGACAACGAGAAAATTTCTTTTGAAGGTATACTCTCTGATAAAAATGAAGATGTTGCACAACTAGATATTCAAGGACTAGAATTGATTAATGTTAGCAACTTATTTCAATTACCCACAAAATTAAAGGGTAAACTGGATGCAAACACTAAGATTAGCACTCCTTTTACAAATCTTAAAATCACAGGAAACGCGAACATTAAGAATTTATTCATGAATAAAGAAGAGGTTGGAGATATAGCGCTCTCAGGAAATTGGGAAAACGAATCGAAAAGTATCTTTTTACAGGGGGACTTAGCTTATCGTTCAAACCCTACTTTTAACTTCAACGGCCGTTATTTTCCAATGAATAATCAAAACAACTTAAATTTTAAGTTAGATTTTAATCATACAGACATCCAATTTACAAATGCATTTTTGGATCCGCAACTTATTTCAAATATTGAAGGAAATATAACAGGAAATATTAATGTTGGCGGTACACTCTATTCACCAAAACTGAATGGAGAAGTAGAACTTGAAAATGGTCATTCTAAAATTGAAATGTTTGGAGTGAATCTTACTGCTAAAGGTAAAATATTAGTGGATGAAGATGGTTTCTATATTAACAACATGCCTATTAAAGATGAAGAAGGGAATAATGGTTCTGTTATTGCCACCGTGTTCCATAAGAACTTTGAAAATTGGACCTTTGATGTAAATATGAATCTCGAGGAAGATATCACCTCTATTCCCGGTATGATTTTACCGATTGATCATTTTTTGGTTATGAATACGAAATTTAAGGAAGATGATATTTTTTACGGCAAAGGATATGCTACAGGTACAATCAACATGAGTGGTACGCCAGACGACATAGCATTTAATGTAGATTTAAAAACAGAAAACGGTTCTACCATTAACTTCCCAATGTATGGAAACAGCGACATTGAAGAAGGAAAATTTATTCGTTTCAAACAAAAAAATGATCTCAAAAAAAATAAAAAACACAAAATTGATTATTCAGGCGTTACACTAGACTTAAAATTTAAAGTCACCCCTGAAGCTAAATTAAAGTTAATCTTTAACGAAAAATTAGGAGATGAAATAACTGCTTTTGGTAGTGGTGACATAAACATTAACATGGATCGATCTGAAAATGTCACCATGGATGGAACGTACACCATTTTAAATTCAAATTCAAATCAGAGCACCTACAATTTTGTGTTAGGGCCTTTAAAACAAAACTTTACAATTCAAGATGGTGGAACTATTAGTTGGACAAAAGACCCTTATTTAGCAGAATTAAAACTAACAACAGTTAGTACAGTCTTTACTACATTAAAAGATATTTTACCCATTGATAATTCCAATGCAAAATCCATTCAAGAAGTACGCTGTAAATTAAAATTGAGCGAAACAGTCATAAAACCAAAAATAGATTTTGAATTAGAATTAGGAAATGCAGGTACAGGTATTAATGAAGATTCAAAAGCTGCAATTACTCGAATTAACGACAGTAAAGAAGAACTTAATAAACAGTTCTTTTCGTTATTACTTTGGAAAAAATTTCAACCACTACTTTCTAGTAGTAATAACGTAGGTTCAAATGCTGTAGCAGATCTAGTAACGAATCAAATTAATAGTATTTTAAATTCCTTATCAAAGAATTACAAAATCAATCTAAGTTATAATACAGCAAATGACAATACTACAACATCAACAAATACAAATACAACAGGGACTTCTACCATAAAAGTTGGACTTTCAAAAGATTATGGAGATTGGATGATTACTTCTGCATTTGGGAGTAATCAAAATGCAGACAAAAGTTTATTAATTAGTAATGTGAAAATTGAATACAAATTAGACGATAAAGGAAATCTTAGATTAAGCACGTTTAACGAATCAAACGACATCAACTTATTTAATCAATTGAATACGTATACCACGCAAGGTATTGGAATAAACTATCAAGAGGAGTTTACTTCGTTGGAAGAATTTAATTCTCTGCAACGTTTTTTAAATATTTTTAGACCAAAAAATGAGCGTCGTATAATTAAACACACTAGGAAGAATAGAAAAGCAATTCCAACTAGTGCTATATTAAATAATAAAGACAGTTCAACAGTTAGAAAATAAAAATTATGCAAAAAGTACTCATTGCCAATCGTGGAGAAATAGCACGCCGCGTGATTAGAACCCTCAAAAAAATGGGTGTTAAAACTGTAGCAATTTATTCAGATGCAGATAAAAACGCTCTACATGTTCGTGAAGCAGACGAATCAGTCTATGTAGGAGCATCGCCTTCCAATGAAAGTTATCTTAAACAAGATGTCATTATTGAACATTGTAAAACATTAGGTGTTGATGGAATACATCCTGGTTATGGATTTCTTTCTGAAAATGCTGAATTTGCAACTAAAGTAAAAGAAGCTGGAATTACTTTTATTGGTCCTACTCCATCATCAATGCAAGTGATGGGGGATAAATTGGAAGCGAAACAAGCTGTAAAAAAATTCGATGTACCACTAGTTCCAGGTGTTGATAAAGCAATCGTTGATGTTCATGAAGCGAAAGAAATTGCACTTCGTGTGGGATTCCCTGTGTTAATCAAAGCTTCTGCTGGTGGTGGTGGAAAAGGAATGCGTCTCGTTGAAAACATTGAAAGTCTTGAAGAACAAATGCGCATGGCACAAAGTGAGGCACGCTCTTCTTTTGGAAATGATGAAGTTTTTATCGAAAAATTTGTCAGCAAACCACGTCATATTGAAATACAAGTTTTTGGAGATACACATGGAAACTACGTTTATTTATTTGAACGAGAATGCAGTATTCAAAGACGTCACCAAAAAGTCATCGAAGAAGCGCCTAGCTCAGTGTTAAGTCAAGCGTTAAGAACTAAGATGGGCGAAGCTGCAATTGCAGTTTGTAAATCGTGTGATTATGTGGGTGCTGGTACAGTTGAATTTTTATTAGACGCTAATTTAGATTTCTTCTTCTTGGAAATGAATACGCGTCTACAAGTTGAACATCCTGTTACAGAAGAAATTACGGGGTTAGATTTAGTAGAATGGCAAATACGTGTTGCGCGTGGAGAAAGACTTCCGAAACTACAAGATGAATTAGCGATACATGGTCACGCAATCGAAATTCGCTTATATGCTGAAGACACATTCAATGGATTTACACCTGATATTGGTATACTTAAACGTTACCGCACTCCAAATGGGGAACATATTCGAGTAGACGATTCATTTGAAGAAGGAATGGAAATTCCAATTTATTACGATCCAATGTTAGCAAAATTAGTCGTTTGGGGAGAAACGCGTGAAAAAGCGATTGAACGCATGATTTTCGCAATTGATAATTACGAGGTATCAGGAGTGAAAACGAACTTAGATTTTTGCAAATACGTACTAAAACATCATGCATTTACTTCGGGTGATTTTGACACCAACTTTATTAAACACTATTTTGAAACACCAGAAGTCGTTCATACTGCAATGTTAGAAGAAAAAAAAGTCTTAGAAGCTGCTGTCGAAACACTTTGGAATGACTTAAAAGAAAAAAACGAACAAGAATTTATTTCTAAGCCGATACATGGAGCTTGGAAGTTGATGGTAAGGTGATTTAGTGACGAGTGACGAAAGTGACGAGTGAAATAGGTAAAGGGTTGAGAAAAAAAAGTTTACGAATTATAAATTATAAAATATAAAATATAGATTATGTTGAAAATTGACATGCATTCGCATATCATCCCAAAGAACTTACCAGATTGGCATGGTAAATTCGGGTATGGTGATTTTATTTACTTGAAACATAACGAAGATAAGACTGCAGATATGATGCAGGGAGGACGTTTCTTTCGTCGTATAGAAGAGAATTGTTGGGACGAAGATTTTAGACTCAAAGAATACCAAGATTTTGCAACAACGGTTCAAGTGGTATGTACGATTCCTGTATTATTCTCTTATTGGGCTAAGCCACAAGATTGTTTAGAGTCTTCCAAATTTTTAAATGACCATATTGCAGATTTAGTGGCTCGTTATCCAAAAAACTACATCGGATTAGGTACGATTCCTATGCAAGATGTGGATACTGCAATTCAAGAATTAAGACGTTGTAAAGAAATCGGATTGGTTGGTGTACAAATTGGAAGTAACATCAATGATAAAAATTTGGGAGAACCAGAATTTTATCCAATTTTTGAAGCAATGGCTGAATTAGATATGGCTGTTATGATTCACCCGTGGCAAATGATGGGAGAAGAGAGTATGAAAAAATACTGGTTACCTTGGTTAGTAGGTATGCCTGCTGAAACTTCCCGAGCTGCTTGCTCAATGATTTTTAGTGGTTTATTAGAAAAATTACCCCATCTTCGTGTGTGTTTTTCACATGCAGGAGGATCTTTCTTACCTACTTTAGGTCGTGTAGAACATGGTTTTAACTGTCGACCAGATCTAGTAGCATTGGACAATCCAATTAACCCTCGTGAATATGTGGGTAAATTCTGGGTGGATAGTATCACTCACGACATTGATTTACTGAAGTATATATTAAAGATGCAAGGAAGTAAAAAAGTATGTTTTGGAACTGATTACCCTTTTCCTTTAGGCGATTTAGAAATTGGTAAATTTATAGAAGATAGTGATTTATCTAAGGAAGTACAAGAAGATATATTTCACAATGCGACGTTGGAATGGTTGAAGTTAGAAAAAAATCAGTTTCAATAAGACAATTAACAAGTAATAGAAAATTGAGAGCGTTCTTTCATGAACAATTGAGTTTTATTTAAAAAAAAGTGGCTGTATCTAAAAACTCGAAACAGCCATTTTTTTTTCAAACCTGACACAAATCATTTTATCTAACCGTTAAAAAGATGAAATTTGCCCCTTATAGCATAGGGGGAATTTATAATGTCAAATAACAACATAGAACTAATGGCTCCAGCAGGTTCATTCGAATCGCTACACGCAGCCATACAAGGTGGCGCAAATTCTATCTATTTTGGAGTCGAACAATTAAACATGCGTACTAAGTCTACCCATAATTTTATCTTGGATGACTTATCAGAGATTGTACGTATTTGTAAAGAAAACAGGCTTAAGAGTTACCTAACTCTGAATACCATTTTATATGATCACGATATTGCCTTAATGAAACGTATCGTAGATGTATCTAAAGAAACAGGTGTAAGCGCTGTCATTGCATCTGATCATGCGGTGATGAATTATGCAAAAAAAATTGGTCAACCCGTGCATATTTCAACACAATGTAACATTACTAATATCGACTCCGTTGAATTTTATGCAAATTTTGCAGATGTCATGGTGCTATCTCGTGAATTAAGTTTATTGCAAGTGGAAAGCATCAATAAAGAAATCAAGCGTCGTGAAATCATAGGACCTTCAGGTAATTTAGTTCAAACAGAAATATTTGGGCATGGAGCTTTATGTAT
Organism: Chitinophaga pinensis; assembly: GCA_943324745.2. Classification (GTDB taxonomy): domain Bacteria; phylum Bacteroidota; class Bacteroidia; order Flavobacteriales_D; family Crocinitomicaceae; genus CANHVK01. Next base: position 88,810 of record CALPMT020000007.1, on the reverse strand, counting down.
GGCTGTTTCTGGTAAATGTTATTTAAGTTTACATAGTAATTTCTCATCTGCTAACCGAGGAGCCTGTGTTCAAAATTGTCGTAAAAGTTATATCGTAACAGACAAAGACACAGGGTATGAATTGGAAGTGGATAATGAATATATCATGTCTGCAAAAGATTTATGTACCATCGACTTTTTAAATAAAATCATTGAATCAGGTGTTTCTGTATTAAAAATTGAAGGTCGAGGTAGAAGTGCTGATTATGTAAATATTACAACTTCCTGTTACCGAGAAGCCATCGACTCCATTCAAGAAGGCAGTTATAGTAGTGAAAAAGTGACTGTATGGAAAGAACGTTTAGCTACTGTCTTTAATCGTGGTTTTTGGGATGGGTATTATCTTGGTAAATTGATGGGTGAATGGAATGATTCCTATGGTTCTAAAGCAACGACACGTAAAGTCTATGTTGCAAAAGGACGTAAATATTATGAAGAAGCGAAAGTTGGAGAATTTTTGATGGAAGCACAAGACTTAAAAATGGGGGATAAAATTTGTATTACTGGACCAACAACGGGTGTAATTTTTACTAAAATAGAAGAACTGCGTATAGACAACATGCCTGTCATCCAAGTGAAGAAGGGAACTGAATTCACATTTGTCGTACCTAAAAAGATAAGACCCTCTGACAAACTATACAAAATCGTAGAAGCTTAAGATGGTTCGAATTACTCAATTACGCGCTAAATGCATTGGATGCAACGCATGCGTAGAAGCAGACAAATATCGATGGAGAATTTCCAAAAAAGATGGAAAATGTACGTTGATCGGTGGAAAAGAAAAAAAAGGATGGTTTTCAATTCTCGTTGACGACCATGAATACGACAGTAACCTTTTGGCAAGTCAACATTGTCCTGTGAACATTATAAAAATTGAGAAATTTTAGTTATTCTCTTCTAGGAGAATCTGATTCATAAGTAGAAGGAACATTATTGTTAGGTTCAACAGCATTTGGAATTTTTACTGGAGAAACCTCGATTATTTTTTCCTTTCCTTTTAATGTAGTAGTACTTTTTAACTTTTCCGGAGCAGTCGAAGGGGTAGTTTTAGTTGTGATTGCACAAGAGGTCATCAAGATTACACAACTATAAATTGCTATTTTTTTCATATTATTCAGAAAATAAAGAGTCTACAAATTCTTCTCTGTGAAATAATTGTAAGTCATTCATTCCTTCTCCTACACCTATGTATTTCACTGGGATTTTCATTTGGTCAGAGATACCTATTACCACACCACCTTTAGCTGTTCCATCTAATTTTGTCACAGCAAGAGCAGTAATATCAGTCGCTAATGAGAATTGTTTTGCTTGTTCAAAGGCATTTTGTCCTGTTGAACCATCCAACACTAATAACACTTCATGAGGAGCATCTGGAATAATTTTATCCATGACACGACGAATCTTAGAAAGTTCATTCATCAAGTTTACTTTATTATGTAAACGTCCTGCGGTATCAATAATCACTACGTCAGCACCTTGTGCTTTAGCAGACGATAAAGCATCAAAAGCAACAGAAGCAGGATCAGCGCCCATTCCTTGCTGAACAATCGGTACACCTACTCTATCTGCCCAAATAATTAATTGATCTACAGCCGCTGCTCTAAAAGTATCTGCTGCACCTAACACCACTTTTTTACCTTCTGATTTAAAATGATGTGCTAATTTTCCGATAGTTGTAGTTTTACCAACACCATTCACTCCAACCACCATGATAACGTAAGGTAGACCATTTGTATCTGGAAATTTAAACTCACCTGGATTATGGGTGTTATTTTCTTCTAGCAACGAGGAGATTTCTTCTTTCAGTACACGATTTAGTTCCGAAGTATTTAGATATTTGTCGCGTGCAATACGTGCTTCGATACGTTCGATTACTTTCAAGGTTGTTTCAACCCCTACATCGGAAGTGATTAAAATTTCTTCAAGGTTATCCAATACCTCATCATCCACGGTAGATTTACCTACAATGGTACGTGCGATTTTAGAGAAAAAACTTTGTTTTGTTTTTTCCAACCCTTTGTTAAGAGTTTCTTTTTTTTCTTTAGAGAATAATCCGAAAAATGCCATAGGTTTAAAAATAGAAAAAGCCCCCTTTGGAAAGAGAGCTAATCATTAATTATTTTTAGTATAGAATTAGTTTTTTGCAAACCATTCTTTCACTTTATCATTGTGAACGATTTCTTCTTTGAAAGTAAAGGCTCCTGATTTCTCAGACTTCACCATTTTGATTACTTTCGTATGTTCTTTTCCTCCTCCTTTTTGTAAGGATGCTACTACTTTCTTTGCCATGTCAGACTATTATTTAATTTCTTTATGAACAGTATATTTACGTAAGATCGGATTGTATTTTCTGATCTCTAATCTCTCTGGAGTGTTTTTACGATTTTTAGTCGTGATGTAACGAGATGTTCCAGCAACACCTGTAGCTTTATGCTCTGTACATTCTAGAATAACTTGTATTCTATTACCTTTTGCTTTCTTTGCCATTTTCTTTACTTTTTATTCTGCCATTTCACAATGGGTCGAAGTAGTTTTATTTTAGATATCCTTTTTCACGAGCTTCTTTAACAACCTCTGTGATCCCTTTTTTGTTAATTGTTCTCAACGCTGAAGTTGAAATTTTCAATGTTACAAATTTGTCCTCTTCTGGAAGAAAGAACTTTTTCGTAACTAAGTTCGGGAAAAACTTACGTTTTGTTTTTCTGTTTGAGTGAGAAACATTGTTCCCAACCATTACTGACTTACCTGTTAATTGACAAACTCGTGACATCTTATATATATTTAACTAAAAATCTAAAAGCGGGTGCAAAGAAAAACATAATTTTCTAATTACACAACTATTTTTCTGTTTTTTAACTTCTAGATGTTAACAATACATTTCGAAGCATATTCAGAGATGCAAATATAGTCATTTGTATGTTTCTTTCGCGATTATCTCCTAAATTTATTTTTTTTGTTACACATTCTCCTTCTAAAGCTATTGCCATCCAGACAGTTCCGACTGGTTTATCAGGCATTCCTCCATCTGGTCCAGCAACTCCAGAGATCGAAATACAATAATCTACCTCTAATTTTTCTCTTCCTCCAATAGCCATTTCACGAACTGTCTCTTCACTTACCGCACCAAATTTTTCTAGTGTTTGTGGATTTACACCTGCTAATTTTGTTTTCAATTCATAGGAATATGTCGTTAAACTCCCTTGAAAATAAGCGCTTGAACCAGGTACAGTCACAATTCCATTTGCTACTCCGCCGCCTGTACAACTCTCAACGGTTCCCACTGTTTTCCCTTCTTTTAACAATAAACGTCCAATCACTTCAGGTAGCGTGTCGTTTTCATATCCAAATACATGTTGTGGTAATTTATTTTCGATTTCTTTGAAAAACTTTTCCATTACAGGTGCATCTTCCTGTCCTCTATAAGAAGAAATACGCAACTTCACTAATCCAGGAGAAGGTAAATAAGCTAAACCTAACCCATATTCACGAATACGATTTTCCCAATCTGCCATCGTTTCTGCTAAAAAAGACTCCCCAATTCCAGTTGTTAATATTGTTTTGTGATATAACGCTTTTGTATTGAAATGTTTGCGGATTTTCTCCAACAAGGTATCTTTCATTAAACCTTTCATTTCATAAGGTACACCTGGAAGACTAATTAACACAGAACCATTTTTCTCGAACCACATTCCTGAAGCAGTTCCGTGATTGTTAGGAATAATCGTACATGCTTTCGGTAAGGCTGCTTGCATGTTATTCACCTCCAACATCTCACGACCTCTTAAACGGAAATATTCTTGAATTTTTTCAAGAACAGCAGGATCAATCACTAATTCTGTGTTAAAATATTCAGTCAGAGTATGTTTGGTAATATCGTCCTTCGTAGGCCCTAAACCGCCTGTGATAATTACTAATTGCGAACGATTCAATGCTTGATCGACTGTAAATAGAATGTCTTCTTTATCATCTGAAATTGTGGTACACCATTTGACTTGGATCCCCTGCAAAGCTAACTCAGCTCCTAACCAGGAGGCGTTTGTGTTTATTGTTTGTCCGATCAAAAGTTCGTCTCCAATAGAAATTAGTTCTGCCTTCATATTATTACAAATGATTATATTTTTATTGTATTCTCAATCAATTCTTAATTTTGCAATGTTGTATTTAATTCCATCTTTTTTTACTCCGTAGCAGCTTCGCGGTGCATTGCCAAAAAAAAGATGGAACCAAAAAAGTCTTGGCCTCTATGAACTTTACTAGAAAATTACGTTTCATTTCACTGTCTTCACCCAAACTCACAAACGCCTTTAACTAATTTTTACACTAAAAACTAGAAGGCTGGATTCAAACAAGGGTTGGACAACGTTTCATTCCACTTATTTTCTACGTCAATTTCATTAATGGCCAATTTATGGCTTCAAAAAAAAATAGTAGATTCATTATTTTTAATGATCTTTCGTGTAAATTTATTGTAAGTTTGAACACCAAAATCGAAATCATGAAAAAAAATATTTTAACGGCAGTATTGTTTTCTGCATTCACGACTTTATCTATAACAACACTAAGTTCTTTTAGTTATACGAATAGTTACACGAAGTCTATTTCTTTAAATCTTTTATCGAAAGATGAAATCATCAAAGGGTTGAAAGACGCATTAAACATCAGTATAGAAAACTCTGTAAAACAAAGTTCAGCACTGGATGGTTTTTGGAAGAACCCATTGATTACTTTGCCATTTCCTGCGGATGCTCAAAAAATCAAAGATGCTGCCATCAAATTAAAGATGAAAAGTCAAGTTGACCGTTTCGAAATGACGTTAAATCGCGCTGCAGAAGAAGCAACAAAAAAAGCGCTTCCTATCTTTTTGAATTCGATAAAAAACATGAATATTTCAGATGGTTTGGCAATACTAAATGGGGGGAATGGTTCCGCCACTCGTTTTTTACAAAATGCTACAAGTGGAGAATTAAAAACTGCATTTCGTCCAGAGGTAGACAAAGCGATTCAAACAGTAGAATTAACCAAATATTGGGCTCCCTTAGCTACAAACTATAACAAAGTTAATGTTTTCACAGGTGGAAAAAGCATCAATCCTGATTTGAATGGATATGTTACTGAGCGTGCTATTTCTGGTTTATTTAAATTAGTGGAAATTGAAGAAAACAAAATCCGTAAAGATCCAAACGCAGCTGTTACCGGAATTACTAATACTGCTACCGAGGCGGTGACGAAAGTTTTTGGAAGTATTTTAAAAGGGGGGAAATAAAAAATCTAACGCGGAAAGACACTTTAGAAAAACTGGCTAGTAAGTAAAAAAATAAATTCTTTACACGAGCAGATGGACTTAAAAAAATGGTTTGAAAAATAAAATTATCGCAGGAAGATAGTTGAAGCGGGATCAGGTGAAGTAAAACAACCGCAGGAAGACACTATCAGCGGAACAGGGTCACCTCCCCCAATCCTTAATCAAGTAGGAAAGTTTAAAGTTCGATTCTATCCCTTCGGATTTGCAAATAAGTTTACATCTTGTTCGGTTATTAAATCCCCAGCAAGAATTACTAATCGTTCGATGACATTGCGTAATTCACGGATATTTCCTGTCCAATTAATTGCTGTGAGTGCTTGAATTGCTTTTTCGTCCAACGATTTTCTAGCGATACCATGATCGTTACATACCACCGTTAGAAAGTGTTCTGCTAACAAGGGAATATCATTGCGACGGTCATTGAGTGCTGGTACATGAATCAAGATGATAGCAATACGGTGAAATAAATCTTCCCGGAACCTACCCGCTTCAATTTCTTTGCGTAAATCTTTGTTTGTTGCAGCAATTACGCGACAATCAATTTTTGTATCCTTCTCACTTCCTACACGTTGAATTACGTTTTCCTGTAAAGCACGTAAGACTTTCGCTTGTGCAGCTAGACTCATATCCCCAATTTCGTCTAGGAAGATAGTTCCACCTTGTGCTAATTCAAACTTTCCTTTTTTGTCTTTTACAGCAGATGTAAACGCTCCTTTTTCATGACCAAACAATTCGCTTTCGATCAACTCTGATGGAATTGCTGCGCAATTCACCTCAATAAACGGCATTTTAACACGGTTTGAGAGCTCATGTAATGAGCGAGCTACCAACTCCTTCCCTGTTCCGTTGCCACCTGTAATCAAAACGCGCGCATCCGAAGGTGCTACTTTTTCAATCATTTCTTTGATTCGAACAATCCCTTCGGAATTACCGATAATGGTTGAGCCTTTGATTTTTTTGATGGTTGACTTAAGTACACTAGTTTGTTCTACTAATGATATACGATCATTTGCATTACGAAGTGTTACTAGTATACGGTTTAAGTCCAATGGTTTTTCGATAAAATCAAACGCACCTTTACGTATTGCTTCGACAGCTGTTTCGATAGTTCCGTGTCCGCTAATCATTATGAAAGGCGTATCGTTTTCTGTTTTTTTGATAGCTTCCAACACTTCCATTCCATCGAGGATAGGCATTTTGATGTCGCAGAATACAAGATCATATTGATTTGATTTTAACAAATCAAGACCTTCTTGACCGTTTTCTGCTTCGTAGACTTGGTATCCTTCGAATTCAAGGATTTCGCGTAGGGCGCGACGTATGCTTCGTTCGTCGTCAATTATTAGGATTTTTTTCATTTCTATCTATATTTTTATTTTATAAAAATATGGATGTTGCAGTGCAACATCCTTACGTTGTATTTTTTTGTTTTTTTAAACAATTAGGGTGACACAATGTATTTAGGAGACACAATACATTTAGGAGACACAATGTATTGTGTCTCTACGATAATCGTTTTTGGACATAATCTGAAATTTTCACGTAAAAATCGTAGGGTTGCATGGTGCGCCATTCTTCTTCTTCCAATTCGCCTCCCATCACGAAATAACTGTCGATATGAATTTTCTCAAATTCTTTGATGACATGATCATGGAAATTCACTAGGGCTATCCACCCTTCTTCCACTTCGTCAAACCATTCTTCGTAGTAACAATCGTCGGAATAATGGAAATTTAGAATGTTTTCTCCAATCAAAATGAATTTATTGACTCCGTGTTCCATGATAGGTTCGATGATGTCACGTTTGAGGGTCATAATATCGTTCTCAATCGTATCGTTCCATTCCCCTATCATTTCAATTATAGCAAAAGATTCGTCGTAATCGACATATAAGATTTTAATAAACATCGTTGGAGATCCGATGGAATCCCATTGAGGATGAATGTAAAAATTATAAATTTGATCTGTATAGGTAAACTCACTGTAATCCCTTCCATAAAATGGAGAAGCCACATCTTCTGATGCGATGTAAAAATCTCTCCACATGTAAAAGGGTTCAATCGCGTGCATACCGTTCGTTTTTCTGACTAAATTTACAGCGTAAAATTCGTAATTAATATTGATAAATCGAGCCACTATGCGATTAATTCCCTTAAGTCTTCTTTTCTTGATGCTTGTAACATTTTTGACTTCTTGTTCAAACGAAGCCAAAGAACGCAATTTAAAGGAGAAATTCAACCAATATGCCAACCAAAATCAACAGGTTATTTTCTCTGGAAAAATTAATATAAAAGATATTTTACAAAATGCGGATTATCAACACATCCCTAAACTAAACAACTTAATTTCGAAAGAAATACTTGAATTCAACCAAGGTATTCATATCGATTCAGGCATTTATTTTTCTGTGGAAGGTTTATTAGACCATGAAGGAAATCCATTGGAAGTAAATGTATTTGCAACGTTAAAAAACAAAGATTCTATTCAGGATAAGATAGCTTCCTTAGGCCTGATGTTAGAACATGGTAAAAACTTGGATTATGCGCTTGGAAACTCCTATGGTGTCGGTATACAAGGTAATGTAGTTGTGTTTCATTTTCAAAAACAAGGAGCTATTACACAAAACCAATTTTCGACCATTTTTCAACGTTTAAATCAAGTCAAAGCTCTAGCAATTAACAATCAATCATTTACAAAGGGTACTATTGAACTACACACCCACATCGATCATATTTATGAATTGTACAAACAAAATCATGCAATTAGCCTAGACAAAATCAAACTAAAAGAAGTTGAGCAACTACTTAAAAACGCAACATTAACTACTACGTTAACATTCGAAGGAGGAGGCATTACAATAAAGACCAAACATCACTTCTCTGAAAGTTTAAAAAAACGCATGATATTCGATTCACACGCCGCTAATTCACTTGGATCACTCGCCAAAGGAAATGTGACCTTGGGTGTTTCTATGCACTTGGATCCAATGAAAATCCAAACCTTAATTGAAGACTTCAATCCTGATTTTTTTGAGGAACTTGGACAAACACATGGTAATATAGCATTTGGAATGTTGGCATTGGGTAATCGTCCTGTGAGCAATTTATTGGGTGGACAACTTACCCTTTTATATTATGGTGAAGACAATAGTCATAGTGCATACATTGCTTTGGGAGATGAGGGTAAATCAATCTCCCATTTAATGCATTCCTTTTTCTCGACTAATCCGCTTTACAACCTAAACATTCATGAAAAAGCAGTAGTAGCTACAAGTAAAACACATGTTATTTCTCAGCAACAACTTATACTACCTGTTTTTGCTAACGATTTCGGTACACATGGTTTCGATTTATTTATGGATGTGACGGAATACAATAGTAAACAACCAGTCCTAGTCAGTGAATATCCATTTTTGAATGTGATTTCATGGGTAAAAATCACAGCAACGAATGAGGGATCTACGATACGTATCCAAGGAAAAGATAGCGAACAAGGCATTTTAAAACAAGTGGTGGACCTTTACGTCGAACAAATAAAAAAACAATTTAATTGATTTTTTCAATCAAAAAATAGCTAAAATTATTTTTCAAAAAAACAACCTCGTTTTAATACGTATAAAAGTGTTGTGATTTTAAAAAATTCAATCGAACTAAAAGAATAAAGCTTAAAAAACTAACAAAGAAAACGTTAGCAAAAAAAACACAATTACCTGAAAATTTAGAGCCAAGTAATAAAGTATTACTTATAAAGTAGTTAGATTAAAAAAAATGAATTCAAAACGAACTTATATTTCAGTAAATTATTATAAATTTGTACCGTTTTAGTAAAGCTATATAAAATAGCTGCATGGTATTAGGCATCAGAACTTAATACAATATCTATTTTAAAGATGGAGATTATGTTGGAATTCACGATGATAAAATTGATCCAACAGATGCTTTTGGAAAAAACGGTTTAAAAATTAAAAATTAGTAACTAATAAAAACAACATAAAAATGAAAAAGTTAATCTTTACAGTAGCGACTATTTTAACAGCTACATTCGGAGTAAAAGCGCAAAACCAATTTGGAGCAACCGTAGGTTTAATGCAAGTTGGTGATGAAATGATGTCCTATAATTTAATGGGATTAAGTGCTTTTGGCAAACATGAATTGAACGATAATTTAAGAATCGGTGCTAATGTAGGATATTACAGTAAAGAGGTATTTCCTGGAGTAAGTTTGATATCAATGCCAATTATGGGATTAATTGAATATAAACGTAATGTCAATAAATTAACTTCTTTTGGTGGATTAGAAGTTGGTGTAAATAGATTAGGTGTTAGCGGCGGTGGTGAAACAGAAGTAACTAACAATTTAGCATTTGCACCAGTAGTTGGTTTTGAATATGAATTAAGCAAACAATTGGATGTAGTATTGAATGCTAAATACAATTACATAATGACTGAAGATAATGCAACGAAAGGACTAGGTTTAAACGTTGGTGTAGCTTATAAATTATAATTGACAAATCGTCTCTGAAATAAAATATAAAAGCGGGATTTCCTAAAAGGATTTTCCGCTTTTTTAATTGAACGAAAATTACGAATCGATCATTTGAAATCGATCGATAAGATGGTATATATTTAACATGCATCACAATAAAAACACCTATAATTATACGTGTGACACTATGGACAAACTCGTATTGATCCACGCTGAATCCTTTGTCTCGAAGTAGATGTATTTGTTATCTAAAGTAAATTTACATTCGAAGTCGTAGATGATAACTAAAACTTACCATTAATTTTACGAGATAAAAAATCTATAAACAACTTAGAAAATGAAAAGACTATTCTTATTTATCATGTTAGGATTATCCTTACAGCTCCACGCTCAAGATACAACACTCCTAAATTCTAAACCTAAGGCAAAGATTGTCATTGGAATAAATTTTGGTGCATCAACGCTAAATTACAGGCCTTCATTTGCGAGTGAGGTTATTTATGGTGTTAAATATAAGAGACACTTATTTGGTTTTAATTATAACTCAAATGAGCTAACTATTCATGATAAAAGTATTGAACTAGTTAGTTCAAAACCTGTTTTTAATTATATCAACTTTGGTTATTTACAACAATATTCGATTTTTCAGCGAGCAAAAAATGATTTAGCATTCAGTTTAGGACTTGCATATGCTGAATTTGGAGTAAAAGATCTCTCAACGACGTCTTTTTTTCACACAGGAAATATGTTAAATATTGATCGTTTAATTTCCTTTACACCTGGAATTTATTACACATATGGTATTTTGAATTTTAGCGCACACTATCGCTACTCAATATCTGTTAACAAATCAAATCTTTACGATCCTTCATTAAGTAATGGTTTATCCATGATGTTGGGTTTTCGATTTGAACTTGGAAAATAAATAATTAATCCAAAACTATTTTTTCAATCTAAAGAAAGCCGTATCTTTACAGAAAATATAAGAATAATGGCAAGTAAAAGAAATTTCAAAAAAGACCTTAACAAAATGGTTTTTGACGTAGTTGAAGAATGTTTCAGCGTACAATTATACAACGAATCTAAAACTGAGGTTACAAATAAATTAATCGAAGAAGTGATTGGTTTCAGAAACAGTATGACTGAGAAAATTCACCAAGCAAAAACTACTAAAGATTTCCCTGCAATTCACAAAGAAGTGGAAGAAACAGCGGTGAGCTTTATACACAAGTTAAATGAATTAATGTAATTTTTCAACGATTATAAATTGCTTTTTTATCGATCAACTTCAAAATTATTTTTCTCATTTACTAATCTAAACTGCGGAATTATTTTTTTGTTTGACTCAAAAAATCTAATTTACAATCATTGAATTATTTTTAATTAAAACGGATTTATTAAATCCGTTTTTTTGTTTTTATAACATCCAATTTCAACTATCATGCAGTATATCAAGTTTGAGCAACTTATTGAGAATTTAGAAAAGTTTGAATTAAAAGTAGATTCAGAATTTCAAATTGCTTGTTTGAAACGCGTTAAAAGCGGTGGAGATCTATTGATTTTAAATGACAAAAGACAAGAGGCTCTTATTGCTTTACTAGCAGGATTTGTAGAAAAAATTCAAGTTCCGGCGAACGATGATGCCCCACGTATTTTAATAGTTGCAGCTGATAATCAATTGTGTCTTGACATTGAAGCACTATGGGTGAAAATATCGAAACGAACAGAAATGATTCATACACTTACGTATGAAAGTCGTGAAAAAGTGAAACAACGCAATGATTTATTCAACGGAGCTGACATTGTCATTGGGACGCCTAAACGTGTGAATGAATTGTATTTTCAAAACGGAATTAACATCAATAAACTGAAATATTTTTTGGTAGTTGATTCTGAAAAGTGTTTGAAATTTAGTTCTGTTGCACATGTAACACGCATGACTGAGAGTTTCCCTAAATGTCAGAAAATCGTAATGAATCCAGCAATGGAGAAATACACGGAACGTTTGGTAGATGCGGTATTGGAGAATCCTATGGTAATTGAGTGACGGGGCTTCGAGAACCTCAGCCACCGTCAAAATCTAGAGCCTCAGCCACCGTAATATATTCTACTCTAATTTCAACGGCTTAAACTTCTTAATTTCAATTTAACTTAGCCAAGCTTATCTCTGAAAGCTATTGATGAAGAAATCAATTTATCTAGTTCTCCATTTATTAAAGCTTCTTTCTTTTTTCTACTCCAATTTTGGACTTGCTTTTCTCTATAGAAGGCTTCATCAATTCGTTTAAATTCTTCAAAATATATCAATCTTACAGGTAAATATTTTTTTGTGTGATTTGCTCCTTCGCCTGATTGATGTTGTTGTATTCTACGTTCTAAATTAATCGTGCTACCAGTATAATAGCTACCATTTGAACATTCTAAAATGTACATATACCCTTTCATTCTAATCTTTTCTACATTAATTTAAGAATTAAAATCGCATTTAATACTATAAAATAGAAGAAAAAAAGTGTTTTTGAGGTATGTTTTGGGCTTTAATAATAACGATTATGGCTCTCGAACAATGGTGGCTGAGATTCTCGAAGCTTTATTCCTGCTTCGGTAATCCTCCTGTGTACCTAGAAAAATTTACATCATCCCCTAAAAGTGTAACTAAGACAAATCCTCTGACTACGATGGCATTATAGTTTTTCATGTGTATATTAGCATCGTAAGAAGTTCCTTTTTTGATTTGATGTATCGTTCCACCGGTCCAATAATCACCATTATACATAAAATGTTCCATCACTTTATAGTTCAACCATTGAGATTTAGGTAATCCTTTATCCGAAAATTTATCAACCTTCTTATTTTCGTTTTTGAACCATTTGATACGTGCGTAATATTTATTTTCGAACTTATAACACTCAACGATTAGTTTTTTACTTTCGTCCAACCACATTCCCAAGATATCATCCGATTTAAAAGATGATCCTGTGAACAGAAAAAGAGCTATACTTAAGAGTAAAAACTTCATGGTTTATTTTTTTTCTTCAAACAACAATTTGAAGTTAGGGTCTAATCTTAGACTAGAAACTTTTTGATTCGTTGCCCATTCAAGTGTTGTTTCTTTGTCATTAAATACGAAGGTTTTCGTTTCACTCGTATTGTCATCATACAAAACTAAAAAATCTAAGGGGAAATGAAAGCTTTCTACTTGATTTTGAATGAATTTAATTTTAATTTTTCCTGTTTCTTGCTCCAATTTATACGAAATCACCGGATGACCAGCTTGACAAATCCATTCTTCGTAAAATTGCGAAAGATTTTTATTACTGACTTTTTCAAATACACGGATAAAATCGATGGAGCGTGCATTGTTGAATTTGTAAGTGTCGTAATAAGTTGCAATCGCTTTCCAAAATAATTCCTTTCCTACTTGCTCACGCAACATGTGTAACACCCAAGCTCCTTTTTGATAGGCATTCGTGTTTAACATGTCTTGGGTATTCGTTGAAACGGTGTCTTTCAATGGCAACTTATTTTTGGTGTAGAAGCGTATAACTGCATCACGTTGTTTTTTTAGCTGACTCAAAAATGCTCCTTTTCCTTTGTGGTCTTCGATATATAAATCGGTCAAATAGGTAGCAAAACCTTCACTCAACCATAAGTGTGGCCAATCGAGTTCCGAAGCTGAATTCCCAAACCATTGATGCACGATTTCATGTGCGATTAATTCATTGATCGTTCCTTTTCCTGTGATTGCTTTCTCATCGTAAAAAACACAGCCTGCATTCTCCATTCCTCCATACATAGTTGTCGACTGTACATTGTATAATTTCTCAAAAGGAAATTGACCAATGTGTGCTTGGAGATACGCTAAGATGGTATCTGCTTGCTCAAAATCTTTGAATCCTTTTTCCTTATCTTGTGGATACACAAAATTGGTGATTTCTACTTGATTTTTCTTACGAGGTAGGGTTTGTTTTTCGAAGTTTGAAGCTCCAAAAACGATTACTTTTGTTGGGATGGGTATTTTTGTTTCGAAATATTTAGATGTATTTTGTGGATGTGAAGTCGTGAAGCTTATCTCCATTCCATTGGAAACAACTTCATACCCTTTTGGCGCAATGATTTCCATTTTCACCATCGCCTTATCCGAAGGATGATCTACACAAGCAAACCAATGTTTCGCGCGCATCGGCCAATTGTCTGCGAAAAAAGTACGTTCCCCAAATTTATTTTGACCAATGATTAACCCGTCTGATGGGATTCCTTCAAATTCTATAGTAAATGCTCTACTTTCACCTTTGTTTAAAGTGACTGTAAATAAAGTGACTTTATCTGTGGATTGTTTAAATGAAACTGGTTGATTTTCATAAGTAATCGAAGAAATTTTCATCCCCAAACTATCCTCAAATCGTCCAACTAAGTCCAACTGAAACGAATCTGTTTTTTGAAGAAATTGGATTGTTACATTTTCTCTTACAACAATCTTGTTTTGTTTTTCAAAGAGGTTAATCTTTAAATCATATTGAATTACATCCAATTGTTTGAAACGCTTAAGGTAATCTTGTCCCACAGCAATAGAAGCTGTACTCAATCCAAGTATCAGGCATAAAAGTTTTAGTAAGTTCATAGTGTTAATTTAAATGAATTCAACTTTCATTATTCCATCACGGTCAATGTTGGTCAGACGAACCTTACGGAAATTGTTTACCAATTCTGCTTGAAAAGGTGTTTTCACTTTGACGTAATTTTCGGTAAAACCATACATCATTCCTTCTTCTTCCTCCGCTTCGAAAAGTACAGTGCGTTCGCTACCAATATTCTCCTCGTAAAAAGCACGTTTCTTTTTATCAGAAAGGATGTGTAACATTTTACTGCGCTCTTTACGTTTTTCCATCGGTACGAACTCTCCTAACTTAGGTGCACTGGTGTTCGCGCGTTCCGAATAGGTGAATACGTGTATGTACGAAATCGGTAGACTTTGAATGAAGTTGTAGGAGTCTAAAAATTCTTCGTCAGTTTCTCCTGGGAATCCAACAATTACATCCACACCAATACAACAATCCGTGCGTAAAGATTTGATTTGTTTTACACGTTCTGCATACAAGGAACGTTCGTATTTTCTGCGCATTGCTTTCAAGATACGGTCGTTACCTACTTGCAAGGGAATATGAAAATGCGGAACAAATTTTTGCGAGTCACTCAAACAAAAATCAATAATTTCATTAGAAAGTAAGTTAGGTTCGATCGATGAAATTCGGTAACGATCAATGCCATCTACCTTGTCTAGGGCTTGGATTAATTGGAAGAAATTCTCCCCTTCTCCTTGACCAAAATCACCAATATTTACACCTGTTAGTACCACTTCTTTAATCTCTGTTTGTGCAATTTTCTCTGCTTCTACTAATGTTTCCGAGATACTAGCATTTCGACTTTTACCACGAGCCAACGGAATAGTACAAAACGTACAGAAGTAATCACAGCCATCTTGTACTTTCAAAAACGAACGCGTTCTATCACCATAGGAAAATGAAGGAATAAATTCTTTCGTTTCTTTGATGTTTTGGTAAGAAACTTGCGCTTCTTCCTTTTTATCGGTTTGCTCTAAATAAGCAAGGATATCAAATTTTTCATTCGCTCCTAACACCAAATCGACACCAGGTATTTTCCCGATTTCTTCAGGCTTGAGTTGTGCATAACATCCAACGATGGTCACGAAAGCATCAGGATTCACTTTTAAGGCTTTTTTAACCAGTTGTTTACACTTTTTATCTGCGTTGTCGGTAACAGAACAGGTGTTTATCACAAAGACATCGGGTGCGTCTTCAAAATCTACTTTTGCAAATCCAGCATCCTCAAACAAACGAGCGATTGTCGATGTTTCAGAGAAGTTTAACTTGCAACCCAAGGTGTAAAAAGCAACTTTTTTGTATTGAATCATAATGACACAAAAATAAGGAATTACTTCGCAAAATAAAAGCAGGCGATTGCAAGTAAGGATAAGATCAATCCAACACTTTTTTGAAGGTTTAGTTTTTCTTTGAAAAGTACTAATCCTGCCAATGAAGAAGTAATAACGGTTGCTACATTCAATACAGCTAAAACGGTGGAGTCAGACCAAGAAGTGGAAGAATACGATAGGATCAAATAGTAGATCGAAAAATAATTTGGAATCCCCAATAATACACCTGCTACAACACTTTTCTTTTCAAAAGTTTCTTTTTTGCGAAGAATATTGATTAATAGAATTATTCCGCCAAAAATGCCTGCCATACCTAACCCGAAAGCGCTAAACAAGGAGGTGCTTAAATGTTGTAAATGAAAGGATTGAACATAATTAAGTACAACATCCAGAAGTCCACAGCCGAGGAAGATAACGAAGAGAATAGAGTGACGAGTGACGGGTGACGAGTGACGACTTTCTTCACTGGTAACTTTCGTTACTCTTAACTTTTTTCGCTCGTAACTCATTATTATTACTCCAAGTATTGAAAGTATTATTCCTCCAATTTTCAACGAAGTAATCGATTCATTGTAGAGTACAATCATCAATCCCATCGAAATTGCCATGCTCATTTTTACTGCTACAGAGGTTATAGAAACTCCATTACGTTGGGAGCTGAGTCCGATTAAATAAAAAATACTGATAAAAAGAATCCCACATAAAAACACAAAAGGAATCCAGGATGTATACTCAAATGCTGCTTCGGTTAGAGTGTTTCCATAAAGTAAGATTCCGCAAATGCAAGCTGTGAGGTAGTTGATTACAATCGCTTGAAAGGTATTCACTCCATACTTCGGGAAAAGTTTGAATAGGATGAAAATCCAGGTAGTTGCGAGCACGGAAATGAGGATAGAGAACATGAACGGAATTATAAATGATGAGTTATATTTTGGGATTAAATTATGTATTATATTTTGATAATGAGAAGAATTTTTAAACACTAAGGACACAATGGCACGGAGAAACGCAAAGAACAATATTTCTTATTTGACACAGAGACGCTTCGCTTGAGTTTTTACTTATTCCTTTGTGGACAAAGTCTTTCTGTGTCCTTTGTGAAAATCTCCGTGTCTTTGTGTTTAAAAAAATAGATCTTTTACTTAAAATAATGATGTACCGTATCTCCTGCAAATTTGTAGGTTTTATCAGGAGTTCCAGAAATCCGTGGACCTTTAATTCCATCTCCAAAAGTTTGCTGACCTACAATCACGCGTGCTTCATCCCAATAACCATCTACTAAAAAATGTTGGATTGTACTACTACCACCTTCTACGAAAACGGAACTAATATTTAGGCCATATAATACATCGAGTATGTTCCTTGTGTTGATTTGATTGAGCTTGATTAATTGCACATTACCAATCGTTTCCGTTTTGATTTTATTGATAATCACCGTGTGATCCCCATCTGTATAGACAGTCGAATCTTGAGGCATATTCAATTGACTATCAATTATCACGCGCAAAGGATTTTTACCGCTAACTTCTCGGACGGTCAAACTAGGATTATCGTGTTCTACCGTTTTCCATCCAACCAAAATGGCTGGTTCTTGACTTCGCCAATGGTGAACCAACGATTGCGTTTCAGGAGCACTAATCCAATTGATTTTACGTTCAGTAATTTCTTCTTCACGTGGACGATCAATGTATCCATCTTGAGTTTGTGCCCATTTCAACACGATGTAAGGACGTTGTTTATTCAAAAATGTAAAAAATCGTTTATTTAGTGCTTTACATTCTTTTTCGAGTACTCCAACCGTAACTTCTATTCCTGCTTCTTTTAGTCGTTCGATTCCTTTTCCAGCAACTAATTCATTCGAGTCGATACAACCAATCACAACGCGCTTAAATTTGTAGGAAACCAACAAGTCGGCACAAGGTGGTGTTTTTCCGTGATGTGCACATGGTTCTAAACTTACGTAAATGGTAGCTTCAGATAACAGACTTTTATCGTCAACAGAGTTGATTGCATTTACCTCAGCGTGCCCTTCTCCGTATTTTTGATGATAACCTTCACCTACAATTTCGTCGTTTAGTACAATTACAGCACCAACCATCGGATTTGGAGCAACATAGCCACTACCCAATTGAGCGAGGTCGATGCACCGTTGCATGAAACGTAAGTCAGAATCTAAATTATTTGTCATTTTTTGCTAGTAATTCAAATATTGAAGGTAGTCGATGTTTGATATATTTAGGAATTATTATTTGATATAAATAGAGTTTAAAATCTAATTTTTCATCTTTTTCTAATTCGAACATAACCTTTGGGGAATAAGGTTTTGTATTATCTAGATAAATTATATGATCAAACAGAGAAAAATGAATATTTAAATTTTTATACCCTTCTTTCCATTTAAATTCAATTGTACTATCATTCACAAAATGACCTTTGTTTTTTGTGCGAATTTCAACACGTTTTTTAGCAAGTTCAATATTTTTTAAACTAAAAAAATACATGGAAATTTTATAACCTAAACTCTTCGCTTCATTTATCCAAGTAAAAGGAAACACATGTAAATTCGTTTCAAAACATATTGTTTTTTTTTCTAAAAACGAACTTGAAATCAAATGATTTAGTTCTTCTGTTACCTGACTAGTAGCTATTTGATCTCTAAATTCTGAATCTCTTAATTGATTATAAATTTGAATGAATTTTTTATCATAATCAAAAGGAGTAACATTTTTAACTAATGAAGATGAAAATGTTGATTTACCGGCTCCATTACAACCTGCAATGATTATTAGATGTGGATGTTGCAATTTGAATATACCTTTTGAATTTGTGTCAACTCAATATCTGAAGATTTGCTTGCAAATTCTATTTGAGGTTTAATAGTTGTTTCGGAGATAGCTGCAATTTTTTTTTCAAAATCAACAATATCAATCATTGTAGATTTTTTAATCGAACGCCTTTCTGCTATAATTTTCATAATCTCAATTTATACACTCAAATATACAAAAAAATTACGTCAAAAGATCAATTATCTCTTCATATTCTCCATATTTCTCCATCAAATCTTCTTTCGTAAATAATTCAAAATCGGCAAAATCAAATCCTGGAGCTACTGAACAAGAAACCAATGAATAACTGTCTTTTTCCAATACCGAAGAACCAAAAATAATGTCTTTAGGGACAAGAAGTTGAGGAGTTTGTCCGGCTAATAGATCATTTCCTACTAAATGTTGTGTATGACCTTTATCGGTTAAGGTGTGAACAATCAACGGGCTTCCAGCATGGAAATACCATATTTCATCACTTTTAATACGATGGAAATGAGAAACATTATCGGAAGTCAATAAAAAATAAATGGCCGTTTGAAGATTGCGTGAACCATCCAAACAAGTTTCCACTGAACGATACGTTTCTTTGTAGTATCCACCTTCTGGATGTGGTTTTAAATCTAGTTTTTCTATTATGGTTTCGATGCTTGTCATATCATTTTTTTACAAAACTACAAATTCAACCGGATTGAACACCTTGAAAAATTTATCTTTGTAAATAAACATCTTGTTATGAAGGTTTTTTCTTGTATTGTATTTTTATTTTTTTCTATACACCTACTTTTCTCCCAATCTCTTTCGGTACTAGTCCATAAGGGAGATCGTTGCCTACAAGCGAAAAATTCATCTTTAGCTATTCAATATTATGGCCGCGCCATTGTCATCGATTCCAAATGTAGTATGTGTTATTACAAACGAGGGGTTGTCTATGCTCAAGAGGGGTATTATACAGATGCTATACAAGATTTATATTACACGAGTCTGTTGCGTATAGCTCAAAAAGACGAAGTGCTAGAGCATACTTTTTTTCTATTAGGGGAATGTTATAAAGGATTAAATCAATCTGAAAAAGCACTCGAGAATTATACAAATACCTTGTTGTTGAATCCTAAAAATCTGGAAGCATTGGAAGCTCATTTTTATTGCTTTTTAGGATTAAAAAAACACCCTGAAGCGTTATCTGATATCAAACGTTATCAGAAGTTAAGTAAGGATAAATCAAAGGTTCAGTTTTTGTATGGGACCTATTATGCAGCTCTTCATCAAACAGTAAAGGCAAACAAAGCATATACAAAAGCAATTTTATTGAAACCAACAGCAGGTAATTATTACTTAGAACGCGGAAAATTATTGTCGGATGCAAGCAATTTTGAAGATGCGATTTTAAACTTTTCAAAAGTTATTGAATTGGATCAAAACGACGATGAAGCCTTTTTACAACGAGGAATTGCTTATCACAAAGTGAATAACATACTGGCAGGTTGTTCTGATTTTCTGCGTGCAGCGAATTTGGGGAATGATGAGGCGCGCGTATTGCTCGAAGCGCATTGCCCACATTAAGGGAATCTCTAAAAATTGCTTTTTCTTCGTTTTTTATAAACTCCTTTTAATTCTCTGCACTGCCGTTTAGTCTTCGAAAGCAACGCTTTCTCTCCTCATTTACTAGAGTAAACTGCGGATTTAATTTTTTGTTTGCCTCAAAAATCTAATTTTTAGAACTCCCCTCAAGTAAATTTTCAGCGTATTTTGATATTTAACTTAAAAACCATGGGAGATTTATCAATTTACACATTGCTACATTGAATCCATTGTTACATCCTTCCATTTTCAAATCTTCAAATTTTCAAATTAATTACTGTTCAATCGGCATTCCACTTTTCATACTCGTCTTATTGTTATACGGGAAGAAATATCGAAAATCAAAAGAAATATAGGTTCCTGACATACTTCCAAAAAGGACGGTCTTTTGATGATTCATGGTGTTTTCATGACTAACCGCGACATTAAAGATGGGTTTAAGCGGAACACGACCAGAAGCTCCGATGTAGAAAAAACCTTTAGAATCTGTCCTATATTCGAATCCTAAATTAGCGTTTAAATCTACCGCAAAAACATTATTCATTCTCCCTTCTGCACGAAACAAATTGTATTTATTATAAATTGCTGTTACAGCTACATTGGATGGATTAAAAACAAATGAAGTACCTAAAGAGGTGTTCATAAAAATCTTTTGAGATAATTTTATAAAAAACAATACATTCAGAGGGACGTCAAAAGCTACAATTTTTAGTGATTTATTGATTGTAATGGCAGAATCTAAGTGTGAAAATTGAACATTATAGTGGCGAATGACTTGATTAATTCCTGTTTCTAAGGCAGTATTTTTCTTGAAATGTACTCTTATTACTCCTCCAATAGAAGAACCTAATTGTTGAGTAAATTCTGCCTGTATCGTGTCATTTTTCAACAATAAGCGAGAAGAGCCAATAAAATCACCCGCAATTAAGGGTTTATACTGCAACCCAAAATATGCTTTAACTTGAGAAGGGGAACTTTGAGTTAATGCAATGAAACCAAAAAAAATAAGTGATACACAAATCAGGAGAAGCTTCATTTATTTCCAAGTTGTCAAATATTCGATCGGTTTGCGATGACTCTTAGGCCATTCGATTTCTGGGTAACCCAAATAGATAATCCCTAAACATTTATCTTTTTCTCCTATTTCTAAAAAAGCATTCATTTCAGGAGTGTAGATAAACGCTGAGGTCGACCAATACGCCCCAATTCCATAAGCCGCAGCGGTTAATTGAAGGTTATGAATGGCGCAAGCAACTGCTTCCACTTCTTCAATCTCTCTGATTTTTTCGGTTTCATCGCGTTTCATACAAACCGCAATCACTGCTGTTGCTTGTAGTGGTCGTGCTAGTAACTTAGCTACTTTCGTGTCTTTTTGATTTTCTTTGGGTGTTGTATCCAAATACAATTGGGTTTGAAAATCTGCCAATTGTTGTCTAGAATCTTCTGTAAACACGGTAAATCGCCATGGTTGCGTATTTCCATGAGTCGGCGCCCAAATCGCATTGTTCAACATTGCTTCAATTTGCTCTTTATGTACTTTACGTGTACTAAATTGCTCCGGATAAATCGTTCTTCGGTTTTTGATTAATTCTGTAATTTCAGAAAGATTATATTTCATTGTTTTGTTCTATTTTATATTTTTTTTCAATTGCGTCCGCAGTGCGGATGTATTTCAATTCAATTCATACGCTCCAATGTCTGGCGCTGTTAGGGATCGTGGATTTCCTTCTATATCAAAGGCATTCATTAGGTTTTTATCTCCCCCACCGTTTAAAGGCGAATTACTTTCAAAATGGTAATTGTAATTTATTGGATCTTTAAAATAAGGGTTCAAATTCCAAATCACATTTTTAAAGCTAGCGTTATTATTTTCGTTTGTCCATTTGATCAAACAGGAATTGAAATTTAAGCTAATTTTCACGTTTGGATCTTGAATGGTATCAATCAATACCTCAATTTCTTTCGCACCATAAATGACTGAATTATTGATTGAACCTTCCATACCCGATACATAATTTATTTTACTTGTAGGATTATAATAATTATTTTTCAAAACAAGTGCTGCAGATTTATCATCTTTACCATAGTCTAAAATGTGACATTGATTAACATAATAGGTGGCGCCTTGCAAAACAAACAAACCATATCTTTCATTATTCGCAATCACACAATTCTCCATTTTTACTATAGGATGTGCAAATAAAAATACACCATAACTTGCGTTGTTAATAATTTTGGAATTGGTTAAAATCAATGTAGCTTGTTGATTTTTTGGATCTTGACTATAAATATGTATTCCAGCGGTTCCATTTTTTATTTCTGCATAATTGATTGAAGAAGGTTGGGCTTGATGGAGGTATATACCGTAGTATTGACCAGAGACATCTTTGTAAAACTCTTCTAAGCGATTTCCTTGAAAAATTACTGGTTTATCTTTGGTTCCATTCACTTGTAAGGAACCTTTATAGACCATTAACATCCCTTTTTTGTGTAAATAAATTTTAGTACCCGCCTCAATCGTCAAAGATTTGGCTGAATCAACCGCAGCAGTTCCAAAAATAACGTGCGGCTTGTCACTTTTCCAAAGCGTTTCTTTAATTACTTCACTACGATGGAAATAGGCATCTTGCCCCCAAACTACTAAATTTAAATAATAATCTTTCCCATTTGCTCTAAATCGAATCGAATCCTCAACCACTAAAGGTAAGGATTGGTTATTCACGTTCAGTTTCACATCTACAAAGGCATACAAACTATCTTTGCCTTCGATACTAAGATTATCAAATTTAATACCCGAAGCACCATCAACATTCAAACGGAAGGGAGATGTCTTCCCTCCCATCAATTCCACTTCTTGTATAATAACTGTTTTAGCATCCGGATTATATATTTTAAATTGTTGGGTGGTTGTTCCAAGAGTTGTAAAAACGGTATCAAATAAAAGTGTATCCACCGAAAATGTAACATTCGACTGAGAAAGTCCACTGGATTTTTTGCAGGAACCTGTTAGACCTCCAATAAGCAGGATACTAAATAATAGAGCGAATAATATAAGCTGTTTTTTCACGAAAAAGTATAACGAATTAAATTGACTTTTATTTTAAAGTAGAAGGACAAACAAAATCAGTAGTTAGAATTCCTGCATTTTTTATTGCACTAAAACCACCTTCCACATTAATCATTCCATGATATCCTCTACTTTTTAAAATAGAAGCAGCAATCACTGAACGATATCCACCACCACAGTAAATAAAGTATGGAGTTTCTTTTGGGAATTCTGCTAAATGTTCATTGATATAATCCAAGGACGCTAATTGTGCTTGAGGTAAGTGTTCACTTTGAAATTCATTCTCTTTACGGACATCAAACACAATGGAGTCTGCTTTTAATTGTGTTTTAAATATTTCTGCAGAAATAGAATCAATAGAATCAACTTCTTTACCTGCTTGTTTCCATGCTTCGATTCCACCTGCTAAGTAACCTACCGTATGATCAAATCCTACACGTGCTAAACGTGTAACTACTTCTTTTTCGCGACCTTCAGGTACCACTAACAGTATTTCTTGTTTTACGTCTTTTAGCAATGCACCTACCCAAGGAGCAAAACTTCCATCTACTCCGATAAAAATAGCGTTTGGAATATGTGATTTCGTAAACGCTTTTTCATTTCGAACATCTAGCACTATCGCATCCGTTGAATTTGCAATGAGTTCAAATTTTTCTGGGGTCAAAGCTAAAGTACCTCGTTCGATAATGACATCTATACTTTCATAACCTTGTTTGTTCAACATCACATTGAGTGGAAAATACGAAGGAGGAGGTAACAATCCATCAGTCACTTCTTGAATGAATTCCGCTTTTGTCATGTTTGCACGTAAGGCATAATTGCTTTGTTTTTGCTCCCCTAAAGTTCCTACAGTTTCCTTCGACATATGTTTGCCGCATGCGGATCCTGCGCCATGTCCTGGGTATACTATTGTGTCATTGGGTAAAGTCATGATTTTAGTACGTAAACTGTCAAATAACAAACCAGCCAATTCCTCTTGGGTCATATTTGCTGCTTTTTGCGCTAAATCTGGTCGACCTACATCCCCTAAAAACAAGGTGTCACCCGAAAAAATAGCATGCTCTTTTCCGTTAGCATCTATTAATAAAAAGGTTGAACTTTCCATGGTGTGTCCAGGCGTATGTAACACTTTGACGAAACAATCACCCAATGGGAATAGTTGTCCATCTTCAGCTATGGTTGATTTAAAATTTGGAACAGCAGTGGGTCCGTAAATAATCTCAGCTCCTGTTTGTTCTGAAAGGGTTAAGTGTCCACTGACAAAATCAGCATGAAAATGTGTTTCAAAAATATACTTGATGGTGGCTTTATCCGCTTTTGCTTTGTCTATATAGGATTGAACTTCACGAAGAGGATCAACAATTGCAACTTCTCCATTGCAAATAATGTAGTAAGCTCCTTGAGCCAAACATCCTGTATACATTTGTTCTATATGCATGATTTTATTTTTAGGGTCTTACTACAAATGTACGATGTAAGGTTGGGAAAACAAATACCAGAAACTTCTATAAATGGCTTTTTCTTCGTTTGATAAACTCCTTTTTGATTCCCTGCACTACCGTTTGGTCTTCGAAAGCAAAGCTTTCTCTTCTCATTTACTAATGTAAACTGCGGTTTTAATTTCTTGTTTGCTTCAAAAAATCTAATTTATAGTAGTTTCCTACTATGATTAATCAATTATATATCCAATCAACTAACTACTTAATATACTTTTTTTTAATTACAACATTGTTATTACATGTTCTGAAACAGCAAAAGAAGTAAAGATTTTGGCTTTTATCTGTATGTCATCACAATATGTGATGACATTAAAAGTTTCATTAAATATCTTTTCTATGTCACTAGATTTTATTTACATTTAAACAAACATTCATTTTATGCTACAAACTAAAACTTCCATTCGACCACAAATTCCAACTGCGCTTGTAAATGAAAACATGTCGTTGGAGGAAAAATTTCAAAACACAACCTTACGTCCGGTTATTAAAATGCAACACGATTTACTTTTCTTGCGTTTGGAAAGTGAGTTAAGTCAAGCTGCATTTCAAAATTTGACCAGAGCAGCTAAAAAACAATTTATTCAAACCATTCTTTTTAAAGGAAATGCAATCCGAAGCGAAGTGGTTGGATTAATTTCTGGTTGCTTTACATTGGATGAATACACTTTTTACAGAGAAAATTCCAAAACAATGAATAAACGTATTATTCAGATTATTATAGAACGCGTGATAAATACGTTGGGGTTGTAGCATTACCCTTTATTCAATGGTGAATCGGATGAATACGAAATTTCACCTGAAGGAACTACTTTAGATGAAGGTTAATACCCCAATTACAAAGGGTTTTGATAACACTTAGTTAGACTACTATTAAAACATGAAGAAAAAGTGAAATTAATTGCACCTGTATCGTTAAAAAAATTGATAAAAGAACGTTTATTGAAACGTTATAGAATTATTGAACTACGTCAAGAATTGGCGATGAATAAACTTAGGTTTAAAGAGATAATTAACTAATTATCCTCATGAATATAACTAGAGTAAAAATAATAGCTGATTATCTAGAAGAAATCAAACATACATTACCATCTATTTATCCTTGGAATTCTAATCTTAAAGGTTTGTATGGGTTTGAAATACTTTCGCAAGATGAACAGGATTTCTTAGGAAAATTTGAATCAAATTCTTCTGAAATTTCACCTGCAGGGAAGTTTGAAAAAGAATTGGGATTAAAAAAGATTGTAAAAAAACACTTACATCATTTGCATCAAACTAATAAGACGAAATTCATAGAACTTGCTAAATGGATTATAAAAGATTGGGGTGGGATTTCAGGCGGAAATGAAACTGATAAATTAATAGAAGAAATCGTTATTAATAAAGCCAACATATCGTTTGATAGAATTGCTAGTTCGTCTAAAGTTGGAGCATTCATGTTTCCTGAAGAATTGATTATCTATGATTCTCGGGTTGCTTATTCCTTAAATTGGATATTATTAAAAAATGGGGAGTCGTCCAATTTTTTTCCGATACCTGATGGGAGAAATTCTAAGATGATGGCTTTTGATATGAATGTATTGATTCGATTGGGTTTGAAGGATAAATACAATCCAACTGCTGAAAATTCATTAGCGAACAAAAAAATGATTAATACGTTCGACAGAAAGGTTTTTATAGATAAAAAGCAAGCTTATAAGGAACTTAACTTATTAATTAAACAAGTACATCAACTACTTTGGGAGAATAAATATCCAGAAGAATTATATCGAACTGAAATGTTACTTTTTTCTATCTCAGATAATTATGTTTATGAAGACATTTTAAAATCAGTGGAATTTAGTATTCACAATTAATTTTAAGTTTATTGCATAGTAAAGCATAAAATTTTTACGTACTAACAAACGTAACTTTACCTAAAAGAAACGAAATGAAACAAGAATGTATTTTTGAAATTGGCGGAGAAGGAGGATCCATAGCTATCTATCGTGAGAAAAGAAAAACTGGAACTGTCTATATTTACAACCATAACGAAACCGATTTTTCGGATGAGGGAATGAATATTGCAATTAAGAATGAATATTCGACTTTTGAAGCTGCAATAGATAAATTGAGCGAAAAATTTCCTTGGTATTTTTTACATTTGGTAAATGTACATGAAGATTACAAAGAATTAGTTTCCGTTGCACTTATCAATAAATTAAATGCGTTAAGTGAACATGAAAAAGGGGGATTTGGATCGTATGAAAAAAATCAATTTGAGAAAATGTTAGATGCTCGTTTTGAATTGGATAAGCAAAACGTTTTTACAGGAGTGTATGACCTTACTATCAAACCAATCGAAGAATCATTAAGCCAATCATCAAACGTTTTCAAAGAATTAAACATAGTAGGAACCGTTGAAATTCAATATAACTCACTTATCATCAAAGATGAAAATAATCAGATTGCATTTGTTTTTCCAAGTGATAAATTTATGGTAGAGTTGTTGCCTGTGAATAAAACAGAATGTTTGTGGAAGATTGCATCTAATTAAAACGGCACATCATCCAGGTTAAAATCATTTAAAGATGAATCGTTTGTTTTATTCATTTTACTTTGAAAAGTGAAATTTCCCTCGTTATTCTGATTTGTACTATAACTCGTAGCATTAATAGCTGAATCGTCTTTATAGGTGTCAAAATCCCTAAAAAGTGCATATTTCCCTACAAATTGCATACGAACAGTTCCTAGATCTCCGTTTCTGTGCTTTGCAATAATCAATTCTGCAACTCCTAGGTTAGATTCACCAGATTCATTTTGCGTGATTCCATATTTTTCAGGACGATAAATGAAAGAAACAATATCTGCATCTTGCTCTATCGATCCCGACTCGCGTAAGTCTGACAGCATTGGTACACCGCCACCACCTCTAGTTTCAACAGAACGACTTAACTGAGAAAGTGCAATTATTGGAACGTTTAATTCTTTTGCTATTTCTTTAATTGTTCTAGAAATGATGGAAATTTCTTGTTCTCGGTTACCATTACCCGTTTTTGGTCCTGCAGACATCAATTGTAAATAGTCAATTATAATGAGTTCAATGTTTTTTTCTTTTTTTAATCTCCTACATTTTGCTCTAAAATCAAAAACGCTTATCCCAGGTGTATCATCAATGAAAATAGGTGCTTCAATCAGTTTTTTGATACGTGTGTGAAGTTGTTGCATTTCGTGATCTTCCAAATTACCTTTCCGCAATTTGGAAGCATCAATTTTTGATTCACTGGAGATTAATCGTTTCACAAGTTGCACAGATGACATTTCTAAAGAAAAAATAGCAACCCCTTTTTTATAATCAACAGCACAATTTCTAGCCATCGAAAGTGTAAAAGCAGTTTTCCCCATTGCTGGACGAGCGGCAATAACAATCATATCAGATCGTTGCCAACCTGATGTTATACGATCCAAGTCAGAAAATCCGGTTGCGACACCTGAAATACCGCTTTTGTTTTTTCGTGCATCCTCGATTTCTCCAATGGCATCAAACACCACTTTTTGCATTTCATCAACATCCTTTTTCATGTTGTCAGCATAAATTTGAAATACGCCTTTTTCCACTTTGTTTAACAAATCAAAAATATCTGCTGCATCATCAAAAGCATCCGTTAGCATTTCAGATGAAAGTCGAATGATTTCTCGTTGAACATATTTTTGCGATATAATTCGGGCATGAAACTCTACGTTTGCTGTTGTTCCTATTCTATTTGTTAAGTGCGACAAATAGCTAATTCCACCTGCTAATTCTAATTCATTATTTTTTCGTAATTGATTTGAAACCGTTAATAGATCAACCGGATGTGTAGCATTGTGTAAAAATTCAATCGCTTTAAAAATGTAATAGTGTTTTACATCGTAAAAACATGCTTGATGTAAAATGTTTTTTACTTCATCTACAACCTCTTTGTTTAGCATCATTGCACCCAATACCGCTTCTTCGAAATCCCTTGCTTGTGGTGGTATTCGTCCAAAATCATTGAGCTTTAATGGGCGTTTCGGTCCTTTGTCAGTTGCAATTTTATAGTTTGTGTTTCTTCGTTCCATGGTAATAATTTTTCACAAACCTACTTGCCAGCTGCGCCAAAACATGACGCTCAAAATTGAAAATTACAAAGCAGGAGAATGTCTTCCTTTTCTTAACTTATAAGGATAGTTTGGACAGAAATTCGCGGTTAAAACTAAAATTGATTTTTCCTGTAGACCACAATATCGACAGATGTAAATTTCTTTTTCAGAGCCTTTATAGGATATATGATACCCTTTACCGCTACCAGACGGATGTCGTAAACACCGTGCATTTTCCAATAGGTTTTTTGAGATTGCAGAAACGCCACAATAGGAACAATAAAATAAGGGAGTGAAGGGTATGGAATTCATTTTCGTGTCTTTTTCCATGTAAAATAAATGTTAACGAAAGCCAAAACATGACATAGATGAATTAAATCATTCATTTTTTAATCTCACAATACCTAGCCATCTCTTGGCATAGTCTCCACCTACCTTTGTCAAAACTTAAAACTAGAATTATGGCAAATTTTTATTGTATGTATTGTGGGACGAAAGCATCGTCTGTAAGTTCGTTAACTGCTTTGACTTGTATGAGACATCCTAACGGAAAAGAGAAACACCAACTTTATGAAGGAAGTGAGAAGTCTAAATATACCTGTAAGTTTTGTGGAACGAGTGCTGGTTCCATTAGTTCGTTGACGGCTTTGTCGTGTATGCGACATCCGAATGGGAAAGGGAAGCATCAGCCGGCGATGTGAGGTGTTTTAGATTTAAATAAACCCACTTAGTTATTTTAGTGGGTTTTTTAAAGTCTAAAATTTAGATTTTCTATCAATTTCTTTAGTTTACTTCATAGCGAATCACATGAATATTTCTGCACAATCTTAACCATAAATCAATGGCAGTTTGTGTTTCATCTTCTTGTTCGTTGAACCAATTTATTATTGTTTGTGTAGTCTCTTGGAAGAAATATTCATCCGTTATGGTAGTTTGCCTATTTGTATCGTTAAAATCAAACGGTTCTAGAAAATTTCTACTTTTCTTTTGATAGTTGATAGAAAATTTAGCTTGACTCATTGGCAGGAATTTTTCTATGTGTTTAATAAGGATAAACAGTGTCATTAAGCGTTGTTGACCATCTATTAATTCGTTGTTATCTTCTTCATTTTTTCTTACGACAATTGGTTTAAGATAATAATTCTCATCTCTTTCAATTTCTTGAAAATCATGGAGTAATCTATTTACTTCATCTCTCCAGTTATAAGTTCTATGAAAGGCTGGGATATAAAATTCTCCTTCAAGGTTACCGACTAATTTGGTTTCAATATTTATTGGATACATTTCTGTTTTTTTTTTATGAATTACAAATTTTTCAAGGATTAAAAAATTAACTATAACAAATTTAAGGTGATGACTAGCCACTGCATGTCTTAGTTTAAGTGAAAAAATCTAATTTATACTAGGTCATATCTTGTCTTAGGCTTGATCTAGTTTTGTCCTATTGAAAATTTAAAAGATCAATAGCGGAACCGAAAAGCTATATGAGTAGGAAAACTTAAACAATATTTTATGATTTTACTAGATTTAACAGCACCATTTTTATCCTTTTTCTTTAGAGGGAAGTTGTTTGCCGCATTGATTGCGTTGATTTTACAAATTACGATTATCGGTTGGATTTTCGCTTCGATTTGGGCCATACTTGCGCGAAGAAATGCTCGGAATGAACGAAGTTTAAGATTGATGGAACAACAAATGGCTGGCCAGAAAAACTCCGAATCATAGTTAGTCGTTGATGAAATCACTCTATTTCATATGAAACTAAGTTATAAGGACGATCTAAGTAAGTTTACAGAGTCAGTCCTTAAAGAACATTATTGGGAATCTGAAAAATATATTAAAATTAGGATTTTGGAAATTATTTCGTGTAATTATACTCCTGAAAATCATGATTTTTTACTTTCTATTGTTGAAAATGAGACGGATGAATTTTGTGCGGAAAAAGCAATCTATTCTTTGGAAAAGAGTGAATCCTCCATTGATTTTTTGGTTGATTTTTACACTAAAACTCACAACGAAGATTTAAAAGATTCAATCATTGAAGTATTGGAAAGTATCTCAATTTCTTCTAGCTTGAATGTAGAAAAGCAAAACGTTTTAAATAAGTTATTTCGAACGAAATATCATTATGAAATTTCTCACGAATGTGTGAAGATTAACCTAGATACGTTTGTCGACGAATTTCAAAAAAGAGTTGCGGGAGATTCTCGTGAAATCTGGTTAGATCTTAATGATTTCTTCTGTATACATTTCAATTCCTTTCAGATGGTAAATGGAAAGTTAGATTTTCAGCTTTTGGTAGTTTCTAAAACGAATAATTACATTCCAAATGATTATTTCATTCCAAAAGGGTGGATGTTTATGGTCATTTATTCTTTTGAAGTATCGGAAAAAATGGATCTACAGCAGGCGATCTTTTCCAACATTACAAATATAATCGATGAAATTCTATCGTTTAGAAACTTGAAATTTGAAGCATTCAAACATAGAGAAGCAGAATTTAAACAGCTATTATTTCAGATTCATTATGATTTTAGAGAAGGCTTAATCTATGAGGGTTATAATCTTAAAGAAAGTGATGTTTATGATATATACATCGACGAGTATCTGGAGTTACTTTGGTTGTTCAAAGAATCAATTGATTTTGATATTTATGTTCGTTATGGTTTGAATTTGTTATTAAAAACCGATGAAAAATTCGACTATAAAAAAAGATTGAACTACTTAAATTATTTACTCACCACGACGAATAATGGCGGAGTCCTGGTTTAGTTTTGAGGCATAAAATTTAAAACATGGAAAATTACACTACTTATTTAGCATCTCAATCCTTACGTGATTATAATGCTTTACCTTTTGAAGAACAGTTGAGAGAGATTCTTCACATTCGAAAAGTATCAGAAGGTTTATTTACATTGGTAACCGGCGAAACTTCATTGACTACTTGGATGAAAAAACAAGAACATTCGGTTGAGTTGCAATTTGAATCAAAAAAGTTAGTTGTGGTGTTGCATGATGCTTTTTTTGAAGAAGAATATTTGCGTTTAAAAGATAATACGGATGTGTTATTAGTGACCTTGGAAGTGATGGTAGTGGATGCTGCTATAGAAAAAGGGATTGATATGAAGTTTGTTTCTTTAAACGAATTTAAGGAATTGGTTGAAAAGAATGTGGGAGAATATACGAAGGTGTTGGTTGAGCGATGGGGAGGAAGTGAGAAGAAAAGTATTAATGAGTAATTAAAAATAGAAATTTTAATATAGGAAACAATATACATTAAAAGAAATCGCTTCATGGCAAACAGCTAAAGTAAATGCTAAATCGAAAATAAAGTTAACTACTTTACAAAGAGGATTGGTTTGGGAAGCCAGTCAAATAGAAAAAGTATGGGGTTCTATATTTAAAGGATATCCGGTTGGCGCGATAACGATGTCTGTAGATGAAATAACAGGTCATAGATTATTGCTAGATGGTCAACAAAGATGTACTTCGATAGCATTAGGACATTATAATCCTTTTGATGAGGAAAACAAAATGATATTTCATCTTTAAAAGATTATAATTTAAGTGTTTGGATTGATTTGAATCCTAAACAAATTAATGATTATCAATACTTTGCGTTTCTATGTTCAACAAAAAATATACCTTTAGATTATAGTTTTTCAATTCCATTAGCTATTCTGTTAGAAATTGGAAACGAACCTAGTTTAAGTTTTGACGTATTTAAAACCGCATTATTTTCTAAATTGGAAGATTTCATTTTTCGTACTCAATATTCCGAAGATGATACGTTGAATTATCAAGCAATTAAAGATGACAACTTGAAAAAGATATATAACGGTTTACTCAATTATCAACAGTTATTAATCCCTGAAATCGTTGTCAATTCAAAATTGTTGAAAGAAAATAACATGGATGGAATCGAGAATTTATTTATCTAAAAAAATAAAATCTTCTTCTTTAGCTTAACCATGATCCACAAAACCATCATCGACAATCAACTTTACCTATATATGAATGGTAAATTAATTTACAAACGTTGGCTGCTAACCGGACAATCTTTTGTTTTTGATGTTATGCCTTATACAAAATGGGACTCAATAGTTAGTATTAAATTAAGCATTAAGAAAAAAGTTAATTTTAAAGAAATTATTTTAAACCTATGATTCAAATAAAACCAATCTCAGAACTATTAAATTACAATTTTTTTATTCCATCATATCAAAGAGGTTATCGTTGGACTGAACAACAAGTAACAGATTTATTAAATGACATCAATGAATTTTCCCCAAAAGAAATTCAAAATTCTGCTGAAAAAACTTGGTATTGTTTACAACCGATAGTTGTAAAAAAACAAAAAACTGAATATGACTGGGATGTAATAGATGGACAACAAAGGTTAACTACAATATATTTAATACTCTATTACTTAAATGCATTTTTAGAAAAAAATGAGTTGAGACCATTTGTTTTAGAATATGAAACTCGAAAAGGTTCAGCTAATTATTTAAAAAATGATTTAGGTAAAAAAGAATCCGATGATACGAATATTGATTATTTCCATATCTCATTTGCATATAATACTATAAAAAATTGGTTTAAAGAAAATAAAGTTGAAAAATCATTTGAACAAAAATTCTATGATTATACAAAAGTTATTTGGTATGAAACTTCTGAAAATGAAGATTCTATTGATATTTTTACCCGCATAAATAGTGGAAAAATACCATTAACAAATGCTGAATTGATTAAAGCTTTATTTCTTAATAGTTCCAACTTTGCAAATGAAGACCCTGAAAAAATTCGTTTAAAACAATTAGAAATTGCCTCAGAATGGGATAGAATTGAATCTGCATTACAAAATGATTCATTTTGGTGTTTTCTAAATAAAGGAGAAAATAATTTACCAACAAGAATCGATTTTATCTTTAATTTAATCTATGAAATTGATAAAACTGATTACAAGGAAGATTTAAATCAAGAATTTGGTAATGACGAATATTCTACCTTCCGTTTTTTTGGTGAAAAATTTGAAAAAAATCAGATTGAAAATATAAATAACAACTGGAAGGAAATCAAAAAGTATTTTCAAACACTTGAAGAATGGTATAATGATAGAGAATTATATCATAAAATTGGATATTTAATTACTACAGCTAATTCAGATTTTAAAATCAAAGATATTTTACAAAATAAAAAAGAAAGAAATAAAAGTGAATTTATTGAGTTTATTAATGAACAAATTTCAGAGTCATTAAAAGCGACATTAAATAATAAATCTATCGGCAATTTAGAATATGGTTCTGATAATGCACAAATTATCAAAATATTGCTTTTACATAACATTATGACAACTTTAAATAGTGACGATTTTTCTTTAAAGTTTCCATTCGATAAATATAAAGATAGAAAAAATGGAGGTTGGAGTTTAGAACATATTCACGCTCAAAATTCAAAAGAAATCACAGAAATAGAAGATTTTTTGGAGTGGTTAAAATCAATTGACAGAGAAATACTAACAGACGAAATTCGTAATCGTTTATTGACCTTTGAAGAATCCAAAAAGAAAGAAGATATATCAAAACTAATTGCAGATATTAGCAATTGTTTTGGAAAACTTGATGATATACATTCAATTGAGAATATGGCATTATTATCCAAAAATGATAATTCAAAATTGAATAATGGATTATTTCCTGTAAAACGAGCGAGAATCATTGAGCTGGAGAAAACAGGGGCATTTATTCCTCCTGCAACTAAAAAAGTTTTTCAAAAATATTATGAAGGATCTACTAAACAAATTAGTAAATGGGAGAAAAAAGATAGAATTGCTTATTTAGATGATATCAATAAAACTTTAGATCAATATTTATCTTAATCAGAATTATCATAAAATGAATAAAAATCAGACTTCAAAAAAACTTAGTTTTTTACAATTGCTATCAAATGATGGTATACAATGTTGTAACTGTGGAAACTATGAAATTCAGCCATTAAATAAAATTGAAATCCCAATTATTCAAAGGGATTTCGCACAAGGTAGAGAAGAGAAAAAAGAACTTAGAATTAACTTTTTAAAAGCATTGCTTGGCGCAATAAATGACAAAGAATTGGAATTAGATTTTGTTTATGGGAGCATTAAAGACTATACTTTTCAACCATTAGATGGTCAACAACGATTGACAACATTATTTCTTTTACATTGGTATGTTGCAATGAAAGAAAACAGACTCGATGAAGAGTTAAAAAACCTACTGAAAAAATTCACCTATGAAACAAGAACAAGTTCAAGGGAATTTTGCAACGAGTTAATAAATGATGGAATTGTTTATAATAAACTTTCAGAAACAGACTATTACGATAAAGAAGAAAAGAAACCTAAAAACAATCAGTTAAGCAAAACTATAATTGATAGTTCTTGGTTTTTTCTTTCTTGGAAAAGCGACCCTACAATTAAGTCCATGCTCAATGTATTAGATTCAATTCATTTATTATTTCAAAATACTAACCAAATTTGGGAAAACCTAAATAAAATTACCTTCCACTTTATAGAGTTGCAAAATTTTGGCTTATCAGATGATTTATATATCAAAATGAATGCTAGAGGTAAAGCACTTACTGATTTTGAAAATTTCAAAGCTAAATTTGAACAGTATATTAAAAAAGAAAATTGGGAAGCCAATGCTGATATTAAAGAAACCTTTTCAAATCGAATTGATAATTTATGGATGGATTTGTTCTGGAATAATGTTTCAGATAAAAGCAAAATTGATAGTAGCATTCTGAAATTTATAGTTAATACCGCTATTGTAGCATATGCTCAAAACAAAGAAATATATTACGATATTAATGAAATTGAGAATATAAGGAAAGAACTCGAACTTAAGAGTAAGTCTGGAAATATTTCAGATGATCAAATAAAGAATGAAAGAATAGCTAGAAGAATAGTCGAATTAGTAAACGATTATAGTTTGCTTAAATATCAAGATTTTGTTAATCTAGATGCGTTCAATAATTTAAAGAAATGGTTTGATATTTATGCAAACAACAACAATGCTAATCAAATTACCACGATAAACTTATGGGATTTTGAAAAGCAAGATAATAACTACATATTTAAAGACTTTATAAAAATTGATAAACCATCATATAAACAGAGAGTTTTATTTTACGCACAAACACAATATTTATTTAAGAATGAAATGGTTTCTGAAAATTCTTTTATGA
The DNA here is from genome assembly GCA_943324745.2 of Chitinophaga pinensis. Lineage (GTDB taxonomy): Bacteria > Bacteroidota > Bacteroidia > Flavobacteriales_D > Crocinitomicaceae > CANHVK01. The sequence goes on along the minus strand of CALPMT020000007.1, from coordinate 52,738 downwards.
ATTGGATGAGAGTTGTTCGAAATATTGTGTATAATTCAACTATTGATAGTGCTCAAACCTTTATTGGTGCAATTAATTTGATTGATGAATTATCAGATGGTTCTAATAATATTTATGATTTTCTTTTCAAAAAATCAGTTATATCAACATTTTCAAAAGCGCAAGTTGAAGAAGAAAAAAGAAAAGCAAAATTAATTTACAATGATCTTGAAATTACTTCTATTCTATTTGAACTCGAAGATACTACCTTTTGTGAAGGTGCAATTAATTGGTGTTTAGAATGTTATGATGAAATTAATAAGTTAGAAAATATAAAAGACATTATTGATACACATTTAAATGAAAACGAAATTTCTAATACTTTCCGTAGAGCACTTTTAACTATTGGAAATAATGATTTCTATAACTACTGGGGAACAATTAGTTATAACACTGATACACATAAGCGATGTCTTATAGAAAACCGTAATGAACTAAAAACCGTATTAACAAAAAATCAATGGTTTAATAATTATTTTAAACCACTTATATTAAAACTTTGTGATAACGAAAATAATTTACAGAGTATTATTGTAGAATTTAATAACAAGGATAAAACTATGCCAAATTGGAAATATAGATTGATAAAAGAATCTGAATTATTAGATAAATATTGCGAAGGTCATTATTTCGGTTTTACAGAAGATAATAGTAAATGTTATCTATTTCGGAATAAGAAAAGACCTTCAAGTATTGATGAATGCGTTGAAGTTGTTTAAAAAACAATTTAATTTCTTAAAATCCACAAAACCATTATCGATAATCAACTTTACCTTTACATGAATGGTAAATTAATCTACAAACGTTGGTTGCTTACAGGTCAATCCTATGTTTTGAATCGATTCCATATGACAAACGAACTTTAAAAAGTATAAAATAACTGAATCCCCCGCAACAACGGGGGATTTTTTGTGCCTATATTTCATTTTACCTGCGTCACATTTTGGCTATTTCACTCCATAGATTTTATAGGAAAAAGTGAAAAATATAAGTGCTATTTTATACCCCTAAGCCACGGGGGATTTTTTATTTTATACCGTCACATTTTGACTTACTCCCACTCTATTTTTATCATATAATTTAAAATCAAACGTTATGAAAGATTGGTCAGAACATCCTCGAATTACAGAACTACAGAATGAAATTGAACGACTAAATTTGATTCTCTATCCAAATATGCGTTTAAATGAGGAAACACCTTTATCGCTTAGTTTGGACGAATGGTTTGAAACGGATCCAACATTATCAGAAATAGAAATAAATCAGCATTTGCTCAAAATCAATTTCTATGATTTGTTTATTCAACTTCATTGTCATTTTATGAATTCTAACTCAATCCAAGAAATTAATTGGCGCGACTTACTTTTTAATATGTTTGAAATGAAAATGAATGGTTTTATGGATATTTTACCCTTAATAGAGTATTTAAAAGCTTATAATCCAAATAATTGGTTTAAAGAAATAACGATTGATTAAAATGAATTTATTTTTCTTTTTCGATTCATTCATCTATTTTAATTAACTCAACAAATTTGTTATTACTGTCATAATAATCTAGATAAGTATTGATTGGACCAGTACGAACGAGTAATATATTGTTTTTAATATTCGAAATCTCTAATTTTTTTAGAAAATTTTCTAATTCTTTAAAATTCATTAATAACAATTTATTGAATATTTCCGGTGATGTTTTTTCAATGAGATTAGCTTCTAAAAGAATATATTGGGTATATAAATCGAAATCTTTTGCTAATGGTATAATTGTAATATTCTTTATTTCACTTTTAGATATGTTTTTACATGAGTATTTCAATCCTTTTTCTGTTTTTACAAAGCAATTGTAATATTTTTCGTCAATATCATTTTGTTTTTTTGATGTACTTTGGTTTTTTACTCCCCATTCATAATCACAATCAGGACAAGAGTATTTAATACCATCAAAGTATGCATTATCGTTAAAGCATTTTGGACAATTTACTTCCATTTTAATATTTGTTAATTAATTTATGTGTTTAAAAATCTATTTTTTGAATAAATGAACTAAGTAAGACTATCTTCATTATTCTAAATTAAGCACAATATTCACTATCGTTTATATTTAGCTGTAAAATAATCAAACCACGACATATTTTGTCTTAGTTAAATTTTACTTTTACATCAAATAAAGTAAGTTTTATGTCAAAACGAGAATCTACTGCACGATTAATATTAATCGTAAACAAGTTGAGAAAAAAATCTTCTTCCTTGAAAGAAATCCTTGATTATTTGGATGAAGAATCAGACTTACAAGGGTATAATTATCGAATTTCTACACGTACTTTTCAACGTGATTTGGAAGATATTCGTTCTTTGTATAACATCGATATTCAATATAATTTTTCTACGAAAGTTTATTATCTAGAAAATGAAGAGCAACAGGACACCATGAAAGAACGTATCCTTGAAGCATTTGATACATTCAACGCCTTGAATGTTAGTGATAGAATTTCTAAATACATTCATTTTGAAAAACGAAGACCTCAAGGAACAGAAAATTTGTATGGATTAATTCATGCGATAAAAAACTCAAAATGTATCTCTTTTAATTATGCGAAGTTTTGGGATGATTTTACTACTAAGCGAACGATTGAACCCTATGCTCTGAAAGAATTTAGTAATCGTTGGTATGTAATGGGGAAAGATTTGAAAGATGGTGCAATCAAAACTTTCGCGTTGGATCGTTTGTCAGATTTCCAAATTCTGAATACTGCTTTTGTATACCCGACAAATTTCAACATCGAAAAACATTTTGAATTCTGTTTTGGTATTATTAGTCCGAATGACGAAAAACCTCAAAAAATCACTTTATCATTTGATGCACATCAAGGCAAATACATAAAAACACTACCACTACATGCAACCCAACGAATTATAAAGGATACAAAAGATGAGCTTCAAATCGAGTTAACATTATGTATTACACATGATTTTATTATGGAAATATTGTCTTATGGGGATACCGTAGAAGTTCTTGGTCCACAACGATTGATAGATGAAATCAAACAAATTATAAAACGTACTTTGCAATATTATTCATGAGTCAATATAGATGGCACATATTCTTAATTTGTTTGGAACTGGAATTCAGGTATACGAACTATTAATTTCAAATCACTTATTTGAAAAGTTTGATGCTTTTCGATTGGAGAAGCAAATTGATTGGAACACCTTTTTCTTTGAATTGACTTATTTAGAAGTATTTGGATTTGACCATTGGAATAAATTAGAAATCTTACAGCATTATTCATTATTTGAAGTTAATAGTAAAAATTCGATAGAAGTCAAACGGAGAAATAAAACACTTTTAAAAATTAAATCCATTGAACTGAACAGTAATAACACCTTGTTTCCTTTATTCGAATGTTTTGAAATAAAACAAGTATCTAACCAGTACGCACAGGTGTGTAAAAAGATTACAATTCATCAATATGAAACAGGTTTATTCGCTAAATATGAGTTCAATCAAGATGATTTCTCAATAGAAGAATTATCCTTTGGAATTCAAACAATCGGAAAAACGGAATATTTACATTCAATAATGCATCAATCAACTTCTTTAAAGTTAGTTAAACGTGATACAATGATTCGGGGAGGAGCTGTTCTTTTGGGATGAGTTAAAAACAAGTTTCGTATATTTGCAACCATACAAAACCGATGAACTATGTGTGGAATAGCAGGATTTATTGATTTCAATAAAAAATCTACTGAAAAAGATTTACTTGCTATGAGTCAAACCTTGTTCCACCGTGGACCAGACGGAGGTGATCTTCAATACTTTCAAGAATCAAATTTCACCCTTGGTTTAGCGCATCGTCGACTAGCAATCATTGATATCACAGAATCCGGAAAACAACCGATGTTGTTCAACCAGTATTGGATTACGTTTAATGGTGAAATTTATAACTATAAAGAAATACGTGCTGAACTTAATTTACTAGGACACTCGTTTACTAGTGATTCCGATACCGAAGTGATTTTACATGCATACACCCAATGGGGGGAAGCTTGCGTGGATCGATTCATCGGTATGTTTGCTTTTGTAATTTACGATATCCAGAAAAATGAAGTGTTTTGTGTTCGTGACCGTGCTGGAGTAAAGCCTTTTTTCTATTATCTAAAAGATGGCATATTCTTATTTGCATCTGAATTAAAAGCGTTTCATGCACATTCAAATTTTGAGAAAAAAATAAATTTAGATGCGGTCGCTGCTTTTATGCAATATGGGAACATCCCTACACCTCACTGTATTTTTGAATATACCACAAAATTAAAACCGGGACATTATACGAAGTTTTCCTTGAGTCAACCGCTGAGTGAAATAAAGCAAACCCAATATTGGTCGGTTTACGATGCGTATAATCAACCAAAATTGGATATTTCCTTCGACGAAGCGAAAAAAGAAACGGAGAAAATACTACAAAGCGCTTGTGATTACCGCATGGTAGCAGATGTGCCAGTAGGTGTGTTTTTAAGTGGTGGATACGATAGCACCTGCGTAACTGCCTTACTACAAAAAGACAGAACGGAACCTTTAAAAACATACACAATCGCTGTTCCTGATATCGGATTGAATGAAGCAGCATTTGCAAAAGAAACGGCAAACTTTTTGGGGACAAAACATACAGAAATTGCGTGTACGGAAAAAGAAGTCTTAGAATGGATTCCTGACTTACCTTTTTATTACGACGAACCTTTTGCAGATAGTAGTGCGTTACCTACAACTTTAGTAAGTAAAGTCGCGCGACAAGAAGTGACAGTTGCCTTAAGTGCAGATGCAGGGGATGAGGTGTTTGCAGGTTACAATCGATACAGTTATTTATTAAAATACAGAAGTAAACTAGAACAAATTCCCGGTTTTGCGCGCAAGTCTATCGCGGGATTAATGAATGTTATTCCTTCGAATGCGCTACCAATTCTAAAACATAAATACAATTTTCACAACCGCTATGAAAAACTGAAGGGGATTTTGAAAGATCCTTCGGAAGAAAATATTATGTTGAGTTTAAGTCAACAATACACCGATACACAAATGAAAGAAGTGATGCATGCTTCCTTTCATCGTTTGAATACGGCGTATCAATCCAAAGAATTAGCTGCACAGTACTATTCGCCTTTAGCCTATATGCAAGCGGTGGATTATCAAACCTATTTGGTGGATGACATTCTACAAAAAGTAGATCGTGCAACCATGACGGTGAGTTTAGAAGGTAGAGAACCTTTCTTAGATCACCGAGTTATTGAATGGGCTGCCAGATTGCCGAACGACTATAAATTACACCAAGGAAATCAAAAATATATTCTAAAAGAGATTGTACATCAGTATGTTCCGAAAGAAATGATGGATCGGCCAAAAATGGGATTTGCAATTCCAATAGCAAAATGGTTGGCTACGGATTTACGTCCTTTAGTAGAAACTTATATTAATGAAGAGAAGATAGAATCCCAAGATATATTTAATTGGGAACATGTTTCTAAATTGAAACAAGATTTTTTAGGCGGGAAAAAAGAGTTAGATTATAAAATTTGGTATCTCTTGATGTTTCAAATGTGGTACGAAAAATGGATGAATGAATGAAGTCTAAAAAAGTGCTATTACTTTGTCCTTATCCAATTGGAAAAGCGCCATCCCAACGTTTTCGTTTTGAGCAATTCTTGCCTTTTTTGGAAGAAAATGGCTTTGATATTACAGTAAAACCGTTTATCGATTATCAACTTTGGGATCTACTCTACAAACCAGGATTATTTGCGCAAAAGACCCTAGGAATGTTGAAAAGTACATTCAATCGTTTTGCTTTATTATTCAATGTACGTAAATACGACTTCATATTTATGCACCGCGAAGCCATGCAATTTGGTCCGCCAGTAGTAGAGTTTATCTTAGCTAAAGTCTTAAGAAAAAAGATTTTGTACGATTATGACGATGCGATTTGGTTGAAAAATCACTCGGATAGTAATGCCTTACTTTCCTTTACAAAATGGTATTCCAAAGTGAACTCCATTTGTGGTTGGGTGCATACGGTGCAATGTGGGAATCAATATTTAGCGGATTTCGCGAAACAATACAACCAAAATGTACATATTATTCCGACGACGATTGATACCGTTGGAATGCATAATAAAACCATTGATTATTCAAGGGAACGTTTAGCGATTGGATGGACTGGATCTCATTCTACGATGCATTATTTGGATATGATTTATCCAGTACTATTGCGTTTGGAAGAAAAATACGAGTTTGATTTCTTGGTGATTTCTGATCGTAAACCTAGCTTTGAGTTAAAATCGTTGGTGTATTGTAAATGGGATAAAATCAATGAGGTCGACGATTTATGTAAAATTGACATAGGAGTTATGCCATTGAGAAATAACGAGTGGTCGGAAGGTAAGTGTGCGTTTAAAGGATTGCAATACATGTCTTTAGGGATCCCTACGATCATGTCACCAGTTGGAGTTAATAAAACCCTAATTCAAGATAAGGAAAACGGGTATTTAGTCGACTCAGAGGACGAATGGTATGACATCCTTGCGTATTTATTAGAGAATAAAGAAGCACGTATGCGTGTAGGTGCAAAAGGAGATGCAACAGTAGAAGATTATTATTCTGTTAATGCTTTAAAAAACAAATATCTAGAGCTATTTCAATTGATGTGATTAGATGATTTTAACAAAACTTCTAAAATTTTCCCTGTCAATATAGTGTGTTTTAGTATTGTAATTGGAAGTGAATGTTGTAGGGAATTTCTTGTTTTTTCGATCTTTCCATTTAAATTCGTAAGCGGATATTTCACCTTCTTTTTCTTCAATAAAATCAATTTCTTGTTGTTGTTTTGTTCTCCAGAAATATGTTTTTGCTAACGTGTTTTTATACCAATTTTGTTTGATTCTTTCAGAGATTAAAAAATTTTCCCACAATGCACCTTTGTCTGCTCGCATAGCGAATGGAGTAAAATTACCAATGATTAGATTGCGTAAACCGTTGTCATAGAAATATATTTTACGTGTCGATTTTATTTCATTGCGTAAATTTCGACTAAATCCGCCCAGTTTAAATATGACATATCCTTTTTGAAGGATGTCAATATATTTAGAAACTGTGTTTTTATCTACACCAACCAATTGAGATAATTCGGTGTAATTAACTTCGCTTCCGATCTGAAAAGCAAGTGCTTGTAAGAGTTTGTCTAATACTTCTGGTTTACGAATATCTTCCAGTGCTAAAATATCTTTGTATAAATAACTATCCACTAAATTTTTTAAGACATCGCGCTCTTCGTTAGGATTATTCAATACATCCGGATACATTCCAAAGATTAATCGATTTTCAAGTTGTTGCTCTCCGATTATTAATCCTTGTTTTTCTTCGTATTCTTCCCAACTTATAGGGAGTAATTGATATTCCCATTTTCTACCGGTAAGTGGTTCATTAAATTCGCTTTTCAAGTCAAATGCGGAAGAGCCACTTATTAATAATTGAACATCTTTTAATTGATCTGTGATTATTTTCAATGTCAATCCTAGTCCTTTTATTCGTTGAGCTTCGTCAATAAATACTAATTTATTTGTTCCTAGTATGGTTTTTATTTGCTCCGTATTAGGGTTGTTCAAGAGTTGTCGTACCGTTGGATCATCACCATCTAGAAATAAATGTGATTTTTCTTTCAATAATTCTCGAATTAATGTGGTTTTACCAACTTGTCTCGGACCTACTAAAATTATGGCTTTTCCTTTTCCAAATTTAGTTAGTATAGTGTTTGTGAGCGCTCTATGATACATGGCTTATTTTTAAACAAATATATCCTTTTTTTATTAAATTCACCAATAGATATAAATTTAAGTGAATACAATCACTAAAAGTTATGTTTTTTAATGATTATATTCCCGTTTAAAAGATTTAAGCAGTGTCGATACGGAATACAATTAAGAGAAAAAAATCCGGAAAAATAAAGTTTATGAAGATAAAATAATAGATAGCGTTTTGGATGACGATAAAAGATTACTTAAACCTACCAGACGCTATCACTTTCTCAATCCCCTCCTCTAACTGAATCAAATCGCGATTCAAAATTTCTCGCATCTTTGCAATATCAGGTTGTCTACGAGTCATGTCTCCATCCTTCAAAGGTGGTAAATACACAATTTTAGAGGTCGAATTGGTCTTTTTAATGATTAATTCTGCCAAATCTTTGATAGTATAAATAATGTCATTACCAACGTTATATACTTGATTGATTGTTTCATCATTTGTTAATGCACCAACACAAAACTCGGTATTATCATCGATGAAACAGAACGTTCTCGTTTGACTTCCGTCTCCATATAAAGTTATGTCCTCCCCTTTTGTAGCGGCAGACATGAATTTAGACATCACGAAATCTTCACTTTGTTTAGGTCCATAGGTATTGAAAAAACGGAAGATGGTATAATCTAACCCATATTCTTGTTGGAAAGAACGAAAATAGGCTTCTCCAACGTTTTTCACTACAGCATATGGTAAACGAGAATTTAAAGGTGTAGTTAATTCGTTTTGAGGTAAGTGCACAGGTTCACCATAAACTTCTGAAGAGGAAGAGAAAAACACACGTTTAACACCCGTACTTTTAGCTAGATTCAATACATTTTTAATCCCTTGGATATCTTCCAAAACATGAATCGGATTATCTAATGTACGAAGGACTCCTACCATCGCAGCATAATGATACACATAATCAAATTGATAAGAAGTCATGATTGGACTGATCTCGTCTAAATGATTTACATCTGCAACAATAAATTTACAATTCGGGTGATTTGGAATATTTTCCTTTCTTCCAGTCAAAAAATTATCTACCAATACAACATAGTTGTTAGGATTCTCTAATAATTTTTCTGCAGTCGAACTAGGAACAAATCCCGCACCACCTGTAATTAAAATCTTTGTCTTGTTGCTTTCCATCGTTTGGTTATTTGAAGTGCAAAGATATGCGTTTTTCGGTTAATTTTATTTATCTAGTTTCTTTCGAGATGTTTTGCTCCCAAATCCAAGCAGAGGTTACCATATCATCCAACGTTTTTTCAGCTTTCCAATTTAAAAAATCGGAAGACTTCGTAGTGTCGGAATAAATGGAGACAACATCACCAGCTCGGCGAGGTCCCATTTCATAATTCAAAGAAACACTTGCATTTTTCTCAAAACTTGCAATGGCTTCTTTCACACTCACGCCATCTCCGGTTCCTAGATTTATGACGTTGTAGTTTAATTCTGTTTTACCTTCTATTAGTATATTCAATGCTTTTACATGCGCATTAGCGATATCACAGACATGGATATAGTCCCGTATACAAGATCCATCGCGTGTTGGATAATCAAAACCATGCACAAACATTTTGTCGCGTTTACCAATAGCAGTTTGGGTAATTATCGGAATTAAACTTGTAGGAGGATTGATGGGTGATTCTCCAATTAATCCAGAAGGATGCGCACCAACAGGATTGAAATATCGTAAAGCAATCGTTTTAAAATTCACTCCACATTTAGCATACAATTCTAATTGTTGTTCACCGATTTGCTTTGTGTGAGCATACGGCGACTCAGCAGGACTAAAAGGGGTGTTTTCGGTTACAGGTAAGGTATCAATATTTCCATATACTGAACAAGAGGAAGAAAAAATCAAATTATTAATATTGAATTTTTTACACGCTTCAACGACATTGATTAAAGACTCTAAATTATTATGGTAATATAAGGCCGGATTATCAACAGATTCAGGAACAGATTTAAATGCTGCGAAATGAATTACTCCTACCACATTCGTTAACGAAGACATATAGTCAAACAATGCTACTTTATCACATAAATCGATCGGATGATTGTAAATTTTTCTACCTGATATTTTTTCAATGCGAGGGAATGTTTCAACGGAAGAATTTGAATAATTATCAATCGAAACGATTTCGAAGTCCGTTTTATCGATTAATTCTAGTATGGTATGAGAACCAATATACCCTGCACCACCTGTAACTATAATTGTTTTTTTCATGCTTATTTTTTTAATGTTGCAGTATATTTTTCACTCACTGCTTTCCAATCGATGACTTTCCAAATATTTTTCAAATAATCAGCACGTTTGTTTTGATACTTCAAGTAATACGCGTGTTCCCATACGTCGATTGCTAAAATTGGTGTTCCTTTATCTGTAACTAAATCCATCAATGGATTGTCTTGATTAACTGTTGTGGTGATTTTCAATTCATTAGTTGGAGTAACAATTAACCATACCCAACCTGATCCGAATAAACCCGTACCAGAAACAGTGATCATTTTTTGTAACGAATCTAGGGAAGTATATTGTTTAGTGATTTGAGATAATAATTCTGCAGAAGGAGTTTTTATTGGAGTTGGAGAAAGTATTTCCCAAAACAAGGTATGGTTATAATGTCCTCCTGCATTGTTGCGAACGACTGCAGGTTGACTACTCACACCGGCTAAAATTTCAGCTAAACTTTTTGTGTTTGTAGCACCCAAAGCCTTGTTAAGATTTGTAACATAGGCCTGATGGTGTTTGCTGTGGTGTATTCGCATGGTCACAGAATCAATAGTTGGTTCTAAAGCATTGTAAGCATAAGATAAACTTGGCAATGTAAAAGTCTGAGCACTAACTATATTTGTTATAAACAATGCTAATAAGATGGTTAATTTTTTCATGAATCTGTTTTTAAACAAAAATAGAAATAAATCGTTTACTGAATTGAAGCGTTGCGTGTTTGATTTGATAATATTTTTTTGTGCTGCGATACAACATAAACATGAAGGTGTTGACTGAATTATTGAGGTATCCGAGCAAATCCAACGTATTTATATTAATTACAAACAGATTGTTTTTAAAATTCATAATAAAATCCCTAATTTTGCACCACAATAAAAAAACTACTTATGGCAACTACTGCAGATATTAAAAATGGATTATGTATTAAGTTTAACGATAAACTTTGTCAAATCATCGAATTTCAACACGTTAAACCAGGAAAAGGACCTGCGTTTGTACGTACTAAATTGAGACAAATTGAATCTGGTAAAGTAATTGACAATACATTTTCTGCAGGACACAAGATTGAGCCAGTACGTATCGAAAACCGTGAATACCAATACTTATACCAAGAAGGTGCTGAATATGTATTTATGAATAATGAAAATTATGAGCAAGTAAACATTCCAGCAAAAATGATTGAAAAGCCAGGTTTCTTAGTGGAAGGAATGAATTGTAGTATTATATTCCATGCTGAAGAGGAAAATCCTTTAGTTGTTGAGTTACCATTCTACATTGAATCTGAAGTAACTTACACAGAACCAGGAATCAAAGGAGACACAGCGACAAATACAATGAAACCAGCAACCATTGCTACAGGCGCTGAAGTACGTGTTCCTTTGTTTATTGATAACGGTGAAAAAATTAAAATTGATACGCGTACAGGAGTTTATGTGGAGCGTGTGAAAAAATAATACTTGAACTAATTAGAGTCGTATTAAAAAACCAAATAAGGCAAATAGATATACGAATTTAAGGTTAAAGTTTTTATCAGGCATATATGAAAGGCTACTCGATTTGAGTAGCCTTTTTCTATTGACGTTGATCTAAAAATTGTCAAAACGAGACTTTCGCAGAAGAAAAAAGCGCGGTTTACATTAGTAAATGAGCATTCTTGATTCAAGCATAACGAAGTGTTGGCACGTTTAAGACAACTTCTTTTTGGTATTAATTGAGGTGAACCAATGTTTGTTCGTTTAATACTTTTACACTTGATACAGACTTACTGTAATTTAATATCGCTTCGATTGTTTTAGTAGATGGTTCTGTCGCTAAAACAGCTGAGTTAAGTGACGTACTATTTTTAGAGTAGTTTTTATTCATAGTTTTTTTTTGAGGTTATAAAATAGATAACGCAAAGAATTGTTGTTTATTATATTTATTGGATGTTTTTTTAGCGAAACGATCTCTATTCCTGAGTCATTTATATGAATATTTCCAAAGCCTACGTTAAAATATCGTGCTAACCCGGGGTTAGTATACCTTTGGATTAATACGCTTTTAGGGACGTCTATTTCACCAAGACTAACAAAGTTTTTGCAACCTCCTCAAAACTTGGTCGTGCTATTACTGTTTCCAACATACACTTTTCATATAGTTTTACCAATGCTTCTTTTCCTTGAATATTATCCTGAATTAACGACTCGATATCTTGAATCAAACAACCAAAAGCGCGTACATCTAATCGTTCGATATAGGATGCTTCGTCTGAATTTTTATCATAAAAAGTAGCAGCACCAAAATCTCCGAAATAGGCCTGACCTTCCTCGTTGTATAAGGTATTGTGTGCATATAAATCTCCATGCATGATACCTTGTGCATGTAAGTGCTTAGCAGCTTGTAGAACTCCGATAAGAATATTTACTCCTTGTTTAAAAGTAAACTGTTGCTCCGTTGGAAACACATCACGTGTGCAGGAGTCAAAACTTGGTGGTAAACCTAAATTTTTAAACTCGGAAGGAATCAATTCCATGACAATGCCTTGTTGCCCTTCCGGATGATTTGAAATCGTGGCAATTAAAGGAACAATATTTTCATGTAAACCTGTCGATAAACACGTAGCTAACTCATCTTGTGGGTAGCCATCACTCGTCACATCCCCTTTGAAAATTTTAATCGCAACTTCTTGTTCACCATCTATTTTTGCCTTACTAATAACTCCTGAAGCACCTTCACCAAGTTGTTGTAAAACTTCTAATCGTGACCAATCAATACTTGGTAGTTTGACTGAATTTTCAGGCACATAGGTTGCTGGATTGCCAGAGAATGCCAACCATGTTAATCGCGGTAATTGATATAACCATGTAGGAATTATTGAGAGTTGATTTGCAGAAATTCGAATCAGCTCCAATGCTTTACAATCAGCTATCTCCTCTGGTAACTCTTTTATTCGGTTACCTGCCAAGACAAACTTTTGCAACTGCTTACATTGACCAATTGAACGTGGAAGTTTTTCCAAACGATTATCGGTCAAAATCAACCATTGAATATTTAAAGGTAACGCATTTTCGGGGAATTCGACTAGTTGATTCGACTTAAATCCAATCATAGTCAATGCAGGACAATCGGCCAGTTGTTTCGGGAAGACAGTAAAGTTATTTCGCGAAAAAAAAGCAATCTTTAACTTCTTAAAACGATGCATATCCATCGGCAATTCCGATAAAAAATTACCAGAAAGATCAAGGATTTCCAAGGTATCTGTATACTTATATAAAACAGCTGGGAATTCAGTTAATCCACATGAAAGGGTTATGCTTTTCGGGTTTGTAATCTTCTCTTCAATCAATTCATCGAAAGTTATCATGCAACAAAAATAAGTAAAAATGTAATATTATTGAATGCTTCGCGTTTTACTAAAAAACATCACCCTCTAAACCTATTGTCATGAAAACGCTACTATTAAGTACTGGAGCATTCCTGCTTTTTACTGCTTGTAAAAGCAATAATACCGAGATAACGTCCAATTCCAACATGGTTGTAGAAACAACATCTTGGTTAACACCAATTAATGCATTGCGGATTGCTCCCGAAACATTTACGTTTTCCAGCGATTCCGATAAGATCATTGAACTCGAAACTGGGAGTAAACTGTTTATACCAGCAGGTGCATTTGAAAATAAATTAGGTACACCAATACACGGTGATGTAAGTTTAAACTTTAATGAATTCCATAGTTTTGGCGAGGTCATGTTATCTGGTATTCCAATGAAATATGATTCTGCTGGCGTTGAAAATGATATGATTACAGGTGGGATGTTTCGCATCGAGGCTTTTCAACATGGAGAGGAATTACTTTTGGCGAAAAACAAACGAATCAAAGTTGCTATTTCTTCTAATACCGGTGTAGCGCGTATGAATTTTTATAAAATGAATGAAGAAACGGGAGATTGGACCTACAAACAAGCAGGTACAGGGATGAAGACAAGACGCAATCTACTTGAAAACAAAGAAGAAAAAACAGAAATTGCAAGCAGTTCAAATTTCAACCTACTCGATATCCAGGTAAAGACAGAACATATTGCGGCTTTAAAAGGAAAAGAGATTGTTGCTTGGAAAACAAAAGAAACTGTAAAAAGTGATGTAAAAAATCGTTTGAAATTTTCAATTGTTGGTTCAGAACTTTTTGAAACCAGTGAACCGAATCAATACCGTTTGGTACTTCAAAAAAGAACAACTGAAGAAAAGGAAAAATATGAGCTAATCGTGGAACCCTATTTTACCGAAGATGCTATGCGCGATTCTAAAAATGTCCATGAGGAAATGGATAAAAATATGCGTGAAATAGATGAATACAAAGAAAAAATGGAGAAAAATGAAGTGGTAAGAACGATTGAAATTTCGAGTATGGGCGTATATAATTGGGATTATTTATATCACCGTGAATTTGTTAAATCATTAGAATGCAATCTAAATTTTCCGCAAAATACAAACACAGATTTTGTGAATGTGTTTACTTTATGTCCAGAAGACAACGCTCTAATTCGATTAAACTTTTCAGATCAAGGTCATTATATATATGATCCTTCCAAACGCAATTGCATCATAGCGATTACGAAAGACAATCGTGTATATTACATCCCTAATTCAGAATTTTTGGCACAAAAGGAAGAAACAAAACTATTAAAATTTGATTTTCGAAAATCCGATTTAGTACTAACTTCAGCAGCAAATTTTGACGCTCAATTACATCGATTTATCTAAAAAAGCATGTTAACACGTAAATTATCACGCCATGAAACGCTATCTTTTATTCTTGATCATACCGTTCCAGCTGGTGAATTTACGTGCGCAAATCGTAAATTATGCGCTCCCAAAAGTGGAAAATGGCCAATGGTATATTGCAATAGGAACTAAAAAAATCAAATTAAAAAATACGTATAACTACGTAAATTATTTTGATGATACGGGACATGCATACTTCTGTAATGGTTCAAAATATGGAATTATTGATTCCACTGGAAAAGAAAAACTTGCCGCAAAACAATTAGAAATAATTCAATATTCAAATGGCTTGTTTCGATATGCAGTAGAAAAAGGTTACTTGCTTCATTCGTTAAAAACCAATATAAAAACACCTTGTAGTTGGTCCCAACAAATCGCGGAAAATTGGATCTATTTTAAGCAGGAGGGTAATTATTTCATCTTGCATACTGACTGGAAAGAACCACTTGCAATTGTAAATGAGAAATCCATCCAAAAAACTGCATTTAATTATTTGTATGTACTCAAGAATGACTTGCGTTATTCCTTATATCTACCCAACGGGAAATTATTAGAAGAAAATCCAGAAATTGTCCGTGAAGAATTTGATGCACTCTATGTCAAAGGAGCTAAAAATCACTTTATTCTTAACGCAAATGGAAAACTAAATCTTCCTGTAGATGCAACAAACGTTCGTGTCCTACCCGATTATTTTACCTACTGTTCTCAAGAAAAAGTACATCTGATTGATAGTGAGTCGAACCGAGAAATTTTGGTCGCTGATGGAGATGGTATAGCACCCTTTAAAAACAAATTTTATGTTTATAAAAATAGTCGGATTGGATTATTAGATGCAAAAGGAACCCAAATCTTAGCTCCTATTTACCGCAATTTTTATGAGTCTCAAGGAAACTACATAGTCAATTTTAAAGGGAATGTTGGTTTAGTAAATGAAGAAGGCAAAGAATTAATACCCGCTATCTATCAATCCATTGTGCAGCAAGGAGAATTTTACAGAACTTCTTTATTTACAGGTACCATTGGATTGATTTCAGCAGTGAATTATAAGGAACTTCTTTCTCCATATTACACTAAAATTACGACCGATGGGACAAAGATACGCGCATGGGACAACAATCGTTTGGTAATTATTGAATTAGAGAAAGACCATCGCGAAAAAAATAGATTATACTTAAACAATGTGATTTCTATGAATACCTATAAGGACAATAGTAAATTACGCTGTTTTGATCAACGTTTATTTAAAATCGGTTGGTATTATACGAGCAATACAACTACCAATGAAGCACAGAAAATACGTACTACAAGTTATTTATGGGGAATCGAAGAAAATGATTCCATACGTGTCAAAGCGCGCTTCAAAACTCCCACGTATATTGAAAATGCAACTTTTAGTTTAGTTCCATCTAAAAAATTAGCAGATAAATTAGTGACAAAACTGTTGGGAACTATCGAAATTGGAGAAAATAAATTTGGTAGTGATGCTTTTAATTTTGTTCAACGCAAATCAGTGAATAGATTTACAATTACTGCTTTTGACAGTATGGATTTTTACACAAAAGAATATGCAAGAATCCATACTACAAATTCTTTGGGTATAATCACGAAATCTGGTAATACACGTGAATTATTGTTTATCGACGATGCGTACAATGGATATGCTCGGTATTGTCAAGCGGGAGAAGTGGAGAAAAACAACGGAAAAAAAGGAAATGTTATTCTCCCGTCATTTTTGAGCAATGCTGGTTATGTATCTATCGCTAACAAAACAGCGAAAATTTCAAAAGGCACATGGAATTTTCTAACAAAAAATGGAGACTCTTTATTCAATGAACCTTTTCTTTATGCGTTCAATTTTTATAAAAAAACGGCGATTGTACAACGTAAAAAAGGATATGGAGTCATTCGTGAGGATTCAGTTATTATTCCAACGATATTTTCAAGCATACAACGTATTTCTTCTGCGAAAGACACCCTGTTTTTAGTAAATCGTCGCCGAGATTTTACGCATTATTTAGACAGTAACTTACAACTATTGGATATCAATGGATTTAAAATCGTAGCTACAAGTGATTCACTGATTGTCATACAACACGGCAATAACTACCAACTTTTGTCTAATACCAATAAAATACTTGAAACATCAACGCGTATGTATTACCTAGTGAATAAACATTATGTCATGCATAAAGAAGGGAAAAATTATGTAATTAGAAATAGTAAATTAACTATTGTTGGCAACAGTGTTTTGAAACCTTTAACATTCATTGACGACACACACTTTATAGTCGAAAACCATCAGCTAAATGCTGTTTTTCATGTAAATGGAGATACAGTTATTGGGTTTGAACACAAAAATTTAGAATATTCAAATGGATTTATCAGTGCCTATGGAGAGGATAATTATATACGGATTTACAACAAAAAATTCCAAGCAATCGTTCGTAAAAGACATCATAACAGGATTGATATAAAAAATGATTTTTCACAGCAACACATCGCAATTACCGTTCACCAAAAATCCTATATCTATGACCAATCTGGTAAACAAGTTGCGAAAATAGCACTCCAAAAAGAGGAAGCACTTTTGGAAATCTATTTCAATCTAGTACACACTACTTTCGGAAGATTTCTAAATTTTCAAGGCCAATGTGTCAATGTAAATAGTCTTGAAAGTGCCTATAATTCAATCGATTCAAACTATTATGTTTTTGTAGACAGACTAGATAAGTGGCATATTTTAACTTCATCCGGTGATTTATTACTTGAGGAAGAAGAAAAAAAGGATCTTAATTATTTGGGGGAAGATGTATTTTGCTATTATGATTCAACGGAACAATTTGTAATTTTTGACGCTAGAAATAAGCAAAAATATGCATATGCAGAATCATTTAAAGGTAAGTTTTCGGATGGTTATTTACTTTTAAAACTAGAAGGAAACTATGAATTTGTAAACCGTAACTTTCAAAATGTTTTTCAGAAATCATTTGATGATGCATATCCCTTCCAACATGGAATGGCTCCTGTAATGATTGACAAAAACTGGACATTAATAGGGAAACAAGGATTCCAAAAAGCACTTCCTACATATAATCACATTGAAAACAAAGGGGTTAACTTATACAGTATTGAAACACATAACTTTTTTGGCATTTACGATTCTCACGGGAAAGTAATCATTGAACCAACCTATTTGAATATTCATTTTTTAGAAGCTGGAATTATCCAAGCTACCAAGCTTGGTGTCATCGATTATTACACCATGGATGGTAGAAAACTAGAATAAACGATGGAAATGTTACACTAATTGATTTTTTATTAAATCGTAGTATTTCCCTTTATTTTCTAGTAAATCATCGTGTGTACCTTGTTCTGCCAAACGGCCTTCATGCATCACCAAAATTTGATCTGCATTTTTCACTGTACTCAAACGGTGTGCTACCAAAACAACTGTTTTACCCGTAAAATACTGGTGTAAATTTCGCATGATTTGCGCTTCATTTTCAGTATCCAAGGAAGATGTTGCTTCATCAAAAATAAAATAAGCTGCCTGCTTGTACACTGCTCGAGCAATCAATACACGTTGCTTTTGACCACCACTCAATTGTAAACCATTTACACCTATTTTAGTATCTAAATTGCCTCTTAAATTGTCGCTAACAAATTCGGTGAGATTTGCAATTTCGATTGCACGTTTGAATCTTTCCAAATCGATTTCTTCTTCACTTCCTAAAATAATATTGTATAAAAAAGATTGATCAAAAAGATAACCTTGTTGCATCACAGTCGACAGTTTACTTCGTAAGATCTTAGAAGGGAGTTGGTTCAAGGGCTGATTCCCTATGATCAATTCACCCGCATATTCTTGATAATAACCTAAAATCAAGCGTAATAAAGTTGTTTTTCCACTTCCACTCTCCCCTACAATAGCGGTCGTTTTTCCAAAAGGAATCACCAAATTCAAGTCTTTAATCATTGATTTGTTTTGACCATAATACTTGAAATTAAAGGATTTAAAAACGATATCTCCAGGAATAAGTGCTACATTTTTCTTCGAATTTTCCTCTTTCAACAATTGAATACTCAACAAACGATTCATACTTAACGTTGTTTCTTGTAAGGAATGTGCAAAAGTTAGGAGTTGATTTAATGGATTCGTAGTTTGACCCAACACGAAAGACAAACTCAGTAAACCACCAAAAGAAAGTTGTTCATTCATCACTAATTGCGCAGCTAGATAGGTAATTATAATGTTCTTTCCCGATTGAAAAAATGAATACCCCATGGATTGAAACATATCAATTTTCGTGCTTTTAAGCGAAAGATGAACTGAATCCTGTTGTGTAGTTTTCCAATTCGCATTTTGTTGTTCTTCCACTCCAAACAACTTTACATCTTGAATTCCTCCTACAATTTCGTGAAGAATATTCTGACTTTCTACATGTTTTTGAAATTGAAAGAACTCTATTTTTCTTCGATTCGCCTGAAACAGATACATCCAAGTAATTCCAAGTAATATACTCAAAATGAAAACAGTAAATATGGAGAGCCCATACATCCAAACAACAAACGAATAGATTATAATATTTGTCACAGAAAATAAGGTATTGACGAGGTCAGAAGTCAAAAATTGTTCCAAGCGCGAATGATCATTAATCCTCTGTGAAAGATCTCCATACGATTTTGTATCAAAGAACTGCATAGGCAATTTGAATAATTTTTGAAGAAAATCTTGAATAATTTCTAACCCAATTTTACCCGAAACATAAGTGATTAACCATGTTCTGAAAAACGAAATGATTAAATCCCCAAAAAATAATCCGAGTTGAGCAAACAGCAATAATTGAAGTAAATGTTCATTTTTATATTTCATAGCCTTATCTACCATCATCTGAGTCGTATAAGGAATGATCAACGTGACTACACTTGCTAGAATCATCAATCCTATGAGCTTTAAAAACTGGAGGTAATAAGTTTTGATATATTTGAGTGAATATTTTGACACGTCATATTTGCGTTGTTGATTTTTCAGCAGTTCAAAAGTTGCTTCTTTAGAGAAAAGCATCGCATAGCCATAATCAACATTGTTTTTTAAGAAGTGTTTTTCAAAAACAGATTTAGTGACTTTATGTTTTTTAAACGCAGGATCCGCGATGTAATAATACGTTTGACTTGCTTGTTGCTGCACCTTATACAATACAACAAAATGGTTATTGTTCCAATGGAGAATACAAGGTAATGACTCCTCCGAAAAATCATTCACGCCCATCCGAATTGCTGAGCTTGACATTCCCAATTGCTGAGATGCGTTTGACAAACTCATAAAATCGATACCCAATACAGTCTTTTGACAGAGTTCATTTAAATAGTCTAACGAATATTTGGCACCGAAGTAGCGTGTTACCATAGACAAACAAGCAGTACCACAGTCGGTACTATCTATTTGTCGGATAAATTTGATTTTTCGAGAGGAGAACATTGTTTTTTAATCAATTAAACATATGATATAATCATTTTTAAAAGCCTGAAAATCAACTGTAAAAATCTTAATTTTTACGATTTGATTGAATAGTTGATTTTTCAAGACCTAGGAAATAATTACCAGCATAATATTTTAATAGTGATTGTATTATGATCACCAACGACTACATGTTGACCATTATTTTTAATGGTTTCAGGCTGTTTTGTAGTCGGTTTTTTATTTGGTGTTGGTTTTTTATTAGCTTCTACGTATAATAAACCACCCATAATTGTCATTTGCTCATCAACAGAAATTGATGAAAAGGTTACTGCATTTTTCATTTTTAGAAATTTTAAATTGTTTTGTACTCACCTAAGTTTATTCACATTTGATGCTAGCGGTGATTGATGTACATCGAATATTAAAGTCGATTTTGGCCCTACGACTTCAATAAGATGCAAGTTGATTTCTAAATACTAGAAACTTAAAAAAATAGTAGGTTTAGGAACTGTAGGTGTAGGCTTCATAGATTCCTTAATCTGATCAATGATTGATTTCAATTTAGGTCTAATTTCTAAACCACCCATAATTTTTCCTTGCTCATCTACCGTAATAGATGTAGTGTTTGGTTGATTGTTCATTTTAATAAATTTCACATTAGTATTCTATTCACCTAAGTTTATTCACATTAGGTGTTCATGGTGATGATGTACTTTTAACTAAATCGATATTGACCCTACGATTTAAATTCTCAAGAAATAGTTATTCCCAATTTGAAACTTACTTTCAAAACGTCAGTATGAATATCAAAGTAGGATCAATTTTATTTTTCTCAAATCTTTCTTTGATTTTTTTGTGTATTTCCCTTGGGTCTACTTTTTTCTTTGGAATTGTGTCGTTTACAGGATCTATACCTCCCACAACCTTCCCTTGCTCATCTATCGTAATAGATGCAGTAATTGTTTGATTGTTCATCATAATAAAAATTACATTGTTTTCTGTTTACCAAAGTTTATTCACATTCGGTATTCCTGGTGATGATGTACATCAGGGCTTAAAGTCTTCCTGGGCCTTCGACTTTAATATTTATAAATGAGGTATTAAATTATTTTTCTTCTGATTTTGTTCGACCGATTTCTTCTTCGTTTTTAATCTCACGTTCTTCTACTTGCACTTTATTGTTTCCAAAATTATAAGTTAAGGAAAAACGGATAGAACGATTATCACTATAATTTGTTCCTTCTAAAATAACACCATTTGAATACATTTGCACCTGAGGTAGCATGGATTTAAACACATCATTAATACTTAATCCATATACAAACTTCTTGTTTTTTGTACGATACATGACCCCCGTGTTTATTGTATAATAAGAATTATACGTAACAAGGCTTGTAATACCTGGGAAACTATACATACCAAACAAATTCATTGTCAAACCTTTTAAAGGAGTTTTAATCTGATTGGAAAGCGTGAAAGAAGAACTAAATCCTTTTAAAGAAGAATAGGTAATTTGAGAATTGGAATACGAATTTGAATAGCTTAAATCCCATTGAAAATCTGACTGCAGGAACGACTTTTTCATAGAATAAATCGTACTTAATGAAAAAATATCGCTTGACAAAAAGTTAATATTTGTATAGACTTGTGTATTTGTTTTTAAATCAACAATTGGAATTTGACCGTATAAATTTGAATTATGAGTATAATTTAGCGAAGTTGAAAATTTATCTTTAAACATATAATAAACTTCAATATTATCAGTAAACGACGGTCTCAAAAATGGATTTCCTATGCTATATTGATTGGCATTCATATACAATCTAAAAGGATTTAATTCAGCATAATTTGGCCGATCGATTCTTCTTGAATACGACCCACCAAGATAAACTTCTTCTTTCAAATTATATAGCACATATAGTGAAGGAAAAAATTTCAAATAGTTATAATTGTTTACTTGATCGTAGGTAAATGACTGACTTTCAATAATGGAGTTTTCTCCTCGTAACCCAGCACTCAATTCCCATTTTTTAAAGATTGTGGATACTGTAAAATACAACGATTGAATTTTTTCGTTATACAAAAACTTATCTTTTTCAGTTAGATGAATTGTATTGTTTACCCTATGTTCATTATCAAAATGATTGAGATTCTCATTATTACTAAGCCTACCTCCTGTATAGATCGAAAATTTCTCATATGGTAATTCAAAATCTACATCCAATGAGTTAGACCTTACCGTCTGTTTACTTGCTGTTTGTATCATTGACAAATAGTTTGGAGACACTAAATATTCGGTATGACTATTCATTAATCGATTTTTGGACTGGTCATAATTGAAATTATTATAATCTATCGATAATTTTTTCCCTAAGGTATCCATGCTATATGTATAATTCAATCCTGTATTCAAGGATGTTGAATTTGATACCCCATCTCCAACTGATTTTGTTAGTGAATCACTTACTGAATTTCTAATATAATCTATGTTTGTTGCATTTGTTAAGGATGGTCTTGATGTATTCACCTGAGAGGATAAAACAACACGTGAATTTTTATTTAATTTATACGTTAAATCTGAACTATTACTAATGCCTGATTGATTGTATTTTGCCTTGGTACTATTTTGATTATAACTCGAAGGAAATTTCATATTCAATTCCGCCATTTGTTGAAAAGCAGTTTGATTGACATTTAATCGATTTTTAAACATTCGTTTTTCTTTATTGTAATTAACTCCAGCCCCTAAAGATTTCGACCAATAGGTATTTCTTGTTACCGAAGAATTAGCATCTCCATTATACCCTTTCTTTAATACAGTTTTCAATACAATATTGATTATCCCCGCCGAACCTTCTGCTTGATATTTTGCTGGAGGATTACTAATAACCTCTATGCGTGAAACATAATCACTTGGTACATTCATTAAATAATTGATTAAGTCTTCTCCAGCCAATTGCACCACCTGATCATCGATATAGATGATAGCCTCCCCTTTTCCTAAAATTTTTACCGAATGGTCATCGACTCTAACACCTGGTGTCAGTGCCAACATATTGTATAGGTTATTCCCATAGGAAAGCAAAGAGTTCTCGACATTAAAAACCATTCGATCCGCTTTACGCTTAAAAACAGGCTTTTTAGTATTAATAGTCGCTGCTTCTAATTGCTTAGACTTCGCCATTTCAATGACGATGGTCGTGTCACTAGAAATCAGTGCTACCTGCTCCATTTCTACGCCATATTGAGAAACTTTAAATGAATATTCTCCTGGAGCAATTGATTGAAAAAAACATATCCCTAAACTATCTGTGTATTTTGTACTCAATAAGACATCTCTCTGCATCATTGACACGGTGGTCAACTCCATACCCCTCCCTTTAAAATCGATAATCTTGGTCCTAACTATGAACTGTGCTTGAACACTAGTTAAGATAAAACATTGAATAATTAATAAAAATAAATACGTAAACTTCATTGTTTGACTCTAATCATTTAGCTCTTGTAAAAAAAAGCAACTGACATTTATGACATTATTATAACACAAGTGCTCAGTGATTTTTTCTTTGACAAAACTAAATACAGATTTTATAACTGCCAAGTTTTCAATGAAAATCAGGTATAAATACGCTGTTTTGAGACCAAAAAAACGTGTTTGTGGTTTAATTTTACACCAAAAAAAAAGACTGCCCTTTCAAGCAGTCTTTTCCTTATTTAAACTATTTTACTTATTTATTCAACTCCTCAATCAATGCGGTTAAAAGTTGAATGTATCCTTTATTGTTTGCTTTTTCTGCAATTACCAATCCTGCTTTTGCAGTCTCTTTTGCCGCTTTTTTATCTCCTAAGTCTTTTTGAATGTTTGCTTTTGTTCGGTACATATAAAACGCTGTCGGATTCACTTCAATCGCTTTATTTACCCATTCTAAGGCTTGTTTTAGGTCTAGTTTATTCGTGTAATAATATGTTGCTGCACCATAAAAATCAGCAGCACTTGGTCCTGCCATCACTTTTTTGATGTTCGCCAACGTACGTTGCGCTGTTAACAAGGTAAAAGGATACGAAACTGTCGTTTTATCCCACGAAAAGTTCAAGGATGCTGACTCATTTTCTAAATTATCTAAAGAAATAGTAAATGTTTCAACTACGTTTGGCAATGCTGTCACTGCCGCTTTTGTTCTTAACACAACCTTTGTTTCATCCCATTTTTCAGGTGTTCCCCAATTCGTTACGTCTGCATAAAAAATCAACTCCCAACTATCTGTAGTTGGTTTTGTGAAAATTGCATAAGTTCCTGCTTTCAACGTATCTTTCCCGAAAATCAATGCATCTGAAGTAGTTATTTTCGTGTTTTCATTTGCTCCTGTTCTCCAAACTTCATTGAAAGGAACGACATCTCCAAACACTACTCGGTTGTTTTTCCCTGGACGAGAATACTCAATTTTGATATCGGTTAATCCTACACGTTGTTCCATTTTAGCTACTGGACTCGCTTTTGGAGTTTGCAATTGTGCGCCTGCACTTACTGTTAAACCTAAGATTAACGCTATACTTGTGAGTGTTTTTTTCATATTACTTTGTTAAATGTTTTAAATTCATTGTATATAAACTGACCATGAATCCTGACCAAAGAATTAATGTCGTAATTTCTTCTGTAGCAATTAATTTGGGAGGTAAGACAAGATATAACGAAACGACTGTCAAGGATGAATATACTAGGTACAAATAGTAACCCGAACGTTGACGTTTTTTATACATTTTAAACACTCCAAAAAATCCTAAGGAATAAATCCAAATGTTTACGGTAGCATTCAAATAAAACTTATCGTTCATCACTTTTTGTTTCTCATATGCAAATTCTAAAACTTTTGCTTTCTCCTTTTTATTCATTGAATTCGGCACTAGCGTACTAATTTGTTGAAACGATTCATTCAATTCAGTTTCTGACATTGGCCCTGAAAACAATCCGAAAATTGCAGGTATTAAGATGATTCCGATATAGATAAAACTTAAAATGCAAAGTACCTTTAAAAATACAGGCATCTTTTTTTCTTCTTGGATTTCTTGGATTTCCTCTACTTCTTTATATTCTACATTTTCCATGATATATTTTTTACAAAGTTTGTACTAGCACTAATTAATGGATGTAAATAACAATCTTCCTCTACAAATGGTACAACTTCACGGTAAGAAGCATGTAAACTTTGTAAGATAGAACTTGTTTTTAATGGTTTTCTGAATTCGTATGCTTGTGCCGCATTTAACAACTCAATTCCTTGAATCGTATAGCAATTCTCCAACACTCGGTACAATTTTGTCGCTGCATTTGCACCCATACTCACGTGGTCTTCTTGACCATTGGAAGAATCTACGGTATCACAACTTGCTGGAAAACAAAGTGATTTATTTTGACTCACAATCGATGCACAGGTATATTGTGGAATCATAAACCCTGAATTCAACCCTGGATTTGCCACTAAGAATGCTGGCAAACCTCTTGTTCCTGAAATCAATTTATACACACGACGCTCCGAAATACTTCCCATTTCAGCCATTGCCAATGCTAAGAAATCCATCGATATCGCCAATGGTTGTCCGTGGAAATTTCCTGCTGAAACTACCAACCCTTCTTCTGGGAAGATCGTTGGATTATCGGTCACCGCATTGATTTCGTTTTCAACCACTTTTGCACAATGTTCGATCGCATCATAACTTGCACCATGCACTTGTGGAATACATCTGAACGAATATGGATCTTGAACGTGTGCTTTTTCTTGCGCTACAATCTGACTACCTTTCAATAAATTACGCATTTCTTCTGCAGCATGTATTTGTCCTGCTTGCTTACGAATTTCATTCACAGAAACTCCAAAAGGCTCCACACGACCATCATACCCTTCTAAGGATAAAGCTGCAATATGGTTGAATTGATTCCATAATTTATAGGAAGTTGCAACAGCATACGAAGCATAACTACTCATGAATTGTGTTCCGTTCAACAATGCCAATCCTTCTTTCGATTGTAACTCTACTGGTTTTAAACCACAAATTGCTAAAACCTCTCTTCCAGAAAAACGTTTTCCTTGGTAGGCTACTTCTCCTTCTCCAAAAATTGGTAAAGACAAATGAGCCAATGGCGCTAAATCTCCCGATGCACCCAAACTTCCTTGTTGGTAAACAATCGGTAAAATATCGTTATTGAAGAAATACACCAAACGTTCTACCGTTGCTAATTGTACGCCTGAATGTCCGTGCGACAAACCTAATACTTTTAATAAAAGCATACGTTTCACCAAATGACTAGGAACTTCTTCTCCAGCTCCACATGCATGTGAAAGCACCAAGTTTTTCTGTAATAAGGCTAAATCTTCGTTTGGAATAACCGTATTACACAAGGAACCAAATCCTGTGTTAATTCCATAAATCACGCGATTTTCCTTTGTAACTACCTCATCTAGGTACGCACGACATTTCGTAATTTTTTCTTTTGCATTATCGGATAATTCAATCGTATATCCTTCATTTAGAATCTCTTCTAGTTGCTCTAGCGAAATCCAATCGTTGTTAATTAAGTACTTTTTCATTTTATTATTTTTATTCTTCCCCCTTGGAAGGGGGACCGAGGGGGATGACTTTTTAAAGGTCACCTCCCTCAATCCCTGCACTTACGTTTGGTCTTCGAAAGCAATGCTTTCTCTCCTCAAGGAGGGAAGCTTTATATTCTGCTTCTATTTTTTATAATCTTACAAATCTGAAATTTGCCAATCTGTAATCTTCTAATTTTTAATCTTCACAATCAACTCTTCCACACTCACTTCTTCCTGCTCTCCAGTTTCCATGTTTTTTAATTGGATGATCTCGTTCGTCATTTCTTCTTCCCCAACAATTGCCACGTATTTCACGCGCACATCGTTTGCATATTTCATTTGCTTTTGCATTTTCGCTTTGGAAGGATATAATTCACAGGAAATACCATTTTTACGAATATCTTTCACTAATGGTAAACAATATGCTTCTTCCGCTGCACCAAAATTCACGAACAACACTTCCAATCCTTGCTCCACTTCTTTTGGGAACAATTCTAATTCTTTCAATACGTCGTAAATACGGTCCGCGCCAAACGAAATTCCAACACCCGACATATTTGGCATTCCAAACAAATCGGTCAAGTTATCGTAGCGACCACCACCGCAAATACTTCCCATTTTTACGCCATCCGCTTTTACTTCGAAGATTGCTCCCGTATAGTAGTTCAAGCCGCGTGCTAAAGTCACATCAAACACCAAATTCGCTTTTTCCAAACCTAACTTCGTAGCTGTGTCAATCACGTACACCAACTCTTCGATTCCTTTCAAGCCAATTTCACTTGTCGCTAAATAGGTTTTCATCGCTTCGATACGTTCTTGGTTCGAACCTGTCATCGTCAACAAAGGCTTAATACGCTCAATCGAACTTTCTGCAACTCCTTTTTCCTGTAATTCTTTGATGACACCTTCTTCGCCAATTTTATCCAATTTATCCAAGGCCACTGTGATGTCAATCAATCGATCAGACTCACCAGAAACCTCTGCGATTCCAGATAAAATTTTACGGTTATTAATATAGATTGTGAAGGCTGGCAACTGTAAATTGCTCAACACCTCATCAAACAACTGAATAAAATCCACTTCGTACAATAACGAGTCGCTTCCTACCACATCCGCATCGCATTGAAAAAACTCCTGGTAACGACCATGTTGCGGACGATCTGCTCTCCACACCGGTTGAATTTGGTAACGCTTAAACGGAAACGACAATTCGTTTTGGTGTTGAACTACAAAACGCGCAAACGGCACCGTCAAGTCATAACGCAAGGCTTTTTCCGCTAAGGAATTCGCAAAACGTGCTAAGTTTCCTTCCTCCAATGCTTGGATATCCGCTTTCTTTTGCTTGTCGCCCGAATTTAAGATCCTAAAAATCAAACGATCACCCTCTTCTCCATACTTCCCCATCAAGGTAGAAGACAACTCAAAAGAAGGAGTTTCAATCGGTAAGAATCCAAAGTTTTTATAAGAGGCCTTAATCGTATCGAAGATGTAATTTCTACGAGCAACTTCATAAGGTAAAAAATCACGTGTTCCTTTCGGAATGGATGGTTTTTGCGCCATGGTTGAATAGTTTGTCGCAAAGATAATTATAATTAATGTAGCAACGAATTCAATGTAGCAATGTGTAAATGGAAGAGCACAAATCATCTACTTAATTTCCCTGAAAGGGAAACATTCACTAACATAGGACTTCGTCCTATGAGCTAATGACTCCCCCATCCTCCCTAGCCCTGAAAGGGCGAAATAAATTAAACGTACCAATCATTATATTACCAAATGGTAACTTACCAAAAGGTAATATTACAAACTAATTAAAATCAAATAATTATTTAAAAAATCGTAAAAACCAAATTAAAAAAACGGGGTCCAACCATTCAAAATTCCCTTGAGATAGTTGCAAAATGTCTTTCTTAATTAAAATCTCGCGGTTTTTAATAATGTTATTCGATGTCCCTAGTTTAAAATCTTGCATCGCGCGAACACTCGTGATTTGTTTTTCACCAGAAGCAACCGCTTTCAATAAATTTAATTGTGTATTACTTAAAGATTCTACTTGCGCTTGAAAAAATGGTGTGTTTACATCGATCAACTCACGCATAGCATCTTGTAGGATCGTTTCCGTCACTTCATTGGATGTCTTCACCCATACATAATGGGAAAACTGTTGTACATACCACGAATGACAATTCATTTTATCGGTAATAAAAGCGGCTTGTTCTTCGGTAATTGTTTTTTCAGTGTTTTTAAAACTTTCCAAGATAAATGAAATCCATTTTTCGCGTTTGATTTTAGGCAAATACATAAAATCGCCAAAACGGTAAAATGGCTTCGAACTGTGATTGAAAATCTCCTCCATCATGTGGCGGTTACTACCATACAAACAATAGGTCACCTGTTTTTGGCGTTGCCATACAGCGCGCATTTTCTTTTCAAAGGACTCGAACGTATTATAATTCGATAAATTTTGAAACTCATCAATACAAATAACAAACTGAATCCCTTTTTCTTTCGCAATCACTTCTGGCAAATTCAATACCTCATCGCTGTATTTCTTCAATTCTTTCCAATCAAAACCAATGCTAAAATCGGTGGTAGGATCTACCCCTACAGACACTTTGGGCATCAATTGTTTGAAGTAATTTTTCGCATGACCTACCCAATCTTCCCAACGGGTAGAAGATTTTTTTAGCACTTCGCGTGCAAACACCTCCAAAAACTCTTCCTCGCTACCAATCGTAAATAAATCAATGATCACCACACGCGTTGTTTCCGAATCAATGTCATGCGCAACTTTCTCTACCAAAGAAGATTTCCCCCAACGACGCGGAGAAACCAACATGGTATTGATACGTCCTAACAAGTTAGATTTCAACTTCGCAAACTCTTCTTCGCGGTTGGTAAATGAAAACATACTAACTGTTTTCCCAAAAACAAATGGTGTATTAGTTCCTTGCATAGCTATCTATTTAATGTTACCTAACGGTATGTTACTAATTGGTATGTTACCAAATGGTAACATTACAAATATACTAAAAACAGGGAGTTGAAAGAAAAAAAGCGCAAAAAATTATTAGAAAAGGAGATATTATTCATAAATTTTACGCAATACATCACTCATTTTTACTGTTAGAGCATCGCATATTTTCTTGAACAATGTAAGGAAAAGATTGTATTTACCTTGCTGAATTAAACGGATTGTCTTTTCATCAATATCACAACTTAAAGCAAAATCAAGGTTCGATTTGTAATTAGAACGGACATTTTCATGAATATAACGACATAATTTTTCAGTTAAATCCAATGCTTCCATGCACCTAAATTCCAAATATTACAGTTTACTAATTCGGAATATATTCCGAAAATATTCATATTTGAGAAATTACAAAAAAAAAGAACATATTGTAGATACATATTTAAAGTGTTTAAGGACAATCTACCTAGATAATCGACATAAATTACAAATAATTTTCATAGTGAAATTATATTTCAGTTAGTTAAATTTATTTTGTTGTAGCGGATTCCGAAAAGCTTAAGAGTAGGAGAAATAAAAACAAATAAATATGAAAAAACGATTACTCTTCTTAGTTGTACTTATGTTGAGTACAATTACAATAATTGCACAAAATGTGCCAAATTATGTACCATCCAATGGACTAGTAGGTTGGTGGCCTTTTAATGGAAATGCCAATGATGAGAGTGGCAATGGTAATCACGGAACGGAGAATGGTGCAACTTTAACGAGTGATAGGAATGGGAAAGAGAATAGCGCTTATTCTTTTCAAGATAACGATATTACTCAATCAATAAGTACAAATTATAAAGGTGTATTAGGGAAAAACTCGAGAACAATCTCATTTTGGTTTTTGCAAGAAGTTATATCAAACGTGGATCAACAGATATTATTAGGATATGGAGATTTTATACTTGGTGGACAGTTTATTGCAACAACTCTAAATGGAAAAATTGGAGTTGATATTTTGAATGCGAGCAGACACTTTGCAACTATACCACTGTATAAATGGCATCATGCACTATATGTTTATAATGGCGGAAATAGTATAGATGATGTCAAATTATATTTTAACGGTATTTTACAAACAGATTATAGTTTGTCTTACGGAAATGAGGAACTAAATACTCAACTTGGTGTAAATTTTTCAATTAATAATGGTTCAATAAAATATCAAAAATTTATTGGGAAAATCGATGATATAGCTTTTTACAACCGTGCTTTAACCCAAGAAGAAATCACAGCATTATATACAGGGAATCCTCCGT
The DNA here is from genome assembly GCA_943324745.2 of Chitinophaga pinensis. GTDB lineage: Bacteria > Bacteroidota > Bacteroidia > Flavobacteriales_D > Crocinitomicaceae > CANHVK01. Next base: position 21,551 of record CALPMT020000007.1, on the reverse strand, counting down.
GTACAAACCCTACCGCATCAATCACGCCGCAAGGTGATACAACATTTTGTCAAGGTGGTTTTGTAAATTTAAACGCAACAACTGGAGCTAACTATAAATATCAGTGGTATAATAAAGGTCAAGTAATTGTTGGTGATACTTTTAGCACGTATCACGCAACTTCAACTGGTAATTTTACGGTTAAAATTTCAGATGGTACTTGTAGCACGACATCATCTCCTGTATCCGTACTTGTCAATCAAATACCAAGTAATTTAGTCAATACTTCCGGGAATACCACTTTTTGCGCAGGCGGTAATATTACCTTGTATGCCTTAGGTACAGGAACTTATAAATGGTCTAATGGAGCTACAACCCAATCCATTAATGTGGCACAATCTGGAGATTATTCAGTTATTGTTTCTAATAATGGCTGTACTTCAACCAGCGCAAATACAAAAGTTACGGTGAATCCTACTCCTACTGCTAGTATTACTCCTCAAGGTAACACAACGTTTTGTCAAGGAGGTTTTGTAAATTTAGTTGCAAGTGGAGGTACAACATATCAATGGAATACAAGTTCTCAAAACGCAACGATAAATGTCAATCAGAGTGGAACATATAGTGTAAATGTATTCAATCAATTTAATTGTCAAGCATCCGCTTCGCAAGTCGTTACGGTGAATTCAAATCCAACCGTAACTCTAAATATTTTGAATAACGTTGTCTATAAAACTAGTGCTGCAATTCAATTAGTTGGTAATCCAAGTGGAGGTACCTTTGTTGGGAATGGAGTACAAGGAAGTGTTCTATCGCCTTCCAATGCAAGTTTAGGAAATAAAACAATTACTTATAATTATACCTCACCACAAGGCTGTAGTGGTTCCGCTTCTAGAAGTACTATTGTTGTGGATACCGTTGGTAACGTATGTTCAGTTACTAAATATGACACTGTTAAAGTAATAAAGACAGTTAATGATACAGTTAGTACATTGAAAATCAAAATTAAACTGACAACTGGCGTTAAAGTAAATCAAATAACAGATATTTCTGTATATCCAAATCCAACTTCGGATATATTGGTAATTGAATCCTCCGATATACAAGCGCTTGAAGGGTACAGATACAGAATTTTAGATGTATTAGGTAAAGAAGTATTCAACGCGTTAGTTATTTCTTCTAAAACAGAAATCTCTTTAAAAACGTTAGGAGCAAAAGGCACCTATATTTTACATATTGTAGATGCCAATAATGTTTCAATACATGATACTAAAATTGTGTTAGAATAATTTAGTATAGAACTATGTATATCCCTGTCTATTCATTTAGGCAGGGATTTTTTATTTCCAATTTTGTCATGTAAAGATTTTTCGATTTCCTTTAAACGTTCAATCCTACACCCTCGTCAACACCTCCATCAATCTCCAATTGACATAGTAATTCGACTTGCCAATTTTTTGTTTTACCAAGATACCACCTTCCGCCAAGGTATTCAAATACACAGCAGCTGTAACTCGACTAATAGTTAATTCGTGCATCAAAAATTCAATCTTAGTATACGGTTGTTTAAATAAATGATTTAGTATTTCTTGACTATAAAATTTATAATTCGTGCGTAAATCATTTTTCACAATTTGCATCACTTCTTTTATGTCTTTAATCAAAAGGATTGTGTCTTTTGCTGTTTGGTCAACTGCGTCTAACATGTATAAAATCCATTCTTCCCATTTGTCTTTCGTACGAACTTCTTGTAATAAACGATAGTAATCTGCCTTGTGCTTGATGATATAGCGACTCAAATAAAGAATCGGTAATTCTAATAATTCAGTCAGAACCAAATACAATATATTTATAATTCTTCCCGTACGGCCGTTCCCATCATAAAACGGGTGAATACTCTCAAATTGGAAATGAATGATTGCCATTTTCACAATCGGATCATAGTCTGACAAGGATGAATCATTGATAAATTGTTCCAAATTTTCCATCAAACTTCGAATTTCATTCGCGTCCTGTGGTGGTTCAAAAACGATTTCTCCGGTTTTTTGATTTTTCAAATTCGTGCCTGGAACTTTTCGTAATCCTGCATTATTTTGTTCTAACACCTCTTGAATTTCTAAAATTCCATTAATGGTTAAAACTTGTTTTTCTTTTACAATAGCAAATCCTCTTTTTAAAGCTGCAATGTAATTTTGGACTTCTTTGCTCTGTGCTGTCAAATAGTGACTGACTTGTAACGAACTTTTATACAATTCGTCATGAGTAGTAACAATGTTCTCAACCTCGGAACTATCCTTTGCCTCTTGTATCGCAATTGAATTAATCAATACTTCTTGTCTGGGTATACTTTGCGCTGTGCCCTTCAATTCTGCCAAAGACCTATGCGTAATAGCCAATTTCTTTAATATCGCAATCGTATCTAAATTAATTGCATACGGTAGATTAGTTGGTTTCCACTTCATAAGTCATGTACAGATTTTTAATTTTGCTTATCACGTTCTTTTTTCATGTAAAGATTTCTTAATTTTCTTTACATGTTTTATTTTCATGTAAAGATATTTCATTTTTCTTTACACGTTCTATTTTCATGTAAAGATTTTCCGATTTTCTTTACACGTTTTATAGATAGTCTGAAATAATCAACAACTTTATAAATCAATCTATGTTCACGGTTAATTCATCTAGACCAATATCCTGACAATTCATGTATTAATGCTTCAGGCTTACCAACACCAGAAAACGGCGTGTCTAAAATTTGTTCAAGGAAAGAATTTACTTTTTTAGCACTATTTTATCGCCAGATTTTTTGAAGAATTCAACATCTTCTTTTGCTTTGTCCGTAAAACCTAAGACATAACCCATTTTACAAACCTAAAAATTCTTTCAAATCTTCTTTTTTAACAGTTGTATGGTTTCCATTTTTATATTAACAATCACTTTCTGTTATTTTAGCAACAAACTCTGGATTATAAGGAGTTTCTTCCTTTCCAACCTCAAACTTGATTTAAGCGCTTTCATAAACGCTTTCAATGCATTTAATTGTTCTTTATTTTCGGTATGGATTGTAAAAGTTGTCTAAGTATAATAATTTACATTCAAAATTTACAAAAAATTCAAATTACATCAAAATGTAAAAAATGGCTCACAGTCAATTGCAAGCCATTAAAGCATCATCCACACAACTGTCAGACTGAGCGGAGTTTACACTGAAGAATTGAAGGGAAGTCAATCCCTGAGGCACCTAACAGAAAACCCGTAATACTTAACGTCGGAGCTTCTGTAGGCATTCCCACCACTGCCTTCCAGTCCGAGGTACCAGGCATTGGTTGGACCGCTCTCAGTAGAACTCCATAAGAAACCGAGGTTGCCAATAGCGCCGTAAATGCCATTATTGATGAGAGCCCCTCCTGGAAGACCAGTAAATAATGACGTGTTAGTAGCGTCATTATTCGGACTATTCCAGTTTGTTGTGCCTACTTCTTTTAGTTTACCCCCTGCTACACTTAAACCACCTAAATAGTCCGTTAGCACCGTCCATTCAGCGTCAGTAGGTACATGCCAACCTGTTGGGCATACATTTTTATTGCCATTCGTAGTCGGGCTTACAGCATACCAATTGTATAATTTACCGTATTTTGTATTGTTGGATTCATCAGCATTTTTGTAATAACACCATGCCCCTGTGTTATTGTTTTCCCATTGTGTATTATCCGTAATGTTTGGAATCGTTGTTCCGTCGCTATACTTAGAAACTTTTAAGTTCTCTGCCATCCATTGTTGCGTGCCGATGAACACTGTTTTGTATGTATTACCTTCTGCATCTTTTATGTTTGGACCATATCCGCTTTTCGGATTTTCATCATCAACTACAATCTTAATTGTACAACTTTTCCCTCCCAAAGCAATGGCAAAATTGGCAGTTCCAGCCGTAGTTGGTGTACCTGAAATGGTATAAACCAAAGTTCCTACCCCATTCGCTAAAGTACCTGCTAATAAGGTCGCAGATAATCCTGTTACTCCTGAAGAAGTGTGAGATTTTGTTAAATATGTTTTTCCGTTACCACCTGTATAGCTAAGTGTAGCGGTAACATTAGAGGCAACTTTGTCTTTTGTAAGCGTACCTTCAATTTTTACTCCTGCACAATCTAATCCTGATATTGCAACATCATTGGTAGTTTTTGTCGTGTCAGTTGTATTGTTACCCGAATTATTCGGAGTTGTAGTTTCCTTTTTACAAGAAAATAAAGCGCTTGTTAATACAATTGCGATAAGAAGTTGTTTCATTGTTAAATGATTAAAAATTAAGGTGTAAATATATACAAAAACAGTTGGTTTCCAATTTATAAGTCATGTGTAGATTTTTGATTTTGCTTATCACGTTCTTTTTTCATGTAAAGATTTCTTGATTTTATTTACACGTTTTGTTTTCATGTAAAGATATTTCAATTTTCTTTTTACACGTTTTATTTTCATGTAAAGATTTTTCGATTTTCTTTACACGTTCTATTTTCATATAAAGAAATCTCCATTTCCTTTACACGTCTCGATTCTTACTCCATAGACCATAGGTCTCTCCTTATCCAAAACAATCCTCAATTTCTTAAGAGAATATCACCACCACTACTCCGTGGCCTCCGTGTCTCCGAGTCCTCTGTGATACACCTTCTCACATTTATTCAAACACAAAGCACTCCACGTTTTCCTAGATAGCATCATTTTCATATAAAGAAATTTCCATTTCCTTTACACGTCTCAATTCTTGCTCCATAGACCGTAGGTCCCTCCTTATCCAAAACAATCCTCAATTTCTTAACAGAATAAACCCACCAATACTCCGTGACCTCCGTGTCTCCGAGTCCTCTGTGATAAACCCTCTCCCATTTATTCAAATACAAAGCACTCCACGTTTTCCTAGATAGCATCATTTTCATATTAAAGAAATTTCCACTTCCTTTACACGCCTCTATTCTTACTCCATAGACCGTAGGTCTCCCTTATCCAAAATAATCCTCAATTTCTTAAGAGAATATCCCCACCACTACTCCGTGGTCTCCGTGTCTCCGAGTCCTCTGTGATACACCCTCTCCCATTTATTCAAATACAAAGCACTCCACGTTTTCCTAGATCGCAACATTTTCATAGAAAGATTTCTCCACTTCCTTTACACGTTAACCACGTATTTTGAAAACAACATGCCTTTGAGACCTAAATCAATACTTTTTCTAGCATCACTTTATAAAAACTTTCCCCTTGAAAAGTTTCAATCTTTTGCTTAATCAACTTCTTGTTGTCTTCAATCGCATAAAAATACTTTAAGGCTTCTAAAGAGGCTTCCGATAATTTTCCGTTCTTATTTAACACACCATTGATACAATTATCGACAAGCACTTCATTGCAATAATTGAGACGACGCAATACATTCATGGCATTGGTACGCGTTAAAAACTCATAGGAAATGGATGTATAATTAACCAACTGGGTAAGATAAGACGCATCTTTTGTATATGCATAGGCTATTCGTAACCATTTCGCGCGTACGTTTCTTCCATGAGTACCTTCTACATCTTTGGTAAGCTCTAAATATTCAAGCGTATTTTTAGGAAAGTTTTGTGCTAAAACATCTAACGTACTAGCAATTAATAGATAGGAAGAATCTTTCAAAAGAGCCTTATAATCCCCCTCTAAACTTGGATGTATTTTCTTCGTGTTTTTAACAATCTCTTTGCGAAGTTTGATATCATTGTCCGATAGTCCTTTTTTAATCAATTGAAGCACGCGTGCAGAAGTATCAGCCTGTAATTGACTTAGAACCTCCCCTTTAATCACATAAAAAGTATTGGCATTGTATACTTCTTCGAATAGACTGATTTTCTTAGCTATCGGGAAATTTTTAAGTGCAAGTAAAGCTTCATAACGATCCAACATATTTGTCGCTTTCAAGGCCTGAGCTTTAAGTTCTTCAAAACTTCTGTCGAAAGTTACAGTTTTCAATACACGATTATTTGGGTCAAACAAGACAAAAGCAATCTTCTTATTCTTAGCATTCGAAACACGTACAACATGTCGTTGCTTTTCGATCCATTCCGTCACTTTATCGCTGGTTCCATCGGTATAGTGCACCTCAAATTCAATGGGCATTTTAAAAAGTCCAATTTGCTCATTTATGGTATGCGTTTGTGTAACAACAAATTCCGTAAATCGCTTTTTATCGGCACCTACCAAGTCAGCGTATACTACGTTATACGCAGGTTCTCCTTCGCGATAAATCCATTGATCCCAAAACCAATTGAGCGTCAATCCTAATTCATCGTGAAAAGCATCTAATAAATCTTCGGAATCAACATTTGCGTATTTATGATCCGTTAAATAGCGTTTAATCCCTCTGTTAAATGCTTTCCTTCCAATCACATGTTTTAACATTTCAAGTACTTGCGAACCTTTTTGATATACTAATTCAACCGGTATATTCGAAGTTGCTAACGGTTTTTTATTCGTAATAGACAAAGCTGAATTACACGCTTTTAAACGTTCCCAATCAAAATGATCTTGACCAAAACAAACTTGTTCCGCCAACTGGTTGTAATGTGTCGCAAAACTTTCTTGCAACCAAAGATGTGTTACTGTTCGTGCAGTCACTAAATCTCCAAACCATTGATGTGCTAATTCATGTGCATTGACAGATACATAATTTTTGTCATTATAGCTTCGTGAATCGACATGTAAAAAGTCTCCAAAAATAGTTGCCGTTGTATTTTCCATGGCTCCATACATAAAATCTTGCACCGGAATTTGTGCATAGGATTCCCAGGCATACGGAACTCCAATTTCTTGCTCTAAAAAGTCAAAAATCTTACCCATATACTTATAGGTTAAATCCACGCGATTTTTCCATTCCGGATAGTAATAAAGCTTCATCGGTACACCAGACAAAGATTTCGTTTCCAAAATATCGTATTTACCAATTCCTAACATCAACAAATAAGTTGGATGTGAATGATCCATTTTATAATTCCAGGTGGTTGTTCGATCTGCATTTATTTTTTCGGATAGTTTACGCCCATTCGACAAAACTTTATAATCACTATTGAAATTTACAATAACTTCCGTAATCAACTTGTCATTCGCTAAATCAAAACATGGAATCCAATAGCGATTATCAAACGCTTGTCCTTGTGTCCAGATTTGCTTTCGTGAAAGATTGTTTGGATCGTTCCACCCAATAAAATAGAGCCCTTTTTTAGGATTTGCCTCATATTTAATTGTCAAACTATCTTTCGAACCCCAGGTCAATGTTTTTCCTGTAAAAAAAGTAATTCCTGTCTTGTCATTGCGAAACGTAATTGGCTGACCATTTAAACGAGCTTCTTGAATACGTATATCTATCCCATCAAAATAAATAGAATCCACTTTATCGCGCAATGGCGTAAAATAATGGGTTACCTCACCTTTCACTAATCCTTGTTCAGGCACAAATGAAACAGCTAATTTCATGTGTTCAACATCAATATTATGCTCTCTCGGAATAGATACTGGGTCAAACAAATGCGTTACGCTGGTGCACTGCGCAAATACAGTTGCATTACTTAACAGAAAAAAGAATAAAAAAAAGATAACTCGAAATGAAACCATGGAATATTTTTATTAAAATGAAATTAGGTACTTAATCAACTACACAAAAAGTTTTTTGATTAAACGAAAATAAATAAATAAGATGATAAAGTCATACTAATGCGCTTTTAATCCAAACTTTTCGAGTTGAAATTTAAACTTTTACAGTTTTACTACAAACATTGAAATAGAAAATCATAAAAACTAATCGCCATTCTTCCATCCTAAAACACACCCCCCTCCTAAAAAGACCGCAGGTCACTCAATCCCCCTCCCCTCCAGCCATTCCCTCAACTTCTTAATGGTAAACCCTACCCCTCAAAAGCAAAGCGCCTCAAAAACCTCCGTGTCCTCCGTGTTCTCCTTTCCTCCGTGAAACAAAAAATACAACCCCTTAAATTTGTCTACACCACCCCCTAAAAAGACCGCAGGTCTCTCAATTCCCCTCCCCTCCAACCATTCCCTCAACTTCTTAATGGTACCCCCAAAAAAAAAGCAAAGCGCCTCAAAAACCACCGTGTCCTCCGTGCTCTCCTTTCCTCCGTGTAACAAAAAATACAACCCCATAAAATTGACCACGTCCTCCTTCTCTTATTTCCCCATCGTACCCTTATCCCCCTCCTCCTAAAAAGACCGCAGGTCTCTCAATTCTCTCCCCCCCTCCAACCAATCCCTCAACTTCTTAACTTCTTAATGGTAAACCCCAACCCCCAAAAGCAAAGCGCCTCAAAAACCTCCGTGTCCTCCGTGTTCTCCTTTCCTCCGTGTAACAAAAAATACAACCCCCTTAAATGTGTCTACTCCAACCTCCTCAAAAGACCGCAGGTCTCTCAATTCTCTCACCCCCTCCAACCAATCCCTCAACTTCTTAACTTCTTAATGGTAAACCCCAACCCCCAAAAGCAAAGCGCCTCAAAAACCTCCGTGTCCTTAGTGCCCTCCTTTCCTCCGTGTAAAAAAAAAACATCCCCTCAATTTGCCTCCTCCCCCCACAAACAAGCCTTCCATAATGCCTTAATGTCTCAATGGTTAAACAAACCTTCCTTCTAAAATGTCATTTTGTCACTTCCTCTCCCTTGGCACAATCATTGACAATTCCCTAGCATATCAGTTTAAATTCTAAAAAAAATAAAAACTATGAGAACAGGTCAAATTAATGTATCAACGGAAAATATCTTTCCAATCATTAAAAAATTCTTGTATTCGGATCACGAAATCTTCTTGAGAGAATTAGTTTCCAATGCAGTGGATGCGTCACAAAAATTAAAAGTTCTTACATCAACAGGTGAATTTAAAGGCGATTTAGGTAACCTTGAAGTAAATGTCATCTTAGATAAAGAAGCGAAAACATTAACTATCAGCGATCGTGGTATCGGTATGACAGGAGATGAAATCGATAAATACATCAATCAAATTGCATTTTCAGGTGCAGAAGAATTCGTAAAACAATACGAAGGAAAAGAAGGCGCTGAAAACATTATTGGTCACTTCGGACTTGGATTCTACTCTGCGTTCATGGTTGCTGAAAAGGTGCAAATCAAAACATTATCTCGTCACGAAGGATCTCAAGCGGTTCAATGGGAAAGTAATGGTACTACTGAATTCACCATTACAGACATTGAAAAAGCAGAAAGAGGTACAGATATCGTATTATATATCACCGAAGAATCTATTGAATTTTTAGAAAAAGCACGTATCCAAGGTATCCTTGATAAATACTGTAAATTCTTACCAATTCCAGTAATCTTCGGAACTAAAACAGATTACATCGATTCTCCAGAAGGGGAAAAAGACGAAAACGATAAAATCAAACGCGTTTCTATCGAAATCCCTAACCAGGTGAATAACCCTGCGCCAGCATGGACAAAAGCACCAATCGACCTAAAAGACGAGGATTATAAAACGTTCTACCGTGAATTATACCCAATGTCTTTTGAAGAACCATTGTTTCATATTCACTTAAACGTAGATTACCCATTCAACTTAACAGGGATTCTTTATTTCCCAAAAATTAAGGAGAATGTGGAAATTCAACGCAACAAAATCAATTTATACTCCAACCAAGTGTTCATTACGGATAGCGTTGCTGAAATCGTACCTGAATTCTTGACCTTATTACATGGTGTGATTGATTCTCCAGATATTCCATTAAACGTTTCTCGTTCTTACTTACAAAGTGATGGTAATGTGAAGAAAATTTCTGCACATATCACGAAAAAAGTAGCGGACAAATTAGCAGAAATGTACAAAAAAGACCGCGCTGACTTCGAAGCTAAATGGGATGATTTGAAATTATTCGTTGAATACGGAACATTATCAGACGATAAATTCGCAGAAAAATCTAAATCGTTTTCTTTATTAAAATCTACGGACGGAACGTACAATACGATCGAAGAATACATCGAGAAAATCAAACCGTTGCAAACAGACAAAGACAACAAAATTGTTGCGCTTTACACACACGATGCAGATGCACAATACGGATTCGTAAAAGCTGCAAAAGACAGAGGATACGATGTCGTTGTATTAGACGGACCATTAGTTCCACATTGGGTTCAAAAAATGGAAATGTCTCACGAGAACGTAACATTTGCGCGTGTAGATGCAGATACGTTGGATAAATTGATCAAAAAATCAGAAGAAATTCCTTCTGTATTGACAAAAGAAGACGAAGAAAAATTGAAACCAGTTTTTGAAGGTTCAGTAAACAAAGATAAATTCCGCGTTGAATTTGAAAGCATGAGTTCTTCGGAAGCACCAATCATCATCACACAACCAGAGTTTATCCGTCGTATGATGGAGCAACAACGTACTGGTGGAGGTGGTTTCATGGGGGCTTTCCCAGAAATGTACCAATTAGTTGTGAATAGTAACCACCCTAAAGTGAGTGAATTATTAACTGCTGAAGATGGCGTACGTGCAGATAAAGCAAAACAATTAGCGGATTTAGCATTGCTTTCACAAGGATTGTTAAAAGGTGCTGATTTAAATAAATTTATTGAGCGTTCGATTGAATTAGTATAATAAATCTTAATACTTTTATCCCCTGTATGCTTTAGAGACGCAATGCATTACGTCTCTAAAGCATACAGGGGATTTTTTATTTACCATTAAAACATACGATTTTGTTTAAAATTATTTTCGCCGTTGGAGGTTTCCTGCTTACTAAAAGTTTCATCGGAGCAATCATTGGTTTTTCAATAGGCTCATTGGTCGACAACTACCAAAAAATGAAAGCAAACGGTGGAGCGCAAGGAAATGGAGGCAGCGGGTTTTCGACTGACGATATCTTTGGTTTCTACCAACAACGTACTTCTACAAATGATTTCCCAACCATGTTAATCGCCCTGTCTGCAGCTGTAATGCGTGCCGATGGTAAAGTCGTAAAAGCAGAATTATCGTATGTAAAATCCTTTTTTGCACAACAATTTGGACCAGATTTTTCGGTACAACACCTACAAACACTAAAACAATTTTTAGATTCCAACGATATTCCATTAGAACGAATTTGTCAAGACATTCGCATGCGTACGCAAGAAGAGGTGCGTATTCAATTGTTACACTACCTATTTGGAATCGCAAAAGCGGATGGAAATGTAGCAGATATCGAAATCACCTTATTGGAACGTATAGCAACGCTATTGGGAATCCAACATGCGGATTTCAGAACGGTTAAAAACATGTTCTACCGCGATGTAAATTCGGATTATGCGGTACTTGGCATCGAACCAACTGCTACTGACGAAGAAGTGAAAAAAGCCTACCGTCAATTAGCGATACGTTACCACCCAGACAAAGTCGCTTCTTTAGGAGAAGAATACCAACACGGTGCAAAAGAGAAATTCCAAAAAATTCAAGAAGCTTACGAAACGGTTAAGAAAAGTCGCGGAATGTAAAACGGATTATGAATGATGAATTATAATTTATGAATTAACACAAATGGGCGAAAATATGTTTCGCCCATTTGTGTTTTATTCATGTTTAATCTGCAAATACAAAACCAATCCAACCAATAAAATTATTGCTGCTAACGCAAAAATAATTCCATGATTGATAGTGTAAACAGCAGCAGCTCCGATTGGAACAATAACACGATAAAGCGCTTGCAAACTATGGTTTGTTCCTTGTAGTAAACCTTGTTTTGTATCACTTACTGCATTCGATAATTGAGAGTTATACGAAGGGTCAAACAAACCTTCTCCTAACACAATCAAAGCTACCGCACTAAAAATCAAATAAACAGAAGGGAAATAACTGGTAGCGAACAAACAGGCCAAACCTAAACTTAATCCCAATAAACCAATCGCTCCAAGCGTTTTTTCGCTCCATTTTTTCAATAATAACGGTAGAAGAACTACCCGCGATAATATGTCGCACACACCTACTGTCATAAAAACTGCACCAATAAACGTGGTTCCCCAATGCATCTCATCTTTTAAGTAAACACTTGTATTAAATTGCCAAATAATCAATCCAACAAAGAAAAAACCACCCATAATTAATAAGGTTCTTGCTTGTTTGAGTTGAAACACTTCGCGGAATTGATGATACAAATTAAAACTTTTGAGGTTGAAATGAGTACTTCGTTTTTCAACAGGCAAAGATTCTGGAAGCAATAGCAACACACACGTTATCGAAACAAGCGTAATTCCCGCGGTCACGAAAAATGGTAAGGTAATCGAATATGCTCCGAGTGTTCCACCTATCGCGGGACCAATCATAAATCCTAATCCGATGGCGCCACCCAAGATTCCGAACCATTTTCCACGCTCTGCCGCCTCGGTACTATCCGATATATAAGCAAATAAGGTACTTTGATTTCCAGCGGTAAGTCCGTCAATAATGCGACCTAGAAACAATACCCAAATAGCACCACCGATACCGAGCAAGAAATAACCTATCGCAGAACCTATCAAACTGAAAATTAATATGCGCTTGCGACCAAAGCGATCACTCAATGCACCAAAAATCGGCGCAGCAAAAAATGTACACAACGCAAACACCGAAACCAAGGCACTCATGTAGGTTGCAACCTGTTTTTCTACAACATACTCCGACAATAAAAACGGAAGAATTGGTAACACGATTGTTAAACCAATCGCATTTAAGACCGTAATTCCAGTGATTATCCAAAGATTGCGTTTTTTCGGGAAAAGGGTTTTAGACATAGGCTTAGGTTGTTTCATAAAAATAGATAAATATTTAAAACAATTGTAAAAATTAATAATTAATCGTAAATTAGATTAATAAATCATCAAAATAAATAAAATGACACTTACAAACTCTAACCCAAACTACGTTTTAGAAATTAAAGAAATTTTAGCACACGCACGTAAAAAAGCCTATTCCGCAGTCAACACCGCAATGGTTGAAGCATATTGGAATATTGGAAAACGCATTGTAGAAGAGGAACAAAATGGTAAAGATAGAGCCATCTATGGTAAAGAAATAATTAAAAACATTTCAGAGGAACTGACCAAAGAATTTGGAAAAGGGTTCTCTACTACAAATATTAAATACTTCAGACAGTTCTATATTATTTATCCAAACGCAATTGGTCACTCAGTGAGTGACCAATTACAAAACAATCAAAAACAAATACTTAACCCAATATGTAATGACTTTTTACACCTGCAAAAACTATCTTGGACACATATACGACAACTATTAAAAATTCAATCAAAAGAAGCTCAACAATGGTACCTCAAAGAAGCTGCGGAACAAAATTGGTCTGTACGAACACTTGATCGAAACATCTCAACGTTGTATTACCAACGTTTACTTTCCTCCCACGAAAAAGAAAGTGTTCAAAATGAAATGAAACAAAACACACAAGAGTTTCAACATGACTCTTTCGAATTCATCAAAAATCCAGCGGTACTGGAATTTTTAAACCTACCAATCAACCTAGGGTATACAGAAAAAGAATTAGAAAAAGCATTAATTGACAACCTACAAAAATTCATTCTCGAACTTGGAAAAGGGTATGCTTTTGTAGAACGACAACAACTTATTCGCACCGAAACAAGTGACTTTTTTATAGACTTGGTGTTCTACAACTATATTCTCAAATGTTTTGTCATAATTGAATTAAAAACAACCAAACTCAACCACCAAGATATCGGTCAATTGGACATGTATGTGCGTATGTACGACGACCTCAAAAAACAAGCTTCGGATAATCCGACGATTGGAATATTACTCTGTACAGAAACGGATCACACCATCGCGAAATATTCCATTCTAAATGATAAGGAACAACTGTTCGCTTCCAAGTACATGCCGTACCTTCCTACAGAATCTGAATTGATTGCAGAAATTGAAAGGGAACGCATTCAATTTTACAATCGACAATAAAACGGTTTTTCACCTCCAATTAACCCTTCTACTACTCCCCATCACCTGTAATTCCGAAGGTGAATTTTCCTTTACACATTCCCCTAATTTTTCCAACAACAATTCTTTTGCAAAGCCTTTATGGGTAACAATACTGATTTCCCTGCTTGGTTCTGGTTGTATAAATCGTTTAATATTCGACGAACCTAACACGTCCACGACAGACAAATAAGGAACCAGCGTATAACCAACCTCTTTTTTAACCAAGTTTTTCAACCCTTCAATCGAGCCACTTTGAAGTGAAAAGTTACGCGTGTTTACTTCTAATTTACTTCCACAAATTCGCAAGGCTTGTTCACGGAAACAATGCCCCTCTTCCAACAACAAAAGCGTATCCATTGGTAACTGATCTGCAACTAATTCTTTTTCGCTTATCAACGGATTCGAAGGATTTAGATAAACCAAAAACGGTTCGTTGTACAAAGGAATTTCGCGAATATGTTGATCCATCAAGGGTGTTGCCAAAATACCAATATCTAAGGTCTCTTGTTTAAGCGCATCAATGATTTGTGCGGTCTGCATTTCGCGGATTTGTAAATTCACTTCGGGATACTTAGTCGTAAAATCCTGCAAAAACAAAGGCAATAAATAAGGAGAAACTGTCGGTATGATTCCAAGACGATACGTTCCCTCCAAACTTTCTTTTTCGTTGTAAACAAAGGACTTTAATTGATTAATCTCTAATAAAATTGAACGAATTTTGGCTATTATCGGAGCTCCGGCTTTCGTTGGCTTCAATGGTTTTTTCGATCGATCAAACAAGGTAATTCCTATTTCTTGCTCCAACTTCTGCACCTGCATGGTCAAGGTTGGCTGCGTCACGAAACAATGATCTGCTGCTTGTACAAAATGACGGTGTGTATCCAACGCCACGACGTATTCTAATTGCTGAATGGTCATAATATAGATTATATCTATACAAATATAATAAATATCGATTTGATTGATAAATACTAATAACCCACCTTTGTCATATCAAGTAAAATAAACTAACCTAAAAAAATAAAACTATGAGCACACGTATTTTGGGAATCGGAAATGAATTCCCTGCCTTCGAAAAAAAAGCAGTTGTATCTATTGAATACGCGAAAGAATTTGGAACGGTCAATCACCTAGCACACCGAGAAGCTAGAAAATGGTTGTTAGTATTCTGGTGGCCAAAAGATTTCACCTTTGTATGTCCGACGGAAATCGCAAGTTTCAACGATCACTTTGAAGATTTCAGTGCACGAAACACCCAGGTGATTGGTGCCTCAACCGACAGTGAATTTGTGCATTTGGCATGGAGAAAAAGTCACGAAGACTTGAAAAACTTGCAATTCCCAATGTTGGCAGACACCTCAAAATCTTTAGCTGATGAATTGGGTATTTTGGAAGCTAACGAAAAAGTCGCCTATCGCGCAACATTCATCGTAGATCCAGAAGGAATCATTCGCTGGGTTAGTGTAAATGATCTTGCAGTTGGAAGAAATGTAGAAGAGGTCATCCGTGTGCTGGATGCCTTACAAACGGGAGATTTAACACCATGTAATTGGAAAAAGGGAGAGGATACTTTAAATTAAAATATTTTCTAACAGCTGAATTAAACACATTCGATAATGGAAATAAAAGAAATAGAAATACAAACAGACGATCTTAAAGGAACGGAAAACTTTTATGCCAATGTATTAGGATTTAAATTAATCAAAAAAGAACAAAATACAATATCATTTTTAGCTGGAAATTCAATTTTAACATTTTTAAAATCTACTAACTTAAACCCTAATTATCACTTTGCGTTTAATATCCCTAAAAATAAATTAAATGAGGCAACAATTTGGTTAAACTCAAAAGTTAACTTGCTATTAAATGATGAAAATGAAATAATTACAGACTTTGGAGATTGGAATGCAAAAGCGATTTATTTCTATGATAACAACAATAATATTGTAGAATTTATTACTCGTTTTGATTTGACTAATGAAACAGAAAAAAAGTTCGATGCTTCATCTGTATTATCCATCAGTGAAATTGGAATTGTTGCCAACGACCCCATGAAACTTGCAAGTCAAATCATGGATAAAAATCACTTGAACTATTTTGAAAAAGGAAAGCAAAGCGAAAATTTCATTTCAATAGGCGATGACAACGGGTTATTCATCATAGTAAAAAATGATCGAAAATGGTATCCAACGGAACAAAAGGCTGAACAACATGTTGCAAGAGTTAAAATAATTTCAAAAGGAATAAAACATGATGTAGTAGTTTAAAATCAAAAAGCCAGTAGAGACGCAAAGCATTGCGACTCTACTGGCTTTTTATTTTTTTAATTTTTCTATCACTTCCTCCACACTCCTTTCCTCTGCAAACAAATCATTCGTCAATAACAACGGACCATCCAAATCCACCCAATCCGCAAGGGACGAAATCTGCTTCGCTGCATTACTCACCACACTCGACTCACTCATGCAACCAATTATACTTTTCAACTCCATTTCTTTGGCACGTTGCAGAGCAGCAACACCTTCCGAAATTCCACCGCACTTCATGACTTTCAAATTAATTCCATCGAAGTACTTGACTACTTTTTCTAAATCGGCATAATTCTGAAACGATTCATCTGCAATAATTGGAATTGGACTTTGCTTTTTCAACCACAAATGACTCTCAAAATCTTCTTTATGAAAAGGTTGCTCCAAATATTCTACGCCTAAATCAGCGAGTTTATAACTCCACGCCAAAGCTAGTTTTCGATCCGTAAACCCTTGATTAGCATCGATCGTAAAAGGCTTCGAAGTCAAGCGATGAAAGGTGTTTACGATTCGACCTACCTCTTCTTGGTTGACCTTTAATTTATAGTACTTCATGTCCGGACGATCATTGAACTTCTGCTCCATTTCTGCATCCGAAGCAATACCTAAAGTGTACGAGGTCGCTTTATCATTCTCCAAAAGTCCATACTGTTGTGCTATCGTCTGACCAGTAGTAGCAGTACGTAAATTATGCAACGCAATATCCAAAGCACCAATGCAAAAATAACTAGTTGGAAAACGTCTTTTTAAATCGGTGATATACTCCCCAATCGCATCGGTATTATCGGGTAAAACACTAGAATTAATTAAGGTTTTAAATGTATCCAAAGTCTCCGTATAATAAGGAATAAATACACATTCTCCCCATGCCTGATGATTCCCTTGTGTCAGTAAAACATAGACGTTATCTGTACCCGTTCTTTCCGTGTGCGCTATACGAAAAGGATACTTAAAATTAAGTCGATAAGGGTAATACGCGAGTTTGATTGAATCCATAAAACGAATGTAAGTAAGATTTTTTAGTTTTTCATTGAATATTTAAGCAATTAGCTATACATTTACACAGCAAAATTCAGATTATGAACTTACACGAATATCAAGGTAAATCGATACTTACAAAGTACGGTGTAGCAATACAAAGAGGTGTTGTTGTAGAAAAAGTTGAAGATGCAGTTGCTGCAGCTAAAAAACTTACAGAAGAAACTGGTACAAGCTGGTACGTTGTTAAAGCACAAATCCATGCAGGTGGACGTGGAAAAGGCTTAGTTGCTGAAACTGGATCTAACGGGGTTGTTCTTGCTAAAGGAATTGACCATGTAGAAGAAAAAGTAAAAGGAATTTTAGGTGGTCACCTAGAAACTGCGCAAACTAACGGAAAAGGAAAATTAGTTTCTAAAGTATTGTTAGCGGAAGACGTTTACTACCCAGGAGAAAGTGAAGTTTCTGAATTCTATATGTCTGTATTATTAGACAGAGAAAAAGGACGTAACGTTATCATGTATTCTACAGAAGGTGGAATGGATATCGAAACAGTTTCTGAAAACACACCACACTTGATTTTCAAAGAAGAGATCGATCCTAAAGTTGGTATCCAAGGATTCCAAGCTAGAAAAATCGCGTTCAACTTAGGTTTATCTGGTGAAGCGTTCAAACAAATGACAAAATTTGTTGTGAACTTATATAGCGCTTACGAAGGTTGTGATGCTGCGATGTTTGAAATCAACCCAGTATTAAAAACTTCTGACAATAAAATTATTGCAGTAGATGCAAAAGTTACATTAGATGGTAACTCTTTGTTCAGACACCCAGACTATGCTGCTATGCGTGACTTCACAGAAGAAGATCCAACAGAAGTGGAAGCAGATGCTGCAGGATTAAACTTCGTGAAATTAGATGGTAACGTTGCTTGTATGGTTAACGGTGCTGGTCTTGCGATGGCAACAATGGATATTATTAAATTATCTGGTGGTAACCCAGCGAACTTCTTGGACGTGGGTGGAACAGCTAACGCAGAACGTGTAGAGAAAGCATTCCATATCATCTTGAAAGATCCTAACGTAAAAGCTATCTTAATCAATATCTTTGGTGGTATCGTTCGTTGTGACCGTGTTGCGCAAGGTGTAGTAGATGCATACAAAAACATGGGATCTATTCCAGTTCCAATTATCGTTCGTTTACAAGGAACTAACGCGGTGGAAGCGAAAAAATTAATTGATGAGTCTGGATTAAATGTTCACTCAGCAGTTTTATTACAAGAAGCATCTGATAAAGTAAAAGCTGTTTTAGCTTAATCTTTAGCAAAAAGATAAATAGGCTATCTCATCAGAGGTAGCCTTTTGTATTTAACAAGAAATTTAACTAAGGCAAAATAAAAAATTCAATAACGAGGCGTTTGAAAATGAAAAAAGCGGAGTTTACTAGCGTAAATGAGCATTTTTGAATTAAAAACAACGATGTTAGTGTGTTTTTTAGAATGCCGTAAATAATAAAGACATTGGGAATTTTCAATCGTA
The DNA here is from genome assembly GCA_943324745.2 of Chitinophaga pinensis. GTDB lineage: Bacteria > Bacteroidota > Bacteroidia > Flavobacteriales_D > Crocinitomicaceae > CANHVK01. The sequence continues at coordinate 2,764 of CALPMT020000007.1, read as the reverse complement.
AACAAATACTTTATAAGACAGCCGCTGAAATCGAAATCATGCGTGAAGCAGCACAAATTGTAAGTAGAACACTAGGAATAATAGCTGCAGAAATCAAACCGGGAGTAACTCCGCTGCATCTAGATAAAATCGCAGAAGAGTACATTCGTTCTCAAAATGCGATCCCAGGATTCTTAGGTTTATATGATTTCCCAAATACTTTATGTATTTCCATCAACGAACAAGTAGTACACGGTATTCCTGGCAACAAACCATTAAACGAAGGGGATATCATTTCGGTTGACTGCGGTTCGTATTTCGAAGGGTATTATGGCGACCACGCCTATACGTTTGAAGTAGGAGAAGTAAGTCCTGAGATCAAAAAATTACTACAAGTTACCAAAGAATGTTTGGAAATTGGTGTTGCACAAACCAAAGTGGGTAACCGCATTGGAGATATTGGGTTCCACATTCAACAACATGCTGAAAAACATGGGTACGGCGTTGTTCGCGACTTAGTAGGACACGGTTTAGGTCAATCGATGCACGAAGAACCTCAAGTACCAAATTACGGACGCAGAGGTACTGGAAAACAAATTCAAAATGGATTGGTGATTGCGATTGAACCGATGATTAACATGGGCACAGAACAAGTAATTCAAGCATCGGACAACTGGACCATCATTACAGCGGACAACCAACCAAGTGCACATTTCGAGCATGATGTTGCAGTAGTGAACGGAAAACCAGAAGTACTATCTACCTTCAAATACATCGAGGAAGCATTGGCGAAAAAATAATGGCGACCGAAAAAAGAACCATTTTCTTAGCATGTGTTACCCTTACGGTGTATGCCCTGTCAGGATTATTACAGCAAGGAAAATTCTTATATCCTTTTCCGTTAAATGAGTTTATCTTTTTTGGGATAAGTGCTTATATCGCTATTCGTAACTTCAAACAGCAAAAACTCCTATACAGTTTACTGATACTTGCAGCAATAAGTTTTGTTGCTTGCAGAAGCTATAATTGGAATTTAATATTATCAAGTGAATCCATGGAACGCCTGGACCATGGTTACACCACGGATGTATTTTACGTGTTATTTTATGGTATACTAAGTACACTCACCTTTCAATTAGCAAAAAATAACTCGCACCGGGTGCACCTACCCACCTATTTCAGTTCGATTCTTTTGATTCTAGTAGGTTCTATTTTCGCTTTGGATAGTATTTGTATACTTGGCATCTTGCTTCAAGTAAAAACATTTTACAACAAAGAAAACACCACCACTACCCCATTTGTGTATTTGTATAGTTTTTTAGCGTTTTTATTAGCGACCAAAGAATTGACGCTATTTTTGGCTTAGATCAAACTTTTCTTTTTATCAGCAAAGCTGATGAGACCACTTCGTTAAGTTCCGCAAAAGAAAAGAAGCAAAAGAAGAGAAAGTATACTTTCGAAAAATAAAACGTTAGTTTTATCTCGTCGCTGTATTTTTTTATATTGTATTACACTCTTGAAATACGACCTTTTCGGTGATCTCTCCACATCCGTTTCGAGTTACCTCAAGGTGCCCGTATTTCAATTCGCTTCATTTACATAAAAAATAAGGCGACAATTTATGTTTCACTTCGAATTATGATTTTCCTTAATCTTTATAAAATCAAAACCTGTAACTTATCTAAATTAACTAAACATTAAAAAAATATTGAAACCATAAATTGGCCATTTATAACGTTTACGTAGAAAATAAGTGAAATGAAACGTCGTCAAACCCTTGTTTGAACTCAGCCTTCTAATTTTTAGTATAAAAATTAGCTAAAGGCGTTTGTGAGTTTGGGTGAAGACAGTGAAATGCAACGTAATTTTCAAGGAAACTTTATAGAGGCCTAGACTTTTTGGCTCCACCTTTTTTGGCAATGAAAAAAGGTGGAATAAACAAACAAAAAAATATTTCCAATTTCCCTTTCTTTTTATAATCCTTTTATTACTTTTGCACTCAGTTCTTTTAAGACCTATGGTGGAGTGGGTGAGTGGCTAAAACCACCAGTTTGCTAAACTGACGTACGGGTAACTGTACCGCGAGTTCGAATCTCGCCTCCACCGCAAATAAAAAACTTGCATAATAAGAAAAAGTTCTTATCTTTGCACACCGGAAAAGGAAACTTTGACATATTAAAGAGAAAAGAGAAATCTTCCTCGGGGTGTAGCGTAGCCCGGTATCGCGCCTGCTTTGGGAGCAGGAGGTCGTCAGTTCGAATCTGGCCACCCCGACACTTAGGGGATGAGAAATCATCCCCTTTTTTTTTCTCATTTCGATAAGCGAAACGTTGCTTGTTAAACAAAAATTACTGGCCCCGTAGCTCAGCTGGATAGAGCAACTGCCTTCTAAGCAGTAGGTCTTTGGTTCGAATCCAAACGGGGTCACAGACAAACCCAATGATACTTTGTATTGTTGGGTTTTTTGTTGGAATAATTATGCAGTCGATGTCTGCACAATTGGAAAATCAAGAAACCGTAGTTGTAAAAACAGATGAAAAAGGATTAGAAATACCTCCTCAGAAGTTAATTACAAACTTATCATTCTCTCATCTTGTTGAATTATTCCCTATAAAAGACCCACTCCAACGTCTTTTCGGATCAATACCAAAAGTTGGGGACTACGCATAAATTTGACATAATCTAAAAAGAAAAAATTCGACATTTCTTACCCCTCTAAATTGTGCTCTAAAGGCTTTGATTTTTGCATTGAAAGATTCTGCGGATGCATTCGTACTTCGATTGT
>CALPMT020000006.1 GCA_943324745.2 Chitinophaga pinensis | reverse complement strand
CGTATATTTCTAGAAACATTGACTTTATTACTTCCTTTGTAATAATATATTCCTGCTTTTAGTGCAAATTCTCCTTTGGATTGATGGTTAAGAAGGAAAAATACCTTGACTAATAATTGTCTTTTATCATTTTATTAATAGCTGCTTCATAACTTGGAGCAGCTTTTTTTTAGTTGTTTGTGTTTCGGGTTTAGCGTTTATCTAGGTATGTCTAGTCCTGAAAATAACAATTCGTAATTTTTTAACGATCAAAAAATCTGTCTTATACCGAAGGTTTTTCGTCAAAGTATATCATTTTCACTTTAAGGAGTAATTTTATTAACTTGTTTGCTACTTAATAATATTTACATGACCAACAAGTTTATTCTTCTTGTTTTCAGCAGCATCTTTGTATAAAACTTCCCAAGTATAAGTTCCTACAGGACACATTAAATTTCCATAAGAACCATCCCATCCTACGAGCGGATCGTGTGATTCAAAAACCAATTCACCCCAACGGTTAAAAATTAAAAATGTATATGAATTCGGGATTAAACTCATACCAAAACGTGGTATAAATACATTGTTGTATTCATCTCCGTCGGGTGTAAAAGTGTTCGGGACATAACAAATATTTTCTTCATTTACTTTGATAGTTAAAGTTTTAGTATTGTAACAATCGGGAGAAGTAAACGTGGTTAATTCAACAAGGTATGTACTTACTGCATCAGGAAATTCATGAATTTCCATATTTTTTGCAGATTTTGGTGAATAGTCTCCAAAATTCCATTCTAAATAATTGATGTTTCCTGTAGATGTATTGTTAAAAGTTATTATGCGATCAAAAATGGTTGTAATTGATTTACTAGCTGTAAAATTAGTTACTGGTGGTTTGACAATGTTGATGTAATTGAAGCGTGTCAAGGTATCAAAACAACCATCTATTTCAGCGATTGCTTTAATGGTATATGTCCCAAGTTTGTTAAATTTATATGAAACAGTTTTTTTGGTTGTTAACGTGTCGGTATCATCACCAAATATCCATTGTATCTTATCATACGGACCTTCAGTTGAGATATCTTTAAATTTGGCAATGAATGGAACACAACCTACTGTATCCATTGTTTCGAAATTAACTAAGGGTTTTTTCTTAATATTTACGGTTGTTTTAGGAAATTGTTCTTCATTTTCGCACTTGTTTTTATCTACTACTTTAATTAATTTAAAGTCATAATTTTTTATATCCTTTGTTTGAAAGTTGAATGTTAATGGATTATTAATTGAGTCTATAAAGTTTTGATTATTAAATGTATAGTAGTAATAGTATTTTGGATTACCATTTTTTGTTTCTAGAGTTACCGTAATTTCCTGATCTTCTTGGCATTTGATGATAGAATCATTGATGACAGTTGTATTGCTTGTAACACTCACTTCTGGTAGTGGGTATACTATTAATTGTATTTCTTTGGAATAAGTATAACACGTTTTTAATGGCTCAGTAGCAACAGATCTAAATTTATAATCGTTTAATTTTTTTACAGGACTGATTATAAGTTGATTTGATTTGCTTCCGGTGAATGGAATTGTATCTATAATCTTGTTCCATTTAGTTGATGTAGTAGATTGATATTCCCATTCAAACCCATTATTTCCAGTTGCATCTGTACGAAGAATCGTTGTTTTGTTAGCGCATAAAGTATCTGCAATTGGATTTAGCGTGATAATTGGATTAGGATCTGGATTTACGATAACATTCAATGTGTCAGAGATGGTACATAAAGAGAGAGAGCTAGTGGCATAATATTTACCACTTTGACTTATCGTTCGAATTGGTGAAGTATTTCCATTTTCCCATTTGTAGGACGTACCAAGGTGAGTGGTAATATTCAGTGGTAGGTTCTTTTGATAGCATAAAATAGTGTCTTTTCCAAGGTTTAACTTAGGTTTTTTGTAAACGATTATTTGTTTTGTAACACTGTCACTAACATTACAGTAAGGATTTGTTGCTCGTAATTTTACTTCAATTGTTTCAGATAAGTTAGTGATGGGAAATACCAAATTAGGGTTTTTAGAAGTTATGATTTGTTCGTATGGTGCTGATATAGTCCATTTATATTTGATAGAATCACCTGCTGTACTTAAATTGATGAAGGAAATAGTATCCGTATAGCACGTAGTGAAAGGTTTGAAATTCGCTATGGCATAACAAGGGGTGACCGGACTACATTTTTTACTACTGGGTTCAACATTCAATTTCATTTCTATGGTACCTTCCGTTCGATTACCGGTATACATCGTAGGAGTTATAACTTGTAAAAAGTAACTTCCTTTAATCAAACATTCGAATACGTTTTTTGTATTTGAACTCACAAAACAACTTCCAGTATTCATAGCCCCACAGTCACCATACAAAAGTCGGTATCGAATAGAGTCACTTGAAACATTCGTTATATTATTTATGATAGGAGTAATATTAAAGGTGTCAGACTTTCCTGTAATATCAAATCTAAACCAAGTAGATTTATAGCTATCCAGACTTGCACCTTCTCGAATTAAACAACTCATATTTGTTCCATCTTCACCAAAACTTTCACCAATGGTATGGCAGGTAATATTCGCGGATAAATTTAAATTACCAATTTGTTTGATTTCACCATATACAGGAAGAGAGCAGTAATCACCAGTACGATTATCATTTTGTATTTCCCAATAAATTTCACAATCAATCAGTTGATTGGCATTAAACTCACTTTCGGCAAGAATGTAATAACGTTCTTCAAAATTGCTACAAACATCACGGTAGAATCTCGCTTCATTAATGCCGTTTGCTATCAGTTGTAATCCTTGACTTTTAGTTGAGTCAACTAATTTGTTTTTCACGACATCTTTGAAGTCTATTGTTCCATCAACTTTACTTTTATAAATCGCAAAGCTTGTACTTGGTTTGGAAGGGGTTAGACCTTTCATTCTAACTGTACAATTTCCTCCTCCTTTTAACTTAAATGTGTACCATAGATTTTTTCGAGGAAGCTCATTGTCGGATAGGGGTAGATTTGCATCTGTATATAAAACATTGTTAGTTTGCGGAGATTTATATAACGTTTTGTTAATAACTAAGTTGACATTCTGCGATGTTTGAAAGTCAGCTGGGTCTGTATTGAATGCACCTGTTGTGCAATAAAAACCATCAGTACTTGGCGAAAAAGAAGGGGTGACAGGGTGTGTATCGCCTGTTTTTCCATTATGCCATTTATTATCATTAGGTATTAATCCGAAATCGTATGCTTTAGTTGCAAAGTCATGCAAAGCATAATCAATTTTATCAAGATATACTTGAGGTAGAATACTGTCTTTGTTGTAACTGTTAGGTACGAAAATAACAATGGTATATATCCCAGGTTGAATGCGGCATATTTCAGTGTAATTCCCTCTTATACATGGTTGTAGGGGCGGTGACTTGAAAATCGTTGCATTTGCTTTAGCATTCCCTTTGTAAATATTACAAATTAAGTTTGGTTTATAAATATCCGGTAATTCAAAAATAGCTGGTAAATTTTGAAGACGTAGAAACGATTCTTGCATTATATTAATCGTATAATAGGCCACACGCATGTAGTTTATTGAATCGCATGGTTTTACAGGGTGTTTGTAAAACGGAGTATCCACACTACAATTAAAATATTCAGGATATAGCGTATAGGTGGTATCAAATTTAGGATTTGAAACTAAACCTCCTTTACCTAGGAAAAGCTTGAAAGGTTGTTTAGTGAGACTGTCAACGCACGCTTTGCTAGGCAAGTTATATTTTTGTCCTCTAAGTGGAAGGATCGAAAATTCTATGCAGTTTTCCGCACCAACTTCCCCACCAGCACCATTGATACTAAAATAGTTTTCTTTTGGGTTTTTATAGTTTGGTCCTTCTCCATACATAACCACTGTGTACCAACCAGCATTCAGTGAAGTACAAGGTAACGTATCAGTTGAACATTCCCACGAAGAGTTAATTCTTTTCAGTGCATTCACACCATCCGAGGCTTTACCACTAAATAAGCTATAAGTATGGGTAGTAATTATATTACTTCCTTTCGGAATAATTCTGAGATAAGTGTTTTTACTTAAATAAAATTGTCTAAATGATAATTTAGTTTTCTTGTTTTTTCCATTAATTCCGTCACAAGGAGCTAAACCATCAATCGTATACGGGTTATCAATACACGTGAAATAATCTTTGTTACTTTTCAATGTTTGTTTACCAGTACTAGCCATTTTTTGTAATATATCACCCATATTTTCTGCTAATTCAGGCTTTGAATATGTTGGCTTTAAAATCTCATATTTATATTTAGTATCAATTGTTTTGGTTATTGATGTCGAGTCAAATAAATTCACGTGTGTATAAATACCTGGTGTTACGCAACTTGTTGCGATATGCGGTAAATCGTTATTGGTGTAACATTCAGTAAATGGAATTAGTCCTGTAAATTTTTCAGGGAATAGGTGTTTATTTTGAGTGGTAGATAAATTATTGGCATCACCTTTATACAATAGATTCCAATTTACAAGTTTATTAAAGTATGGCCAATTAACATCAAGGTATACAAAACCAGAATCTTTCACTTGAAATTCATTGTATACTGCTTTATTGGAAATTGGACTGCATTTAGGGCCATCAGGTAATAACGTGTTTTCACAGCCGATCGTATCTATTTTTGATGGATATAAACTACTTGGAGTTAAATCTATTAATGTTGTATTCGGCTTATTGATGGGGTCAAACGCATTCGATTTATTCAATGAAAAATCACTGATAACTTTTACATTTTTAGCAGCAACTGTTAATTCAATTTTTTGACCGAGCTGATAACCCCAATTGCATTGAGTGATCATATCATTCGGATTTGCAAAATTGAAGTCTTCATATCCAAGTATTTGGATAGAATAATTTCCTGCGGGTAGGCAATAAAATTTATTTAAACGCTTGGGATAACCAGCAGAGAATTCATACATCTTGTTTAATGAGGTATCAATATCTCCACAGTTTTGTCCAATTTTATTAAAAATGCGGATGAGTGGAGGATTGGTTCCTTCGAGGTAATTTAAACTTAATTCAAGATTAGATGCTTTCGTAAGTTCGAAGGTATACCAAGTAGCCAAATTGTATTTATCTGGTTTGGTGGTCACTGTATTTGCGTTACCACATACATTGGTTGCTATTCTAGTGTTGCAAGCAAAATAATCATTAATTGTTTGTGGAAGTTCTGTTAAGATTCCAATTTTGTTGGTTGATTGTACGGCTGATTGTAAGGGTTTTATACCGTTTGATGGTGCGGTTCCTATTTTTTGAATATCTAATTCAAATTCATCAGTTATATTTTTATTCGCAATGATTTGAATAGAGTAACTAGTATTGGCTAGTAATTTGTTGCAAATAAAATGTTTGTACATAAAAATGTTCGATGATAGGCTGTCTGAAGTCCCCCCAGCTACTAATTGTAAACTATTAAAAGGATCTGTTAATCCATTTCCTTTGTATAGTTTGAATCCTATTTTTTCTTTTTTATCTAGTCCATTCAAGAATCGATAGGCTATGGATACATAATCAAAATAGTTATCTGTCGTAAAAGTATACCATACAGATTGAGTGAAGTCAGAACTCATATCTGAACATTTCTCAGTATTGTCTTTAACAGTATAACATCCTAGTTTTATTTTGCTGTATTCGAGACATTTATCGCCAGTTAAAACACCAAAGTTAAAGGCAGTTTCGGGGTTGTCATAATTCACATTCGTATAGTCAAGATCAAACTCTACAAAAAGTTTACCTTTTGATGAGGCAATTGAAGTAATTTGCACGAGGTATTCACCAGGTTTCATGCATGGGTAAGTAGATGACCCAAATACACTTTGAGAAGCAAGCATAGCATTTTCTGCTTGTTTTGATTCAGGCATACAAGAATTGCTTAGATAGACAGTAAAACCAGCTGAATTTCCGGGGATATCATTTCCGTTTTGTTTAAGTGAAAACGTACATTTTCTTGAAGTAGGTAAGGTAAATTTATACCAAATTGATTTTTCAGTTTGACCAGCATTAGCAATTGTACTGTAAAAGTTTTCGTTGGCCTCAACGGTAGCTTTAGATATGTCTGTTTCTACGGATGTGAATTTTCCGATTCCATATCCGTTTTGACTGATGGTTATAGGCAGAGCATTGGCACATTTATCATTAATTGGCTGACTGAAAAGAGTTGTATATGCACAAAAAAATACTGAAATAAGAATAAGAAATGATTTTCTATTTAGATTGTATTGAAGAGTCAATAGGTGTAAGGGTAATAAATTCAAGATGAGTAATTTAATAATCTAATTTAACTTCAAATTTAAGAAAAAAAGGGGATTGTTAATTTATATTTGTGTTAACAATAAAATAAGTACACTAAATTACGTAGAATCAATGAGTGCAATTGATTGACAGACAACAGAATATTACTATTTTATCTGCAAAAAAAAAACGCTGTGAAACTTCAATAATAACCTTTATTCTGTCATTTTATAAATTAAAAAGCTAGTTCATTGAAAATTTCAAAATAATCTGCTTTCAAAATACTTCCATGTTCATTTTATAATTGCTTGACGAATTACTGTTTAACTTCTCTCATTCATTTGTTTGGTGAATTGAAAATTAATTGGTTTATTTGAAACTAAATTGATTGACTAAAAAATTAATTGAGATTAGTGTTTCATTTTTATTGGTTAGTCGGTTCCAAACTAAAATCTATTCAACAACATAAAGCATGAAAAAGAAAATAATTAGAACGATAGGGTTTTTAAAAGGATTAATATTAGTTTTCAAACCTCATCTATTTTTAAATTGGTTGAGACATCCTGCTTTATTATTTTCGAATACGATAAGTTTGTCTAAGTGGATTTCAAATCAAGATAAGGGAGTGCTTTTAAATGATTTTTATTCACCACTTCGAGATTATGACAAACGATATCAATTATATGATCATTTGATTACTACACTTGATTTAAGTAATGAAAAAGTAAATTACTTAGAGTTTGGAGTGTGTGGAGCTTATTCGTTTAATTGGTGGGTACAAAACAATAAAAATTCAGAAAGTAAGTTTTATGGTTTTGATACTTTTGAAGGTTTACCTGAAAATTGGGGAACATTCAAAAAAGGAGATATGTCAGCTGAAGTTCCGGAATCTGATGATGCTCGAGCAAAATTTATTAAAGGTTTATTTCAAGATTCTTTACCTCCGTTCTTATCCCATACACCGATGGAGGCAACTACAAGAAAAATTATTCATTTAGATGCTGATTTATTTACGTCTACTTTGTTTGTACTTACAAGTTTAGGATCAAGCCTTAAAAAAGGGGATATATTAATATTTGATGAGTTTAATGTACCAAACCACGAGTTTTTTGCCTTCAAAATATTTTCCGATTCTTTTTATGTTAAAACACGACTACTAGGAGCTGTAAATAATTATTTTCAAGTTGCTTTGATTGTTGAGTAAAGCTTTATTCTTTGATAATCTTTTTGGTCATTAGTTGATGATCGCTATGTAATTTGATGATGTAACTGCCTTTCTGTAAAAAACTTAAGTCAATTTCAATGTTTTCATCAGTTATACTTGTGTTTATTAGTTGATAACAAGATTTTCCTTCAAGACTAATTATTTCGATTTGGTGAATAGGATTGTTCCTTTTCTGATCCTGTGTAATGATTAATTTAGCGTGAAATGGGGTTGGATATACTTCCGTTTCCAACTGATAATCTAGATGCTCTTGAAGAGATAGCGAAGTATTTCTTTTTATTTTAATTGTTTTCAGCGTTTTAATTTTATTAAAATCAACCGTAGCTAAGTCGATGTAGACATCTTGGTTGATGTCATTTTCGGGTTGGAATTTAAGAACACCATCAGATGATAGGTCTACATTGAATGGGCAGATTGTTTTAGTATTAAAACATATAGTTCTGTTTGATTTGTTTAATGTTTCATCGGTAGTAAAATATTGAAAATTATCTCCGTTTGAGAGTCCACAAGCAAAAGAGGTAGGAAGTATTTTATCAAAATACATAAATATTTGTCCTTCTTTGGTGATTTTAGTTGCAAAATGAACTGCATTCATTGAACTATCAAAAAGTGAGGCTTTCCATTCTATGATGACTGATTCTTGATCTACTTTCGTTTTGATGTAATCATTATTTTCTATTTTATAGACTAGATCTTCACCATGTATTGCAATAACTTTAGATTTTTTAATTGCATTTGGATTCCTGATATATTTAAATTCATTTTCAAAATGAATATTTCCATCAGTTGAAATGAAAATGCTATCGTACAATTTATTATAAAACTTAAATTGAAATGGTAGTTTGAAAGGGATAATTTCGTCGTCTTCATACTTACTAATTAAATTAAGTTCACCCGAAGGAATTGATAGTGTTGTATCCTTACAGTTATAGGTAGAGTTTAACACCCATTTTGTTGGAGGTGCGTTATTGATAGAAGTTAATTGAAATGTATTTTGTTGCTTTAAATTATAAAAGGATATTTCATCTTGAATAATTTCAGGTTTGTTAAATTTAAATTGGTCAAGTAAAGGCACATAAGTAGTTGTGTTGTTATTGATTTCAATGTTTGAAATGGTAGCTATTTTTTCAATGGGATTTATTGAATCGGTGTAGTCCAACATTGAAAAACGGTGAATTTTACCTGAGGCATTGTTGTTTGAATCTTTTTCGTTAACAATAAGGAAAAATTTTGCCGGTTGATTTGGATTGATATAGCTTAATAAACCTGTGAGGTCAAATCCAAGTTCGATCACTTGATCTTTTAAATTATTTCCGTTTAAATTGAAGTCTCCTCCTTGGTAATTAAAAATTGGATAGTCAATCATGTGATCTGGAGTTTGTTTGTTTAGGTCCGTAGTTACTCCAAATGAAATTTTCAATTTTTCTCTAGAACTATGATCAATACTTACTTTACCGGTAATTTTAGGTGAGTACGAATCTTTCGCTTTGATCACGTGAATCATATTATTCCAAATCCCTCCTTGCTCTAACTTTTCTGCTAATACTTTATACATAACGTAAGCAAATCCATTCATTCCCCAGTATGTCCCCCAGCTATTTGCAATTTTGACAGCACCAATTTCCCAATCTCTCACATCAATTACTTGGTCATTATTTAGATCGATGTTGTTGGTGAATTTTCCGTCTTTATTGTAATCGTATTTTATTTCATCATCATAACCAACTATAGTCAAAGCATGATTCGAAACTGTATCAAATTGATGAATGATAGGGTTTACACTTTTTAAACGATAGATGTAGTCATATACTCCAGCTGAAAAGTTAGCAATTCCTCCAATGGTTTTTCCATCAATACCATTGTATAACCAGTTTTTTAATGTGTTTAAACCTGCTTCATTTTGAATTTTGATGGTGAAAACATCTAGTATTTTATTTTTCATTCCTTGGTAATAGTTATCATAACCAGTCATCCAGAATTTTCCATCACAAGCAAAACTATTTGAATAATTGCTTTCGTTTGGACAACCATTTGCATCAATGATATTCCAACCATCAAAATACCAGGAACCATTTTTATCATCCCCACGATTTAAAAAGTTGTAGGTATAATGAGAAGGATAAATATTTTTACTATTTCCATCCACAGATCTATTTCTAGCTGCATTTATTGCATACGTAAAATTATAATGTACTCCACTTGATTGCGCGCACGAGCCACCTGTTTGATTAAATATACCAGGAAAATAAGGGAATCTCTCTGTATTGTCCAATTTTGCTGGAAGAACAGCACGTTTCTGATTTTCTGTCAACTGTAATTGAGGTGTTTGGTTGATGGTATTCCAATCCTCGGTTGTTAATTTTCTTAAACCATGTGTATAGTTCTCTATTTTTTGAGAAAATATAAATGTTGAAGCAAGTGACAATACAAAAAAGATATAATTTTTCATTTTTTTAAGCTTTTTCTTCCCAAATTTGGATCAGTTCTACCATGGTGTCAATGGCTTTTTGCATATCTTGTATACTTACGTATTCATGACGTGAGTGAATAGCCATTTCACCCGTAAATATATTTGGACACGGTAAACCCATGAAGGAAAGTTTGGATCCGTCTGTGCCTCCACGGATAATGGTTGCTTCAGAGCTAATACCTACGCGCTTCATCGCTTCGATGGCGTAATCGGTCACGAAAGGAACTGTGTCCAATACCTCCTTCATATTACGGTATTGTTCTGTAATAGTGAATGCTACTTCTAGTTCTGGATAGTTTTTCAAGACATCGTCCACGATACTTTTGAGTCTATCTTCGTGTACTTTTAGGTTGGATGTCAAATGATCGCGTATGATAAAATTAACAGTAGTACATTCTAATTCTCCTTTAATGGAAGTAGGATGCACAAATCCCTCGCGTTTTTCAGTTGTTTCTGGTGACCATTCTGTTTTCGGTAATGCAGCAATAATTTCTGCTACTACTTTAATTGCATTGACCATTTTATTTTTTGCGTATCCAGGGTGTGCGCTAATACCGTGAATTTTAACTGAAACACCGTCTGCAGAAAATGATTCATCTTCGATAGAGCCCAGTGTACCTCCGTCTAAAGTGTATCCATAGTCTGCGTTAAGTTTTTCCATGTCTAGTTCTTCTACGCCACGACCAACTTCTTCGTCTGGTGTAAACAGGATGCGGATTTTACCATGTTTTACCTCCGGATGATTCACAATGTAATGCGCGAAATCCATGATGATTGCAATTCCAGCTTTGTCGTCTGCTCCTAATAAGGTTAAACCACTTGCGGTGATAATGTCATCGCCGATTTTTTCTTTGAGGTATTTGTGTTTTTCTGTGGTGATAATTTGTGTGTTGTCGTCTGGTAAAACGATAGGGTTCCCATCGTAATTTCTATGAATGATTGGTTTTACATTTGTTCCGCTACAATCTGGAGCTGTGTCCAAGTGTGCACAAAAACAGATAGTTGGGATATTGTCTTTGGAAGAATTACTTTCGATGGTTGCATATACATATCCGTATTGATCCATTTCAGCGTCGGAAATCCCCATTTCTTGAAGTTCTTGAACAAGGATGCGGGATAGGTCTTTTTGTTTTTCGGAGGAAGGGAAGGAGGTGGATGTAGGGTCTGCAGTTGTGTCGATTTGCACGTATTGTAGGAACCGGTCTGTGACCGTGTAGGTGTAGTTTTTCATAGGAGATGTTTTTTTTAGTAAAGATAATTTTTTTAGTTTTTGAAGTGAAGAAAGTAGGGGTGAAAAGAGGGGTGAGGGTGGATTTGTTTTTATTTGGAGAGAGGTGGGGTGTTTCGCTTTGCGAAACGGAGGAGATTCTCTTACTTTTTTCTGGTCAAAAAAGTAAGCAAAAAGACCTTTGTCGCTGAAAAAGCATCGGTTTTTAGTTCGAAACGTCCGCTACAAAAACAAAACTCCTCCTTCGTCGTCGGACAGTTGTTTTTGTTACGCTACCTTATTCGCTAAAAGCACGATTTACTTTTTCTAGGCGACGGAGTTTTGAGACGCATAAATATGTTTGGGTTGTATTTCAACCGCTGATGGAGGGGGGGGGGTGATTTGGAGAGAGGTGGGTGTGTTTCGCTTTGCGAAACGGAGGAGATTCTCTTACTTTTTTCTGGTCAAAAAAGTAAGCAAAAAGACCTTTGTCGCTGAAAAAGCATCGGCTTTTAGTGCGAAACGTTCGCTACAAAAACAAAACTCCTCCTTCGTCGTCGGACAGTTGTTTTTGTTACGCTGCCTTATTCGCTAAAAGCACGATTTACTTTTTCTAGGCGACGGAGTTTCGGAACGCTGAAATATGTTTGGGTTGTAGTTCAACCGCTCATGTGGGGGTGGATGTGTTTCGCTTTGCGAAACGGAGGATGGGGATTTTGGTGTGTGATTTAACTTTTTTATTTATATACATAATTTTCTTAGGTATATATAAAATAAAGTGTATATTTGTATCATGTATTCATCAGAACTAATCAAAGGAACTTTAAAAACGATCATTTTAAAGTTATTGTCGGACTCGGACGAGATGTATGGCTATGAGCTAACACAGCGAGTTAAAGAGCTTACGGGTGGAAAAATTCAATTGACCGAAGGTGCATTGTATCCTACATTGCATGCATTAGAGGCTCAAGGGGTTTTATCTACCAATGTGGTAAATGTAGGGAACCGCATACGCAAGTATTATTCGATTACTCCGACAGGAAAACAATTGGCCAATGATAAAGTAAATGAATATGCTGATTTCATCCAAACGATGACTTTTCTTCTAGGTTTAAAACCTAACCTTGGATAAGATGTATGTGTTAGATAAATCACAGGTGGATTATATTCTCAATGACATTAGACGTAATGGCATTGAGACAGAGGAACTGCAGTTAAACCTCTTGGATCACATCTGTTGTGTTGTTGAGAATGAAATGTCGCCCGATACGAGTTTTGAAGCGGTATATGCAAATGTATTGCCTCGCTTTTTTAAACATCAGTTGCGGGAAATTCAAGAAGAAACAAATTTATTATTAACATTTAAAAATTATTACGCCATGAAAAAAGTGATGATTAACAGCGGTTTATTTACTGCTGTAACATTTGTTGTTGGAACTCTTTTGAAAATAGGTCATCTTCCCGGTTCTGCTATTCTCTTAATATTAGCTATCGCTAGTATGAGTTTTGTTTTTTTACCTTTATTTTTTTTACTAAAATCTAAAGAAGAAAAAGTAAAAAGTGCTAAAGTAATATTAGGAACAGGAGTTGTATTTGGTATCTTATTTTGTCTGTCGACCTTGTTTAAGGTGATGCATTGGCCCTATGGAGATCTAATGTGGTTTTTTGCTTTGGGGATACTATTCTTTGTTTTTCTACCTATTTTTTATTTTACAGGTATACGTAAACCAGAAACTAAAATGAATACAATTTTAGCTTCGATCATGATTTTAACAGTCGGAGGATTATTGTTTACCTTAACAAATTTACGTTCAAACCTAAATAAAGAGAGTGCTATTTCTGCTGCTAATTTATATTATGCTAAATGTTTGGATAGAACAAAGTTGTCGAATACTAGTAAATATGAACAACAAAACATTGATTCGTTTCAGCTTAAAAACGATGCGTTGAAGCATGAAGTTGAAACTATAATTAGTACTATTAATGGGGTTAAGAATGGTTTTTATGCCTATTTGACAGAAGGTAAAAAAATATCTGAATTAGAATTGTGTAACCGTTTCAATGGAGATTTTGAAAGTGTTGCGGCCTATTTTTTTAAACAATCAAAAATGAATCCAGAAGAGGATAAATTAAAGTCACATTTACCAATTTTAAAAGCTGCATTGGAAAAATTCAAAGAATTTGTAGGTAGTAACTACACGAAAGATGTTGCTTCCATTTTAGATTTAGAAGGAGGGAGAAGGTTGTATAAAACGGGTGTAAAAAATGTGTCTTGGGAGTATTTGTATTTCAATGCAGTTCCTTTTGAAGTTGCAGTTAGAAATTTAAATCAACTTGAATTATCTGTTAGAATAATAGAATCTAGTTGTATTCAGTAAAAAAATTTAGTTTTTCTTTTAAAAAGTAGTCGTACGATTTTATTGAAATAAAAAAGAGTCTGTTTCAGGAAAGAAACAGACTCTTTTTGTTTATAGTCTTCTATGTAATTAGAAAATCTCGTTAGCAGCGAAGTGGAATACCCCTTCTCTAGCAGCGCTATCGTCAGAATCAGATCCGTGAACAGCGTTACGTCCTTTGCTTTCTGCGTATAATTTACGGATTGTACCTTCTGCAGCTTCTGCTGGGTCAGTAGCACCGATTAATGCTCTGAAATCAGCAACCGCATTGTCTTTTTCTAAGATTGCAGCAATGATTGGTCCAGAAGTCATGTATTCTACTAATTCACCGTAGAATGGTCTTTCAGCGTGCTCGATATAAAATTCTTTTGCTTGAGCTTCAGTCAAAACAGTAAATTTCATTGCTTTGATTTGAAAACCTTTACTTAAGATAAGGTCGATAATTTTACCAGCATTTCCGCTTTGTAAAGCGTCTGGTTTTAACATTGTAAATGTTCTGTTAGTTGCCATTTTTATAATTTTTTTGACAAATATAGGTAGAAATTAGGGACTTACTTTTTTTGGTGTAAAAAAAGTTGTTAAAACTTAGTTTCAAATATCTAAAACCCTAATTTAATGTTGAATATGATTTAAAATGGTTAATTTTGTTTTAAAATACAATCGTTTCACCTCCCTTTATCCCTCCTCAAGGAGGGAAATGTTGAATATGAAAGAAATAGAAAATTATTTTAGTTCGATTGACCCTACGTTTGCGGCGTTGTTAGCGACGACATTTACGTGGTTTTTAACTGCCATGGGAGCTTCATTGGTGTTTTTCTTTAAAACCATGCATCGTGCAGTATTAGATGCGATGTTAGGATTTACAGGAGGTGTCATGGTAGCTGCTAGTTTTTGGTCCTTATTAAATCCGGCAATTGAAATGTCCGAAAAAATGTATCCAACAATGAAATGGATGCCTGCAGCGGTCGGTTTTGCATTAGGAGCCATGTTTTTATTTGGTTTGGATAAGGTCATGCCACACTTACATATTAACTTTCAGGAAAATGAGAAAGAAGGGACAAAGACACAATTGCATAAATCAATCTTATTAGTACTTGCTATCACATTACATAATATTCCAGAAGGATTAGCTGTAGGGGTATTGTTTGGCGCAGCATCTTTAGGGATTGATGGAGCAACAATTCCAGCAGCGATTGCATTGACTATTGGTATCGGAATTCAAAATTTTCCAGAAGGATTTGCAGTTGCGATGCCTTTACGAAGAATTGGTATGAGTCGTAGAAAAAGCTTTTGGTATGGTCAATTATCAGCCATTGTTGAACCAGTTGCTGGTGTCATAGGAGCTTTGGCAGTAGTATATATGCAACCTATTTTACCATTCGCTTTGGCTTTTGCTGCTGGAGCAATGATTTACGTAGTTGTAGAAGAGGTGATACCGGAAACTCAGCGCGACAAGTATACTGATATTGCAGTATTAGGATTTATTGGTGGATTCTTAGTGATGATGATTTTGGATGTAGCTTTGGGTTGATTTCTTTAGCATATTATTGCACAATAATACCACAAAAAAAAAGACGCTTGATAGCGTCTTTTTTTTGATATGTAATGAGTGAATTAGTTTTTCGGTTCAGCTGCTTTGTTTTCTGGTAATACGGTAACTTTAATTGTCAAAACAATCGGTTCACTTACATTCGTAGTTACAGTAATTGTTTTAGTATGAGAACCAACACGTTTTGTATCAAATTTTACAGCGATATCAGCAGATTTTTTAGGAGCAACTGGTGCTTCTGGAGATTTAGCTTTTGTACATCCACAACTTGTTTGAACATTAGAAACGATAATCGGTTCTTTTCCTGTATTTTTGAATGTAAATGTAAATGTAGTATCTGCACCATAAGGAACATTTAAATACTCAATGGTCGTAGTTTTGAAAGTAATTGGTTCTTTTTTCTTTTTCGCCTTTTTAACTTTCGTTGTTTCTGTGTGTTTATGATTCGGATCATTGTGATCGTGCTCTTGAGCTGCTACGAAAGAAACACTTCCGATAAATAATAATAATGAAGAGAATAAAATTTTCATAGGTTTAATTTTTTTTTACAAGTTTACAATTTTTATTAATTCAAACAATCGTTAAGGAGACAAAAAAAGTTAACAAAAGTTGCTAAATGAAATAAGCGTGTATTACATCAGCAATCGAAGCATACGTGTTTTCTAATATTTTATTCATTTCCTCTTTTTTCTTCCATGCTATTTTAGTAATCCCTTCTTCTAACTGTGGAGTGCCTTTTTTAGGTCCTTCATATTTAAAACTAAACCAATATGTTTTTTTTAAGGTCGGAACTCCTTTGTATTCATACGTGTGATAAGTAGTGATGATATGTTTATCAATATTAAAATTAGAGATTCCACATTCTTCTTCAATTTCTCTTAGTGCTCCTGTTTCTGGTGTCTCGTTGTTTTCTAATTTTCCCTTAGGAATATCCCAAAGGCCATTACGTTTAATGAACAAATATTTCTCCTTACGTTTAACTATTCCGCCTGCAGCTTCTACTTTTTGATGATTTTCAAAGAATAATTCCATGGTTTCTTGTGGCTTTTCACACAGAATATTCAAAAAAATCGAAGTTGGGAGAGATGTTAATAAGTCTGTAAGTCCCACTTGATCAGTGATTGCGAACTTCTCGTGAACGAAAATTCCGTGATGTTTTTTAATTTCCTTCTCAGAAATAAAAAAGATTGGTCGATTTTGAATAAAAACTTTATACATTTGTGGTTATGATTTTAAATAACGACAGGGCATTAAAAGTTGCCGAATTTTTACTGCAAATTAAAGCAATTAAATTACAGCCTGCAAATCCATTTACTTGGGCGTCTGGTTGGAAGTCGCCTATTTATTGTGATAATAGAAAAACATTATCCTATCCTACAATCCGTACGTTCATTCGTCAATCTTATGCAGAAGTTATTTTGGATAAGTTTGGTAAGCCAGACGTTATTGCTGGAGTAGCTACGGGGGGAATTGCTCAAGGTGCATTAGTAGCACAAGAATTAGGAGTTCCATTTGTTTATGTTCGTACTTCCCCTAAGGCTCATGGTTTAGGAAATCAAATTGAAGGCGATTTTGAATCAGGTCAAAAAATTGTTGTTATAGAAGATTTAATTTCAACAGGAGGGAGTAGCTTACAGGCTGTAGAAGCTTTACGTGCAGCTGGATGTGAAGTAAAAGGGTTGGTTGCAATTTTCAGTTATGGATTTGAAGTAGCCAAACAAAATTTCAAAAATGCCAAATGTAAGTTTGAAACATTGACAAACTATGATTTCTTGATGGAAGAAGCATTAAAACATGATTTTATTACTAAAGATGATCTTGATTCATTAAAAAAATGGAGAGAAGATCCGAGTAATTGGAATAATTAATGATTATAGAAAGCATTCCTTCAAAAGTTAATCAACCAATTAGTGTTGTTTTTGATTTTTTGAAAAATATCGAAAACTTAAATTTCCTTCTACCTCAAGATAAAATTACTGCATGGACATCAACATCTACAGAATGTTCATTTAAAATTCAAGGGGGTATTATTATCCCATTGGTTCTTGTAGGTGTTATTGATAATCATGAGATTAATCTTGTTTCTGGTGCTAAATCACCTTTTCCATTTACGTTGACGGTTAAATTGACTGAAACAAATCAGGGGACAGAAGGTCAATTGTTTTTTGATGGTAAAATGAGTAAAACGATACAGTTTCTAGCTGAAAAACCTTTGAGACACTTGTTTAATACAATGACTGAAAATATTAAGGTTCATTTCGAAGGGTAAACTTTATTTCTTTTAAATCAAAGGTTTTTAATTCATCATTCACTTCGACTAACAATCGACCATAGTTATCTGTACCTTTTATACTTCCGTAAAAAGTTTCTCCATTACTTTCAAAAGGACTTTGAATGCCCATTAGCCATAACTTGGATAAGTAGTCTTTTTTAAGGTTGTCTAGTTTTTTGTGAGTAATGTAAGTGTAAAAAATATTCAATTGTGTTGTTAATTCTGCGAAGAAATTTTCCTTGGAAATAGCTAAGTTGCTTTCAATGGAAACACTTGTTGAACCTTTAAAGTCAAACTTAGTTTGTAAGATATTTATTCCGATTCCAATAATACTTGTGTTAATTTTAGATCCACGCAATTGGTTTTCAATTAAAATACCTGCAATTTTTTTTGTTCCAACGAGTATGTCGTTTGGCCATTTAATATGGTTTGAAATTCCAAATTTCATGAAAGTATTCGATAACGCAAGACTAACAAAGTGGTTAAGCGATTCTTGTTGAATTATTTCTAAATCTAGATGTTCTAAATAAAAGGATAATAGTAAATTTTTAGCGTCTTCAGACTGCCAAGCAGCACCTCTTTGACCTCTGCCATTCGTTTGTATTTCTGCCAAAATTACCATTCCATGTCGTGCTTTACCTTCAGAAACCAACGTGGCAACATAATTGCTAGTAGAATCCACACGATCTAAGTAAATTATTTGATTTCCTATCATTGGTAATTCTAATTTAATAGTGCCGTAAAATTAAAATTTAATTAGTTTTGTAAGTTCATAAAAAGAGATAATGTATAAAGTAGCAAAAGATATAGATACGCAGGTATTGTGTGATACCATTGTAGCAGGAATGCAAGAGAATAAAGCCAAAGATATTACTGTTCTAGATTTGAGAGGGATTGTGAGTCGTGTAGCTGATTTTTTCGTGATTTGTTCGGGCGATTCTACGGTTCATGTGGATGGTATTCAAAGTACTACGATGCGTCACGTTCGTAAAGAAATAGAAGAAAGACCTTGGGGGACAGAGGGAAAAGGAGGGTCTGAATGGGTGTTATTGGATTATGTAAGTGTTGTCGCTCACATTTTTTACAAAGATGCACGTTCATTCTACGATTTAGAAGATTTATGGGCGGATGCAGTTCGTACAGATATACCAAACATTGATTAATTACGCATATTTATTATGACACCAACTAACGATTCTAAAAAGAAGCCTGGCTTCAATATTTATTGGATTTACTCCATTATTGCCATTTCATTGATTGTTTTACAGATGTGGATGAGTGGAAAAAAAGATGTTTCTTATGATATACGATCTGCTTTTAATCAATTAGCTGATTCTGGTTATGTTGCTAATGTGAATATTGTAAACAGAGAACATATTGATTTTACAATTAATGCAAAAGGAAAAGAGTTTATAGCTACTTCAAGTAATCCTAACTTGAAAAAGATGCATCAAGCAACTTCTCGTTCTGGAAATTCATTTACTCAGGAACGTAAGCAAACTTTTTCGTTTCCTATTTCTGATGCAGGGGTTTTTGAACAACAATTAATCAATAAAAACAAAGATTTAGCAGCAAAACATAAGTCGGTCGTTAACTATCAATCGGTTACTGAAACGGATTATTTTGGTAGCATCATTGGATTCTTATTGCCGATCATTGTATTGATAGCGATTTGGATGTTTGTTATGCGTCGCATGGGTGGTGGTGCTGGCGGTGGCGGTCAAATTTTTAACATTGGCAAATCTCGTGCACAATTGTACGATAAAGGAAAGTCAACAAATATTACATTTGAAGATGTCGCTGGTCTGACAGGTGCAAAAGAAGAGATACAAGAAATTGTAGAGTTCTTAAAAAACCCAAAACGTTATACTGATTTAGGTGCTAAAATTCCAAAAGGTGCTTTATTAGTAGGACCTCCAGGAACAGGTAAAACTTTATTAGCAAAAGCAGTTGCTGGGGAAGCGAAAGTTCCTTTCTTTTCTTTGTCAGGATCTGATTTTGTAGAAATGTTTGTTGGTGTAGGAGCATCTCGTGTGCGTGATTTATTCAAACAAGCAAAAGAAAAAGCACCAGCTATTATTTTTATTGATGAGATCGATGCGATTGGTCGTGCAAGAGGAAAAAGTAATGGCTTTAGTTCAAACGATGAGCGTGAGAATACTTTAAATCAATTGTTGACTGAAATGGATGGTTTTGGCACCAATTCTGGCGTAATTATTTTAGCAGCGACCAACCGTGCGGATGTGTTAGATAGTGCTTTAATGCGTGCAGGTCGTTTTGACCGTCAGATTTATGTAGATATGCCAGACATTAACGAGCGTAAAGCAATTTTCAATGTGCATTTAAAACCATTGAAACTACACGAAGCATTGGATATCGAATTTTTAGCGAAACAAACACCAGGATTTTCTGGAGCTGATATTGCTAATTTATGTAATGAGGCTGCGTTGATTGCTGCACGTCATAGCAAAACAAGTGTAGAGAAGCAAGATTTCTTAGATGCTGTGGATCGTATTGTTGGAGGTTTAGAAAAGAAAAATAAAATCATTACTAAATCCGAGAAGAAATCGATTGCTTATCACGAAGCAGGACATGCAACAACTTCTTGGTTGTTAGAATATGCTTCTCCTTTAGTGAAAGTTACCATCGTTCCTCGTGGTCGATCTTTAGGGGCTGCTTGGTATTTGCCAGAAGAACGAAGTATTACTACCACTGAGCAAATTACAGATGAGATTTGTACAGCATTAGGAGGTAGAGCTGCGGAAGAATTAATTTTTGGCAAGATATCTACAGGTGCTTTGAGTGATTTAGAAAAAGTTACGAAACAAGCGTATGCAATGGTTACGATTTACGGTTTAAATAAGAAAGTGGGTAATATTTCGTATTACGATTCTCAAGGACGTGATTCATTCACAAAACCATATTCAGAAGATACAGCAAAAACAATAGATGAAGAGGTGAGTATCATTATTGAAACTCAATACCAACGAGCATTACAAATCCTTCGAGATAATCAAGATAAATTGACTTTGTTAGCAGATAAACTATTGGAATTCGAAGTTATTTTTAAAGAAGATTTAGAGGAGATTTTCGGAAAACGTCAGTGGGAGAAAGAGGAAGAGGTTGAAATTAAAACGGACGATGTTGTATTAGAAGCAGCGAAGGAAGTTGTAAATGACGCAGAAATTTCAACTGAGCAAGAGGTAGTTTCTGTTGAATCAAGTTCTGAGGAAACTGAAATTCCAACTGCAGAATAATTTAAAATTTTATCATTCAAACCATATTTGTTCGCAAGTATGGTTTTTTTATTTTAACTATGAGTAATCTATTAGTAAGAGCAATCACAGGAGCTTTGTTTGTTGCATTAATTATTGGTTCTATATTATTAGGAGATTTTACGACTGTAGGTGTTTTTTCTGCCTTTTTAATTTTGGGATTAATAGAGTATTTTAAACTTTTCAAAGAGAATAAGATTGTGCATTTGAAATGGGGAATGCCTGTAGTTGTTTCTATTTTAATTTATGGATTGTTATTAAGTACTCTTTTTTACAAAGTGGACCCTAAATTGGTCGGAGCGTTGATTATTCCTATTTTGTTGTTGTTAATGATGACAGAATTATGGCGAAAAAAGTCAAATCCTTTAGTGAATTTAGGGATTCAATTGTTTGGTTTCTTTTATTTAGTGATTCCATTTTTCTTAACGATTTATATCCGTTCTAATGATAATGCTTTTGGTGGATATACCTTAGTAGGGATGTATGTGTTGATATGGTCAAACGACACCTTTGCTTATTTATCGGGTAGATTTTTCGGGAAGACAAAATTATTTGAACGTATTTCACCAAAGAAAACATGGGAAGGAACTATTGGTGGTGTGATTTTAACATTAGCCATTGGAGTTTTATTAGGTTATTTAGATAAAGAAAGAGGTGTTTATTTTTGGTTGCCAGCTGCGATGATTGTAGTTCCTGGTGCAATTTTCGGGGATCTTTTGGAATCATTGTTTAAACGTAGTTTGAATATCAAAGATTCAGGGAATATACTACCAGGTCACGGCGGTATACTCGATCGTTTTGATGCTGCATTATTTACAATACCATTTTTCTTTTGTTGGTGGACCATTTGGTGTTTGATTGCTTAGAACTAAAATGCATGGTTGGTCGCTAATTACTTAATTAATATTATTTTTGCTCAAAATTTATACAATGAAATTACACAGAGAAGGTTATTTAATCATGGCAATTGCGTTTTTGTTATTGTCAGGGGTTCATGTAGGAAACTATTTTTTATACCAGTCCTTAGGTTGGACGTGGTTGTATGCATTATTAACGGTGGCAGAAATCGTCATGATGTATTTAGTAGTTCAATTTTTTAGAGTACCAAATATTACTCCTGTTTTTGGAGAAAATGAAATCCTTTGTCCTGCAGATGGAAAGGTAGTAGTTATTGAGGAGACAGAAGAAAACGAATACTTCAAAGATCGTCGTATTCAGGTTTCAATTTTTATGTCACCATTGAATGTGCATGCGAATTTTAACCCTATTTCCGGAATAGTTAAATATGTAAAGTACCATAAAGGATTATTTTTAGTTGCATGGCATCCTAAAAGTTCTACGGATAATGAACGTTCTACGGTTGTAACACAACATGCTTCAGGCAAAGAAGTCCTTTTTCGTCAAATTGCGGGTGCTGTAGCACGTCGTATTTGTTATTATGTAGAAGAGGGACAAAACGTTACTACAGGATCAGAATATGGCTTTATCAAATTTGGTTCCCGTATTGATTTATTTTTACCATTAGGAACTACAATTAATGTTAAAATTGGTGATGTTGTTAAAGGACGAATTACAAAAATCGGGGAATTAACAAAAGATTAATTATATTTATATAACCTAAAACAATTCGTATGAAAAAATTAATTTTAAGTTTATCTGTAGTAGCAATGATGGGTGCTGTGTCTTTACCTGTGTTTGCTTTCAATTCTGTTGATCAAAAAGAAACAACACAAGAAGATGATAAGAGAAGCGAAAAAGATTCTAAAAAGAAATGTTGTGCTTCTGACGAAAAGAAGTGTGATAAAGATTCTAAAAAATGCGATAAAGACGCAAAAAAATGTGATAAGAAAGATAAAAAATCTTCTTGTTGTTCAAAAGGAAAAAAAGCTGAATAATTCAAAGCCACCGAAAGGTGGCTTTTTTGTTATATACTGAATGGATCTTAATCTATACGCTACGAAAGAACTGTCTTCATTTCTGAATGGTGAATCACATCTCACTATATTTCGGTAAACCATCTAATTCTACTAAATTATTCTCGGATTTATTTATTAAGTAAAATTTATGTTGTATTCCATTACTCAGCCATAAATAATCTGCTTGTATTTTGGAATTGTATTGTGCAATTTGATGCAATACTTTCTCATTGATTGGAATTTCCGGCGCTTTACATTCTACCAATACTTTCACTTTCTTATCGTTGCCATATACCAAGATGTCACAGCGTCGATCCAATGTATTTACCCTAATCCCTGCTTCAGAGGAAATGAGTCCGACAGGCGTTATTAACTGATGAATAAAATAATGGATGATGTGTTGCCGCACCCATTCCTCAGGGGTAAGTATTAGATTCTTTTTTCGAACCACACAAAATACCGAAATCACTTCGTTTTTACGCGAAAGTCGCAAAGGAGCGCGAGGAAGGTTTAAGGCGGTGAGATTCATGTTAATTAGTTATAAGATTACTTTCCAAAATCCGTTTCTGTCTGATCCAACTCGAATAATTTTCTCTTCTTTCTTTAATTTGTTTAGGTGGTATTTGACACCATTTTCGGAAATACCTCCTAATTCTAGCATCATTTTTTCTCGTGTGATGGTCGGGTTTTTAAGCAAAATTTCCATGATTTTCTGGGTAGTTTTTCTGGGTAGTTTTTGGCCGTTTTTCTGGGTAGTTTTTGGTTCTTTTCTGGGTAGTTTTTCTGGGTAGTTTTTCTGGGTAGTTTTTGTTAATGGAATGATAGTTTTGAATACATCTTCCTCAATAAATTCAGGGCTTGTACCAGGTGTGTATAATGAAGTAAATTTATGTACTTTTCTTATACCCGAACCTAATTCATCTACCCATCCAATTTCTTTAAAGAAATTTGCAATCATTGGATTTTTCGGATAGGGTGTAAAATTAGCAGGATCGATATTTCCATGTCCATGTGGCTTATTCCAATTTTCTGTAATTAACCTTGTTTTTTCAATGATTAATTTTGCAGGAAATCCATTTGCAAATTCTCTATGAATTAAAATATTTCCAATTATTTCACGGAATATATGATCTCGAACACTGAAACGCTGATTTCCATCTTGGTAAAATTTATCAGGTAAATGTTTCGATACAAAATTTATTAGACGTTCGTAACTTTCAATGAGATTGACTCTAATGTCATCTCTGTCGTCGTAGCGATCTAAATTTTCTTTTCGTAGAATGGCATCTGTTTTATGATGTGGTAAGGCACTTAATATTACATCATCTTTTCCAAGGAGCAGAATGGAAGCGAGTGTATAACCTGATTTTCCAGTTTGGATATCTCTTTTGTATAATCCTGCGGATTTCAGTATGTCCTCATTACTTAAACTAATCCAAGGGTGGTTAGGTTTTTGGTTTTTTACTAAGGACCTAACTTTTTCAAAAAGTTCGGGTTTGAAATCTTCTATGGTTGCAAAAGGAAATACTTGATTTTCAGAGTATGTTTTTTGCTTACGTAAATAAAGTTGTGTTACAAGATCTGAATTATGCGTAATGTTGAAATCGCCGTCTTCATTTCTGTCAAATATTTTTCCAGATGTGCTATGGACTTGAGAACTTTCAGGAATATAAAAAACAATTAATTTTTTAGATTCTAATTCTATTATTTCGGGTGAAAAATAGTAGGTAGGATTTAGTTTTTGTGGATTGTTGGCATTTTTCGCAATGGTATCAAGAATTGGTTGAATGGCATTTTCTTCAATCCCGATAATTTCTTTTTTGTCAGTAACACCGAGAATTAAATAGCCTCCAGTTCTGTTTAAAAATGCACAAATCGAATCAAAAGTATCTTTGTTTAATTTTTCTTTTGACGTTTTTAATTCAACATTAATTCCTTCTCCATGTTGAATAATATGTAGTAATTGTTCAGCTGTCATTCAAGTAAAGTTAATGAAATTTAGAATGTTTTAAAAGTTTTGCTGATTAAATCCATTGAAAATAGGTTTGATTCGTTTTTTAGTTCAAGTTTATCTGGATGTCCTTCGACGATACTTCTGGGTAGTTTTTCTGGGTAGTTTTTATTTTTTTATTACATAGAATTTTTTTGAATTTTTATTTCGTTTTAAGGATGATAAATATTCTTAGTTTATGAATTTTATAGCCTTAACTTTTTGATTTATAAGCTATTTTTTTTGATTATTTTTTTTGAGAAAGTAAGTGTTTTACATTTTTTTCTGGGTAGTTTTTCTGGGTAGTTTTTTGTGATTTTTTCTGGGTAGTTTTTTATTTTTTACGAAGTGTTTTTTTGTGTTCAAAGAACAAATACAACTTTCAGCTTTAATTGGGTTAAAAACTTCAAAAAAGAAGTGGAATTCGAAAATTTCCCTTGCTATTTCTAGGAAAGAAGTAGTTTTCCCCCTTTGCATCGCCAAAAAATAAAGTTGTAATAGCACACTTGCTTATGCATAAAGATCACAATTCAACATTCTCTAATTCAATAACCCATACCCTATAATTCCTAATTCCACATTCTTTTCTTATCTTTGATTTATGGATTTCAAGTCGCTTTTACAAGCCATCAAGAATAAGGATTTTAAGCCGGTGTATTTATTGCATGGAGAGGAGCCTTATTACATTGATGTATTAACCAAAGAGATTCAATTACAGGTACTCGAAGATCACGAACGTGACTTTAATGAAACGGTGGTGTATGGAAAGGACGCGGATGTACTAGCAATTATTTCGGAGGCTAAAGGTTATCCTATGATGGCGGAACGTCGTTTGGTAATTGTCCGTGAAGCACAGGACTTAAAAGACATCGATAAGTTGGAGAGTTACCTTGAAAACCCAAATCCGACTACTGTATTAGTGTTGGCGCACAAATACAAAAAGGTGGATGCCCGCAAAAAGTTTGTGAAAAACATCCCGAAAGTAGGAGAGGTGTTCGTTTCGGATAAAGTCCGCGATTATCAATTGGTCGATTGGATCACGAAATACTTAGCAACAACCGATTACAAGATTACTTCTAAAGCAAGTATGTTACTTGCCGACTTTTTAGGGAATGACCTTGCGAGAATTACCAATGAATTAGATAAGTTGGCCATTTTGTTAGAGAAAGGAACGACGATTAATGAGGTGCACATCGAGGAGAATATTGGTATTTCCAAAGATTACAATGTGTTTGAGATGACCAAGGCGCTTGGGGACAAGGATTTTTATAAAGCAATGCAAATCATTCATTACTTTAAAAACAATCCAAAATCGGGGCCATTGGTGGTAGTAATTTCATCGTGTTACACCTTTTTTAGTCAACTGATGCGGGTACATTTCGCAACCGATAAATCACAGAATGGTATTGCGCAATCCGTGAAAGTACATCCTTTTGTGGCAGGTGAATTATTAAAAAATGCACGTATGTATAATCCTAAAAAAGTCGCTGCGAATATTTCAGTCTTACACGAATACGACTTAAAGTCGAAAGGAATCAATAATTCGAATTTTACAGAAGCACAGTTAATGGAAGAAATGATGTTTAAATTAATTCATTAAGATGCATTTATTCTACGTTCCAGCACTAACTCCAACTACAAAATCGATTTATTTATCGGAGGATGAATCCAAACATGCATGCCGTGTCTTGCGTTTGAAAATGAACGATGAGGTAAGTTTGTTGGATGGGGTAGGCGGTGTGTATCATGCACGTATCGAAGAAGATAGTCCAAAAAAATGCTTGTTACAGATTATCGCTGTAACACACGATACAAAACCAACGCACGAAGTACATATTGCGATTGCTCCAACTAAAAATATGGATCGTATAGAATGGTTTGTAGAGAAGGCAACGGAAATTGGAATGACGGAATTGACCTTGCTAATTTGCGACCATTCAGAACGAAAAATCGTGAAAACGGAACGTTTGGAGAAAATTTTGATTTCAGCAATGAAACAATCGAAACGAACGTTTATTCCCAAATTAAATGCTGTAGTTTCTTTTTCTGAATTTATGAAACAACATACGCAAGGTGCTTTGGCGCATTGCGAAGAAGGGGAGAAAAAGTCCTTGCAAACGGTTTGTAAAGCAAGTAATTATCCTATTCTCGTAGGACCCGAAGGCGATTTTTCCTCCAAAGAAATAGCAGCTGCGAAAACGAATGGGTTTGATTTTGTTGTGTTAGGGAATACGCGTTTGCGTACGGAAACAGCAGGACTATACGCATGTGTACAAGCTAAAATGATAGCCGATGCGTAAGTTTCTTATCTTATTCATGTTACTCTGTTCTTCGTTTGTCGGAGCACAATACACCTATCAATTAGCGGTGTTGAAATACCATGGTGGTGGTGATTATTATGCGAACCCGACTTCGTTACCAAACTTGATTTCTTTTTGTAATCTGAATTTGAAAATGAAAATCAATCCAGAAGTTCCATACGTGGATGTAGGAAGTAAAGATTTGTTTCAATATCCATTTATCCACATGACCGGTCATGGGAACGTGGTGTTTTCAGCTTCTGAATTAGAAAATTTAAGAACCTATCTTCAGGGAGGAGGATTTCTTCATGTAGATGATAATTATGGAATGGATGCTTATATTCGTTCACAATTAAACAAACTTTTTCCAAATGAAGGTTTAGTTGAGTTACCTTTTAATCATCCTATTTTTCATCAGAAATATGATTTTGATGGTTTGCCTAAGATACACGAGCATGATGATAAAGCGCCCAAAGCTTATGGAATTATTGTAAAAGGTAAATTGGTATGTTTATATACCTATGAAACCGATTTAGGGGATGGTTGGGAGAATTCAACGGTGCACAACGATTCCCCAGAAAAAAGAACACAAGCATTGCAAATGGGAGCAAATATTCTCCAGTATGCATTTTCAAGATAAGAATTAGACATTATGGCAATACGTAAAAAGATTACTCCAAAAGGAGCAGCTCCAAGCATACAAAATTTTAAAGTTTCGAAAGATCATACCTTGTTTGCTTTTTTGAGTGAAGCGATGCCGCATAAGGCACGTACTGCGTTAAAATTGATCTTAAAAAATCAGTTGATATCTGTAAATGGTATTGGTCAAACGCACGTGAATTTTACCTTGAAGTCAGGGGATACAGTTACTTTTGGTAAGAAAGCAGAAAAAGCGATTGAAATTCCGATTAAATTAGATATAGCTTTTGAAGACGCTTCAATCCTTGTGGTAAACAAGCCGGAGGGTTTATTGACCATGGGAACAGATAAAGAGAAGCGTAAAACCATGTATGCATATTTGAGTACGTATGTAAAAACGAAAGATCCAAACGCAAAGATTTTTATTGTTCATCGTTTGGATCGTGAGACCTCTGGACTTTTGGTTTTTGCAAAATCTATGGATATCAAAAATGTGCTGCAAAATACGTGGAATGACGACACTAAACACCGTAAGTATTTAGCGATGGTAGAAGGATTAGTGAAAACACCTGAAGGAACTATTACTTCTTATTTACGTGAAAGTAAAGCATTGAAAGTTCACTCTAGTAAAAATGCGACTTACGGAAAAGAATCCATTACGCATTATAAAGTAATAGGTACCAAGAAAAATACTTCCTTATTAGAAGTTGTGTTAGAGACAGGTCGTAAAAACCAAATCCGTGTACACATGGAAGAAATTGGTCATCCAGTAGTAGGAGATAAGAAATATGGTGCTAAAACGAATCCTATTGGACGATTAGGGCTACATGCTTTAGAATTAGGGTTTAAGCATCCTGTGTCTGGAAAAGTGGTTTCATTTAAAACAAACATTCCTAGTAATTTCGTTATTAAATCTTAATTATTTTAGTTAAGTAAGATTGCCTTTTGTGTTTAAAATGAATGAAATATATTCATTTTTCTAATGTATTTGTGTAAATAGTTATCTCCTCATTTTTACGTTCTAACTCAACATGAATTGTTTCTCCCAAATTATTTGCTAAGGTACTTTTAGCATCATTTGTAAGTTTAAATGTTGATTTAACTTGAATTTTATCAATGAATGGATTTGGGAAAACAGTAATCGATTTTGGATCAAGAGAGGTTAATTCACCTAATTTACGAGTGTCTTTTCATAGTAGAAATACAGCTCACTGTAATCCGTGAATTGTTTTCTTATGGTATCATACATTTTATCGTATACTGAAGTCACTTGTTGATCTTTGTTATAGTTATAGGTACTTTTCTTGGTGTTAACATCGATTGAAAACATATTGATTTTACTATTCCAGTAAGTTTGTAATATACTTGATATTTGATAGTTTACATTTAGTGTATAATCATTTTTATATACTTTATTCCAACCTTTTGTTTTCACATCATCAAAAGAAAACCCATATTCTGTAATTTTCAGGTTGTTCATGTCGTAAACTAATGAGTCTTTCATGGAATTATGCCATGTATTTACACCATCCCACACTAAATTACTTGAGGTTTCTAGTAAACCATTTGAAGTATACGTGTAATTGGTTCTAGAGACCATTTTTTGTTGATTATTATTATAATCCCACACATAATTTGTTTTACTTGTTAATCTGTTGTTTACATAAGTCATTGTAAATTTTACACAACCTTTGTTGCTCCAACTATTTGTTAATGTATCCCACATGTATCCTAATTCTTGAATTTTATGATTGTTTGAATCGTAGGTATACTCCCATTTGGAAGAGTTTGACCAACCTAATGAATCTTTGGATTCGTAAAGTATACTCGTAAGGCTATCGATATTATTGTAAGTATAAGTTACTTTTGATTGTGGAGTTGTACACCATTTGTTATTGTGGTAGTCCCAAAAAAATAAATTTTCGGTAGTAATTTGATTTTTAGAGTTGTAAGTATATTTTCGTTGAGTTGTAGCATATACAATATCATCACCCGTAAATTCACTTAATGAAGTTTTATTTCCTTGCGCATCATAGGTAAAAGCAACTGAATCTAACCCTTGCCATTTTTTCATGGACTTTTCGAAGTAGCGAAAAAAGGTACCTTTCAATGTTGGTTTTATCAATTTTTCTTGTGCTAAACTGTGTAAAGACCAAAAAGTTAAAAACAAAGTAAAGCAAAGAGATATAGCTATTTTCATACTGTTTCAAGGTGAAAATTTGTTAAAAATAAAGTTAGTATTAGAATAAAAGAAGAAATGTTGTGTTCTCAATTAGTTGTGCACCTATACATGTTTATTTATGTACTTTTTAGAGTGAGGCATTGGTACGAGAAAGAATTTTTGGTTCTACTTATAAATATGAGCCATATCATATTTTATTTCTTATTTTCCGCTTAATCTTGTATACTAAATAACGCGTATGTCACACACATTGATTCAAAAATATAACGTTCCGGGTCCAAGATACACCTCATATCCAACTGTTCCTTTTTGGAAAAACAGTACATTAACTCAGGATGAATGGTTAGGTTCAGTTCAACTAAATTACGAGACCTTTGGTTCAAATGAGATTAGTCTTTATATCCATTTACCTTTTTGTGAAAGCTTGTGTACGTTTTGCGGGTGTCATAAACGTATTACTAAAAATCATTCGCTTGAAACACCTTATATCAATGCAGTGATTGAAGAGTGGCGGATTTATTTGTCTAAAATGGATTTTAAACCAGTAATTCGTGAATTGCATTTGGGTGGTGGTACACCTACTTTTTTTAGTCCTGAAGCATTGAAACGTCTGATTTCTTCTTTGTTATCGATGGCATCAGTTCATCCTACTGAGTTTGAGTTTAGTTTTGAGGCTCATCCGAATAATACAACCGATGAACATTTAGCTGTTTTATATGGATTAGGTTTTCAACGGTTGAGTTTAGGTATTCAGGATTATAGTCCAACAGTTCAACAAGCCATACATCGCATTCAGCCTTTTGAAAATGTTGCTAAAGTTCATGCAAAAGCGAAAGAAATCGGATATACTTCCATCAGTCATGATTTAGTATTTGGATTACCCAAACAAACATTAGCAGATGTTAAGGATACAGTCGCCAAAACACTGTTATTGATGCCGGATCGTATTTCGTTGTATAGTTATGCGCACGTTCCTTGGGTAAAAGGGGTAGGTCAGAGGGGGTATGACGAAAGTGATTTACCACAGGATAGCGAAAAACGAGCATTGTATGAAGTTGCAAAATCGTTATTAGAGGAGGCAGGATATTTAGAAGTAGGAATGGATCATTTTGCTTTACCACACGATTCATTGGCAATGGCTATGAAAAATAAAACGTTGCATCGAAATTTTATGGGATATACTACCCAACATACACCGATGATGATAGGTTTAGGAATGTCTTCTATTTCAGATAGTTGGTTTGGTTTTGCGCAAAATGAAAAAACAGTTGAAGCATACCAAGAGCGTGTGATGAATGGTGAACTTCCAGTTTTTAGAGGACATGTTTTGAGTCAAGAAGATTTGGTTATTCGTCGACACATATTGGATTTGATGTGTCATTTTGAAACTGTAGTAAATGATAAGACGTTTTTAGAGCAAGTAAAAGTTAGATTGCGAGAGATGGAAGCAGATGGTCTGGTTGTTTTTGATGGGAATAAACTACTAATAACAGAAGCAGGAATTCCATTTGTTCGTAATGCATGTATGGCATTTGATAAGGATTTACAAGGGGGGGAGAAACGAGAAAGGATGTTTTCTAAAACTGTGTGAGAAAACCTCACACAGTTTTAGAAAACATTGGTCGCGATGCATCGCGACCGTACATTACTAATTTATAATAGCATGGCAGAAGTTTGTTATCATTGTGGAGATGATGTTATAGGAAAAGGATATTTGTTATTGGAAAAGCAATTTTGTTGTACTGCCTGTAGGACCGTATATCAGATTTTGCATGACAATAATATGGATGCCTATTATACCTTGGAGCAAAAACCAGGGGTTAAGCCTTCCGCAAATTCTGAGAATAAGTATGCGTTTTTGGAGTTAGATTCCATTCACGACAAATACATTCAATTTAAAGAAGGGGATTTAGAACGCATTACCTTATTTTTGCCATCCATTCATTGTTCTTCATGTATTTATTTATTGGAGAATATATCGAAAATTGAATCGGCTATTTTAAGTTGTCAGGTGAATTTTACCAAACGCGAGGCTGTTATTAATTTTGATTCTTCTCTTCTAAAATTATCAGAATTAGCGAGTTTGTTAGATAAGATTGGATATGCTCCAAATTTCGGGAATCGTAAAGATTCTGAAAAGAAAATGGATAAGCAGTTTTTATACAAATTAGGGATTGCAGGTTTTGCATTTGGGAGTATCATGCTTTGGAGTTTTCCAGAGTATTTAGGGATTGAAGATATGAATACGAAGATGCGGAATTTTACTTCTTACCTATCTTTTATCGTTTCCTTGCCAGTACTTTTCTACTCAGCAAGTGAATATTTTGTTTCTGCATACAAGGCTTTGCGAGCTAAAAGTTTGAATTTAGACGTTCCGATTACCATTGGGATTATAGCATTGTATGGTCAGAGTTCCTATTCTATTTTTACTGGAGAAGGTCCGGGATATATGGATTCGTTTGCCACTTTTATTTTTTGGTTGTTAATTGGTAAGTGGTTTCAAAATAAAACGTATAAAACCTTATCGTTTGAGCGAGACTATACCTCTTATTTTCCAGTTGCAATTACAAAATTAACTGGAAATACCGAAGAAATTGTTGAAATAGAAGTATTGAAAGAACAGGATACCATCTTTGTTCGAAATGAAGAAGTGATTCCTTGTGATAGTGAGTTAATTTCAGATGAAGCTCGAATTGATTATAGTTTTGTTACTGGAGAATCGATTCCAGTCACCAAAAGAAAGGGTGATTTTATTTATGCGGGAGGTAAATTGATTGGTCAGCGCGCGAAATTTACAGTTCTAAACGAATGTAATCGTAGTCAGTTAACTCAGTTATGGAATGAAGTATCGAAAGAGGATAAAGGCAAGAATCAAAAAACGGCTCAGGACAAAATTTCCTATTATTTTTTAGCGATTATTTTAGTGATTTCTTTGGGTGCAGGCATAGCTTGGGCATTTGTAGATCCTTCAAAAATAACCCAGATTGTCGTTTCAATATTGATTGTTGCCTGTCCATGTGCACTTGCATTATCAAGTCCGTTTACCTTGGGGAATGTTATCCGTGTTTTAGGTAGAAAAGGAATGTATGTGAAAAATGCAAAGGTTATTGAGCGGATGAACGAGGTTACAGATATTGTATTTGACAAGACAGGGACCTTGACGACTGGTTTGTTAGATGGCATCGAATATCAAGGAGATGAATTAAATGAACTTTATAAAAATTGTATACTCACAATTGCTAGTTCATCAACCCACCCACTTTCCAGGGGTATTGTTGCTTATTTGAAAAATCAAACAGCATTGGATACTCTTGAAATGGATGGTTTTGAAGAAATTTCAGGGAAAGGGATGATTGCCACGTGTGATGATCTAGAGATTCGTATGGGGTCGCGATCGTTTACATGTGCACCAGAAAATTTAGGTTTATCCGATGAGACAGCAGTTCATGTTACGATCAATCAACATTATTTTGGAAGATTTATTTTCCATTCCGAATTAAGACCTGGAATAGCAGCAATGATTAAGGGCTTGACGAATTACCGTTTACATGTATTGTCTGGGGATAACGAAAAAGACAAAGAAGCGTTAGAAGCAATTTTCCCAAAAGGTACCAACATCTTATTTCATCAAAGTCCGGTGGATAAGTCAACGTACGTTGACAAGTTACGAGAGACGAGCGACGAGCGACGAAGATCCGTTACTCGTCACTCGTCCCTCGTTTCTGTCCTCATGGTTGGGGATGGATTGAATGATGCTGGTGCATTAGGTAAGTCGGATGTGGGGATTGCGGTTTCGGAGGATATTTTTCGATTTACACCTTCTTCGGATGCGATTTTGGAAGCATCGACCTTACGTATGTTACCACAGTTTTTAAGAATATCACGTTATGCTAAAACGGTATTGAAAACCTGTTTGGCCTTTTCTGTTTCTTATAATGTTATTGGATTGAGCATAGCCATTTCGGGTCAGATGTCACCGTTAGTTGCAGCGATTTTAATGCCGATAAGTTCGATTACGGTGGTGTTTTTGAGTACGTTTATGGTGATGAGGAAGGGATCCCTTCGAGCGCCTCAGGGAGCAAATTAAAAATGCATTGATGCGTAAATTTTTCAATGTGTAAATTTCCGTCACTCGTCACTCGTCACTCGTCACTCGTCACTATTTCTCGCACTTCATGTTCTTATGGCAGCAATCCATGACTACTTCTTTTTTCGCTGCTGAGAAAGATACTTTAGGACTAATGTATGGAATGTTTAAGTTCATGCCTCTAAGAACGATAAGTAGACCGACAACGGTGATGAGGTATGGTAGGTAGCGATTAATTTTACTACGAATAGGATTTCCGAGCTGTTGTGCGAAAAGACTGAACGCAACCAATCCAGGAAGCGTTCCTAATCCAAATGCTAGCATACTCGTTGCAGATAGGATGGGAGTACCCAAAACAACTGCAGTAATCAATGCAGTATACACCATGCCACAAGGGAGTAAACCATTTAAAGCTCCAAGTAAGAATAATTTAAGTGGACTTTCCGAACGCATGATTTTACCCATAGATCGAGAGAGGAGTGACGTGTGACGAAGTGACGAAGTAAATGGATTTTTAAAGAAAGTTAGTTTTTTTCTCCAAGCGTAGATAATAATTCCGATTCCAGCAATGATACTTATTGCTTGAAGTATACCGAATAATTTAATACCCATTCCGATATATCCAACGATGTAGCCAAGAATTGCATAAACTAAAACCCTACCTAGATGGTATTGCAATATACCAAATAGCATTGCAGATTTGGAAGAACGATTTAAGGGTATTGCTAAAGCAATTGGTCCGCACATACCCAAACAATGCAGGTTTGAGATGACACCTAAAATAAAAGCGGGTATGAAAATCGTTTCCATGGTTTATTATTTAAGCATGATTTCCTCTTTTTGAAGGAACTTTTTAGTTGAAATTTGATAATGTATGTTGATGAGGTATACCCCTTTTTGTAATTTTTTCTTGTCCACCATCATTGTTTTTGTGCCAATTTCTGCAAAAAGTTTATCTCCGTTTTTATCGTTTGGTTTAAAGAATTCAACAGACACCGTATCGATTTTTTCTGCTACAGGAAATTGTAGAATGACAAACTCTTTGTTTTCAGTTACTTTTACTTTCACTTTTGCAGCATTTGCATTGCGTTGTGCTTGAATTTCTTGTTCGTAAGCGATTTCTTTTTTGTAGTAGTCTTCACTTTCCAAGTCGGTGTTTTTTGACATTAGTGTGAAAACCATCCATAGGATGAAAGCCATAAATGATGCCATAAAAATGATAATTCCTTTTCCCCAGTTCATAGTAGTTAAAGATTTTTAAGATTTTCCTCCCTTGAGAAGAGAAAGTTCTACTTTCGAAGAACGAACGATAGAGCTGTGAGGATTAAGGAGGGTGACCAATTTATCACCTCCCTCAATCCCTCCTCAAGGAGGGAGGATGAATATTCTACATTAATGGTCCTAGAAATTTCACGTTGACGCGTTGAATTTCTTTCCCGTTTCCTAAAATTATAATTGTGCTTATTTTTTTTCCGTTTTCCATTGCACTAAATGGATATTTGACGATAAATCGATCTTTTAAATGTGCTTCTTTTTTTAAGTGAAGATTATGTACCACTAACTCTATTTTACCGATGTTGTCGTCTAATTTTAAATTGATTTTATAATTTTTTCGTGTTTTATTGGAAAGGTTCATTTCAAAAATATTACTGATATAACCACTGTTATTCGTTTGGTAGGTAGTTCCACGTTGTCTGAAAATCGTCGCTTGGAAGTCGGAGCGTGTTAATAGTAGAGCTGCGAAAACTCCAAATATCAAAATAAGTAATACTGTGTAGGCTTTCACACGGCGTGTCCATTCAAAGCGTGTTCCATTTTTGATGCCATTTTCAGATACAAAACGGATTAAACCTTTTGGTTGACCAATTCCGTCCATTACAGTATCGCATTCGTCGATACAAGCTGTACAGTTGACACATTCTAATTGCGTACCATTACGGATATCGATACCAGTAGGGCAGACGTGCACACACAATTTACAGTCGATACAATCTCCTTTGCCAAGTGCTTTTCGGTCTTCTCCTTTTTTGATTTTACTACGTTCTTCTCCTCGCTTATGGTCATACGCAACCACCATGGTGTTTGGATCTAACAATACACCTTGTAAACGACCATACGGACAAATAGTTGTACATACTTGTTCTCTCAATCGTGAGAATACAAAGTAGAAAACCGTTGTGAATACTGCAATTCCAATGAAACCTCCTACATGTTCGGAGAATTTACCCGTTTGTATGTTCCAAAGTGTATCTGCACTGATGATATATGCTAAAAACGTATTAGCGATTAAGAAAGAAATAATCCAAAAGATCGTATGTTTTAAAGTTCGTTTGAAAATTTTCTCTTTTGTCCAAGGAGCAGCAGCAAGTTTACGTTGGTGCGTATAATCTCCCTCAATCCAATATTCAATTCTTCGAAAGATCATCTCCATGAAAATGGTTTGAGGACAAACCCACCCGCAGAAAATACGTCCGTAGATAATTGTAAAAAGTATAATTCCGACAACTCCTAGTATGGTTGCTATTGCAAAAAGATAAAAGTCTTGAGGCCAGAAAATTTTACCGAAAAGAATGAATTTACGTTCTAAAACATTGAGTAAGAAAAATGGTTCTCCATTTAATTTGATGTGTGGTAACGCGAATAATACAATCAATAAAAGGTAGCTGGTAATCTTGCGATAATTGTAAAATTTCCCTTTAGGTCTTTTCGGGAAAATCCAAATACGTTTCCCTTTTTCATCAATGGTTGCCACTGAATCTCTGTATGTACCTTCTGCATCTTCCATTTTGTTATGGTTTTTTCCCTCCTTGAGGAGGGATTAAGGGAGGTGATAGAAATTGACAGTCACCCTCCTCAATCCTCCCTCAAGGGAGGAAGATATAACTAAATCTTCATTGATTTATTTTTCCAAAATTTCTCCTTGCGCTGCTTTTCCTTTCGCATCGGGTAAAGACAGTACGAAGGAAGCTACTTGTTGAATTTGTACAGGATTGAATTTTGAGTTGTGTTCAGGCATACCATTTGGAGTACCGTTTTTCACCGTTTTAAATACATCCTTAATGTCAAAACCGTAAATCCAGTTTTTATCTGTTAAGTTAGGTCCGATGTTACCTTCCCCTTTAGGGTTGTGACAAGTGACACAGTTTGTTTCAAACAATGCTTTTCCTTTGCTTAAATCAGCAGCGTCTTTCATGAGTGTTGCCGAGGTCTCATCCACATTCATAGACATTTTAGATAAATAGGCTTTCACTTCTGTATCTGCTTTTCTCATTTCTTTCTCATACGCTTGGTATTGAAGATCTCCGCCAAATACATGGTAATAAAATAAATAAATAATTCCAGATACGATTGTTAATGCAAATCCCCATACCCACCATGGTGGAAGGTTATTGTCTAACTCACGGATTCCATCATATTCATGGTGCATTAATATGGTGTGCTCTTCTTCGATCGGAACAACATCTGTAAGTACTTTATTTAATTTTTTTAGTGCTTTAACCTCTTTTTCTTTACGTTTACGCTCATACACAAGTGCTAAAAGACGTTTGAATTGCGATTGTAAATAGATGATTACTAGTACCAATACGATATTGATTGTAATTAAGAAATAAATATCCGCATTTTCAATAAGTATCCAAGGTTGTGGATCGGTAGAAGGTTCAGGGATAGACATGGCCAGTGTTGTATTTCCTGTAGCCATTAATCCAAACGTGATAATAAGGATTAATACCTTGAAGATGTTACCATTTTCTTTGTTCTTCTTTTCCGCTATTTTGTTGGTGAAATAATCTGATTTAACCAAGTTGATAATGGAGGACGATAAAATAAAGATGACGATTAGCATAATTACAATGGAACATAGTAACCAATAGAACGTGTTTAAGTTTTCTTTATAGTTTGGTTTTAACACAACCTCTGCAGCAGAATCCGTTGTCGCACCAGTTGTTTCAACAGTAGGAGCTGCAACAGGAGGGTTATCCACAAATGTTAAAATAGCATCTAATTCTTCTTTCGTAACTTGTTGACCTGGCATTTCCATGGGGCTGAATCCTTTGATCGCATCTGCCATTGTACTTTTGCCAGAAGCGATAAGTGCAGTAGAATTAGTAACCCAATCGATTAATTGATCTCCTTCTCCAGCATCTGTCCATTTTTGTTTTACTCCTTTTAACATTGGTCCTGTCGATACTTTATCCAATAAGTGGCAGGTATTACATTTTGCTTTGAATAGCGCTTGACCGTCTTGCGCATGCGCATTTACCAATAAAATAGTAAAGGAAAAAAGCGCGATCGTCTGTTTGAATAACTTTTTCATCGTTCTATCTTTTAAAATCCTACTTCATTTTGAATTTCTCCCTCTGCGTTTGTTTCGAAAGGAATGTTGCTCAAATCGCTTACCTCTTTTTTCTTCATACGGATAACATAGGTTAACATGAATGCAAAAAAGAGAAAGAAGATGAGTAGTGAGATGATGGGGTAGATGGAAACCCCATCGATACTCGTTAAATTATGTTTTATGAATCGCAACATGACTAATTTTATTTAAAGTTTGTAACTGTTGTAGTACTCATTGCATCTCTACCCAAACGTTGTAAGTATGCAATTAATGCTACGATTTCTTTTTTCTCTAACTTTTTGATTTCTTCTTTTACGTTGATTGTTTTCAAAACTTCGGCAGGCTGGTTATTGATAATGTCTGTAGCGATTTCATTTGCTTGTTTTTGAAGGTCAGCTAGTGCGACGTTTTCGTATCCTTTTGCGTAAGGTACACCAAGTGTGCGCATTGCATTGATTTTTTTAACAATTAAATCTGTTGTCAAGTCATTGTCTTTCAACCAAACATACGCAGGCATGATCGAACCTTTAGACACATCTTTGGGACGAATCATGTGTTGGTAGTGCCAGAAGTTCGATTTTTTAATTTTAATGTTACCACCTTCACGTGCTAAATCCGGACCAGTACGTTTAGAACCCCATTGGAATGGATGGTCGTATACAAATTCCCCTGCTTTTGAGTATTCTCCAAAACGTGCTGTTTCGAAACGTAAAGGACGGATTAATTGCGAGTGACAATTGTAACACCCTTCCCGGATGTATAAGTCGCGACCTTCTAATTCAAGTGGTGTGTAAGGTTTCACACTTGCAATGGTAGGAATGTTGCTTTTTACAATCATCGTAGGTATAATTTGAACTAGTCCACCAATAGAAACCAATAAGATTGCTAATAACATCATTTGAAATGGTTTGCGCTCAATTTTACGGTGCCAGTATTCGCCTTTAGCTGGAGCTAATTTCAAGTCTTTAGTTACTGTAGCTTCTGCTTCTTCGTTTTCAACCAATTTACCAGATTTCGCTGTTTTCACTAAGTTGAATGCCATCATCACAGCACCTACGATGAATAATAAACCACCAATAGAACGTAAGATGTAGAATGGTTTGATGATTTGAACAGTTTCCAAGAAATCTTGGTAAGTCAATGTTCCATCAGGATTAAATTGTTGCCACATTTGACCTTGTGCAAATCCTGCATAATACATTGGAATTGCATATAAAATGATTCCTAACGTCGCAATCCAGAAGTGTTGGTTTGCCAATTTTTTAGAATATAATTCCGTTTTGAAGATTCTTGGGAACAACCAGTATAACATACCGAATGTAAACATACCATTCCATCCAAGTCCACCAACATGCACGTGTGCAATGGTCCAATCGGTAAAGTGAGAGATTACGTTTACATTTTTCAAGGATAATAAAGGACCTTCAAACGTAGCCATACCATAACATGTTAAGGCAACCACCATGAATTTCAACATGACATCGTCACGAACGCGATCCCAAGCACCACGTAAGGTCAATAGACCATTCAACATACCTCCCCAAGATGGTGCAATTAACATGACAGAGAACACAACACCTAAACTTTGTGCCCAATCAGGAAGTGCAGAGTATAATAAGTGATGAGGACCAGCCCAAATGTAGATGAAAATTAATGCCCAGAAGTGGATGATGGAAAGTCTGTAAGAATACACTGGTCTGTTTGCTGCTTTTGGTACGAAGTAGTACATCAAACCGAGGTAAGGTGTTGTTAAGAAGAATGCAACCGCATTGTGTCCATACCACCATTGTACTAACGCATCTTGTACACCTGCATACCAAGAGTAACTTTTAAAGAAAGACACAGGTAATTCAAAAGAGTTGAAAATGTGTAAGATAGCAACGGTTACGAACGTAGCGATGAAGAACCAAATTGCTACATATAAGTGTTTTACACGACGCACAACGATGGTTGCAAACATATTGAAACCAAATACTACCCATAAAACAGCGATAAGGATGTCAATCCACCATTCTAATTCTGCATATTCTTTTCCAGAAGTAATACCGAATGGTAGTGTTGCAACCGCACATAAAATGATAAACTGCCAACCCCAGAAGTTGATATTACTTAATTTATCACTCCACATACGTGTTTTTAGTAAACGTTGCAAAGAGTAGTAAACCCCGGTAAAAATTCCATTTCCAACAAATGCGAAAATCACTGCATTGGTATGCAATGGTCTTAAACGTCCGAAGGACAAGAAACTAAATCCTAGGTAATCGTTAAAAAATTCGGGAAAAGCGAGTTGCAACGCCACAATTAACCCGACAACCATACCCGTTATACCCCAAATGATAGTGGCATAAGCAAAATTCTTTACGATCTTATTGTCGTAACTAAATTTTTGTACTTCCATTTTGTTTTGTGTTTTGGTTATTACTAATTAAATCATCCTCGAATAGGATGCGTACAGATGGTGTGTAATCGTCTTCATACTGACCGGTTTTTATAGCCCATAAAAAAGAACCTAAAAAGAACAGTGCAACAACTAAACTCACGACCAACATAATATAAATGATTCCCATGATGCAAAGTAAAGTAAACTACACAGCGAAATTACTGACGGCTATTAGATGAAAACCTGATAATTGTCATGATTCTAAATTTTTAAGTAATGTTGCGTATACAATACATGTTGATGTTCACTCATTGTGTATATCTATCTTGTTTGTTTTGAAATGTTCATGTATTTTTGTGAAAAAAAATATATGAAAAAATTAATTTTAAGTGCAGCCGTTCTTGCAATGGTTTTTGTAGGCTGTAAAAAAGAGGAAACGAAACCCTCTGATTCATCAACTAGTTCATCAAGTAGTTCATCGACTCCTAAAATTTCTAAGGAAACAACATACAGTTATAATGACAGTATCATCACAGATACTTCCATTACACTTTATACGTATGATAGTAAAGGGAGGTTAGTTTCACGAATAAATGATTATTATTCTATTACTTATTCCTATGTTTCTGCCAATTTGATCTCTACTACGGTCAGTGAAAAATCTAATGGTTCTGTTCCAAATTATACGTTGAATTATCTTTTAGATTCGAAGGGGAA
Organism: Chitinophaga pinensis; assembly: GCA_943324745.2. Classification (GTDB taxonomy): domain Bacteria; phylum Bacteroidota; class Bacteroidia; order Flavobacteriales_D; family Crocinitomicaceae; genus CANHVK01. Next base: position 70,554 of record CALPMT020000006.1, on the reverse strand, counting down.
AGCTATAAAGAGTTATCAAGTTGGAAAGATCGATACTATTCAAATAAATTACTCTACTGATGGTTATAGTTTAGGTTCGTCTTCGTCAAATTCTCAATTCGAAGTAGTGGGTGAAAATATTGTAAAGAGTAATTATTTTAATTATGAATATTATTTAGATAAAATCAATGTGTTGAGTAATGCAAATCGAGGTATTTATTTTATGGGGAAAGACTCAAAGAATCTTGTAAAATCTCAGAAATGGGTAGCCGTAGGATCTAATCCAATGAGTTCTACAACACAATATACCTACGAATTTGATTCTAAAAATCGAGTGATAAAATCTACGAGAAATACAGTTACTACGAATGGTTTATCTGGTGCTGGAAAATGGATCACCAAGTACGAATATATTAACTAGTATCTTTTTAGATTAATTTTATAAAGATTTCAAAGATTTGTTCAGTTTTTGAATGAAGCCCCAAAAAAGTTAGCTACTTGTTGGGGCTTTTTTTTAGCTGAAGATTTATTGTTAATTTAGTCATGCTTTCAAAAGTGTTTAAAATATTGATTATTATATTTTTATGTTTTATTTAGTTTGTCTGTGATAGTCAAAACAACAATCAAAAAGCTATAGAATATTCACTTTTAAGTAAAAAAAGGTTAAATAGTTAGAAAAATGAATAACAAAAAGTTCTTGATCTATTTATTTGGTATATCCGCATGAATATCATGAAATTTCCGAATGATACATGTTCAATAATTCAGAGGTATTCTTACAATTGAATTTATATAAAAGTTTACGCCTGTGAGCATGCACAGTATGTAAACTCAATTCTAATTGTTGTGCTATTTCTTTACTAGAATATCCATTTCCAATTAATTCAATAATTTCTTTTTGACGAAGCGTAAAGGAGGGCTTCTTTGTGAAAATATGTTTAACAGATTTATTAACCTCTTTTTTTGTTTCTGAACTAGGATTATGTATAGTCAAAACCATGTTGTTGTCATTTTTATGGCTTGAAATATCGGAAAGAACCCCCAAAATAATCACTGGATTCTTGGTTTTGTCGGTTTTTACCACCATAAATTGATCCAAAATTTTAATATACTCCCCATTTTTGTTCTTTACACGATAATTCACGGAGAACTTTAATTGACGTATTTCATGTTTTTTCTGAGATTTTATATAACAGACAAAATTTTCATAAACAGGACCTTTGAAACCTGCTATATCATCTATATGAAAAAGTTCTAGGTATTTTTGGTAGGAATAGTTGGTGAAATCCTCCGGTGCATATCCGAGTAACGCCGAGATCTCTGAACTTATATAAATAAATTCTTCTTGTTGAAGATTTAGCATATACATCGCACATGGTATGGGATAATTTTGAGAAATTAATTCTTGAATTATGAGAGTATATGCATCTTTCTCTAAACCAATACGTAATTTGTTTGTCTGTAGTTTGTCAATAAAACTCGATAGATAATCATTTTCTTCTGTTTTTCTTTTTCTCATCTACAAAATCTTAAAACATTCAAATATATTAGTACTAATAATTAGTCAATTTCCAGTGATTAATTCTGATTCAAAAGTAGTTAGTGCTTACATTAAAAAAAATAGCTATAAATAGCTATTTTTTAGTTTTTTTTTTGGAAAAACTAGGTGAAATAGCCTAAATGTTCCTCTTCTTTCGATTAACTTACTTATTTATAAAGTAAAGTTTTATAGTCATTTATAGCTATTTTTTGGTGTGTTTTTATCATTTATTTTTGTAAAATATTAAACTTTTTATTTGATTTTTATGAAAAAACAACTTTTAACATTTGCATTATCTGCACTTTCTTTCGCTTCGTTTGCAACTATACGCATTGCAGACAATAATGGAAGTAATCCTGGTAATTATACTTCCTTACAGAAAGCAATTGATGATAGTAACGCTGGAGATACCATTTACCTCAAAGCATCGGCTAGTAGTTATGGTGATATTGTATTAAACAAACCTTTAGCAATTATTGGCGATGGCGCGCGAATCATGAAACCTAGTTTAAAAACCACCTTTATGAATCAAGTAAGAGTAGAAACTGCTGCGGGTGGTTCTGTGTTAGTTGGGTTCGAAGCTAGTAAAATTTTAGTAGGTAATATTAATAAATTACTGCTTGATAGATTAACAGTTACAGGTCAGTTAATTGGTGTGGATTCTAATGGTAATACTTCAGTTTCTTGGTCATCTATTTTAATAAGAAATTGTTATTGTTCTTTATATGCTAATAACACTACAATCTCTGATTTATATATTGATAATTCGGTTTTAACTACAATCGACATTGGAACCATATTAAAAAACAATTTCATTATTTCAAACTCAATACTTTTGAATTTATACATTTGCTCTAATGTTACTTTTCGAAATTCAATCATTGAAATTAATTGGCAACATACAGGTCTAAATTTACTAAACTTTAGAAATAATCTGTTTGAAAACAACTTGTTTGTAAGTTTAGAGAATGATAATCTTGCTCTGTTAAGTACTAATAGTATTTTGAATGGAAATAATTTTGTTGTACCATCTTTTTCAGAAACGTTTAAAAATTACAAAGCGGAGTTAAAGTCTTTTTCACATGATATAACAGATCTTCGACTTGTAGAAGGTTCCAAGGGTAAAAATGCAGGAACGGATGGAAAAGATATGGGTATCTATGGAGGTGCTTTCCCTTGGGGAGATTCCTACTTTAGTAATCCAGGGCTAGCACCTCAAGTTCCACATGTGATGGATATACAAACAGTTAGTCAAACTCCTAACAAAGCATCTATCGATGTAAACATCAAAGCAAAATCTATTAAGTAATCTTTTAAAAATAAGTATATCATGAAAAAACAACTTTTAACACTAGCGCTTAGCGCGCTAACTTTCTCATCTTTTGGGATGATTCGTATTGTTGATAATAATGGAAATAATCCTAAAAATTATACTAGTTTACAGTTAGCATTAGATGATGCAGTTTCTGGAGATACCATTTATCTTAAGGGATCGCCATATTCTTATGGAGATGTAACGATAAATACTAGAGTCACATTAGTTGGTCAAGGTATTGATCTTTTACAATTAGAAACTAATCCTTCTAGTAAAGTTGCTAAATGTGGAGATATCACATTAGGAAAAAAATATGTTGATTATACTGAGATTACAGGTGTTCATTTTCAAAACCTTATACTAACTAATAACATTAATTTGATTAATATAAATCGATGTAGTATAAATACGCTTTCTGTTGAAAATCCAAGCTTTCCCTTTTTTATTAATAATTCTAAATTTAATAATAATATTATCAATAATATTGGTAATTTAAATTTTTCAAATACAGAGTTTTGTAATAATATAATTGGATCTGTTTATACTTTAAATAATCAAAACTCATCATCTTCTACCGTATTTAAGAATAATTATATTCATCAATTTGCATTTCCTAATTATATGATTATGAGCAATAATTATATTTTTGCTTTAGATTTAGACAATCAAAGTAATGTGTTGAATAATAATGTGGTGCAATATGATAGATATAAAAAATTGCCTATTAATAACATTAACACGGATGTAGATTTTAACTTGGAATTTTTTAATAGTCAAAATCTTTTTAATGGTTCTAGTGTTACCACTTCTACAAACTTACATTTAAAGCCAAAAGCACTGGGGTTAAAAGCGGGATCGGACGGTAAAGATGTTGGAATTTATGGAGGTACTTATCCTTGGAGTGATTTTACTGGTTCTACATACCCTAATACTATGTATCCAACTAATTCCTACATAAATAAAATGGATTTAAAAACCTATTCAGTTCCATTAAACAATGAATTGAAGCTAGATTTAAATGTGAAAAGTGCTAAATAAAACTTTAAAAATCAACAAATGAAAAACATTTTATATATATGCTTACTTCAACTGTGTTTTACAATTGCATCCAATGCACAAAACATTGTTGGGGGAGAGTATTTCTTTGATGTGGATTTGGGAGTAGGAAAAGGAACTTCGTTTTCTGTAACTCCTGGTGTTGACATCAATCAAACACTCACGATATCCACGGCAAATTTGAAATCAGGGTTCCATAATTTATTTCTTCGTATGAAGAATGAAAATGGAACTTGGAGTAATTATGAGTCTAGACCTATCTATATTTTTGATCCTGTTACTGCAGTGAATACACCTAGCATTGTTGCAGGAGAATGGTTTGCAGATACAGACCCTGGTGTAGGGAAAGCAACTGCCTTCGCGTTAACTACTGGTTCAGATGTAAATCAGGCTATTTCTATATCAACGACTGATTTGAAGCCAGGTTTTCACAATGTATTTATACGTGTAAAAAATGAATATGGCATTTGGAGTCAATATGAGTCCAGACCAATTTATATTTTCGATCCTGTTACAGCTTTAAATGCACCAAAAATTGTTGCTGGAGAATGGTTTGCTGATACAGATCCTGGAGTAGGCAAAGCAACTGGGTTTGGAGTAACTGCAAGTACAGATGTGAATCAAGCCATTTCAATATCAACTTCAAACCTAAAACCAGGTTTTCACAATGTATTTATACGTGTAAAAAATGAAAATGGTGTTTGGAGTCAATATGAATCTAGACCTGTATTTATATTTGATCAATCGATGCTTCCAAATGCAGGTTTGAAAAAAATTGTTTCTGGGGAATGGTTTGTAGACACGGATCCTGGTGTAGGGAAAGCAACAGCTTTCTCACTTAAAGCGGATACCAATATTGTTGAAACCATCGCGATGCAACTACCTGCTTTAAGTGTCGGAGACCACCAGTTGTTTGTGCGTGTAAAAAATGAAGCCAATGTTTGGAGTCATTACGAATCACGTTTATTTACAGTTTGTCCACCACCACCTGCACCAATCGCTAAGGATACTACAATTTGTGCTAATTCAAAAGCGATTTTAACAGCAAAAGGTACGGGTATTGTATCCTGGTTTAACCAAGAAAAAGGAGGTAAAGCTATAGCTACTGGAGATACTTTACGTTTGGATACGCTTAAAAATACGACCACTTTTTATGTGCAAGATAGCCTTTGTGATATTAGTGCTACTCGAACGGCAATTAAAGTTACAGTAATTCCATTACCAGTTGTTAAAGTACTTTCTTCGAAAATCACCATGTGTATAGGAGATACTACTGTATTGTCAGCAACAGGAGCCTCAACGTATGTTTGGTCAGTACTTAGAGATAGTACAGGTAGATTTGTTCCTAAGCAAACCTCTACAGTTTCAGTGAAAGGATTAGATGCAATCGGATGTGCTGCATCTGACAGTATAAAATTAGAGGTATTGATGCCATCTAATTCTTTAACAACTAAAACCGCCTGTGGAAGTTATGACTGGAATGGTAAAAACTATACCCAAAGTGGAGACTATACCTTTACCACCAAAAACAAAATAGGATGTGATTCAATAGCAACCTTGAAGTTGACGATCAACCAACCTAGTAATTCCATTACAACACAGATCGCCTGCGGAAGTTTTGACTGGAATGGTAAAAACTACACCCAAAGTGGTGAATATACTTTTGCTTCAATTACCAAAGCAGGTTGTGATTCAGTTGCTACCTTGAAGTTGACGATCAACAAACCGACTACTTCTACAACAACACAAACCGCTTGCGGAAGTTATGACTGGAATGGTAAAAACTACACGCAAAGTGGAGACTATACATTTACCACTAAAAATAAAGTAGGATGTGATTCTGTTGCTAACCTGAAGTTGACGATCAACAAACCGACTACTTCTACCACAACACAAACCGCCTGCGGAAGTTATGACTGGAATGGTAAAAACTACACGCAAAGTGGAGACTATACATTTACCACTAAAAATAAAGTAGGATGTGATTCGATTGCTACCTTGAAGTTGACGATTAAAGTGTTGCCAGATGTTGCAGTTTCATTGGAGAATAAATCCATCCTAGTTAAACAAGCAAATGCCTTGTATACATGGATAAATTGCGACAATTCATCTACTAAGTTAGATAACAATACCGAAAAAACATACACTCCAAAAACGGATGGTAATTATGCAGTTATTGTTGATTTAGATGGGTGTAAGGATACATCGAGTTGTGTTAAATATGGAGTGAATAGTATAGAGTTACGTTCGATTTCTAAAATCAACATCTATCCTAACCCTTCTACAGGTAATTTTACAATTTCCAATGCACCAATAGGGACTTATACAATTGTTGACGAATTAGGGAAAGTGGTGCACCAATTCGATGTGAAAGAAGCGGAGGATCAAAAAGTCCAAGCTTTACAACTCTCGAAAGGAGTGTATTTCTTACGTAGTTCGAATGAGCACTTTGTGCAAGAAAAAATAGTGGTGATAGAGTAATATCCTTTTTGATTTTAATAAACCCCGAGCAGTACTCTGTTCGGGGTTTTTTGTTGAAATATAGCTATTTATAGCTATTGTTTGGTGTTTGAGTAACATTTATTTTTGTAGAAAATTTAATTTAAAATAATGAAATATTGTATTCTACTAGTAGGTTTTTTAACCTCATTCATTGCTGTTAGTCAGAAACTAACATTGACGTATGCTATACCGGATTCTGCCGACGTTCAGATTTTAGAAAATAAAAAATTTACCTACATCCGAAAAGAATATACTAATAGCGAAGTTTTGGATAAAATAGACCAACAAGGAAAAGTTATCTGGTCTAAAGCGTTTAATTTTCGTATTTACAACTTAATTGAAGATGGAGATCAATTTGTTATTGAGAGAGATTCTATAATTGAACGATATGATCAAAATGGTATGCTAGTATGGTCTCGCTCTTTTCAGGTAACAAAAACTGGTTCTGGTTCATCAGATTTAAGGATACATTCTATGGTTGTTGATATACAAGGAAATACTTATGTGAGTGGTAGTTTTTATGGAGAAGCAGTTCAGTTGGAAATCACCAATGTATCAAAAAAAGGTACTGGGCATTATGAAGGTTTTTTATTTAAAATTGATAAAAAAGGAAATGTACTAAAAGGAATGAATGTTTCTGATGGTAATTATTTTGGTGATGGGATAATGAAAATTACTGAAAATAATCTATATATCGGTTTTAACAGCTATATAGGACTAACTATAAAAAAGTATGATTTAATGCTTCAGGAACAATGGAAAATAGTAGGTGTAGGAAAGGATCCTTATAATGATGACGTGAGATTTTTATTACCTGATCCAAGTGGTGATTTGATAGTAGTTGGAGAAGTGGGGTCGGATACATTAAAATTTAATAATCAATCTATTTATAACTCTAAAAAAGAGGTGAATAGTAGTGCTTGGACTGATCTTTTTGTTCTAAAGATCAAGTCAACTGGTATTATAGATAAACTTAGTGTTTACCCTATAAATTGTTATGATGGTTTAAGAGGCAATGCATTTATGGATAGCAAAGGGAACTTTAGTATTGCAGGTGCGGGTGCTGCTAAAAGTTTGAACTTTGGAAGTACAACGATTAATAACAGTGGTTTTGGAGCCGGAGGCGATAATCAGTCGTTTCGTTTTTTGGTGAAATTTGATAATAATTGTACTCCATCAAAAGCAATTGGATGTGGGAAATCCTATATGACAGGTGCATTTGATGCGTATGGTAACTTTTTTGAATTGAGAACATCCTTTGCTGGTTTGGTCAATGGTAAATTAGTATTGGATACTTTTCAATTCGAAAATAAAAAAATACCATCAGTAATGAAACCAGTAGAAATCGTGGAAGGAGATACGCTAACCTACAAAACATATCTCATTAAGCACAGTGCAGATTTAAACACTTCACAGTTAGATTCAATAGATCGTTTATATGTTTATGAAGGAAATAGATATACCGTTGGTAATAGTAATGGAATTATTTGTTTTGCACATAATTTTGGTTTGCCATTAGATGATACATTAATTTGTGTAGGGGATACTATTTATAATCCTACAAGAAAAAATCGTGCGCTTTTAATGCGTATTTCAGATGAAAACTTTGCTTCTTTGAGAGAAAACGTTGTATCTACTATAAAAATCTATCCGAATCCTTCTACAGGTAACTTTACAATTTCGAATGCACCAATAGGGGCTTACTCAATCGTTGATGAATTAGGGAAAGTAGTGCATCACTTCGATGTGAAAGAAGCGGAGGATCAAAAAGTCCAAGCTTTACAACTCTCGAAAGGAGTGTATTTCTTGCGAGGTTCGAATGCGCATTTTGTGCAAGAAAAAATAGTGGTGATAGAGTAATATCCTTTTTGATTTTAATAAACTCCGAGCAGTTCACTGTTTGGTTTTTTTTAGTGAAAAATAGCTATTTATAGCTATTTTTTGGTAAGATTCTGATAGTTAATTTTGATAAAATTTTAAAACTTAAAAAACTAACAATGATGGTCTAGCGAAATGAAACATGATTTTTTTCAATAGTAATTGGAATTAATCACAAAATGGATTTTATAACAATTTATGTTATAGTTATTTGCTTTTAAAGTAAATCGTGTTTTTAATCTTTAAATTATTTTTATGAAAGTATTTTCAATTTTATTTTTAATGATATTTTGTGCTTCTTCGACTTTTTTTTCACAAGAGGAATCAAAAAGTTTTAAACTTATTACTGGTTTAAACCTAGGTTCCACAGGTGTAGGAGTAGAACTTAAATATCCAATCAATCGTCATACAGTAAGACTTGGGTTTTCATACCTACCGCTGGCTTATTCGACAGATTACAACCTGGGTCTAGCGTTGAATTTAGCTGCTGAAGGAAGTATACAAAAGTTGAATTGTATGTATGAATTTCAACCATTTTTAAAACAAGAGTGGTTTAAAATTCAAGCAGGTTTGTCTTATTTAACTAAAGCTTCTTCAAAAGTTATTTTAACACCCACACAAAGTGTAACAACAGGTATTATATCACTAAATTCTGATGAAATCGGAAATATTACTTTAACCTCTGATTCAAAGGGTATTGCGCCATATTTTGGGATAGGATTAGGCAGAACTACACCAAAAAAGAAATTGAATGTAACATTCGATATGGGAGTTAATTATTTAAAAGCAACCAGAATTACTAGTGAGGGAACTAAGTTATTGGCAAATAACCAACAGTTGGGAGAAGTACTTACCGAAAAAGTAAAAACATACAGATGGTTGCCAGTGATTCAAATGAATGTTAACTATGTGATTGAGTTCAAAAAAAGTCAGTCAGGTAAAACTTTCTAATTAAATTTTTATTACACTTAAATTCATAAACTATGAAAAAAAATATACGTTTAAAAATTACTTTTTTAATACTTGCTGGACTTGTTTTAATTCAGACATCTTGTAAAAAACTAAAAACAGATGATATTTCCATTAACGTAAATACAGATGTGTTTAATGCACCTACAATGCTGGTGTTTGAAAATGCAAAAGCTGGAGCAGTTAATCAACCTCTTGAGTTTTCACTTTCTATATCTGGACCAGATAAAAACAAAGTGATTACTGGGTTAGGTACACAAAAATTTCAAGTGCACGATGGTTGGCTTGCGTTAAATCTCGAAAAAGGAATTGTTCCTTCGTTAACAAATCCAATTCATTTTGTTGTTACTGCAAAGATTGATGGTTTTGAGGATGTACGAAAAGAAATAACACTTGTTTCCAAAGATGCAATGACCGTGAATGTCAAAGTAATTGAAAAAGGGAATTTACCAACAGGTATTGCAGAAGAAAGTAAAAGTTACAAACTAAACGCTGGAGTATTTTCGTCAAGTGAGTCATTTTCAACCTTGCCTGAAAATGGTACGACAGAAACAGCTACGTTAACGTTCAGTTCAGGAACAAAGTTAAGAGATAAAGATAATAATCTGATTTCTGGTGATTCTGTTCGTGCTAATGTTAGGTATTATGATATTTCCGATGCTTCTGTGCAAGTGTTTCCTGGTGGATTATCTCCACAAAATGTGTTAGATAAAAATGGGAATGAAATCGCTGGAGGTGTAAATTTCTTTACTGCTGGTATGATGGATATAGACATGAATGTAGGAGGCAAAGAGGTTAAGTTTTTTGATACACCAGTGAAAGCTGAGATGAAATTAAATACAAATCAAGATAATTTTATGACCGGTCAAAAAGTGAAAGCAGGAGATTCTATTCCAGTTTGGAGTTTGGATGAGGCTACAGGACAATGGAAAGAGGAAAAGAAAGCAGTTGTTGTACAATCGGTAACAGGTTTAGCGGCAAAGTTTGAAATAACGCACCTTTCTGGTTGGAACCTTGATTGGGGGTGGAGTTGCTTTGGTTCGTACGGCGATGCAGGTGCAGCATTAGATGTGAAAATAAAAGCTACTTGGTCAACTCCCAGTGGTAACTATGAAGTTACACTTAGAAGTCCAGATGGTGGATACTTAGGAGCGTTGCACTGTACAACACTTTTCGATGGTTTTGTTGCACGTTTTGAACGAACTCCTAATATCCCCTTGGCATATATTGAGATTTTCGACAATGAAAATTATGAATATGTTGGAAAATCGGATTTATTTAATCCAGCTACACAAGGTAACTTGGAAGTAAAGCTAAAAGATGATGGATTAGAAAAAATTGATGTTGATTTAACCTACTCTGTGATATGTACAAAAAATCCACATTTAATACCAAATACATCTACATGGATTTGTATTACAGATCTTGAAACTTATAGAAGTAAATGGATTTATACTGGTTTTACATCCAATAAAAATATAAAAGGAGGTATAAATATTCGCTTGGTCAACGGTCGAAAATACAAAGTTAGTACTTATGGTATAGATGGAAGTTTAATTTCATGTGAAGCATTATTTGATGTTAAAAATCTCAATTACCAAAAAGTAAAAGGATTAGTCATGAAAAAATTAATGTATGACCCATCAAATAAAAAAGTAATTGTAAATTGTGAATATGTCACCGATAAATGCTAATTAGTTTCGTGAATTATTCTATATGTAACCCCGAGCAGTTCTCTGTTCGGGGTTCTTTATTAGAAAAAATAGTCATTTATAGCTATTGTTTTTTTAAATCTTAAAATATAATTTTGATAAAAAAATAATCTATGAAAAAATTAATTTTAAGTGCAGTGGTTCTTGCAATGGTTTTTGTAGGATGTAAAAAAGAGGAAACTAAACCTGCTGATTCATCAAGTAGTTCATCGACTAGTACATCGTTTACTCGAATTTTAAAGGTAACAAATTATGATTATGATGGTTCTGGAGAAATTACAGATTCTACTGAAACAACATATAGTTATGATGCGAATAGAAGGCTGATTTCTGAAACTAGTAAATCATCTGACAATTATACATTTTCTAGTACGTTTGTTTACAATTCAGCATCTTTGATTACATCCTCTGAAACTCACAAAAGTATAGATACTTCTTACACAAATAAGAAGTTATATATGTTAGATGCAAATGGACAGATTACAAAGAGTTATACCTCTGGTAAAAATGACACAATAAATTTTTATTATTCTCCTAGTGGTTTTTTAAAGTATAAAAATAAAGATGAAATTGTGGAAGTTGTTGATGGTAATTTGGTTAAACAAGGTAATACTACTTATGAATATTACTTAGATAAAATTAACACAATTGGAAATAGTAATTATGGTATCAATTTTACTGGTAAAGAATCCAAGAATCTTGTTAAGACAGAAAAACAGACTGAAATCGGTCAAAATGGTAATACTTTCACGTACGAGTATTCTTATGTGTATGAGTTTGATTCCAAAAATAGAGTAATTAAATCAACTAGAAATACCGTAAGTAATGGTGCTTCAACGTATAGTTCAAAATCGGTAACTAAATACCAATACATTAACTAATTTATTACGGTTTTAGTTTAAAATCTTTGTTTAATATTAGCCTGAGTATTCATTCTCAGGCTTTTTTATTTTTAATTTGTATATTTATCTAGTTGTTAATGTATTGTCTATTTAGCTAGTTGATGAAAGTATTAATATGTGATGATCATACTATTTTTTGTAGTAGTGTTGCTGAAACGTTAAAGGCGAAGGAAATGTATGTAGATACTTGTTTTACGTATGATTCTTGTGTAGAATTAGTTAAGTCTAATGTGTATGATGTTTTTATCTGTGATTTGAACATAGGAAATAAAGATGGGTTTGAATTAGTAAGAGAATTATCAGTATTTTTTGAAAAAACAAGAATTATTTTTTTATCTGCATATTACGAACCTTTTTTGATTGATAAAGCACAAAAAATAGGAGCAAATGCGTTTCTTACAAAAGATTGCTCGATGGAAACATTAATTGATGTTATGTTTTCAAAAAATCAACATTTTGACATTGAAAAAATCAATGAAAAGTATTCCTATTTTAATCAAGTAGATAAGAACGTTACCCATAAATTTAAACTTTCCAAACAAGAAAAAGAAATTATAAAGCTGATTTTAGAAGGAAAGACAAGTAAAGAAATTGCAGATGTACTATTTATTTCAAAACATACAGTTGACACGCATAGGACAAATATTTACAAGAAATTAGAAGTTTCTAATGCTGTAAGTTTAATTCAGTTTGCTAAATTATATCTGAATCAGTGAAACGTTCATCTTTACTTTTTTTTTTATTAATTGCTACTTTTTTAGCTTTTTCGAATGAAAATAGAAATACTATTTCTGCGAGTTATTTTATAGACTCATTCTCTAAATTTCAATCTCCAAAAGAAGTAAAAGGAAAATTAGTTTCTTTTAAACAAAATCAGATTATTAAAGTTGGTTTTAATAGAAATGCCTCTGTATACCTAAGATTTGATTTGAAAAATATAAGTTCAATCAATAAACAAATACTTTTATCTTTTCCGAACATCCACATTGATAGCCTGACTTTATACGACGATAACCTATCGAATAAGAAATGTATTTTGGGGGATAGAACTATCAACAAGGGAGATTTTTCTGTTTCCCATGTTTTTACAATCAATCTGAAACCTAAGTCAAATCGAGTTGTTTGGGTGAAATTGAAGAAAATTATTTCATTTTTTGATTTTAGTTATGACATTGGAAGTCGTAAACAATTAGAAATAGATAGTTTAAATAACCTTATTTTCAACTCTATTTTCATTGGATTGATTTCCATGTTAATCTTACTCAATTTGATATTATTCTTCATTACAAAAATCAGAACTTATTTCTTATATGTGATTTATTCATGCTTAACTATTGTTTATCTCGCTATTACTACTGGATTTGCTAAATTTCATGTTATAACAGGATTTATTTGGGTCAGCGAACTAAGAGTTTACGCTGGTGTGTTTTGGATTATCTTACTTATTCATTTTTATAAGGATTTAATAGATATAAAATCTTATTCCAATTCAGTGCATTTGTGGGTGAATGGTTTAAGTATTTTTAATATTTCTCATGTTTTAGTTGTGTTTTTTATCCCTAAAATGGAGTTTTTTGATATTGTTCAATTTTTTTGGAAACTAGGTTATATCGTGTTTTTAGTTCAGGCTGTACTTATTATTTATGTTGTAATCAAAAAGTTTAATACAAATAGCAAAATTTCCATATACATTATGTTATCATTAATACCTCATATATGTTGGTTTATCATTTATATATTGCGTGCCTTTCATGTTATCTTACACGAGGTAAATTATGAATGGTTGATGATAATTGCGTTGTATGAAGCCATTTTATTTGGGTTTATTTTAGCTTATAATTATGTGAATACGATGCGCTCGATCAATGAATTGAATGCAAAAGTAATCTCACTTAAACAACAATCAATTGATTTGATATCGATGACCCAAGTAAAAGAAAGAAGACAAATAGCGAATATAATACATGATAAATTTGGCAGTCAATTGGCTTATATTAAAAATTTATTAAATAATCATGACACGAAGTTGGTTAAAGAAAAAATCAATGAATTATCTACTGAAATTAGGAATGTTTCACATCAAATTTTACCAAAATCTTTAGATGATGGCGCATTGAGTGCCTGTATCGAGAATCAAATTGCTATTTTAAATGAAAATCTTAATAACTGTGAACTAATTTTCCAATCATTTGACTTTCCTGAAATTATAGAAACTGATTGGCATTATGACATTTATTTGATTTCTTTAGAATTGATTAATAACGCGTTGAAGCATGCCGCTCCTTCTGAGATTTTGGTGGAATATTATTGTTATAAAAATAAGTACGTATTTCAATTTTCAGATAATGGGAAAGGGTTTGACAAGATTCAAACTCCCTTTGGTTTTGGACTTACATCCATTGAAAATCGAATTCAAACAATTCAAGGAATGGTAGAAATAAATAGCACAATAGGAGAGGGAACAGTTATTCAATTGACTGTTCCAAAATGATTTAAATCGTAGTTCCGAATAAACAATCAACCCATTAATTAACTAATTACATTGACAGTCATATCTTCTTTTCAGGAAGAGCTAGCTAGATGTGTACGTTAACTTCTTCCTTGCAATGTAGGAGATTTCGAATCGGAATACTAGGGTAAATCTTTTAGTTTATTCCACATAAAAAAGGAGCGAAAACATTTGTTTTCGCTCCTTTTTTATAGTTAAATGTTTGTTTAATTATTCAACTACGAAACGCGCTGAGTTTAATGTTGTGTTTGCTTGATCTTCCAATACAAGTACATACATTCCTTTGTCTAATGACTCAATATTTAATACCGACTTAGCTGTTGAAACTTCAGTTTTAACAACTAGTTTACCACTTAAATCGTAGATAGATGCATTGATTGAAGTTGCATTTGTTTCAGCCAAATCAATTTTCAAAAACGAAGTCGCTGGATTTGGAGAAATACTAAAGTTGATTGTGTTTTCTGCTAAACCAGCTTTTTTCTCGCTTAATTTAATTTTTACAGATGCAGTACTTGTACAACCAAATTCGTTTTTACCAGTTACAATGTAGTTGTTAGAATCTTTTACAACGATTGAATCTAATTTTGAGTTTGTACTCCAAAGATATTCTTTCGCACCTGACGCACGCAATACCAATTGACTTCCAACAACAATCGTTGTGTCTATTTTTTGGTTTAGTTTTACGATTGGGTTAGGGTTAACTGTTACAGCGATAGGATCACTTGTGATGCTACAGATATCATTTGTTACAGTCACAGTGTACGAACCAGTTTTTTTGACGATGAGCGAATTATCAGTGCTTTTGTCACTCCATGTGTATTTGTATCCTGTGCCTTTTGCAACAGCAGATAATGTTGCTGAATTTCCTTCACAAAAAGTTAAATTTCCTGTTTTTGTAACGTCTTTTACAGGTAGTTGAACCACTTTGATAGATATAGTATCTTGAGCGATACAATTTGTGGTAGAAGAAGTTGTTTTCACTTTATATTTTCCGGTTTCGTTAACATCCAATATAGCATTTGTTTGGTTAGCGATTAATTGCTCATCTTTATACCATGCAAATGTTGTGTTCTCAGTGTAGTTAAGTCCGTTTAAATTTAAAGTTAAATCACAAGTTTCTAGACCAGTGAAATCTTGAGTAGTAATTGTAATAGTTGGTGTTATAACGTACTTCACTGTATTGAAATTTGCAGGCTTTCCAGCTGAGAAATCGATGGTCGTATTTGCAAGGTCGAAGGTTTTAGTAATAGTACTAGTTGAATTTCCGATTTTGATAGTATCTATCAATGGTTTTTTATCTTTTATGAAATAAGGAAGTTTGAATATAATAGTTAAATCTTGTTTTAAGGTTGTTTTAATAGTTATGTCAATTTTTCCAGAAGAAATTACAGTGTTTGTTAATTGTAATCCATTTGGTAATTGAAGTTTGATTTCCCCAGGCACTGAATCAATAGGAATTGGAGTATCCTTCACAAATGCAAATTTAAAAGGGTCTTTAATATTAGTTGCTATAGTTGAAATAAGAGGGTTTTTGTCTTTACTTAAATCAAAAACTGAAACAGTTGTTGAGTTGTCAGCGATTGTTTTACTACTTGAAGAAGTTGCTTTCAACGATACTTTGTCGTTGGAGCAAAATTTAGTTTTATCCCTATTTAAGGACACTGTACACTGAGCATTTACATTTAGAAGTCCACCAACGAATAACGAGGTGATGAAAAGTAGCTTTTTTTTCATATTAACTTTATTTTAATTAATTAAATATTATTACGTTAAAGATACATTTTATTTTTTTTAAACTCAATAATTCTTAGATTTGTTCACTAATTTATTTTTAAGCTATGAAGTATCTGTTACTAACTTGTTTATCTATTGCACTTTTTTCGTGCAAAAAGGTCGATTTAAGTACAATGTCATCCTCTTTTTGGAGCCCCAAGTTAGCGGTGCCAATTGCATACGGATCGTTTACGATTAATGATATTCTGATGCAAGCAGATTCTATCGATAAATATTTAGGTGTCACTGATGAGCGTCTAATTCAATTGAAAGTATCGCAAGCCATCAATGGGTTTAATTTAACTGAGGTGGTAAAGCTTCCTGATTTTAATACACTTCCAGAACAATCAGTGTATAGTTTCTCGAATTTAGGACCGACAGAAATTACAACAATTAATTCTATTGCATCCTTGAAAATTGGGAAAGTTGTTCCTTTTCTTGATTTACTTAAATCTGTAAATAGTACGATTGAAGTGAACCAAAAAGTACCATTGGATTTTTCCACCGGTTCTTCTGATTTACCATCTAATTTTCGTATCGATCGCATTGATTTATCAACAGGGAATCTACAAGTAAATGTTAAAAAAGGATTACCGTATAAAACCGTACTAAAATTTACGTTTAATGAAATCAAAAAAGACGGAAAAAGTTTAGTTGATTCTATTATCTATAATCCGAATTCAAATCAACCAATGGTCATTAATTTAGCAGGTTGTTACGCTGATTTTTCAAACAAACAATTGTCTTTTTCCATAGATGCTATTAATATTACACCTGAGGCTGATTTAGTTAATCCTAAAATTGCAAAGCCAATTACTAGTACGGATCAAATCGTGTTAGGAGTTTCATTGACCAAACTAGGGTTTAAATCTGTTCAAGGGTATTTTGGAAACTTATCAATCCCTCCAATTAGTGATACACTTAAAATTGATCAATTCAAAGATTTGAAAGGTAAATTTGGGATGTCAAATCCTTCTATTAAGTTAGACATTGTCAATGGATTTGGAATTCCCGTAGACTTAGATTTCAATAAATTCAATGTAGTAAGAAAAGATAATTCATTGATTCCAATCGGAGTAAAAGCATTTCCAATCGGATACCCGTTAAATGTCGGAGATGCTGCTGTGCCATCTTCCTTGGAAATAAGTAAAAATAAAGGAGTGACAAACATCGATAAATTACTTTCTTCGGAAACCAAAGAAATTCAATTTGGAGGTTCATTAACGGTGAATAAAGCAGGCGAAACTTCTGTTAAAAATTTCATTACCGATAAAAGTTCGATTTCCTTAAATGCAGAAATCACCTTGCCTTTGACGGGTTATGCAAGTGGCTTTACATTCTCGGATACGAGTAATTTTACATTTCCTACAGACGTCTTAAAATCCTTGGAAATGCATTTGTTGTATACAAATACATTACCCCTTGATATTGATGCATCGATTACGTTTTTAGATCAATTTGATAATCCAATTAAAATTGGTGATCAGGTGTTTAATTTATTTTCTTCAAATTCAGGAAAATTAATTAAATCTCCTATATTAAAATTAGACCAAACGACACAAACGTGGAAATTGTCAAAAGCAGAGTTGGAGAATTTACCGCCACAAACACTGGTGATTAAAATTAAAGAGACAGATTTACCTTTCTTGAAAAATGCTAAAAAAATCATTTTCGGTGGTTCTTTTGAAACATTTGGTGGAAGCCAAGAGTTACCAGTAACACTCTATGATTATTATGGTCTTTCTATTAATCTACATGCGAATGTAAAAGGAGGAGTTTCAATCAAAAAATAATTCACTACGCTTTACTATTCATTATGAAAAAAATAATATTTGTTTTACTTTCTGTACTTTCTTTGTTTAGCCTTCATGCCCAAAGGAATATTACACTTTCAACATTAAGAACACCTTTTAGCTATCGAGTGAACCCAGCGATTATGCCGGAGTCTAAATTTTTTCTCTCCCTGATTCCATTATTAGGGACACAAAATTTTCAGGTGACTAATAGAATTGCTTCGATTAACGAAGCGTTAGTGCCGGATCCTAACAGGGGCGATTCCTTGGTAATTAATAGTAGCGATGATTTTTTTAAGGGCATGGGTAAAAAGACCTACATAGGTGTTGATATGACCAATCAAATTTTTGCTTTCGGATTTAAAGTGAAAAAAAATTATTTCACGTTTGATGTCAGTCATCGTTTGATTGCAGAGGTTGGTTTAGGTTCCGATTTATTGAAGTTTTTGGTTCAAGGAAACGGAGGTACTTTAATTGGAAGTCGTGCAAGCTTTGATGGTTTAGGTGCTTCATTAACATCCTACATCGAATATGGACTAGGATATACCCGAGAAATTAACGAAAAATTAAGTGTGGGTGGACGTGTGAAATTGTTGTCTGGTCTTGCTAACTTACAAGGGACGGATACTAAAATTGGAATTGAGACAAGCGCTGCTGATTACAGTCTTACGATCGATGGGCAAGCAAATGTTCAATCTTCAAATACTGCGATTTTCGCAGATTCTGCCTATTCAAAAACGATGGATCAGATGAGATTGATTAAAATGGCCTATGATTTTTCTAATCTAGGTATGGGGTTTGATTTTGGAGGTACCTACAAACTAACAGATGAAGTTACATTGAAAGCCAGTGTGATCGATTTAGGTTTCATCAAATGGACACAAGGTGTTGCTAATTACGATTTGAAGCCATTCTCTTATCGTTTTACAGGTATTAATCTAAACGAGATCATTAAAAATGACACGAATAATAAATCAACAAACATGATAGATTCTTTATCGAGTATATTCAAAACTGGTAAAAATACGAATTCATACACCACAGGATTGCCAACTCGAATCTATGTAGGGGGAGATTATAATTGGAACAAATACTTGTCGTCTGGGATTATGATGTACAACGAATTTTATAATTCTAATTACAGAGCAGGTTTGATCATTTCTTCTACTTTGTCTGTAAGACATTATTTTGGACTTACATTAAATTATGGAATGTATGCAGGTTCTAACTCAAATGTTGGTGTAGGTTTGAGGTTTAGAGGATTTTATATTTTAACGGATAATTTAATGTCTGTTATTAATTATCAATCAGCGCGTGCTGCTTCTGTTGCTTTTGGTTTAAACTTAACTATTGGCGAGACCAATAAAGCTAAAAAAGTAGAGAAAACAGAAGAAGTAGAAAAGAAATAGTTAATTAATTATCATTTGTTTTTAACCCCGTTAAGCGCGCTTTTCGGGGTTTTCTTTTTTTGAATGGTGCAACTTACAAGTTCCGCAGATTTTATTAGGTAGTTATCAGATAAATAGTCATTTAAAGTTGTTGTTTAGGTAACAATGTTTTGTATATTTGTGTATACTTTTAAGGAATTAACTATGAAAAAATTAACTATGAAAAAATTGCTATTGCTGGGTGTATTATCATCCGTTTTGTTTGTGGGGTGTAAAAAAACTACAACACCAACACCAACTAATCAAACATCTGTTTCTGCTCGAATTAAAACAATGAAATATGATTCTGGAAGTCCTTTTACTTATAGTTATGACGCTTCTGGGAGGCTAACAAGGGCTGATTTCGATGATTCTTCGTATACTATGGTAGAATATACCTCGGCGTCATTAATTACACTAAAACAATTTAAAAATAACCTACTGAATTCGACTTATAAAATAACATTAAACACCCAGGGTTATGGGATTTATGTTGAAAATGTTGGTAGTAAAAAAATTGACACTAATTATTTTGATGCGAATGGGTTTAGATTATATGAAAAAAATCAAGTAAATATCGTTGAAAATGGGAATGTTACAAAACGTATATTTGGTACCGATACAACTTATTATACCTATGATCTTACCAAATTAAACACAATAGGGAATAGTAATATGGGATCCCCGTCTGATGGAAAAGATAACCAAAACTTAGTAATCAGTTCAAAATATGGAGCTAAAAGCTTAACTTATACTCAATATAGTTATGAGTTTGATGCTAAAAATAGGGTGGTAAAAATGATATCAAGTTATTATAATAACGGTGTGAAAAGTCAAAAAGATTACATAACCTTGTATACTTATACTGATTAATTCGTTTTATCAAATTGTAAACCCCGTTAAGTTCGCTTTTCGGGGTTTTCTTTTTTTGAATGGTGCAACTTCGGGATGCTCAAAATTAATCAAACGTTATTGCTTCCTTAGAAGTTTGATTTTCTGAACGGTATATGGATTTCAAATACTAATAAACTAGTTCTCTCACTACGGCATTTGAATATGATCAAGTTTTTAATTGGAGGGAAGTCATTTGTAGTTTAAACTATTTTTGATCTTGTATTTAAAGGAATCACGGGAAAACTAGCATAAAATAATTAACTTAGAGTTATGCGGTTATTTCTTCTTCTACTTTTAATTCCTCTTTTCTCTCACGCTCAATTTTTTAATCAAAAAATAGGAGAGGTCACTGGTTTGGTGAAGTTTTCTATTTGGGAAGAGGATACACTTGGAAATGTTTTGGATGGTACCAAAGAGGTATTATTTCAACACAATTATTCAGTGGATCTTGTTGCTGTCAAAAATCCGACTCAAATTACCGTATCTGAATTTAAACAAAAAATATTTCAGTTTGTTAGTACTCCAAAAACAGTGGTGAGAGTCGCTAAGATTTCATGGAAGGACAGTGTTTTATCGTTCAAAAAGAAATTGATTTTTAAACGTAAAACGGAGGAAAATAATGTTCAACTTTCATTTGTTAAGCGTAATGGTAATTGGTTGGTTTTTAGACAAATTATTCCAATGAAAGGCGATACCCTGCGACCAGTGCCAAAACGTGTTTTGGTATTTGTAAATGGGTATCGTGGATATGAACGCGAAGAAAATGAGAGTGATAATTTGGTTACTTCCAAGGATCGTTATCATTATTGGTTTAAGTTGGACGATCGATTTATCGATACCTTAAAACCAACCGAAACTTTTTATTTGGATGGTAGTTTAAGTGTGAAAACATCAAATCATCGTAACACAATACGTTTTGTGAAAAGTTTTTATTTCGCCAATCATTTTGTGAATCGAAAAGATACGTTAAGGAAATATAATCGCTTGAATATGGATCCCAATCCAAAAGGATTTTATTACCGCAAAGAAAAAGGACGGATAGGTGGTAAAGCGTTGTTATTGAAGTTACACCAACAAGAAAAAGATACGATTGACATTGTTTGTCATAGTATGGGGTACGCCTACGCATTGGGAATGATTGAAGTACTTAAAGAACGGGTAGTTTTTGGGAATATCTACATTCTTTCGCCTGAGAATGGCTGTCAAGATGGAGCGGACTGGATTCAGTTTCAACAAGCTTGGCAATATGGTAGTAATTTAGACCAAGTGAACCCAGATCCAATTTGGGAACAGGATGGAATCGCCCCACAATGTGAAGTGAAAGGCATGATTTATGATTCAAGACATGGCCGAGCATTTATTCCAAAAACATGGCCAAAGAAAAATTTTGTGGATAGCCACATGCCTTATAATTACGATTGGATATTTGAGAGGATCAAGAAAGGGGAGGCGGGGTATATTGCAAAATAGGATTTTTATGAGTGTAATTCCTGAATTTCTGAAAGGTTAGATATTCGCTTTTATTTTTTATTTACCTTTAACTATGCACTTTCGATCACAATTAGCCCATGCCTTAAAGCACAATCTTCCTGGAGAACGAGCTCATATTCCTTTGTCACCTTTGCATCGCCCCGTAACGAGTGAAGTCATTCAAAACCTAACATCATATAAAGAGTCAGCGGTTGCCGTTGTTTTATTTGAATCCAATCAATCGTACGAGTGCATTTTAATCCAACGCACAGAATACGATGGAAAACACAGTGGTCAAATTAGTTTTCCTGGAGGTAAAAAAGACAAAGAGGATGTTGATTTGTTAGCGACTGCCAAACGGGAATGTTGGGAAGAAGTTGGCGTGAATATGGATGTGGCAGAATATTTAGGGAAATTAAGTCAGGTATATATTCCGGTGAGTGGATTTTTAGTAGAACCCCATGTTTTTTATTATCCGGAACAACCATCATTTGTCCATCAAGAACGTGAAGTTGCTCATGTTTTTACCATTTCCTTGAAAGAACTTTTAGCGGAAGATGTAATCGGAGAAATGAAAGTTACCACAGAAAATAAGTTGGTAAAAATGAAAGTTCCATGTTTTACGATTAGAGACAAACAGATTTGGGGTGCAACAGCGTTGATTTTAAATGAACTGAGAGAAGCGATTCTTCAGCAAGCTCAGGAACCGAAGTGAAGAGTGACGTTCTGAAAATAAATAGGAACAATGTTTAAATATTCTTTATACTGATATTTCTCATGTTTTATTTCATAAACATTTCATAAATTTGAGAGAACCTTAAAACCTAAAATGATGAATGATGCACATGTACACTTATTAATCAATCACTTGCCTATAATTGGGGTGATTGTTGGTTTTGTCATCTTAGTATGTGGTTATCTATTTAAGTCGCAGTTGACCCGTCGCATTGGAAATGTCACCTTGTTTTTTTTAGCAGTGTTTGTATATCCAAGTTTTAATACTGGTGAAGGTGCAGAAGAGGTCGCAGAGAATCTTCCAGGTGTAAGTGAAGAAATCATTGAAAAACACGAAGAATTAGCGGAACAAATGGTCAATTTTGTAACGGTATTATTACCCTTGTTATTAGTCACATTTTATGCGGAATGGAAACAGAAAAGTTTTTTGAAATATGTGCAATTGGCTGTGCTTTTTGTATCTTTCATAGTCATTTTTTACGGTAAATTAGTTGGTACTTCAGGAGGAGAAATTAGACATACCGAAATTCGTACAGAACAAGTGAAAGGTGCGCATACTGAACTAAATGTAGGCAACGAAGAAGGGGAGGAAGAGGAAGATTAACTAAACTTTCAACCAACCAGTTATACTCAAGCGATTTTTGTGCGTGACTAACACTTCATGTGTGATTTCATTGCTTTTGAAAAATACACACTTCCCTGAAGTAGGATTGATTTTTAAAGTTTCCTGGTCGATTTCCAAGGATAATTCACCGCCATCATCGGTTTGCCAATCTTCATTTAGGTAAAAAATGACCGAATATTTTCGTCGATCGTTTGTTGTAAATTGATCTAGGTGTTTATGGTAATACGTTCCTACTTCATATAACGTATAATGAAATTCATAATCAGTAATTCCTGTAAAGCAAGTTCGGTTTAGATACATCACCAAAGCGTCAATGATTTCTAAAAAAACATTTTCACTATTGTTGTTATGTGATCGATCCAACCAATATATTTTATCTCCACGAACAAGATTTGAACTGTTTATTTTGGCGCTAGTCCCTGTTCCTGCAAGTGTTAGATTTCCATGATTAAAATGAGTAAGAAGGTTCCTGCTAAGTTCAGTGGAAAGTTTTTTTGACAGAAAAGAATCAGATATGCCGATTTTGTTTTCTAGGTAGCTATCAATTAAGGCATCAAAAACCTGTTCCATTCTGTCGATTTTAACAATCGACACATGTCAAGAGTGATGTAAGGTAGGGTGAATTATTGGTTATAAATGATAAATGAACTAATAATTGAGCATTATGTTTTGTGAATTAATAAAAAGCACAATCTCCATCTCCATCTTGAAAATCTAAGTTTTGTAATGGTTCAAATTTTTTAGAAATAAAATAGGGTTTTTTCATTTCTTTGGAGAAAAGAAAAGGTGTTTTAATAGAACGTAAATAATTACTAAATTCTTGATGATAAACCGTAAACATATTTAATTTTTCAGCGTACATTAACTCAAATAGGAATGTGGATATTTTACTATAATTCGATGACTCGGCAAACAGATAGGGAATGGTCAGGTTTTTGTTTTTGATATTTAGCATAAGTAACGCAATAATTTCACCGTGACTGTTTTTAAATTCAACAACCTTTGTTTTAAATGCTTTTTCGACACACGAGAAATAATAACGCTCATTTAGTTGTTCTGTGTCTTCTCCTTGAATTAGCCAAGGGTATTCAAGGATCCATTGTATTTCTTTTTTTGAGCGTTTGATCCAGTTGTTGTGTTGGTGCTTTGTAAAAAACTCCTCTGAAATATGATCGATAGCTTGTATATATTCTGGTTTTGTGTCTAATTTGAAGTTGTGCCAATTCAAACGGATGTCTGTGAGAGCATTAAGGAGTGAATCTCCAAGTTTTAATAAGGGTTTTATGGTTTGGAAAATCGGTTTTTTAGGGGGGAGAATTTCGGCTAAATTAAATCGAAGATACCCTCTAAATCCTATTTTATAGACCGTTGGAAAAAATAATTTCGTTTTTTGATATACAGGTTCTAAGCGAGGAACGATATTGGTGATAAAGATATTTTTGTTATATGCTCTGATAGCTCTTAGAAAAAGATTTGCAGCAACATTTTGTGATTTGTAGGTTTCATCTACCCAAAAGCAAGTTAACCATCCAACGGGAAATAGTTCGTCGTTTATGTGAATTGCATCAGGTAAAATTCCAAGATAACCTACTGTTTTAGTTCCATCAAATTGAGCAACAAGCAAAATGTGTGCTTCAGTGGCTCTTGGGTTGTTGATTTGAGAGATCGCTCTGAGTTTACTTATCGGTAGATTTGATAATTCTTTGAACTTATCTGAATCGATAAATTCCAACAGTGTAGATTTAGTAAATGAAATCGTTTCCATTAATTACGATGAATCGTGTTTTTATTCAATATCGACTTAAAGATATAATATAAATATTCACCACGTAAAATTTCTTCGCCATTAAATCCATCTATTTCAAGAGGAATTCGCTGTTTATTGAATTTTGTACTGTCGTTTTTAAGTCCTGCGCAACCAAATGTAATTTGTGTAAGTGATTCCATCTTATCAAAAAATGCTTTTGAGACTAAATGATCTGTAAATGGAAATGAAAAGGTTTGGTAAGGTAATTGAAAGTTTGTCGTGAGAGTATGAACGCTTTCTTTTGTTTGACGAAGTTGTTCATCCAAGGAAATACTATAATAGGGAGGGTGATTAATACTGTGAGCGCCAAAATGAAAACCTTGATGAATTAATTCTTTAATTTGTTGCTGATTAAGGTAGGGATTGAAATCTTTCAAATACGCTTTAAAATCTACAGAGAGTAGTTCAGCTAATGTATCTAGTGATTCTTTTTGTGAATAGGTTATTTTTAATAGTCCTTTAAATCCAGAATCAAGCTTGATTTTTTGTTCGTTAAACCAATGATTGATCGATTGTTGTGTGTTATTTGAGAAGGTGCTTGTTTGTAATTTTTCAATTAAGATACTTACTTTGTAACGGTAAAATAAATCCTGATTATCTACAAATCCTGAATTTAAGAAATTGATTGCTGGTATTCCTTTACGTTTCAGTATGGGGGCTATGACTGTGTAAAATTCGGTTAAACCATCATCAAATGAGAGTAAAAATTTATTTTTCAAAGGTCTATTTTCTAAAATACATTTACTGTATTCAACATAATCTATCGCTTGAAAGTTTTTTAATAAAAAATCTAACTCTTTTTCGAATTGAAGCGTATTTTTGGGTTGGTATAAATGCTTAATATGAATTAATTCGTTGTTAGAAATGGTATGGTAAAAGGGTAATATGACAGATTGCTTACTTAGTTTACAAAGTAAATTCATCGAAATGAAATTCACATGTTTTGCTACTTTGTAAAACGTTGTATTCATAGTGTTTACTTTCTACTCTTTGGTTTTGCGCCTCGCCCTCCCGTCGCTCGTCTCCCGTCGCTCGTCACTTTCTTGGGTCCTTTTCCAAATAAACTTGGTTTATTCCCGCTTTTTTTCGCTTTGTACGTAGGACCTTTTGCGGCAACTGGTTTCGCTTTCGGTTTTATTTTTGATTTGTTAGTTTCTGAACTCGAAGTTTCAATCATCGAGAAGATGTGATTCAATTCAGCTTCAGTTAAATCACGCCATTCTCCTAATGGAATTCCTGTAATTGGAACATTCATAATACGCGTACGTTCCAATTTGCGCACTTCATAGCCAAAATATTCGCACATACGACGAATTTGGCGGTTTAAGCCTTGAATTAAGGTAATTCGAAAAACCAGTGTACTTTCTTGGCTGACCTTACATTTTCGTGTCACCTGCCCTAATATTGGAACACCAGTCGCCATAGAGGTAATAAACTTTTCATTGATTGGTTTGTCTACGGTAACCAAATATTCTTTCTCATGTGCATTTTCTGCACGAAGGATTTTATTGACAATATCACCATCGTTCGTTAAGAAAATTAAGCCTTGAGAATCTTTGTCTAAGCGACCAATATTAAAAATTCGAGCAGAGTGATTGACATAATCTACAATATTACCTCGTACATCATCTTCCGTGGTACAAGTAACTCCCACAGGTTTATTAAACGCAATGTACACACGTTCTTCCATGGAAAGAGGTTCCAATTTTTGTCCGTTTACTGTTACGCGATCTCTTGGTTTTACAACGTCTCCCACAACAGCCTTGCGATTGTTGATATAAACTGTTCCTTTTTCAATGTATTTATCGGCCTCACGACGAGAGCAAATCCCACTTTCGGCGATGAATTTATTGAGACGAATAACGTTGTAATTTTCCATATTACAAAAGAAAGCAAAAAATATTGATTCAGTTACATATAATCCCAAATTCAGCCATGTCTCTACAGGTAGATTTTACGTTGAGATGCAATCTTTCCAGATTTTGTTGAACCTTTAAGAAAGGGGATAATTGTACGTTTTAAATTACAGATCAATTTACAAAAGCGACATTTTTTTTAAGTGACTGATTTGCAATATTTTAATTTTTGTTTACTTGCCTTTATTGATTTTTGTTTAAGTTTTATTTAAAATAATTAAACAAATTTAATGAAATACGTTTTTGTTGAACTATATTTGCTTATATCTAAACAAAAACATGAAAGTTTTTACCATAGCTCAATTGGAACAGTTTTCCGGCATCAAAGCACATACGATACGTATTTGGGAACAGCGTTATAATGCTTTACAACCAAGTCGTTCGGAAGGAAATACGAGATACTACGATAACAACCAATTGCGTAGACTTTTAAATATTTCCAGTTTGATGGAATATAAATACAAACCTTCTAAACTCTGTATTCTTTCAGATGAAGCATTAGGTGAGTTGGTGCAAGAACATTTACTTTCCAAGCAAGATGAAAATCCGGTGAATGAATTTTACATCACCCAATTAATTGCTGCAGCAACAGCGTATAATGAACAGTCTTTTTCAACTATTTTCAACGCAGCGATTGCAGAAAAAGGATTGAAATTAACATATGGAGATATTATTTATCCCTTATTGATTCGAGTTGGTTACATGTGGACACAGGACTCTATGTTGGTAACACAAGAGCATTTTATGTCCAGCTTGATAAAACAGAAAGTTTTTACCGCAGTTGAACAAATTGAAAACACTATTATTACTTCCGATAGAACGTGGTTATTATTTCTTCCAGAAAACGAATTTCATGAACTAGGTTTATTAATTGCAAATTACATACTTAAAAGTACCGGTAATAAAGTGTATTATTTAGGAAGTAATGTACCACTTCAGGCTTTAAACACTACCTTAGAAGATTTGTATGTTTCAGATGCCTTGACTTTTTTGGTACATACTCCATCTGCGGAAGATATTAGCGAATATGCTAAAATGATGGGAGATCACAATGTGTCATTGCACATCGCAACCAATGAACAGACAAAAAAATATTTGTTGGATAAATTAACATGTACTTGGTTGACAAACCTTAATGAATTAGAACAACATGGCTAAAATAGCAATCATAGGATCCGGTTTTGCTGGAATAAGTACAGCTTCATACCTAGCGAAAGCTGGACATGATGTACATGTATTTGAGAAAAATGCGACCCTAGGTGGTAGAGCTCGTTCATTTACTACGGAAAATGGATATATGTTTGACATGGGTCCAAGTTGGTATTGGATGCCCGATATTTTTGAACGCTATTTTCGAGATTTCGGTGTAAATGTGTCGGATTTATATGAATTAAAATTACTTAACCCTTCGTTTGATGTCGTTTTTGGAGAAAAAGATACGATGCATGTTCCGGAAAATTTCGAGGAATTATGTGCCTTGTTTGAATCCATTGAACCGGGAAGTAAGTTACAATTAATTAAGTTTTTAGAAGAAGCTGAGTTTAAGTATAAAGTTGGGGTAGATGAACTAATCTACAAACCAGCTAATTCAATTATGGAATTTATGACTCCGGATGTCATGAAAGGAGTACTTCGTTTGCAAGTTTTTTCTTCTTTTAGTAAACATGTTCGAAAATATTTTACCAACCCGAAACTGATTACGTTGATGGAATTTCCGGTGTTGTTTTTAGGTGCAATGCCTCAGGATACGCCGGCTTTATATAGTTTGATGAATTTTGCAGGACTAAAATTAGGTACGTGGTATCCGATGGGTGGTTTTGGAAAAGTAATTGATGGTATGGTCCAAGTAGCTGAAAAATTAGGTGTTAAGTTTAATGTTAATGCTGCTGTCCAACATATTAACGTCGAAAATGGATTAGCTACTTCCCTTACTATCCAAGATCAAAAGATAGATTTTGATGCCGTAATTGCAGGGGCAGATTACCACCATGTAGAAAGTAAATTACTCCCAGAAAAATTTAGAAACTACTCTGAAGCGTATTGGAGTAAAAAAACATTTGCACCTTCTTCTTTAATTTACTATCTTGGTGTAAATAAGCAGATTTCAAATTTAGAACACCATACACTTTTCTTTGATGAGGACTTGACGCAACACGCGAAAGAAATCTACAAAAATCCAATGTGGCCGTCTAAACCTTTGTTCTATGCTTGTTGTCCTTCTAAGACAGATAAATCCGTTGCACCGGAGGGACATGAAAATTTATTTTTATTGATGCCTTTAGCACCTGGGTTGACAGATTCTGAAGAATTACGCGAAAAGTATTTTCAACAGATGATGCAACGTTTAGAAAAACAAACAGGAGAAAAAATCATGGATTTCATTGATTACAAACGTAGTTACTGTGTAAATGATTTTGTTTCAGATTACAATTCCTACAAAGGTAATGCGTATGGTTTAGCCAATACCTTAGGACAAACAGCAATTTTTAAACCGAAAATTAGAAATAAAAAAATTAGTAATTTGTTCTATACCGGACAGTTAACTGTTCCTGGTCCTGGAGTTCCACCTTCGTTGATTTCTGGGAAAATAGCAGCAAATGAATTAATAAAACAATTAATACCTTAAAACGATGAAAGCACTATTTGATGAGGTGTCAGTGATGTGTAGTAAGTTGACTACCAAGAGATACAGTACTAGTTTTTCGTTGGGAATTCTTTTCTTGAAAAACCCTTTAAGAAACCCAATATACGCCATTTATGGTTTTGTTCGATTTGCGGATGAGATTGTAGATAGTTTTGATGGCTATGATAAAAAATATTTATTAGATAAATTTCGTGCAGATTTATATGAAGCATTGGAACAGCGTATCTCTTTAAATCCAATTTTAAATTCATTTCAACAAATTGTACATCAGTATAATATTGATATTGAATTGGTGAATGTTTTCCTAGATAGTATGGAAATGGATTTAGAAAAACAGTTCTATGTGAAAGAAAATTACGAAAAATACATTTTAGGTTCTGCAGAAGTGGTAGGACTAATGTGTTTGAAAGTTTTCTTAAACGGAAATCAAGAGAAATACGACGAATTGAAGCCATATGCCATGAAGTTGGGTGCTGCATTCCAAAAAATCAACTTCTTGCGTGATTTGAAAGACGATTACCAAACATTGGGAAGAACCTATTTTCCAAATGTAGATATGACAGAATTTACACTTCAAGCGAAACGAGAAATTGAAGCTGAAATAGCGTTGGATTTTAAGGAAGCATTAATTGGGATTAAAAAGTTACCAGTTTCCTCCAAAGGTGGAGTATATTTGGCCTATGTGTATTACTTAACGCTATTCAAAAAAATCAAGCGCGTTTCTGTGGATCGTGTTTTGGTAGAGCGTATTCGTGTGAGTAACGGTGAGAAAATCGCATTGATGTTTAAAAGTATGTTACAGTTCAAAACGAATTTGTTGTAATGAAAAAATGGGTAATCCTTTGTTGTATAGGTATGTTGATGAGTTTCTCATCTGAGTTGACTATTTCAGATGTGCGTGCGATATTTAAAAATGCGGCATTCGAAGAACAAGCATGTACAAAATTAATTTATTCACTGAAGAATCAAGCATCGAAGCATTCTGTATTTGCAGCCTATAAAGCAAGTGGATTGATGATGAATGCGAAGTATGTTGGGAATCCCTTAGAAAAATTGAGTACTTTCTCCAAAGGGAAAAAATTGTTAGAACAAACTATATCGAAGGATCCAAATAATTTAGAAATACGTTTTTTACGCTTAGCGATGCAAGTAAATACTCCTTCTTTTTTAGGGTATTCGGATGCAATACCTCGCGATAAAAAGTTTATTTTACAAAATATAAAAACAGAATCCGATCCTGAATTGAAAAATATGATAGTTGTTTATTTGCAACATTCTGAGGTGTTATCACAGGCAGAAAAAAAACATTTATGAGTACAATTACCACAAATATTATGATTACAACAATTACTTTCTTTAGTATGGAAGCAGTTGCATGGCTCGCCCATAAATACATCATGCATGGATTTTTATGGAGTTTACATAGCGATCACCATAAGAAAGAAGTAACTAGTTTTTTTGAGAAGAACGATTATTTCTTTGTAATTTTTGCAGCGCCTAGCATCGTAGGTTTTATTGTTGGTATGCAAGATCATTTAAGTTGGCCGTTTTGGGTCGGTTTGGGAATATTGATCTACGGAATAGCTTATTTCTTCATACACGATATTTTCATTCACCAACGTTTTAAAATTTTTCGCAATGCCAACCAGATGTATTTCAGAGCCATTCGTCGTGGACATAAAATGCACCATAAGCATTTAGGTAAAGAAGATGGAGAATGTTTTGGTATGTTATGGGTACCCTATAAATATTTTAAAGAAGCCAGAAACAAATGAATAGTTTGTGTTTATTGTCTTGATTTACAGTTGATTGATATTTGTGTTTTCAAGTTTAGACTAAATTGCATATTACTATAAGGAAAAATTTTCATTTCCAATCTTATTTCCACCAATGTTTTTTATAAATTTTCAAATGGTAATGCCACATTTGGTAATGTTACTTACTCCTGATTTTAAAATAATTTAAATTGATAATAAAACTTATTATGTTATATTTGGAAGCAGAAAAAGTAAGTACTAATTTAAATTTGATTCTATGAAATTCTTGTTAATTATAGCTTTGTTGTGTTTTGGTTCTAACATAAATGCTCAAACTTCTAAATCAACTAAATCAACAACTAATAATAAATCAAAATCTAAAAAAGTTGTCAAGTCTAACGTTTATTTTTCTAGACTTAAAGACCCGATGTGTGGAGATTATTGTTCAATAATATTAATAGATTCAGATGAAAAATCTTTATTTTACCAAGATTTAAACCAAGACATTCAAGATTTGTTAATTGTTAATGAAGATACTGGTGATGTTCTTAATCCAAAATATGCGGATACCAAATTTTATATTACAACCAAATTTATTTCCCATAGAGAACTAATATCAAAAATTTCACTTACTAAATAAATTTCAGTTGGTTATAATGGACCCAATTAATAATACTGGGTTTTCACAATGTTAATATGTTTTTATGTGCCTAGTCCCCATAAAAATGTGTTAAACCTTTTAATGGTTGTCGGGATATTGTGTTGAGGGAGACACATCAGCGACGTTTATTTCGCATTCAGTCTTCTTACTTATTACTAATTCTGAAAATACCTTTTTAAAGTAATCTGCAATCTACCAATCTGTAATTTCACCCTAAGCTTGTCGAAGGGCTGCTACTATCCCAATTTACAACCTGTCAATC
Source organism: Chitinophaga pinensis (assembly GCA_943324745.2). GTDB lineage: Bacteria > Bacteroidota > Bacteroidia > Flavobacteriales_D > Crocinitomicaceae > CANHVK01. Next base: position 38,428 of record CALPMT020000006.1, on the reverse strand, counting down.
TGCAATCTGTCAATTTGAAATCTTTAAAACCTCACTCTAAAACCTCACTCTCGCAAATCCCATTGCAAACGATAAACTATGTGTGTTTTCTTGGAAAAAAGCTAAAGCATCTCTTGAAGAAAAACCAAATTCATACCCACCATTACGCAGTATAAAATTAATTCCAACAGGCATACTATTTTTGTAAATCCCTCCTCCAAAATATCCACAACTTAATTGTAACCATCTAAAGATTCGTAAATCACCACCAAACGAAATCACGGTATTTTTGATACTACCAGGATTTTCAGAATTAAAAGGTGCTACTAAATCAAATCCAATCCCTAAGATTTTACGCACATGAAAACTTGCTCCAAAACGAAAAGTAGCTGCGTTAGCTAATTTATATTTTTCCATTCCTTGTAAAGTCAGTAAACCACCTTTAGAAAGTAGTTGATTGACAGATTTAGTTAAGTTGAAATCAGTTAAATTATTGATGCCTATATTTCCAATTAATGTGTCTTTCACACGGTATACATTTCGATCATATGTAACAGAACCCATGTTGTTAACTGCAACTGCCACTTTTAATTTATTCCAAAAAATCGCACTTACTGAAAGGTCAACTCCATAACCTGATCCAACTGCTGGAGGTATTCCTCCGTTATAATTTTTTACTGTATTTACAGTAGATAAAACACTTTGATAATTAATATCAAAAGAGGAAGTTAAAGAGGAGTGAAGGTCGATACCGTTACCTGTAGCATCCAAATCAAACATGGCCATAGATTTGATAAGACGACCACCAACACCTGCGTACAACTCAATTAAACTATCAATACCAAATATTTTTCGACCATAACCTAAGTTATAGGTCCGATTCCAAGTCATTTTTATGGAAGTCCCATGGAGTAAATTACTTAATTTTAAAGGGATAGCCATTGTGCCACTAACCACACCTTTCAATGAATCAGGAGATAAATTACCGGTATTTGGGATACGTGTTTTTACATTTCCAATACTAATATCTAATGAATCAAATAAGTTTGAAACTTTACCATTCACAATTAAATCGGTTGCATTTTTACTCAATTGTGAATACCATTGATAGTTTTCACGTACATTAAATGCAATCCCTCCAAATAATTTTCCTTGGAATGAAAAACCTCCCCAATTATAATCTGCATATAATGAAACACCAGCTTGTGCATATTCCGAGATCGCATTTTGTTGATCCTTCCAATTGATAATTTTACTAGAATCGTATGCAATTGCATTGTAAATCGATTTCGCAAAATGTTGTAAACGCTGTTTAGAAAGTACGTCTGAAGTAATACCAAAACCAAACTCACTTGAACCCAATGTGAATTTTTTCTTGTCATAACCTGTTCCCCAGCCTAATGCCGATGAATTAATTCCTAAACATTGATAATCAGTCAAAAAAGTGGTTGCTACTCCTTTTCCAACAGCAGTATAGGCAATTCCTTGGGTTTGAGCAAAAAGTAGGGGTGTGAAAAGTAGAGTAATATAAAATGTAAGAATTTTCATGTTAAATGTATTAAAGCAAGGCAAAGATATGTAAAAAGACAAAAGACGATCATGTAAAAATCATATTGACGAGTACTATGACTTATGGTATTTCTTCGTATTCCTAAAAGAAGTAACTATTTTTGGCTCTATTTATTATTTCTTCGACACTCATCACTATTTGGTGTCATCATAGATATCATCAAATCCTGATTTCTCTTTGTTCATTTTCTCAACCTCAATCTTCCGCTTAATGGTATAAAATACCTTCTCAACAGTTTCGTACTCTCCATCCGGAATTGGACTTGCTGCAGGATAAGAGTGTAGAACACCTGTGTCGTCGATAAGGACATAATTCGGAAATGATTTAACCATATATTTCTTAAACATCGCATGGTCAAAAGGTAAATAGTATTTCTCCCAAGGGATACTTGAAAAATAGGTTTTTTGCTCTTTGGTCAATTCATTCTGAACATCTATGATTGTTACAAATCGAAAGGTCTTTCCATATTTCTCATACATGGGAACCAATAATTCTAAATGTTTTTTTGAATCCTGTAAAGTTGGGTCAATAAATTGTATATACACATAATTTCCAACAAAGGATTGCAATGTAATCGTGTCATTTTTTTCTACGTGAATAATCTCAAAATTTGGGGCCTTCATCCCAGGAGCTAATTCTGTTAAACGTTCGATGATGCTTTTTGAAAGGTATCTGTTTTGTTTATACAATCCAAAACGAGAGATACTATCCAAAATGGTTATAATATTGGTTTTCGGAAAATCTTTTCCATTGTAAACTTCAGAAAGTCCACGAATGGCAATTAATTCTCTAATTTTCGGATTTTTTAACGTTGCATCTAAACCTAAACTTTGCATGAGTAAAGTAGGGCTACTACTTAAGATAGATTTATAGATTTTAGTATTAATTTCGGTAGAAACTAATGCAAATATATTTTTATAAAATAAATTCAAATAGGAAGAGTAACGTTCATTTTCATAAGTGACAGGGAAATCTTTGAGGTAAAATAAATATTTTTCAATGCGTGTTTTGGAACCAACAAAATTAATATCCTCTAAGGAAGCGATAGAAAATCGCACATAGGTTTTAAAAAAAAAGGAAGTGTCTTTTTTGTAATACGCTTCAACATTTAATTTGAACGTGTCTAATTTTTCTGAAAATAAGATGGTTGATGTAGTTTTACGATTATAATAAACCCCTAAAAAATCAGTGACCCATTTATCAAACTCTAAAATTTTGAAATTTATATCTGTTTTGGGTAAATTTAAAAATGCGATCTCCACTTTGTTGCCCTGAGGTCGATATGCATTATAAGGATCTTTATCAGGTAAAGAAATAGTAAGGGTAGTGCCTGGGTCAGCATAAATAAATCCAGTGTTTTTATGACATTTGACAATGATTTTTTCAGTATGCTCTAAAGGAAATTCTACTTGAAAACTACTGTCGTTTTGAATGATGGCTTCACCAATCAAACTGTCTTTTAATGAGAAATAATCCTTAATCGTGTAAAATTCTATTTTCTTGCCTACAAAACCACTTGTTAAACCTTTTATCTTAGTTGTTTTCTGACCAAAAATAAGTGGAGTAAAACAAATTATCAGTAGTAAGCTAGTTAATGTTTTCATCACAGTAGGTTTTCTGACAATGATACAAATGAGTTAATCGCTCCATGATTACGTGCAATTTCTCGTACGATGGTTGCACTGATTGGTGCAACAGCAGGATCTGTCATGAAAAATACTGTTTCAATACCAGAAATTTGTAAGTTCATTTGAGCAATCGCTTTTTCGTATTCAAAATCATTGGTATCTCTCAAGCCACGTAAAATATAACGCGCTTCAAGTTCTAGACAATATTCTACAGTTAGTTTTTGATAGGTTGTTACTCTGATGTTAGCAACATCTTTATAGATGGCCTCGATGTGTCTCTGACGTTTTTCTAATTCAAAAAAGTAATTTTTACTTGTATTGATTCCTATTCCGATAACAATTTCGTCAAACAATGGAATTGCTTTTTGAATGACACTTTCATGTCCCTTTGTAAATGGATCAAAAGATCCTGGAAATAAGGCTATTTTTTTCATAAAGTAAATTTCAATCTGTAAGTAAATATAACAATTTATCACGTGTGTAACCTTTGTTACAAGTTAACTCTTTTTGGTTTAATAATATTGTAGAAAAATAATAAGATGAATAGTCTAACAATCCAAAAAGGTATCAGCTATCAAGATTACCGTAAATTAGTTACCGAGTTGATGCTTGAGCATAAAACAACTGGAACGAGACAAACACCAGAATTAATTGAATTTACAAAGTTAAATGAACAACGTTCGAATAGAAATGAAAAACAATTTATATTAACGAATGAGTTAGTTTCATTACTTTCTACTAAAACGTTTAACGAATATTGGGTCGTATTTGTCGAGGCTTGGTGTGGTGATTGCGCTCAAAATTTACCAGCCATTTATAATATCGCTCAAAATGCACTTGGTGTTGAACTGAAAATTGTCATTAAGTCTGAGAATTTAGAAGAGATGCATAAGTATTTGACCAACGGAACAGAGGCAATACCTAAACTTGTGAGAGTAGATAAAGATACTTTGACAGAATTAGGCGGATGGGGTGCCAGACCTACAAATGCACAAGCAATAGCTGAACATTGGAAGAGAAATAAGGAAACAATCACGAAAGAAGATTTTGAAAAAGAATTACACCTCTGGTATGCTAAAAATCGTAGCCATGATATTCAACAAGAATTTTGGGAAATGTTAACATGATTTTCTATTGACAAGGAAATTGATTTTTTAAATTTGAAACTTCAGTCTTCATTATGGAACGCTCAAAATTTATTAAGTTAATTGGTCTATCTTCAATCTCAATGTCTATGATTTCGTTCAATGATTTATACTCTTTTTCAGATTCGTTGCCTTCAACTGAAAAAATGCCCATGTTGTTTATCGGGCATGGGAATCCAATGAATGCTATTGAAGAAAATTCATTCGTTCAAGGGTTTAGAGATACAGCTAAAAAGTTGCCTAAACCTACTGCTATTGTATGTATTTCTGCACATTGGGAAACAAAAGGAACACAAGTAACTGCAATGAAACTACCTCAAACAATTCATGATTTTGGTGGTTTTCCTCAAGCCTTATTTGATGTGCAATATCCAGCACCTGGAAGTCCTGAATTAGCGAAAACAGTGAAGGATATTTTTTCTCCCATCCCCGTAGAATTAGATCAGCAATGGGGGTTAGATCATGGTACTTGGTCGACTTTAATCCATTTCTTCCCGAAGGCTGATGTACCTGTTATTCAATTGAGTTTGGATTATACATTATCGGCTCAGCAACACTACGATCTCGCCAAAAAGTTGTCCATATTGCGTTCGAAAGGAGTATTGATTGTTGGTTCTGGGAATGTCATTCATAACCTTGGCTTGGTTGATTTTAGAAATATGAATAAAGAAAATTACGGGTATGATTGGGCAATTGAAGCACGAGAATTAACCAATAAATGGATCATAGAAGGAAATCATAAACCATTAATTGACTACAAGAATCAAGGGAAAGCCCTGAATCTTGCTGCGCCATCACCAGATCATTATTTACCCTTGTTGTATATTCTATCACTACAGGATAAAACAGACAAAATCGAATTGTTTAACGATAAATTAGTTGCCGGTTCTTTGAGTATGACATCAGTAATTATCAGCTAAAAGTGAGGTTTTTGACCGATAAATCACTAATTTCACTAATTCATATTTCATAACTCATAATTTATAACCTCAAAGATGTTGTTTAACGAACTTAATCTCCATAAAAATATTTTAAAAGCCTTAGATGATCAGGGGTTTACAACTCCAACAACCATTCAACAAAAAGCTTTTTCTGTAATAATGTCTGGAAGAGATGTAGTGGGACTTGCTCAAACTGGTACAGGTAAAACATTAGCATTCTTGTTGCCTCTGTTAAATATGTTCAAATTCGCTAAGCAATATGAACCACGTTTTGTGATTTTAGTTCCGACACGCGAATTAGTGATGCAAATCGTAGAAGAGATTGAAAAATTGTCAACCTACATGAATGTTCGTGTTTGTGGAGTTTATGGTGGGGTGAGTATCAATACACAAATTGATATCATACTAGACGGTCAAGATATAGTGGTTGCTACTCCAGGTCGTTTTTATGATTTAGCGTTAAATGGTTCTCTAAAGTTAAAAGCTGTTCAAAAGGTTGTAATCGATGAAATGGATGAGATGTTGAATTTAGGCTTCCGTACTCAATTGAAAAATATCTTGGAATTGTTGCCTCCAAAACGTCAAACTCTTTTATTTTCTGCAACAATGCATGAGGATGTTGAATTTTTAATTGATGAATATTTCAATAATCCTGAGAAAATTGAAGCAGCTGCTCACGGTACACCGATTGAAAAGATTAAACAGTCACTTTATAATGTTCCAAATTTCCATTCTAAAGTTAACTTGTTAATCAATCTGCTTGAAAATCAGCCTGAAATTAGTAAGGTATTGGTGTTCACAAAAAGTAGAAAGGTGGCAGATATGTTATTTGAAATCGTAGATGCAAACTTCCCTGAACAATTTGGAATTATCCATTCAAATAAATCTCAAAATTACCGATTCAGCGCGTTACGAAATTTTCAAAATGAAACACATCGCGGCTTGATCGCTACAGATTTAGTGTCTAGAGGACTTGATATTTCTGATGTGACGCATGTGATCAATTTTGATATGCCAGAAGAATCAACGAATTATATTCATAGAATTGGTAGAACTGGTCGTGCAGATAAAGATGGTATAGCAATTTCTTTTGTAACACCTTTTGATGAAGAGAATAAAAACAACATTGAGGCATTAATGAAAATGGCGATTGATGTTAATCAACTGCCTGAAACTTACGAAGAATCTGAGATCCTCTTAGAGTCCGAAAAACCAGTAATGCCTGGGGTGAATTATATGCCGGAAGCAACCATTAAAAATTCGAAAGGTGCTTTCCATGAAAAAATCGATAAAAACAAAAAGGTAAATCTTGGAGGTTCTTACAAACGATCGATTAAAGACAAATACAAAAAACGTCAGACAAGAGGACAGAAGAAAGGAAGTTCCAAAATATAGGAGTGATGGTGCATTGTAACATCAAATAATTATATATACGTTTATTGCAGCATCTATTTTTTATAAAATAAAAAATAAAACAATGTCAAACTCTCACATCCTCTTTTTCGATGCAGATTGTATCCTGTGTAATAAATCCGTACAATATATCATTAAAAACGACACACAAAAAATCTTTCAATTTGCTTCATTGCAATCAACATTTGGTCAGGATTTTCTTCAAAAAAACGGCTTGCCAACTAACGTTTATTCAACTGTTATTTATCTAAAAGGAGATGTCGTTTATACTAAATCATCTGCTGCAATTCGTGCTTTCGCAGCGTTGAATTTACTTTCAAAATGCTTCCTCTTATTATTGATAGTACCGTTTCCGATGAGAGATTTCGTTTACAATCTAATTGCAAAAAACAGAAAACACTTCTTCAAAAATCAAACGTCATGCCTTATTCCTACGGAAGAACTAAAATCAAGAATGTTATAATCTTCACTCGTCACTCGTCACTCATTTCTCGTCACTCAAGTTCCCACGCGCTTTTGTACCCTCCAACTTCTTCCATGTATTCTAAAAATTGCGCGTAAAAAGGATCTTGTCCAATCGTTGAACTATCCCCAATCACATACAATTGTTCTTTGGCGCGAGTCAGTCCAACATTCATTCTTCGATAATCTTTTAAAAATCCAATCACAGCATCCACGTTTGAGCGTACTAACGAAAGTATAATGATTTCCTTTTCTTGTCCTTGAAAACTATCAATTGTGCTAATTATAATACCTTGTGGTAGTAATTCTTTAGCTAATTGTACTTGACCAGAATAAGGAGAAATAAATGCTATGGAGGAAAGATTTAATTTTTCTTGTTCAATGATTTTCTGAACAATACTCAACTCTCCTTCATTCATTAAACTGTTTCCGTCCTGACCTGATTGTTCTTCAAAACCTGTTCCTGCTGTGTCAAAATATGTAATATGTTGAGCGATGTTGTTTTGAATTTCAGGTGTTTTTAAGGCAGATTCGTAAAAGTAATTACTCGAAAAATCGGCAATCGATTTACGCATACGGTATTGAGTATCTAAGAATAAAACATCTCTACAGTGTGTAAATGTATGTTCAAGAATGGAAATAGATAATCCGTTGTTTGCGGCAGAGTGCGAAAGTACAGTAGGAGGTAGCTGAAAAGGATCTCCGGCTAGTACCCAATTGTTTGCGAATGGGAAAACGATCCAAGCTAAGGCCTCAATTGCTTGACCTGCTTCGTCCATTACCAATGTGTCGAAATTTGCATTTTTTGGTAAAAAGTCAGAAATACCGATAGGTGTACCTAAAATCACTTCTGCATTTTCAAACAATTTCTCATCAAAATAAGTACGAATGTCCCGAATTTCTTTACGAATGCTTTTTACTTCTTTTAAAAGTAGGCCGCGTTGTTCTCTTTCCTCGCGACCAAAATTACGTTTATATTGAAAAGACATACGACGAAGTTCTTCGGCACGAATTTTTAATTTTTTTAGTTCTTTATGCTCTTTTGCTTCTTGCATTTTACCTTCAGGGGTATATGGAAATATGATATCGTCCACCTTAAGTGAATTTCCAACGCGAAGAATTTTCGCGCCTTGAACGACCAATCCTTTGGCGATATTATCTACTGCAGTATTACTAGGAGCGGTAACTAACACTCTTTTTCCAAGTTGCGTTAGTTGACAAATACCTTCAATTAATGTTGTTGTTTTTCCGGTGCCTGGAGGTCCATGTAGAATCACTAACGATTCATTTTCTAACATTGCTGTTACTGCTTGCTGCTGGCTAGTGTTCAGCGTTTGATTTTTAAATGAAAGCGATGTTGCTAGTGATAAATCTTGTCCAAAAGAGGTTTTTCCATGTATTTTATTGAATAGTTGGTGAACTTCTGTGTGTTTATCGATGTTTTTCAGTGCTTCAATCATCAATTCACTTGTGCGATGATCGGGCGCTAATTTAATTCCAACTCCTTTTTCTTCAATCCAATCAGGAAAATCTGGAGCAAATAAACGAAACTCTCCTTTTTGTCCTTCGGTACCTAATAGTATTCCTTTGATAGGCTCTTCTCCTTCGATAAAACATTCAATTGCACTATTATCCTTAAAATTCGATGTGTCCGTTGTATATGGGAGTTTAAAGGAAATTTCTGGATAATCTGCATAACCAAAACTTTTTCTAACCACGGAAATTGGGTGCAATGCTAATCCATCCGACTTTAATTGTTTTAATCCAGCATTCGCGTCGAGGGTATATCGATTCTCTTGCTCTTTCATCTCTAGTGAAATCAATGAAATCAATTGTTGTTGGTGTGGATGTAATTCGTTCATATGGTAAAGGTAGGAAGTTGTATACAAAAAAACGCTCTTGAAATCAATCAAGAACGTTTTTTTATCTACTAGTATAATGTCTAATGTCTGATGTCTAATGTTTTTCAGTCTTTTATCTTTAATCTAGCAGTCTTTTGTCTGAAAATTATGCGTCAATCTTAGCGTATTTAGCATTTTTCTCAATAAACTCTCGTCTTGGTGGAACTTCGTCACCCATCAACATAGAGAATATTTGATCGCATTCCGCTGCATTTTCAATAGTTACCTGACGCAATGTGCGTTGCTCAGGATTCATTGTTGTGTCCCAAAGTTGAATCGCATTCATTTCTCCAAGACCTTTGTAACGTTGAACATTTACAGATGATTCTGAACCTCCTCCTTTTAATTCTTGAATTAAGGCATCGCGTTGATCTTCATTCCAAGCATAGTTAGAACGTTGTCCTTTTTTAACTTGATATAATGGAGGAGTAGCGATATAGATATATCCTTTTTCGATCAATTCCTTCATGTAACGGAATAAGAAGGTTAAGATTAAGGTTTCGATATGCGAACCATCGACATCGGCATCACACATGATGATGATCTTGTGGTATCTTAATTTCTCTAAGTTTAGTGCTTTGGAATCATCCTCTGTTCCAATTCTTACTCCTAATGCAGTGTAGATGTTTTTAATCTCTTCGTTTTCAAAGATTTTATGTTGCATCGCTTTCTCTACATTCAAGATTTTACCACGTAATGGCATAATCGCTTGAAAGTGTCTGTCACGTCCCATTTTTGCAGTTCCACCCGCCGAATCTCCCTCGACAAAGTAAATCTCACACATTGCAGGATCTTTTTCAGAACAATCTGCAAGTTTACCTGGTAAGCCAGAACCAGTTAATACGTTTTTACGCTGAACCATCTCACGAGCCTTACGAGCAGCGTGACGAGCACGTGCAGCCAATAAAACTTTCTCAACAATTAATTTCGCTTCTGCTGGGTGTTCTTCTAGATAAATAGAAAGCATTTCAGATACACCTTGAGAAACTGGAGCAGTTACCTCACGGTTACCTAATTTTGTTTTTGTTTGACCTTCAAATTGTGGTTCTTGTACTTTAACAGAAACTACTGCTGTTAATCCCTCACGGAAGTCGTCACCATCAATTTCGATTTTTTCTTTTGCCAAGATCCCAGAATCAGTAGCGTATTTCTTTAATGTATTTGTCAAACCACGACGGAAACCTGAAAGGTGTGTACCACCCTCATGCGTATTAATATTATTTACGTACGCTTGAATGTTTTCCGTGTAAGAAGTATTGTAAGTCAATGCCACTTCTACTGGAATACCATCACGCTCACCCTCGAAATAAATAACATCAGGAATTAATGCCTCTCTGTTTCTATCTAAGTATTGAGCAAACTCTTTCAATCCACCTTCTGAATGGAAAACGTTACTTACAGGATTACCATTGTCATCCAAATTACGTAAGTCCGATAAGTGTATAGTAATACCTTTATTCAAGAATGCTAATTCACGAAGACGTGCAGCTATCGTATCGTAGTTATACGTTGTAAATTCAAAGATGGATCCGTCTGGTTTGAAAGTAACTTGCGTTCCATGATCTTTTGATTCACCAATAACACGTACGTCATATAACGGTTTACCAATTGAATACTCTTGTTCAAAGATTTGACCATCACGGTGAACCTCAGCGCGTAAGTGTGTAGATAATGCATTCACACAAGATACACCAACCCCGTGCAGACCTCCAGATACTTTATAAGTGTCTTTGTCGAATTTACCTCCTGCGTGAAGAACCGTCATTACAATTTCTAATGCCGATTTTTTCTCTTTTGCAGTTAAACCTGTAGGGATACCACGACCATTATCTTTTACCGTAATGGAATTGTCTTCGTTAATAAAAACTTTGATTGTGTCACAGTGTCCAGCTAACGCCTCATCAATCGAGTTGTCAACTACCTCATATACTAAGTGGTGTAAACCTTTAATGCCAACATCCCCGATGTACATAGCTGGTCTTTTTCTTACCGCCTCTAATCCTTCTAATACCTGGATATTATCCGCTGAATAGTCATTTACTTTTAAATCTTCACTCATAGTTTTTCCTTTGGAAATAATTCGTTTTTGATAGAAACAAATATAAGGAAAAGTAAAAAATTAATTGGGTGGAAAGGGAAGGTAAAGCAGGGTATTTATCAACAAAAATGGAAGATGAATGTTGAAAAATTACTTACTTCTTATCCATTCTACTATGCTCTCATCCATCGGTTTAACACGAGGACCTACAACACGTACTAAGTGACCTTGTTCGTTGATTAAATATTTTTGAAAATTCCATTTTACATGGTTGTCCTCCAAACCATTTTTGGATTTTAAAGTTAAGAAACTATACAATGGTTCTATCGCTTCTCCTTTGACAATTATCTTACTCATCATAGGGAAAGTAACCCCGTAATTTTTTACGCAAAATGACTTAATCTCATCATTTGTTCCTGGGTCTTGTTCAAAGAAATCGTTTGTTGGGAAACCAATAATCACAAAATTACGTTCTTTAAATTGCATGTAAAGCTTTTGTAATTCTTCAAATTGAGGAGTTAATCCACATTTAGAGGCTGTATTTACAATCATCACTTTCTTCCCTTTCAAAGATGCCATGTCAAATACTTTTCCTTCAATATCGGTTACTTTAAAGTCGTAAATAGTTTGAGCATTTACATTGCTAAAAATCAAAATACTTGCTATAAAAAGGATTAATTTTTTCATACTGTTTATTTTAGTGTAGTAACAAATATACTAGAATTACTGAAACAATATTTCATTCTTTTCGTTTAATAAAAATATGAAATCATCTTTAATTATACTTTTTAGTTTTTATTGTTTCTGTTCTTTTTCTCAAGTAAAAATGGATGGTATTTGGCAAGGACTAATGCTAAGAGATGGTGCGAAATGGAATGAAGCTACTGTGCTATTTTTAGAAGTTGTGACGGTTGATAAAAACCTGACTGGTCGTACCCGCGAGGAGGTCACTAAATCGGATTGCTACATGATTCAGAAAATCAAAGGGACCATCGTGGATAGTGTAACCATCAAATTCAAACAATACGTTACGGAAAAGAAAAAAGCCACGCCTAAAAATTTGTGGATTCCATTTGAAGCAAAACTATCTTTTGATACAATCACTGGTTATTTATCGGGGACATACACACTATTAGCAGGTAGAAAAACAGGAGGGAAAATTACAATGTATCGATCAACCGCTGAATTCTCGAATTCAGATATGATAATGCTGCATCAAAGCTGGAGAGATGTATTTATTCAAGACTTAAATCAACATCGAAAAGCTCCTGCAATTCGAGAATGGGAACGTAAAAACTTCGTGTTCGAACCCATCTATTTCGATTACGATAAAGACAGTCTAAAAGTGGAGTACCAAGCTTATCTAAAAGAAATGGTAAGGGTAGTGCTTGATCATACTGATTTACGTATTAAAATTACAGGACATACCGATGCGGATGGTTCCAATGTATACAACAAAGACCTTTCTGCGCGTCGCGCAAAGTCGATCCAAGATTTTTTCATGAAATGTGGTTTACCAAATCATAAGGTGGTGACCGACTTCAAAGGAGAAGAAGAACCGGTCGATAATAACAAAACGGATAACGGAAAACAACGAAATCGAAGGGTGGATTTTACGTTTATATAAGGTTAGATGAAAGACCTTTAGACAAAAGATCAAAGACTTTGATTGCTCTTATTGACGAAAAAGCAATAAAAAGTAATTTTTCGTCAATAAGGAAATTATACATTACAATACTTTTTCTAACTCATCCATTGCGTCGTTAAAGTTTAACACTTGTGTAGGATTAGCGTAGAATTCTTTTGAGCGTTTGTCTAGTTTTGATTTGTGCCAATGAGGAATGTCTTCGCTTTCAGATACAACTTGTTTGTTGGAGTTGATTAAATTCCAAATTTGATTAATTAAGGATGTATCATTTGAAGAAGTAATCTGTTGTATAATATCTAACTTAACAGTTTGAAGGGAAGAATTTTTCATTTCTTGTAGGTCTTTTCTCAAAGTTAAAACATTTATTTTGAATTTCTTAGTCTATTCAAATGCCAATGAACTCGGTAACATCAGTAAAAATGGAATGGATTTATTATAGTCGAGTGAATCGTGAAAAATGCCAAGTCGCGCTAAGTTTTTATAGTAATCATTTACTTGTTGATAATAGTATTTTTCAGATTTAATATACCAAGCATTACTTCCTAATTTTTCTGCTAAGAACCATTTTTCAAGTAAGCGTGAAATTCTGCCATTGCCATCTCCAAAGGGATGAATGTTGACACATGTTAAATGAAGGAAGGATGCATAATAAAAAACTTCATCAATCGTCAATTCTTTTCTCAATAATGCATCAATTTCTATCCAAAGTTGATTGTATAAATCTTCCACTTTTGAAAGTGAAGCAGCTTCGTATTGAATTCGACCTGTTTTGTGTTCCATCACAAGCATTTCCGTGTTACGAAGAACACCTTGCTGACTTTTTGGTAATAAATGAGTAGTTATTAGTTGGTGAACTTTTGAGAAGTTTGATTTTGTTAAACGATTGTCTTTCGCAAATAAATACGCTTCGTACAAATCATTTGGTTTTTGTGTGAGTTCTGGAAGGTATTCTATGTTCAGAATTTTGTGCTTCACATAACTATCCACTTCCAATTGCTCTCCCTCAATTTTTGAAGAGGACATCACAGATACTGAAGTATAAAAGGTAAAACTATTTGGTGCTAGGGTATTTTCCTGCAACGAAGAAAAAACAGTTTTAAGATCTATATCTAACATTGATTTCCATTGGGAGAAGTAGGTGTTTGATAGGAGTGGAGACATAGAACTTAATTTTTTTAATTTAAAAAATTAGTTATTCGATCGATTTTAGCGACTCTTTCGTGTGAATATGTTGTACTTGTTGAATGAATATATTGATAGAGGACTAAACTTTTTTCAAGACAAACTATGGTTTTTTCGTTTTTAGGTTGATCTCCAAAAAGGTATAAAATTTCAGCAATTTTTTCAATATGTTTGTTTTCAAATTTTTGTATTTCAGATAAATAAGCGATAAGCTCTTTTTCGTTGAAAGATAATAAAGATTCAAGTTCAATATTTAAATCATTTTTCAGATTTTCTTGAACAAAATTATAAACATCAAAAATTTCAGAATTGCTCTTTTGCTTCAATAAATCACTTAATATTTTTCCTAATACTTTTCCTAAAAGGTCGATTTGTTTGATTAGAAAATCGTCTTGTTTCATGAATTAATTATGTTAATTGTTTGAAATATCTAATTCAACCCAATCCCAATTCTTACCTAACACTTTAAGCGTCTCGGCTTCGTTACTACCTTCTTCGGCTTCATACTGATACTCCCAATTTGCCATCGGTGGCAAGGACATCAAAATAGATTCTGTTCGACCGCCTGAGAATAATCCGAATTTTGTTCCGCGATCATGAACTAAGTTAAACTCTACATACCTACCACGACGTAAATTTCTCCAAGCAAGGTGATGAGGTTCTATATGTTTTGTGCGGCCTAATTCTGCTTGTTCACCATAGATGGCTACAAAAGAACTAGCCAATTCAGCACAATAATCAAAGAGTTGTTCTTTGCTTAATGCACTATTATTCTCGGATAAATGATCAAAAAAGATTCCTCCTATACCACGTGATTCATTGCGGTGAGGGATATGAAAATATGTATCTGCCCAAGGCTTGTGTTTAGCATAAAAACTAACATCGTATTTGTCACAAATCGTCTTTAAACGCTGATGAAATAGTTTTGCTTGTGTAGGAATTACATAGTGAGGAGTAAGGTCTATCCCGCCTCCAAACCAATACGTACCATTGTCTAATTCAAAATAACGTACATTCATGTGGATAATCGGAACATGTGGGTTATGTGGGTGTAGTACAATAGAAATTCCAGTTGCAAAAAACGTTTCACCCTCTAAATTCAATTGGGATTTCATGGCAGGACTAACAGGACCATGTACCGCTGAAAATGCAACACCACCTTTTTCTAATAAGTCTCCTTCTTTAATGACACGAGTTAATCCACCGCCACCTTCTGTTCTGTCCCAATGATCAGATGAAAAAGCAGCTTTTCCATCTAACTGCTCTAATCCAGTGCAAATTTTAGCTTGTAAAGCTTTATAAGCACTTGCAATTTGTTCTTTAGTCATTGATTTCTTCAACTTTTACGATTTTGTAATCGTCTTGTTTTAAGATATAGGAAGCTCTGTTTTCAAAACCATTTCCTTCTTTCACTTGCGCAGGACTGAAGATGTTCATGACTCCATCGCCTGGTTTTTGCTCCAATAACATTTTTTGCACAAAATACATCGTAACATCAAAGCCTTGTACGGCATATTTTGTTAATGCTGTATTGTATTTTTTACGGAATAATTTTTTTAATTTCCCTGTCTCTTTGCTAGTAATGTCGAAATCAACTGAAGAAGCATAATGGAAGTTTAATCTGTTTTTTGTCTCCGCAGAAATGTCATCAAAATTAACCCAATCTTTCGTGCCTATCACTGTAATAATTTGTGATTTTGGCTTCGAACCCCATGCGGATAATTGATCTGTTATACTCGTTGCTAATGCCCTGTCTCTTGTGGGGACTACAAACACACAGTTCTTACCTTTTTTTAAATGAAGTACAATATCTTTCTCTTGTATTTCAACCAGCTTTTTAATGCCTAAGGATAAATAGGAAGAACGGAACGCTTGATACAAATCTTCATCTTTTGGACCAACTTTCACAATATACACTTGTTCTGAAACATAATTTCGCTGTACAAACTTTGCTATATTTCTTAACAATGTAATTTCTGAAGACACCGCATTAGTCACTGCTTTATTTTCTTTTAACACGCCAGTCGTTGCTACAATTGGACTAACCAAATGAATGTTGTTTAATTTACAAGTTTGAGCTGTAAGTTCTAAATTTTCACCATTAAAAGGCCCTATGATTAATTCCGAATTTAATACATCTGACTGACGAAGGATAGGAGCTACTGTTGTTGTGTCATTACCAGCGTCGAGCACTAAAACTTTTCCCTGATATCCCATGACCATTAATGAATCTAGCGCTATTTGTGCTCCCATGTAAAATTCGGTAGCAATAGTGGAAGTGGGGTCATTCGTTTTATCGGTATTGAAAGGTAATAAGAATGTTAAAGCGTGTGTACGTTCTTTAGGAACTAGTACAACAGGTGTCGTATCTGTTGGCGAAGTTGTTGTCGGTATTGTCTCAATTTGTCTAATGGCTACATCCTCTACTTTTTTAGTATAAATAGGAACACGAAGTGTCATTCCAGGTTTTAATTGACTAGAAGATATATTATTATTCATTCTTGATAATTCATCTACTGTAACCATAAAACGTTTAGAAATGTTGTACATGGTTTCATGATTTAACACTTTGTGAACAATAATCGTATCCGGTTTTTTATTTGACTTTGGTGTCTCTGGTAAATCTGAAGGTTTTATGCCCGGTATTTGTATCGTTTGACCAGCAATGAAGTCTTTAGATAATCCAAGGTTTATTGCTAATAATTGTTGTTCTGAAATCGAAAATTTCTTTAGTACACTGTAAAAAGTTTCTCCTTCACGAATAGTATAAGAAAAAGTTTTTTCACCAGTTACTAGAGGCTTTTTAGCGGACATAGGGACAAGTAATTTTTGACCTTCTCGAACACCTTTCGCTGTTTCTGGATTCAATAATGCTACTTCATCAACAGCAACACCAATTTCCCTACACAAGGAAAATAAAGTAGTTCCTTTTTTAACAGTATATGAATAATACTTTTTACCATCCTTGGTAATTACATCTTTATCATTCAATTGTCCGAAAACTGAAATCGAAAGAAATACTATTAATAAGGTAAAAAATTGTTTCATACTACTTTCTATTTATTGAACTTTCCATCTCTCGCTTAACTCCAGTTCCTTAGGCTCTCCAAGAACCGTCACTCGTCACTCTTAACTCGTCACTTTTCACTCTTCGGTTCCTGAGTCTCTCTAAGGACCGTCACTCTTAACTCGTTACTCTTCGGTTCCCCAGGCCCTCCAAAAACTGTCCCTCGTCACTCATTCCTCCTCGGTTCCTCAGGCTCTCCAAGAACCGTCACTCGTCACTCTTAACTCGTCACTCTAATATTACTCCCATTCTATCGTTGCTGGTGGTTTTGAACTAATATCGTATGTTACACGATTAATTCCTTTCACCTGATTGATGATTCGATTCGATATTTTTGCTAAAAATTCATAAGGTAAATGACACCAATCTGCTGTCATACCGTCGGTAGAAGATACAGCGCGTAATGCTACAGCATTTTCATACGTTCGTTCGTCTCCCATCACACCAACAGATTGTACTGGTAAGAAGATTGCGCCTGCTTGCCATACTTGGTCATACAAACCGTCTTCTTTTAATCCATTAATAAATAAGGAATCAACTTCTTGTAAAATGCGAACTTTTTCAGCAGTTACCTCTCCTAATATACGGATTCCTAATCCAGGACCTGGGAAAGGATGTCTGCTTAAAATTGCAGGAGCAATATCCAAGGATTTACCAACACGTCTAACTTCGTCTTTAAACAATAAACGTAATGGCTCAACAACCTGTAATTTCATATAGTCAGGTAAACCTCCTACGTTATGGTGTGATTTAATGGTTTGAGATGGACCTCCATTTACAGATACAGACTCAATGACGTCAGGATAAATAGTACCTTGACCCAACCATTTTGCATCCGTAACTAATTTGGACTCCTCATCAAAAACATCGATAAAAACTTTACCAATCGCTTTACGTTTTAATTCTGGATCAGTTAATCCTTTTAATGCTGCATAGAATTTTTCAGATGCATCCACACCTTTTACGTTCAAGCCCATTCCTTTGTAGGAATCCAATACAGAATTAAATTCGTCTTTACGTAATAATCCGTTGTCTACAAATATGCAATGCAAATTTGCACCGATTGCTTTGTGCAGTAATACTGCTGCTACGGATGAATCAACTCCTCCTGATAAACCTAAAATAACTTTGTCCGTACCTATTTTATCTTGTAAATCTTTTACAGTCGATTCTACAAATGAATCTGGTGTCCAAGATTGGTCACAATGACAAATATCTACGATGAAGTTTTTCAATAAAATAGCACCTTCTAATGAGTGGTAAACTTCCGGGTGGAATTGAATTCCATACGTTTGTTCGCCTTCTACATAATATCCAGCAACTGCTACATCTTCCGTACTTGCAATGATTTTATAATTGGAAGGAATTGTTTTGATGGTATCTCCATGCGACATCCATACTTGTGATCCATCGGTCATGCCTTTGGTCAGCTCGTGTGCTTTGTCTACATACGATAAATTTGCTCTACCGTATTCACGAATGGTTGATGGAAGAACTTCTCCTCCATAACTTCCTGCTAAATATTGTGCACCAAAACAAACACCTAATAATGGGAATTTACCTTTAATTGCAGATAAATCCGGTTTTGGAGCTTGTGGGTCGCGTGTTGAAAAAGGGCTACCCGAAAGCACAACTCCTTTAATATTCGAACTTAATGTTGGAATTTTATTCCAAGGATGAATTTCACAATATACGTTCAATTCTCTTACTCGTCTCGCAATCAACTGTGTGTATTGTGATCCGAAATCAATAATTAATATCATTTCTTGCATAATGCAAATATAAGGGATTTAGACAAAAGACTGATAGATAAAAGATAAAAGACTTTAAGAAAATATAATATACAACTTAATGTCTTACAGATTTTACTCTTGCTATCTTTTGTCTTTCTGTCTTTGCTCTTTTGTCTTTTTATCTCACATAAGGTTTTGCAAACTCAATCAATTTCTCTGCCGATTGATACCCCATCGTTCTTCCAATAATTTCACCTTTAGGATTTAGAATTAGTAGTGTAGGGTAGGCGGTAATCTGAAATGCAGGTGCAAGTGCTGCGCCTTCTCCTTTTTCCATGTCCATCGCTACATTTATGAATTTTTTATTAAAAAAATCTCCTGCTGTTTTTGAAGTGAAAACATCTCTTTTTAATAATTTACATGGACCACACCAACTAGCGTATGCATCAAAAAAGATATTTTTCTTTTCTTTTTTTGCTTTTGCACAAATTTCAGCAAAGGTACCTTCGGTAAATACCATGCCTGAAGTTTCATTTTGAACAGTTTTAGTTTCGGTTTTGTAATTTGTAAAACTTACCATCGAAAGTGTCAACGTAATACCTAATCCAAATAGTAGTATGTTTTTTTTCATTTTATATTTTTAATTTGAAACAAATAATTATGGTGTAATCAATAATTTTGATTGACAATTTATCTACTAAATTAATAAACTTAAATTTATATTGTATGCAATTATCTTTATAAAACAAAAAAGAGTCGTTACAACTAATGAAACGACTCTTTTTATAAGTATGTTGGTTAATTATATCCCTAATTCTACTTGAAAAATTGCTCCAATCTGTTTAAGATTTGAACTATTCTTTAAATCATGCGTTATTTGATACAACAAATTACCTTGAACTTTTAGTCTATGTCCATAAATGTATTTAGATATTCCAAGATGAAAATGTTCTTGTTTTTTTTCATTAATACTAGGGTAGGTAGTGTTTTTATAAAGTTTATCGTCAGGTGTAATATTTGCGTATCTAAATGCGATTTCATAATTATTTTGGAATAAATAGCTGATTTGAGATAAAGTTCCGAATCCAGTATATACGTTTCTCATTTTTGATACTTCTTTAGGGTCTATTGTAATACCGTTTTTTGAAATTCTAGAACAATATTCTTGATAGAATGCAAATCCTTTGTATTTAAATAATAAATCTAAATGTAAATTTTGCATTGTTGCTGGAGAATATAAATCATTCCCTAATGTACCTGATTGACGATACATGTTTTCATTGTGGTTAAAACTACCTGCTAAAACTAATTTAGGTGTTGTTTCACGGGCTAAATCCCCTTCACACTCATCATTACCTTTAGTAAATCTTCCAAATGGTAAAATTTCTAAACGACCTGTATAATTTAGCCCTTTATCTGATTTAGTTGAATTTCTACCCTCACCTGAAGTCATTGCGCCTTTAAGTGCAAAATATTCTTTTTCATAAGTAGCAAAAAATCCAAAGTCACGATCTAAAGTATAGGTTGCATTAACAATAGATCTATCTGCAAATTGTAAATTTCCAGAAGAAATTACTCGTTGCCTATTACCTGGGAGTTTTGTTTGACCAAAAGTTAGTTTTAAACTATTCATTGGTTCGTAAGATATTACTGCATCCCTTACTATATTAGGAGATGTGTTATACTTTGAAGCATTAGGATCTTCCCAATCCATGTCGCCACGCGAAAATGATAATTGCACATAGTAAGTGATTTTAGGATTTGCTACAAAACCTTTTAAACGCATACGTAGTCTTCTTACCCTAAATTCCATCTCTTGAGGCGTTAAATCTTCTTCTGATTTTGACAAGTAACCAGCTCTATTTTGCATACGGAATTGAAATTGCATGCTAAATAAACTATCCTTTTGAATTAATTCAATGCCATTTTCTTTTTTAGTTTTTACTATTAATGGAGAGTTGTTTTGTGCTAAACCAATTTGTTGATTAATGACAATTGCAACAAACAATGCAAATAATTTAAGTTTTCTCATTTTTTTTTGATTAAAAATTTTGAGCAAAAATATTGAGTTAACATATAGTTAATGCTTGAGTAATATAATAGTAACTTTTGTTTAACCTTCTTAACATTATTTTAACATTGCAAAATGTTGATTTTAAATATTTTAATTTATTAACGAAGGTTTGATACTTTTTTGGTTTAATTTTAAATTGATGTTATTGTAATATAACATTAAACTTAAATTATTGTTTTTCAGTCATTTATTTAATTATTTGTTACTTTGGTTTTCGCTAAAGGTTATGTTTATGTTAAGAAGTGTATTTCTTATTTTC
The DNA here is from genome assembly GCA_943324745.2 of Chitinophaga pinensis. Classification (GTDB taxonomy): domain Bacteria; phylum Bacteroidota; class Bacteroidia; order Flavobacteriales_D; family Crocinitomicaceae; genus CANHVK01. The sequence goes on along the minus strand of CALPMT020000006.1, from coordinate 17,388 downwards.
TTCAAATGAAATTAAGTTAATTTTGACCACCATTTAAAAATAAAATTTATGTCTATTTTAAAATTCTTCTTACCAAAAGACAAAGTGTTTTTTTCACTTTTCGAACAAGCTAGTGCAAACCTTGAATCTTTAGCAGGAAAACTTGTACATGTTGTTAATGAACCTGATTTTAATAAAAGATCGGTTGTAATTAAAGAGATGAAAGATTTAGAACAACAAAATGATAAATTAACACATACTATTTTTGTTGAGTTAGGTAAAAACTTTATCACTCCTTTTGATAGAGAGGATATTCATAGTTTGGCTACTGCATTAGATGATATCGCAGATTATATTTATGTTGCTGGTAAAAAAATTAATTTTCATAAAGTTGATCCTACAAATGATCAAGGAATCAAGAAAATGGCTGATGCGATTAAAGAATGTGTACTTTCTGTGAATAGTGCAGTAATTGAATTGCGTAATTTGAAAAATATTCAAAAAGTTGTTGAATGTGTTATCAAAATTAATGGTATTGAAAATCAAGTAGATGATATTTTTGACATGAGTATTGAGAATTTATTTGATAATGAAGCGGATGTTAAAACATTGATTAAAAAGAGAGAGATTTATCAATTAATGGAAGAAGTTACGGATAAATGCGAAGATGCAGGAAACGTAATGGAGTCTATTGTTGTGAAATACGCTTAATCTTTAAGTTTATAAATTTAAATAACATATTGTATGTTTACTTTATTAATAGTTGTTATTGCCATTGCTTTATTATTTGATTTAGTAAATGGTTTTCACGATGCAGCGAACTCTATTGCAACCGTTGTTTCTACGAAAGTATTAACACCTTTTCAAGCGGTGGTTTGGGCTGCTGCGTTTAATGTTCTTGCTTTCTGGGTGTTTGACATGAGTGTTGGTAACACAGTAGCCAAAACCGTAGATAGTGGGGCAATCGATTTGTGGGTGATTTTAGCTGGATTACTAGCTGCAACAACCTGGAATTTATTCACTTGGTGGTTGGGTATTCCTTCTTCCTCTTCACATACTTTGATTGGTGGTTTTGCAGGTGCTGCTATTGCACACGCTGGTTTTGATGTCGTTGCTATGGATGAAATTATCCCAGTAATTTTATTCATTTTCCTTGCTCCACTAATAGGTGGGGTTATTGCTTTTGTGATAGCGATGGTAACCATGAGTAGAAGGTTTGTATTGAAATTCTTTGTTATTCTTGGTGGTTGCTTAGGAATTTATTTCCTAATGAATTACATGGTGGAATATATGGACATGAAACCAATCATGATGTATATTGTACTTGTTATGTTGGGGATTTTTATTCTTGCATACATTTACTACATGTTGGTACATGGAAAGCGTCAAACTGCTTTAAAAGAGTCTAATATGTACAAAAAACTTCAGTTACTTTCTTCTGCAGCTTTCTCCTTAGGACATGGTGGTGCGGATTCTCAAAAAGTTATGGGAATTATTTGTGCTGCTTTAATGGTATATGGTAACATGGGACGTGATGGTAAACTAACAGAACCTATCACAAAACATTTCCAAATATCTGAGTTAATGCAGGTGGAATACAAAAACGAAGAAGGTAAAAAAGAAAAATATAAACCTGAAATTGGCAAATTAGATTCAATCACGTACTATGCGGATGGGGACAATATCTTGGATGCTAAAACACAAGAAGTTATTTTTGAAGATGAAAAACTAAATGCTAAATATGCAGCTGCTTCTTTATTCCCTTCTTTTGATAAAGTAGACGAGGGATTGGAAAAGCTAAATATATACACCAATGGGGATGATATATTTGATGCTGAATCTAATGAACTTATTTTCCATAAGAAAGAGTTAAATGAGAAATATTCAAAAGCTGGAATATTTTCAAATTACATTGAAAAAGGAGAGTTGAAGGATAAACACAAAATTAAAACAAAGGTAAACTCGGATAGTATGCCTTTCTGGATCTCTTTTGGTTGTTACTTAATGATTGGTATAGGAACATTGTTCGGAGGTTGGAAAATCGTTAAAACAATGGGTTCAAAAATCACGAAAGTAACGCCGTTAGAAGGTGTGTGTGCCGAAACTGCAGGTGCTTTAACTTTATTTACGGTAAGTCAAATGGGTATCCCTGTTTCAACCACACACACAATTACTGGTTCTATCATTGGGGTAGGAGCAACCAAACGTTTAAGTGCTGTTCGTTGGGGGGTAACAATTAACTTGCTTTGGGCATGGGTTTTGACTATTCCTGTTAGTGCTATTTTTGCAGCTGCTTTCTATTACCTTATTTGTTTGTTTAAATAATAGATTTTATAATTGTTTGATTATGAAAGCCGAAGATCTACTTCGGCTTTTTTTATGCTATCTAATTGTTAACAATGGATTATATAATTGTTAATACTGATTTTTAATAAGTTTTGCATCCATTCTCGACTTATTTTTGAAATAAAAAATATGTCATTACTTATTTTTAAGATTTTCAAATCCCAAAATAAAACTACCTATAATACATTTAAAGAAGTTAGTGTATCATTAGATGTTTTATTACATAAAACGCTACTTGTAAGCGCTGAGATTAATACAAATCAATCTAATGTTCTAGGTAAAGAAATCGTAGATATCTATAGAAATAATAAGACCAAAATTCATCATATTGCATATCATCTTGGAAATAGTTACATACTACCGTTCGATCGGGAAGATATTCTTGAAATAATCAATAGTATCAATGAAATTTCAAAATTATTAGTAACATTTACAAAAAAAAGAAATTATTACATACGAAATTTTGAAAGTGATTTTTATTTATCCCCGCTTGTAGAAGTTATAATTGATGCTGTAAAAGTGGTTTCCGATTCTTTGTTGAAACTCCAAAAGTTTAAACATAACAATAAAGTTTTCTTAATTTCTATTGAAAAATTAAAACAAACAAATAGTGATTTTGAAACGATTTTTGAAAATCTTACACAAGAGTTATTTGAAAAGGAAAACACTCCTCGCGAACTTGTAATGAAGCAAGATTTATTAGATACACTAGAAAAGATAAATCTAAAAGCTTCAAATCATATTCATTCGCTAGAATCGATAATGGTAAAATATAGCTAGTCTAAAATAGTTGATCTACTTCCATTTAAACGTCTTCACAAAACGTTTTAAATCAACTTTTAAATAGTCTAATGTCGGTTTGATGGAATCGTAATTTGGACGTGTGTTAAAATAGACTACTCCGCTTACAAATCTGCTCGTAGAGTCTGTTAAGTAAAATTGGAATGGCGAAGCAACATCCCCCTGTAATTCAAAAAAAGTACCGTATACTTTATCTTTTGAACGTATAATGTTCTCGTCTTCAATTGCTGTAGCTTTAATTTTATGATCATCTACTTTACTTATGGAGAAATTAACGTACTCAGCAAGTGGTTTGTCCATTTCAATATAGGAAAAGTGAAGGGTGCCATTTAATGGTCCTAATTCGATATCGCGATGACACGTACCTTCTTTTCCGTAATCAACTTGTTTAACTTTAAATATAGACGGAATGTCAAAACTATACGGGCAATCAGGTGAATAGTTAATGTATGAATGCTCAGGCAGATTCACATCGAGATAGGTAGGTGGCTTAGGTATCGTTAGCTCATTCGAACCACAGGATGATATAATTCCCGATAATGTGAGAAGTCCTAGAATTGTTTGCTTCATGGATTTAATTTTCAAAAGTTGTTTCATTCTGTTTATCATTTAATAATACGCGAATGGTTTTAATTCTTTTTTTATCTGCTTTTTCTACGATTAACTTGTAATTTTCAAATTCAATGTGCTCTTTATTACGTAAAATTCGACCTGCTTGTTCTACCATAAAACCACCTAATGTGTCAGACTCTCCTTTGTTAGCTTCAAATTCTTTACCATCAATTTCTAAAACTTTATAGAAATCAACGAGAGCTGTACGTGCTTCAAATTGGTAATTACTGTCTGATATTTTCGTGTAATTAATTTCTTTTTCATCGTATTCATCTGTAATATCACCAACGATTTCTTCTAGAACGTCTTCTAATGTAGCTAATCCACTAGCTCCTCCGTATTCATCCACAACGATACTCATGTGCATTTTCTTACTCTGAAATTCTTTTAATAAATCATCTAATTTTTTGTTCTCTGGAACAAAGAATGGTTTGTGTATCAAGTTTAACCAATTAAAATTTTCCGCTTCTTCTAAATAGGGAAGTAAATCTTTAATGTATAATATTCCAATTACGTTGTCAAAAGTGGACTGATAAATAGGTATGCGAGAATATCCTGCATGTAAAATGATTTGAAGTACTTCTGTGTAAGTAGCATTATTATCTATTGCTACGACTTCCATACGAGGTCGCATAATTTGTTTAACATCTGTATTTCCAAACTTGATGATACCCTCTAACAGTTTATGATCTTCTTCTGAAGTAGTTTCTTCCTTTGTTAATGCTAAAATTTGTTCAAGCTCATCGGTAGATATTTTAACTCCTCTCTTTTTTGCGTATTTATGAATTAAACTTGTACCATTGACTAAAAACTGCTTTAACCAAGAGAAAGGAGGTAAGTTACCAATAAATAATAATACAGGCGACATGAACTTGGCAATCGTTAAACCGTTTTTAGTAGCATAAACTTTTGGAATGACTTCACCTACTAATAAAATAATTGTTGTAATTAAAAATACATCAATGACAAATCTAAATAATTCGTTTTCAGTTGAATTACCGAAGACTGCATCTAGTAAAAAACTAGAAATTATTACGACTCCAACATTTACAAAATTGTTTGCAATGAGAATGGTAGCTAATAAATCTTGTGGCGATTTTAATAATTTTCGTGCTGTTTCCGCTTGTTTACCTTCTTCGTTTTTTAAAACTTCCTTTTCGATAGGGCCCATGGAAAAATAGGCCACTTCAGATGCGGATATTAATGCGGAACAAATGAGAAGAATAAGTATGGTTAACACACCAAAAATAACAGTTCCACTGATATTAGAAGTAGTTGTTTGTAATAGAATTAAAGAGATAGTTTGCATAAGTTAAAATGGTAATTCATCAAGGTCATTGATTTGAAATCCCGAAAGTGGTGTAGGTGAGTCGGGTGTATCCAACGTCGAATAGTGTTCAATACTTTTTTCCTCTGTGTTGTCAGTATTGAGAATTAAAAAAGACTCTAAAAACAACTCATAACCACGATGGGTAACCCCTTCTTTGGATTGCCAAGTACGAGATTTAAGTTTTGCATCTATATAAAGTTGTTGACTTTTTTTTATTTTTTTATAGACTTCTTTAGCTTGATCTCCCCAGGAAGTTACTGTATGATAGTCATTTACTTTTTTCTTCTCCCCAGAAGATTTGTCTGTAAAGGAATCGATTGTAATTAAAGTAAAACGACAAATTGCACCTCCCTTATCAAGATGTCGCAATTCAATCTTGTCACCAACAGTCCCAATCAAAACAACTTTATTTACTGAAGTTAGCATATACTACAAATATAGAAAAATACCACCAAAGACTGAGCTCACACAAAGTAAAAATATATGTAGAATCTTAATTCCCTCCAATCTGCCTCTCAAAAACCAAAGGTCTCTTACTGCCGTTTAGTTAAACACTATCTTAACTTCTTATTTTAACGGATCAAAACAATACTCAAATCGACATGTATCTCCTTCAAAAAAAAACTTATATGCCTTAAATGGTTTCAAAATTCTTTCTAAATATCTTTCAAAGACCAAAGGTCTCTTACTTGTCTAAATTAGTTAATTTATCAACATCTTAAATTCTCAATTTCTTAATGTTTCAAAAAAATCTACACTACTTCTTCTTCTTTCTACTTCAAAAAAAACTTATATGCCTTAAATGGTTTCAAACTTCTTTCTAAATATCTATCAAAGACCAAAGGTCTCTTAATTGTCTATAATTAGTTAATTTATCAACATCTTAACTTCTCAATTTCTTAATGTTTCAAAAAAATCTATGCTACCTTTTTCTTCTTTCTACTTCAAAAAAAACTTATATGCCTTTAAATGGTTTCAAAATTCTTTCTAAATATCTATCAAAGACCAAAGGTCTCTTAATTGTCTATAATTAGTTAATTTATCAACATCTTAACTTCTCAATTTCTTAATGTTTCAAAAAAATCTACACTACCTTCTTCTTTCTTTCTACTTCAAAAAAAACTTATATGCATTAAATGGTTTCAAAATTCTTTCTAAATATCTTTCAAAGACCAAAGGTCTCTTAATTGTCTATATTAGTTAATTTATCAACATCTTAACTTCTCAATTTCTTAATGTTTCAAAAAAAATCGATACTACCTTCTTCTTCTTCTTACTACTTCAAAAAAAACTTATATGCCTTAAATGGTTTCAAAATTCTTTCTAAATATCTTTCAAAGACCAAAGGTCTCTTACTTGTCTATATTAGTTAATTTATCAACATCTTAACTTCTCAATTTCTTAATGTTTCAAAAAAATCTATACTACCTTCTTCTTCTTACTACTTCAAAAAAAACTTATGTGCCTTAAATGGCTTCAAAATTCTTTCTAAATATCTATCAAAGACCAAAGGTCTCTTAATTGTCTATAATTAGTTAGTTTATTAACATCTTAACTTCTCAATTTCTTAATGTTTCAAAAAAATCTATACTACCTTCTTCTTCTTACTACATCAAAAAAAACTTATATGCCTTAAATGCTTAAATTATTTGATCATAATCCTTTACCCATCAATAAGTTTAATCTGTGTAAACCGAAGGTTCACTCATTTCTTCCAAATATCGCTCGATCAATCTGGGTATCGGAAATCTTACTAACTCCTTTTTCTCCAGCCATAAATATTCACTATTTTTATTGAATATTTTTGGTAATTCATGTATTCTCCAAAAGGTAGTATATATATGTTGGTGAGATAATATGTGCTTTATGTTTGTTTTCGAAACCGTTACGTTAACTCCGAATAATGAAGTGAATGCTTCTTTTAAGTATGTTAAATCCATTGCTTCTTCTTTTTCAATTAAAGGAAATTGGTACATATTTTGCCAAATATCTTTTTCTTTTCTCTTGGTTAAAAGTAGATGGTATTCATCTTCAAGATGTAAAAAATGAAAATAACGATTTTTAACTTTGGTTTTACCTTTTTTAACAGGTCGTATTTGAATCGAGTTGTTTTTACGTGCTAAACAGGATAGCACAAAAGGACATGATTCACAATTTGGATTTGAAGGTGTGCATTGCAAAGCACCAAATTCCATGATTGCTTGGTTGTGTTCAGCCGGAAATTCACGATTTAGTAAATCATTTGCGAGCGTATTGTAAATTTTTAAACCTTCAGTCGTGTCAATTGGAGTGGATATGTCAAATAATCTTGAAAGAACTCGAAAAACATTGCCGTCGACAACAGCATGGGGAAGGTCGTAAGCAAAAGAAGCAATGGCTGAGGCTGTATAAGTTCCTACACCTTTTAATCTACTTATATCTTCGAATGTAGTTGGAAACGTACCGTCGAACTCATTCATGATCATTTTTGCAGCAAAATGAAGATTTCTTGCACGACTATAATATCCAAGTCCTTGCCAATCAGTTAGGACTTCTTGCTCATCAGCATTTGCTAAATCTTTAATTGTTGGATAATTTTTACAGAATTTTAGGTAGTAATTTGTTCCTTGATCAACTCTTGTTTGCTGTAAAATAATTTCTGATAACCAAATTTTATAAGGGTCTTTAGTTATTCTCCATGGTAAATTTCGCTTGTTTTGTCTATACCAATTGATAATTAATAGGTTAAAATCGTGCATTCGTATATTTTTTTTAAAAAATATTAATTTATGTAAAGATATATTATTTTGATGACTTAAATTTGTCACTGAAAATCAAAATATTAAAGATTATGACAAAGGCTGATATTATCGCAAAAATCTCTGATGAAACTGGATTAGAGAGATTAGAAGTACAAAAAACTGTTGAAGCGTTTATGACGACTTTGAAAGATTCTATGGCAACTGGTGAAAACGTTTATTTACGTGGATTCGGAAGTTTCGTAGTAAAACAAAGAGCAGAAAAAACTGGTCGTAACATTTCTAAAAATGAAACAATCATTATCCCAGCTCACAACATTCCTTCGTTCAAACCTGCTAAAGTTTTTGTTGAAGAAGTAAAAAACAAAGTGAAAGTAAAAAAATAATTTTTTCTTTTTGCATCTTGCATGCATTTAAAAGTAAAATTGTATCTTTGCACTCCTGTTTAACGACAGGAGTGTATTTTTTTAATGCAACACCAACGGAAAAGATTGTTTAATATTTAATATATATTGTTATGCCAAGCGGAAAAAAAAGAAAAAGACATAAAATGGCTACGCACAAGCGTAAAAAAAGACTTAGAAAAAATCGTCACAAAAAGAAAAAATAATTTTCTTTTGAAATTCGTTGGATAACTTAGTAGGTTCGCTTGCTAAGTTATTCTATTTTTAAATCTTTAATATAAGCTTTCGTGAGTTTAGAATTAGTAGTCGATTCTCGGTCAACCGGGATATGGCTTGCGTTGTTGCGTGATGGAAAGCTTATTGAATTGCATGAAGAACAAGGGAACACAGAATTTGCAGTAGGTGATGTATACCTAGGTAAAGTTCGAAAAACTGTTCCTAGTTTGAATGCAGCTTTTGTGGATGTAGGATATGAAAAAGATGCATTTTTACATTATCTCGACCTCGGACCACAGTTCAATTCGCTGAATAAGTTCACCAAAGACACGTTACACGGCAAGCAAAATGTAGCCGACCTACAATACTTTAAGTTAGAAACTGACATTCCAAAAGAAGGTCAAATGGAAGAAGTAGTTTCTTCCTCTCAATCTATTTTAGTACAAGTTGCTAAAGAACCAATCTCTTCAAAAGGTCCTCGTCTAAGTGCTGAGATTACACTCGCAGGTAGGTATATCGTACTTGTGCCTTTCTCAGATAAAATTTCTATTTCTCAAAAAATTAGAGATGCGAAGGAAAGAGACCGTCTGAAAAAAATATTAAACGAAATCAAACCCAAAAATTTTGGGGTGATCATTCGTACTGTTGCTGAAGATAAAAAAGTCGAACAAATTCACCAAGATCTTAACAATTTGTTAGAGAAGTGGAAAACAATGTTCACCGCCCTCAAAACAGCAACACCTCCTAAAAAAGTACTTGGTGAAATAGATAAAACAGCTTCAATTTTACGCGATTTGTTAAATGGAGATTTTTCTAATATTCATGTAAATAATGAAACACTTTCGGAAGAAATTCGTGGCTATGTTGCAGGAATAGCACCAGGTAGAGAAAAAATTGTAAAACATTACGACGGTAAAATTGATATCTTCGAGCGCTTTGGTATTTCTAAACAAATTAAAACATTGTTTGGTAAAAAAGTTCCGCTTCCAAGTGGAGGTTATTTAATTATTGAACATACGGAAGCAATGCATGTTATCGATGTAAATAGCGGTAACCGAAAAGGTTCAGAAGGACAAGAATTAAATGCTTTAGCAACAAATGTCGAAGCTGCGGAAGAAATAGCACGTGTTTTACAATTACGTGATATGGGCGGAATCGTTGCTGTCGATTTTATCGATATGCATGAACGAGAAAACAACAAAATTCTTTTTGAAAAATTAAAAGAATTCATGAAGAATGATCGTGCTAAACACAATTTAATACCACCTTCCAAATTTGGTGTAATTGAAATTACAAGACAACGAGTACGACCAGAAACAGAAATTAAAACCAACGAAACTTGTCCGACTTGTAAAGGAACAGGAGAAGTCCAAGCAAGTATTTTACTAGCAGAAGAAATTGAGAACAATTTAAATTATCTAGTGGTTGATAAAAAGGAACCTAATGTAACTTTAATAGTTCACCCATATTTAGAAGCTTATTTCAAATGCGGAATCATTTCAAAACAAATCAAATGGTTCTTCAAATATAAAAAATGGATAAGCATTCGCGGAGTTGTTGCCAACCATTTAATGCAATACTCCTTTGTAGACTCTAAAAACGATACTTTAGCACTCTGATATCATGTCAGAGTGCAAGTACTCGCTCCTTGAAGCAAAAGTAAAAATGGAATCTTGGTGTGCATATCAAGATAGATGTACTTTTGAAGTTGAACAAAAACTAATCTCATGGAATACACCTATCGAAAATCAAGTGGAAATTATCGAACATTTAAAGAAAAATCGATTTTTAGATGATAATCGTTTTGTAGCTTCTTTTATCTCAGGAAAATTCAAGATAAAAAGGTGGGGTAAACTGAAAATTAAATACCATCTCATACAAAAACGAATTGATAAACAAGCCATCCAAACTGGATTACAAACAATCGATATGGACCTCTATGTCGAAACGCTCAAAGTCCTTGCGCAAAAAAAGTTGTTGGAAAAAAAAGCAAAAGAAGATATATGGGCTATAAAACGCCGTGTATGTGCCTATCTCGTTTCTAAAGGGTATGAGTCCGATTTAATTCATGAAATTGTCGCAGAAGTAATAAAAGCATAAGAAATAATTAAATATCTCCACCAATCTGTAATTTAATATTTACAAATCTGTAATTTAAGCCTGAGAGCTTGTTGAAGGGCTCCTAAACCCGTTCTAAAATAACTGCATAGCCCTGACCAACTCCAATACACATGGTTGCTAAAGCATATTTTTTATTACTCCTAACAAGTTCATTAGCTGCAGCTAATATAATTCGGGATCCAGACATTCCTAACGGATGACCCAATGCAATTGCACCTCCATTTGGATTGATTCTAGGATCATTATCTGCTAATCCTAATGCTCTAGAGCATGATAATACTTGTGCAGCGAATGCTTCGTTCATTTCAATAACATCCATTTGATCTAAAGATAAACCAGAACGTTTTAATATTTTTTGTGTAGCATATACAGGACCTATTCCCATAATTCGAGGCTCAACTCCAGCTACAGCTCCACCTAAGATTCGAACTTTTGGAGTTAGATTGTTGTTCTTTAAACCTACTTCAGAGGCTAATAATAGTGCTGCTGCACCATCATTTAATCCAGAAGCGTTTCCTGCTGTTACTGTGCCTTCTTTTGTGAAAGCGGGTCTTAATTTACTGAGTGTTTCAAGAGTAGTTTCGTGTCTGATAAATTCATCAGATTCAAAAATAATTGGGTCTTTTCTCTTTTGAGGAATTGAAATCGGAATTATTTCTTCCAAAAAGATCCCTTTTGCTTGCGCTTGTGATGCTTTTTCTTGTGACCAAGCAGCAAATTTATCTTGATCATCTCTTGAAATACCATATTTTAAAGCTAAATTTTCGGCAGTCATCCCCATGCTATCAACACCGTATAATTCTTCCATTCTAGGGTTGATAAACCTCCAACCAAATGATGAATCATACATCTGAGCATCACGTCCATATGCGGAGGAAGTTTTTGAAATCACCCATGGACCACGTGTCATATGTTCAACTCCTCCTGAAATATAAATATCACCAGCATTGTCTTTTATGGCACGTGAAGCATTGATGGTTGCTGCCATTCCTGAAGCACATAATCTGTTTACAGTTTCACCACCTGCTTCTAAAGGTATTCCTGCTAATAACGATGACATTCGAGCGACATTACGATTGTCCTCGCCAGCTTGATTTGCACAACCTAGAATGACATCTTCAATATGTGAAAGTTCTAAAGTTGGATTTTTAGCAATTAAGGCTTTAAGAACTTCAGCGCCTAAATCATCTGCACGATAATTGGATAAGGCTCCTCCAAAATTTCCAATGGCTGTTCGAACACCATTTACTAAAAAGACATCTTTTGACATATATTTCAATTTTATTGCTCAAAGATAATAAAGAGTTTGAGAATGAAATAAACACAAAAAAATATTAAATAATTAGTGATACCTAAACCTTAAATAATAATTTATTTTTTAACTTCATACCTTAACAAAACATAATTCAATGAAAAAAAGCTCAATTTTGTTCCTATTTACTTTGTGTATAGGGAATTACTTTTCACAAGTAGAAATACTTTCTGCAAAAGAAAAAGCATTTAAGGATTCCATCGCTCAAATTAATGAAGCAGCAAATGCTAGTGCAGAAGGAAAAGAAGCTTACAATAGAGGTATCAACCTATTTAGTGAAAAGAAAACCGCTGAATCTATCAAAGAATTTGAAAAGGCAATTCTTTCTGATCCTAAGTTTTTAGCTGCTTACTATAATAAAGGTGTTGCTGAAAATGAGTTAGAAATGTTTTTGGCATCAGCTTCCACATTTAATAAATTACTAGAAATCGATTCATCATATTCAAAAGCTTATTTTCAACGTGCGAAAGCTTTTTTTGGGTTAAAAGAGTATGACAGCGCAGAAAAAAACTATGAAAAGGCATTGAAATATGATCCAACAAATGTTAAAATAATCTATAATTACGGTGTTTTGAGATTTATGCAACAAGATTATAAAGATGCAATCGTAAAATTTACACGTTGTATTCAAATTGAACCAAATTCAGCTTTTTATTACAATGATCGTGGAAGTTGCTACCGTATGTTAGGTGAATTGCCCAAAGCAATTATTGATTATGAAGAAGCGACTAAAAGAAATTCTAATCTAGCTTTTGTACATAATAATATAGGTACAACAAAGAAAAAAATGAAAGATTTTCCAGGAGCAATGATTGAATTTAATAAAGCGATTACAGTTGATCCAAAATTCTATATGGCTTATGTAAATAGAGGGGCAACCTATTTTGCGCAAGGAAAACAAGTTGAAGCAGAAAAAGATTTTTTACAAGCAAAACAAATGAATGAAAATTGTGGACAAGCTTACGCAAATCTAGCCTCTATTTTAATTCTAAAAAAAGACTTTAAAAATGCGCTTGATAACGCTGAAATTGCAATTAGTATTGATAAGTATAATGGAGCTGCTTATTTAAATCGAGGAATTGCGAAAGAAATGTTAAGAGACATGAAGGGTGCCTGCGAAGATTGGCATAAAGCGCAAGATTTAGGAGTGGAACTCGGAAAAACATATTATTCTACAAACTGTAATAATTAATTAAAAAAATGATGAAAAATATTTTATTAGTAATCTGTACATTTCATTTAGGAGTTTTTACATTTTCTCAAAATGTCGAATTTAAGTCCTCTAATTTCAAAAACGATAAAGAAGGGTTTAAGAAAGCAGAAGCTGCAATTGAATTAGGAGATACTTATTTTCAAAAAGCGAACAGCTTATTGTTTGGCATTAAGGATTATAAAGGAAACTTTATTTATGCCAAGAAGCAATTCGATATAGCTCAAAGTTTTAATCCTTCTAATGCTTTATTAAATTTTAAAATAGGTGTTTGTTTATTTAATTCAAGTAATCCATTAACATCTGTGGAATTCTTCATTAAAGCGAAAGAACTAGGTCCAAATTGTGACCCTTTTTTAAATTATTATTTAGGTAGATTAGCGCAATTGGATTCCAAATTTGATGAAGCGATTGCATTTTACGTTAAATTTTCATCAGAATACAAAAAAGCATCTGAGTATACTAAATTTATAGACCAACGTAAAAAAGAATGTGAAAATGCGAAGAAGTTGCAAGCAAATTCATTACGTGTTTGGGTGGATAATGTAACAGAATTGAGTTCTGACAAAGATGATATTACTCCTTCTATATCTGTAGATGGTGGAGAAATGCTTTTTTCATCTAGAAGAATGAATGACAACACACCAGATTCCATTGGTGAGTACGATTTTGACATTTACAGCTCTTCGTTAGAAAAAGGAAATTGGTCAGCCCCTAAGAAATTGTCAGGAGATATAAATACAAAAGTAGATGATGTTGTGAATACAATGAGCTACGATGGTACAACATTATTAATGCACCGATCTGTAAATAATCAATCTGATATTTTTGAGTCTAAATTAGTAGGAGCTAATTGGTCTACTCCTGAAAAAATGAATACTAATATTTCTAATCCAAAATATAATGATCGTTTCGCTTGTTATAATCATACCGGATATAAAATTTATTTTATAAGAGATAATGAAGAAGCTGAAAATGGTTTCCAAGCTGTTTATTCAGGAATGGAAAGTAAATTACGAAGAGATTATGCTACAACAACTTTCCTGGATGTACTAAATTCTAAATTTAATGAAGGTCCTATGTATATTACAATTAAGGGAGATGTTTTATATATCTCTTCTCAAGGTCATGGATCAATGGGAGGATATGATATTTTCGTATCAAAATTTGTTCAAGGGCAATGGACTGCACCTGTGAATATGGGGTATCCAATTAATTCAGTATACGATGATTACTTTTATTCTCCTACTGTAAATGGGAAGTTTGCATATATTACTTCAAATAGACCTGGAGGAAAAGGTGGTTATGATATTTATAAAGTAACCTATTGGGGACCTGATAAAACGCCATTGGTTTCTACAGAAGACCTATTGATTTCATCAATAATTCAACCTGTTAATGATAACGCAATAGAGTCAAAAGTAGACGTTACACGTAAATTCTTAACTGTTTTCAAAGGAAATACGATAGATTTATTAAATGCTCAACCAGTCGCAGCTGCGATTGATATTACAGATAATGCATCTGGAAAAGTCACAGAGACAGTAAATACGAATAGTGCTACCGGTAAATTTTTAATTACCTTACCTTCTGGTAAAAATTATGGAATTACTGTAAAAGCAAACAATTACCTTTTCCATTCAGAAAATTTTGATTTACCTGATGGGGGAGAAGATAACATTGTTTCAAAAACAATTCAACTAAAAAATGTTGCGGTCGGAAATACTATCACTTTAACAAATATTTTCTTTGATTTAGGAAAAGCAACTTTAAGAATCGAATCAAACGCCGAACTTGATCGTTTAGTAAAATTAATGAATGACGCACCTAAATTGAAAATTGAGATTAGTGGGCATACTGATAACACAGGTTCTGCTGCTACTAACGAAAGTCTTTCTCAGCAACGAGCAAGTGCGGTAGTAGCTTATTTAGTTACAAAAGGAATTAATACTTCAAGATTAACAGCAAAAGGTTATGGTTCGAAAAAACCAATAGCCTCCAATGAATCTGAATCGGGTCGTCAACAAAATCGTCGTACCGAATTCAAAATAACATCCAATTCGTAGGGGCGTGATGTGTCGCTCCCCCAAACGCGTGATGTATCACATCCCACGTGATGTGTCGCCACCCAAAACGTGATGTGCCGCATCACCCCCAATAATAATACGTGAAGCTTCCGTCCAATATTTATTCGAAGCTTCGTAACCAAAATACGCTCTTCATCGCCTCCAATACAAACATGCATAAACAAAGAAATCCTGAGCAACGCTCAGGATTTCTTTGTTTAAAACATACACTGAGCACAGCTCAGTAAATCATTATTTAATCTTCAATCATTTATTCTTTCCGTTTGCTATCTCGATAAATTCATCATAAGAAACAACCTTATCAGATAACTTAACAGTAGATTTAAAATATTCAGTCAATTTAGTTTCAGCTAACATGTCATAAACTCTAGCAGATTCTTCTTTATTTGTCAACACTTGGATCGCAGATGAAGTCAATTCTTTATCTTCAGGAGCTGGAATTCCATATTGTGCATATTGATTAACCAATAAACCTTTTGTAAATTCTAAAGCTTCTTTTTGATCAACCTTGATATCGTTTGCTTTGAAAATATGACCCTGAATTAATTGCCATTTCATGCTTTTCTCATATCCTTCAAATTGCGCTTCGATTTCTTCCATGGAAATAGCTTTCTCATTGGAAGCTTTAATCCATCTTTTTAAGAAGTCAGAAGGTAATTCAATAGCTGTTTTTTCAACTAAACGTTCATAAACTTCACGTGTTAATAAACGATCTGAATCTTGAGCAAACATTTTGTCTAAATCTTCTTTTACGCGATCTTTTAATTCTTTTTCGGAGGAAACTACCCCTTCACCAAATAATTTATCAAACAATTCTTGATTCAATTCAGCTAGTTCCATATGACGAATTTCGTTGATTTTCATCTCGAATTTGTCAGAAAGGTCAGCTAAATCATCCTCTTTTAAGCCTAGCATAGCAGCCGTATCTTTTCCGCCTTTAGAAACATCTGCAGGATTAACAGTTAATACATCACCAACTTTTTTACCAGTAAGTTCCTTTTTGGCTTTTGCATTTTCAACAAACTCCATTGAAATTGTTGATGAATGTAAAACACCATTTTCTTTAATAGAGTCATCAGCGTTTAGTTCTGTAAATTGAGCTAAAATCATGTCGGTTGCGCCTACTTTATCAGAAGCAACTAACTTTCCATAACGTCTGCGTAAATCATCAACCTGTTGATCGATCAATTTAGTATCAATATTTACTTTTACATAATTAAATGCTTCTTTCAATGTTGTATCAATTTTAATCTCTGGAGCTAAACCAATTTCGAACGCAAATTCAAAGTTATTAGGGTTGTTAAAATCACCTTTAACCTCCTCTTTTTCGTATGGTATAGGATTCCCTAAAATCTCTACTTTATTATTTGTAAAATAGGTAGTCAAAGCATTACTTACAGACTTATTAATCTCTTCAATTAATATTCCTTTACCATATTGTTTTTTGATTAATGCCAATGGTACATGACCTGGTCTAAAACCCGGGTTTTTAGCTTGTTTTCTAGCTTTCTCTAAAGCATTAGAAACTTGAGTTTCATAATCTAATGGAGCAATACTTACACGTAAAATTGCACTTGTTGAATTTAAATCTTCGCGAACTACATTCATCTTTTTGACTTTATTAGTTATAAACAAAAAATGGCATAAGAACACTTATACCATTAATTTAATTTTTAGTGCGGATAGAGGGACTCGAACCCACACGCCTCGCGGCACCAGATCCTAAGTCTGGCATGTCTACCAATTTCACCATATCCGCTTGTTAATTTTATCTGCTCGACTGCAAACAAACCGATTTTATGTTTTCGGAATACAAATGTACATTTTTTTTTATTATTCAAAAACTTTTCCTCCTAAAATTCTAAAAACTTTCAAACTTTGTATCATAGTCTCTCTTTGTGTCCTTCATGTAAAATCTTTGTGAACTCTGTGTTAAAACCATCAAAACCTTCTAATCATCTACTGTTACCTCAAACAGACCGCAGGTCTCTTAATTACCTTCAATCATCCCGTCAAATTGTTCTTAACTTCTCAGATAATCAATGTTTTATATTTTACATACTGATCTTATATGCATTAAATGGTTCTAAAAACAATATTACTCTTAAAAAACAATCCACTTTCACTTTGTGTACTTTGTGCAAATTCTTTGTGAACTCTGTGTCAAAACCTTTATCCCTTCTAATCATCAACTGTTGCCTCATCAGACCGCAGGTCTCTTAATCACCTTCT
>CALPMT020000005.1 GCA_943324745.2 Chitinophaga pinensis | reverse complement strand
CGTATAATTCCCGGCAGTTGTTGGTGAAATACTTGATGTTGTTGCACCTGTTGACCATAAGTAGGAACTTCCTGTTGATGACGTTAATGTTACACTTCCGCCTTGACAGAATGTGGTTGCACCACCTGCAGTAATTGTTGCTGTTGGTAATGTATTTACGGATACAACTGTTGCTGTGGAAGTATTTTTACACCCATTTGCATCTGTTACTTGAACCGTATAATTCCCGGCAGTTGTTGGTGAAATACTTGATGTTGTTGCACCTGTTGACCATAAGTAGGAACTTCCTGTTGATGACGTTAATGTTACACTTCCGCCTTGACAGAATGTGGTTGCACCACCTGCGGTAATTGTAGTTGTAGGTAATGTATTTACATAAACAACCGTTGCTGACGAAGTATTTTTACACCCATTCGCATCTGTTACTTGAACGGTATAATTACCTGTTGTATTTAGTGAAATACTTGAAGTGGTTGCGCCTGTTGACCATAAGTATGAATTTCCTGTGGTTGATGTTAAAGTGACACTTCCCCCTTGGCAGAATGTGGTTGCGCCACCTGCGGTAATTGTTGCTGTAGGTAATGTATTTACAGAAACAACTATTGATTCAGAAGTATTTTTACAACCATTTGCATCTGTTACTTGAACGGTATAATTACCTGCTGTCGTTGGAGAGATACTTGATGTTGTAGCACCTGTTGACCATAAGTATGAACTTCCTGTGGATGATGTTAAAGTGACACTTCCTTCTTGGCAGAATGTGGTTGCCCCATCTGTGGTAATTGTTGCTGTAGGTAATGTATTCACAGAAACAACTATTGATTCAGAAGTATTTTTACATCCATTAGTACCTGTTACTTGAACCGTATAATTACCTGCAGTTGTTGGTAAAATACTTGACGTTGTTGCACCTGTTGACCATAAATATGAACTACCAGTGGATGAAGTTAAAACTACACTTCCACCTTGACAGAATGTGGTTGCGCCACCTGCGGTAATTTTTGCTGTTGGTAATGTATTTACAGAAACAACGGTTGCAGCAGAAGTATTTTTACACCCATTCACATCTGTTACTTGAACCGTATAATTACCTTCAGTCGTCGGTGTAATAGTTGACGTTGTTGCACCTGTTGACCATAAGTAGGAACTACCAGTAGATGAAGTTAAAACTACACTTCCACCTTGACAGAATGTGGTTGCGCCACCTTCGGTAATTTTTGCTGTTGGTAATGTATTTACAGAAACAACGGTTGCAGCAGAAGTATTTTTACACCCATTCACATCTGTTACTTGAACCGTATAATTACCTGCAGTCGTCAGTGAAATAGTTGACGTTGTTGCACCTGTTGACCATAAGTAGGAACTACCAGTGGATGAAGTTAAGGTTACACTCTCGCCTTGACAAAATGTTGTTGACCCACCTACAGTAATTGTTGCAGTTGGTAATGTATTTAGGGATACAACAGTTGCTGATGAAGTATTTTTACACCCATTTGCATCTGTTACTTGAACCGTATAATTACCTGCAGTCGTCAGTGAAATAGTTGACGTTGTTGCACCTGTTGACCATAAGTAAGAACTACCAGTGGATGAAGTTAAAGTAATCGAAATATTATCACCTTGACAAAATTGAGTACTACGATTAGTAGTAATAGTAGATTGAGGTAAAGAATTTACAGTAACAACGGTTGCAGAGGATGTTTTTTTACAACCATTCGCATCTGTTACTTGAACCTTGTAATTACCTGTTGTTGATGGTGAAATACTTCACGTTGTTTCACCTGTTGACCATAAATAGGAACTACCAGTGGATGAAGTTAAGGACACACTTCCACCTTGACAGAATGTTGTTAACCCTCCTGCTGTAATGTTTACAACTGGCAAATCATTGACAGAGAGAACCATGGCATCTGATGTGTTTTTACAGCCATTGGCATCTGTTACTTGAACTGTATAACTTCCAGCTGTAGTTGGAGAAATACTTGATGTTATTGCGCCTGTTGACCATAAATACGAACTTCCGTTTGATGAAGTTAATGTTACATCGCCACCTTGACAAAATGTTGTGGGACCTCCTGCGGTAATAGTTGAAGTTGGCAATGAATTTACTGAAATAACTATTGCCGTTGATGTTTTTTTACAACCATTAACATCTATTACTTCTACTGTATAACTTCCAGATTTAGTTGGGTTGATACTTGAAGTTGTAGCACCTGATGACCATAAATAGGAATTTCCGTTTGAAGAACTTAATAAAACACTCTCTCCTTGACAGAATGTTGTAGAGCCTCCTGCTGTAATAGTTGCTGTAGGTAATGAATTAATAGTTACTGCTTCTGAACTGATTGGATTACCCAAAACATTGATTACTTTCACTTTGCCAAAAATAGTAGTAGATGGAGTAATCGTAATACTAGTTGAAGAATTTACCACAAAAGGTACACTTGTTGTTCCAATTTGAACATCTGATACATT
Source organism: Chitinophaga pinensis (assembly GCA_943324745.2). Lineage (GTDB taxonomy): Bacteria > Bacteroidota > Bacteroidia > Flavobacteriales_D > Crocinitomicaceae > CANHVK01. Next base: position 113,102 of record CALPMT020000005.1, on the reverse strand, counting down.
TACAAATCCAGTTCCATTGACTGTTAAAGCTGAACCAATACAACCACTCGTAGTTGAAACCGATGTAATTGATGGAGGATTACCCGAATTATAAATATCTAAACTCGCAAAGAATGGTTGGTACCTACTATTGATTTGTTTAAAACGACCACCTACGTATATTTTTCCAGTTCCAATATACATCGTGCGAATTATATCATCTGGCTGTGGCTGCCAATAACCTAATAACCCACTTTGTGTTTTTACGGTTGCTAAATTAGAAAACGGCTGACCTGAATTGTAATATTGATACCCACCACCACTATACACCGAAGAATCTTGAATTGCTAATGTGTTTACCGAACTACCATTGATCACATTCGTATTTAACGATGTAGCATTCCCAGTTTTAACATCAACTTCCGCAAAATTATAGCGTAAAGTACTTCCAATTAATGAAAACGCTCCTCCAACGTATAGTTTGCTTTTATTCACCGCCAAAGCATTCACCGTTGCGTTCACATTCGGATTAAATGCTAACAAAGTACTAGTTGAAATTTGATACGATGCCAATCTATTTCGTGTTTGTCCTCCAATAGTTGTGAAATCTCCTCCAAGATACAAGGTGTCACTACTAATTGCTAACGCATTTACGTTGCCATTGGCAGTTGGATTAAATGCAGATGCCGAACCTGAAGTGGTACTTAAAACAGCAAACTTTGCTCTAACTGCACCACCAATATTCCCAAAATTACCACCAACATACAATAAATTTCCTTGTAACAATAATGCATTAATTGAATTATCCGCATTTGGATTCCAACCTGTTGCCACAGCACTTGTAGCATTCACTTGTGCAATTCTATTTTTAGTAACCGAACCATTTATCGTTGTAAAATCACCTCCTAAATACACGTTGTTATTATCTGCAGCTAATGCTCGAACTATTCCGTTTGTATTAGGATTCCATGGTAAGATTTGCCCCGTAGTTGCATCAATCGCAGCAGCATTATTTCTTGTTACTGCTCCCACACTATAAAATGTACCACCTGCATACATTGTATTACCAAATGTAGCAATCGTATTCACCGTTGGATTTATAAGTTTTTCTCCAACGATTGAAGGATTCCAAGATGTTGCTAAACCAGTTGTTGGATTCAAAGCAGCAATTCTACTTCTTGCTTGTCCGCCAATATTGGAAAAATCTCCTCCGATAATCAAATTCCCTCCCGAAATAGCCAAGGTGCGAACAATTCCATCAGCAGTTGCATTGAACGAATTCGCGATGGTATTTAATGGACTTAATCCTGCCAAATAATTTCTATTGGCCCCACCAATCGTTGTAAAAAGACCAGCTGCATATAAAATATTGTTATTTAATATAAAGTCGTGAATACGTCCATTAGCACCGAAATTATACCCATCCAACGTAAAAGCGGGAAGCGAATATCCTGCGCCATTTCCTTTTGCTATCGTTGATATGGTAGTAAAATCTCCTCCCACATATAATTTTGTACCCGTACAATATACCTTATAGACTTTATTATTTGGTGCTGGATTCCAAGCGGATGCTTGTACATACACCGTATCCAAAGCCCCTACATAATTTCTGGTTTGACCACCGATAGAAGTAAAATCTCCACCTACTACCAAGTGATCAGCAGCTAAGGCAAGTGAACGAACAATTCCATTGCATTGCGCGTTCCACAACACAGCACTTCCAGTCGATCTATCAATTTTAGCCACGTAATTATTTGTAATCCCTTGTATGCTTGTGAATTCTCCACCAACATAAAAACTAGAACCATTTAAAAGTAGTGTATGTACAGCTCCATTTGGTTGGGGTTTAAAGGTTGTATCGACTGAATTGTCTGCTTTAATATGCGCTAAATTTGAAATGGCATAATTGCCTACTTTGGTAAATGCTCCTCCCACGTACCAACCACCATTATTGTCACTGATGGAAGCATTGATTGTTCCATTTATTCTTGGTAATGCAGTATTAGGCAACCCACTTAAATTATCTATTCCTGAACCTGAACCCGTAATTGGTCCTACTGCATTAAAATCCCCACCATAATACACCGTATTTCCATTTTTGACGATACTATATACTTCTCCATTGGGTGAAGGTAAATTATCTTGGGTTTCGATTTTATCAATCGAAATAGATGCTGTATGGTCTTGGTTTCCTGTAAAACTTGTATTCGTTACTTGACAGGTATAGGTACCTGCATTACATACTTGTATGGATTGAGTGGTTTCTCCTGTTGACCACAAATAAGTTTCTCCTGAAGCAGCAGCAGTGAGAGTAATACATTGATTATTTATTATCGTCGTTAACGAGGCATTGATAGAGGGCTTTTCAAAAACGTCTAGCTCTTCAGTATAAAAAGGTAAATCTCCACCACTCTCAGACTTTACTTTCTTTCTTGTTATTATAATTTTATAATAACGAGCAGCTTTCACATTTAAATCAATATCATAACTTGAAGAATTAAGTATATCTGTAGTTTTTAACCAAGGCCCATTTAAACTATTCGTTACATATACCGAATAATCATTTAGCAAAGAATTATATTTAGAATATTGAAAATAAAATCTGAATTTAGAAATGTAAATAATCCTTTTAAAATCAAGAATAAATTCAGAATTAAATGGTTCATTTTGAGCTAATAAAATTTGCTTATCATAATTATGATCAAAAAACCATTTCCAATTTTTTTTTGTATCAAGATTACTTGAGCTAATATAATTATAGTTTGAAACAGATGCATAGTTTGAAGCAGATACAAAAAAAGAGGTATCGGTTGAAACAGGTATTTGAGAAAATACTTTTGTTATTAAAAACAAGATAAATATTGAAATAATTATTTTTTTCATAATTGTTACGATTTAGATATTTATTTTTTGTGATATTCATTGTTAGATAATGCTACCAATGCATTCAAAACAGAAAATGCTTCATTAAATATATCTTTATTGAATCCAATAGCATTCAAAACGCTATTTAAAATTGCTTTCAATAAATCTATGAAAGCATTTACTATACTTACATGTTTCCCTCCTCTTAAGTCAATAAATAAATCTTTTACTTTAAACCAAAGAAAATCTAATAATTCAAATTTCATCCTTAGACTATCTCCAACTAATCCATTATCATCTAATTTTTTAATTAAATTTTCAGAATGAAATCGTGTTTCTAAATTAAATAAGCGTTTAGCATTAATAATTAATTTGAATTGATCATTTAAAATTTCCTTTATTTTAGAATTGTAATCATTATAATGAAAATTATTTTCTTCAAATATTTCAAAAGAATTTTCAAACAACTGTTTAGTAAGATTTTCAACTACAACAGGCAGTTTATCAAAAAAATTACTTATGAATGAAAATTCCTGATTTAATTCTGAATCAGAATTTAATTTAATATCATTATAAAACATATTTTTAATTTTTTAATTTTACCTTCCTACTCTATCAGCTTTTCGGTTTCCGCTAATCAACGTATTTGTCTATCTTGTGAATATAACATGGATTAACTAAAAACAACCACCTAAAAAATACTCTTTTATCCTTAATAAGATTATTTTTATATATTTGAGGTATGAAAGAAATAACTGAAAACATTAAAAGATTTCGGGAATTAAAAAACTACACCCGAGAAAACATGGCGGATAAATTAGAAATGAGTTTATCTGGATACAGTAAACTCGAAAGAGGAGATGTTGAACTTACAATTAATAAGCTTTATAAAATAGCTGAAATATTAGAGGTTGATATTTCTCAGATATTCAATTTTGATGCATCTAAAATTTTTAATGTCAAAGATTATGGTGTTGCAAATGTCGACATACAATCACAAACAAATAATTATACAGATACCTACAAAGACAAATACATCCAACTCTTGGAAGCCGAGATAGAACGCCTAAAGAAATTGGAGGGAAATAGATAAATACAACTTTTTTCGGAATATATTCCGAAAAAGACCTAAAAAAGGGAGATCATCACATTCTCTCATACGAACTAATTAAATCGTAGCAGTAACAAATTCCATATAATTTTCAGGAGTTATTACATGTACCTCATCTATTCCATACGTTCTAGAAAAGACAGATGTAATTCTGTGTTTTTTATTGACATTCCATTTAAATTCATACGCTTTTAGAACTCCGTTTACCTCCTCGATATAATCAATTTCTAAACCATCTTTTGTTCTCCAAAAATAACTATTCGCATATCTATTTAAATAGTTGTTTTGTTTGAGCCTTTCTGCAATTAAATAATTTTCCCAAAGTGCTCCTACATCTTGCCTACCTTCCAACAATTGAAAATTGGATATCAGTGCATTTCGAATACCATTATCATAGAAATAAATTTTCTTACCGTTTTTTAATTCATTGCGGTGATTTCTACTAAATGAAGATAATTTATAAATAACAAATGATTTTTCTAGAATTTGAATATAAGATTCAACTGTTTTGCTGTCTAAACCTATTAAATTTCCAATTTCATTATACGAAACTTCGTTTCCAACTTGAAATGCCAAAGCTTTTATTAACTTGATTAACTTCTCTGGCTTTTTGATATTATCTAACATCAGTATATCTCTGAACAAGTAACTATCCGCTAATAATTTTAAGATATCAATTTCATCACCTTCATTATTTATTACGTCAGGATAAAATCCGAAAATTAAACGATGATTTAACATTCGGCTTTCTATTAATTCTGAATGATGTGCATTTAATTCACTTGTTGCAATAGGATATAATTGAAATTCGAATTTTCTACCAGTTAAAGGTTCGTTTAATTTATTGGATAACTCAAATGCAGAAGAACCAGTAGCTACAATTTGAATGAATGGATAATTATCCACCAATAATTTTAAGGCTAAACCGATACCTAATATCTTTTGAGCTTCATCGATAACCACCAATTCTGCATTTCCAATCAAGGCTTTTAAACCAGTAGAAGTTGGATTTTTAAATTTTTCTTGGATATCATATTCATCTGCGTTCAACCATATCATTTTAGAATGATTTTTTGAAATCAATCTCAATAAAGTTGTCTTTCCAGTTTGTCTTGCACCTAGTAGTGTAATCACTTTCCCTTTAAACAACTTATCTTCAATGCTTTTTTGAATATATCGAGTAATCATATCGAAATGAGTTTATTCAAAAATACAACTTTTTCGGAATGTAATCCAAAAAAGAACCTACTTTTTCGGATTTGATTCCGAAAAAGACACAAAAAAGGGAGAACATCACATTCTCCCTTTTAATTTTTTAAAAATTCATGTCGATTTCAACTCCGCTAAATCTGACATGACATTTCCAATCAATCTGACATTTCCGCTAAATCTGACAATCACTTAAGTCAGGCTGAGCGGAGTCGAAGCCTTTCGAAGCCTAAGCTTCCACTACGTTCGCATAACTCTCCACACTTGGACAAGAACACACTAAGTTTCTATCACCAAATGCATTGTCAACACGACGCACAGGAACCCAATATTTAAACTCTTTCAAGTAAGCTACTGGATATACTGCTTCAGCAGGTGTGTATGGATATTCCCAGTTTTTATTGATGATGCAATCTGCGGTATGCGGTGCATTTTTCAATAAGTTGTTTACTCTATCCGCATGGCCATTTTCGATTTCTGCAATCTCTTGACGAATCTTGATCATTGCTTCGATGAAACGGTCTAATTCTGCTTTATCTTCACTCTCTGTTGGTTCAATCATTAATGTACCAGCAACTGGGAAAGAAACGGTTGGAGCATGGAATCCAAAATCGATTAAACGTTTTGCCATATCTGCTACTTCAACATCTGCATTCTTTTTAAACTCACGACAATCTAAAATTAACTCGTGTGCTACCGTATCGTTTTTACCTGTATACAAAATTGGGTAATGTGCTTTCAATTGAGTAGCGATGTAATTTGCATTTAAAATCGCATTTTCCGTAGATTCTCTCAATCCTTTTGCACCTAACATTTTGATGTAACCATACGAAATCAATAAAATCAATGCACTTCCGTAAGGAGCAGCTGAAACCGCGTGTATTGCATGTTCACCACCAGCTTTCATCAATGGACTTCCAGGTAAGAATGGAACTAAGTGTGCTGCCACACCAATTGGTCCCATACCTGGTCCACCGCCACCATGTGGAATTGCAAATGTTTTATGTAAATTCAAGTGACAAACGTCTGCACCAATATTTCCAGGATTTGTTAATCCAACTTGCGCATTCATGTTTGCACCATCCATATATACTTGACCACCATTTTCATGGATGATAGAAGTAATTTCAATAATACCTTCTTCAAATACACCATGTGTCGATGGGTATGTCACCATTAAACCACCTAAAGTGTCTTTTAACTCAATCGCTTTTTCACGTAAAGCTTCGATGTCGATGTTTCCGTTTTCATCACAACCGGTAACTACCACTTCAAATCCAGCCATCACAGCAGATGCAGGGTTCGTTCCGTGCGCAGAAGAAGGAATAATCATGTGTTTACGGTGAAAATCACCGCGAGATTCGTGGTATGCTTTCATTACCATTAAACCTGCGTATTCTCCTTGTGCACCAGAATTTGGCTGTAAGGAAGTTCCAGCAAAACCAGTACATTCAGAAAGATCAATTTCTAACTGGCGTAACATTTCGTGGTATCCTTCCGCTTGTTCAACTGGACAGAATGGGTGCATGTTTGCAAACGATGGGTTTGTGATTGGCATTAATTCAGTCGCAGCATTTAATTTCATGGTACAAGAACCTAAAGCTATCATACTGTGAACTAACGATAAATCTTTATTCTCCAAACGTTTCAAGTAACGCATCATTTGAGACTCAGAATGATGTGTATTGAACGTTGGGTGCGTCAAAATAGCTTCTGTACGTAGATCATTTGCAGCTATTGAGATCGTTGAAGATTTCTCCACCGTTACTACTGGTTTAACAGCAACTTGCGCAAATACATTTACTAAAGTATTTAAATCCGCATTCGTAATAGATTCACCAAAACTGATAGTCACTTGTGAATCATTTACATAACGTAAATTAATTTCGTTTGCCTCTGTTTGGTATTTCAAGGTTGCAACAGAAACAGTAGCAGGTAATTCTACCCACAATGTATCAAAATAGTTATCTGATTTTACCGTATATCCTAATTTTTTCAATTCGGTAGCAACACTACTTGCTTTTGTATGAATATCGGTAGCAATCGCTTTTAAACGTGCTGGTCCGTGGTATACCGCATACATACTCGCCATTACCGCTAATAATGCTTGTGCAGTACAAATGTTGGAAGTCGCTTTATCGCGTTTGATATGTTGCTCACGTGTTTGTAATGCCATACGTAACGCTAGGTTATCATCTGCATCTTTCGAAACACCGATGATACGACCAGGAATTGTACGTTTGAATTCATCTTTACATGCGAAGAATGCAGCGTGTGGTCCACCGTATCCCATTGGTACCCCAAAACGTTGAGAAGAACCTAACACAACATCCGCTCCTAAAGAACCAGGAGATTTCAACAACACTAGAGACATAATATCCGCAGCAACTGCTACTTTAATCTCTAATGCATGTGCTTTTGTAATAAATCCTGCAACATCTTGAATACGACCTAATGCATCTGGGTATTGTGTTAATGCTCCAAAGAAAGTACTGTCAAAAGTTAATGTCTCTGGATCAGCGATTACCAATTCAATTCCTAAGTTTGCTGCACGACCTTTGATGACATCAATGGTTTGTGGGAAAGCAAATTCGGATACGAAAAATTTATTTTTTCCTGCTTTAATATCATTTCTAGAACGAGAATTGAAGAACATAATCATTGCTTCTGCAGCTGAAGTTGCCTCATCCAACAAAGATGCATTTGCAATTTCCATTCCTGTCAAATCCAAAATCATTGTTTGGAAGTTCAACAAAGCCTCTAAACGTCCTTGTGAAATTTCCGCTTGATAAGGCGTATATGCCGTATACCACCCTGGATTTTCCAATACATTTCTTAAAATCACAGAAGGTGTGATTGTATCGTTATACCCTAGACCAATATAGGATTTAAACACCTTATTTTTTGAAGCTAACGCATGAATATGTGTTAGATATTCTTGTTCTGTCAAAGCATCCGAGATATTCAATTCACGACCCAAACGAATTGGAGCAGGAATTGTTTTGTCGATTAATTCAGCGATGGAAGAAACTCCAATTTTCGCCAACATAGCTTGCTTTTCAGCTTCATTTGACCCTATGTGTCTTTCAGAAAATGCACTCATTATATACAGCTTTAAATATGGTGCAAATATACGAGGAATAAGGTTTGAGAATAAAATTTTCTTTCAACTATTCTATATCTTTTATTAACCAAAAAATAAATTTAGTATTATCGTGTTTCAGAACAAGTATTTATAAACTAAAATTCACCTCTTATTAACATAAAAAAGGGTAGTAATATGAAGTAAAAATTAACAAAAAGTTAAGTGATCACAGGGTACTCATAGAAAACTATGAAAAAACAAATTTATGATATAGATCATAAAAAACTAGCGACAGTTTAACATAACTTTGAGCTATAAAAAGTATAAAGCTATACTCAATGAAACATAGAAAAAACAAATTCATACTCACATACCCAGTATTTATATTAATGATTTGTTTCGATTTAATCGGCCTTTCACAATCCAACCGACCAAAAACAAAAACAGACACTATATTCATGACTTACTTCGGAAAAGATGTACCGAATAGTAATTTCAACCCAACAACTAAATTTGAAGAAGGTATATTAGTAAAAGGTAAAAAAGAGTCTCTTTGGACAAAGTATTATCCAGATGGTAAAACACCAAAATTGAAAGGAAATTACATAGCTAATGAACCTAATGGATCTTATGAAAAATTTTACATAAATGGTGTTATCAAAGAAAAAGGTGTTTTTTCCAATAAACATTACACTGATACCTTAATTAATTATTTTCCAAACGGAAAAATTTCAAGTATAGCGATCTATGATAAACACGGAAAACAAATTGGAATCACAAAACACTATTATAGTTCTGGAGAGCTTGCTCTAGCTTATGAAATGAAAGAAGACAAAGTTCGCGGAAATGTTACATGGTTCACATCATCTGGTGTAGTTAGTAGTCAAATACATGTAAAAAAACAAGGCAAAATTCAACCAATCTTCTATAATGATGTAGCATTCAATTCTAATATGCCGATGATTACAAACGGATTTAATGCAATTCGTGTTGCTGGGCCAATCTTAAAAGATGGGCCATTTGATCCAAATGGGTATAATGTAGTTTACAACAAACAAGATGAATTATTTCAAGTTGGAAACTTCAAATCTGGTACCATTTACAATGGAAAAGTATATAATTATGACACAAACGGCATTTTAAAATCAATCAGTATTTACAGAGATGGTTTCTATTTTTCGGATGGTAAAATCAATTAATTACAATGAAATTCATACACATAAAATTTAACTTATTATTACTGCTAATAATTTTCTCTCCTAACTTTTTTGCCCAAAATAGCATCCAAGATATTGATGGAAATAGTTACCTAGTAATTCTAATCGATAGTACAGAATGGATGACCTCCAACCTTAAAACAACTCGTTTTTCAAATGGCGATTCTATCCCTACTACCCCAAATAGCAAGTCTTCATTATCTAACGACTCGAACATGATTTATCGATGGGCACCTGCAGGAGATAAAAAAAAGATCAAAGGTCAAGGGTACTTATATACATGGGCTACCGTAATCGACAATCGTGGTATTTGTCCAACTGGTTGGAAGGTGCCTTCAGATGCAGAATGGAAAATAGCAATTGACAAAATTTACAACGAAACAAATAGTCTAAAAGTTTCTGAAACAGACAATTCTAACTTCATTTACAAAAAAAAATCGAATTTAATCGAAATTCCATTTTTAAAAGAAGTAGAATTTGCTGGAAGCAGAATGCTAAATGGAAATTATATATTCCAACAATCATTTGCCTATTATTGGTCTAGCACATTAGATTACAAGGGTTTTGCTTGGATGTGGTATTTTTCTAAAACAAATGTGAATCACTACAACTTTGAAGTAAATGGTGGATTAAGTGTTCGTTGTATGCGGATTAATTCGAAGTAACCAATTTTTTTGAGAAAGCAATACGTACTAGATCAGCTGTATTCTTAGCATTTAATTTTTTCATAATATGGTAACGATGTGTATTCACAGTGCTCTCACTCACATACATCATATCCCCAATCATTTTATTACTCCAACCTTCTACAATATGATTCAACACCTCTAATTCTCTTGGTGATATTTGAATCTCATCCTCAGATTTACAAAGTTTATTTTTTTTAATTTCCTCAATCATTATCTGAGACACAAAAGTATTTCCATTTTGTACTTCCATAATGGCATTTACTAATTCAAAATCCTCACAATTTTTAGTCACATATCCACTCGCTCCTATTTCCATAGCCTTTAACGCATAGGAACATTCTAAATTCATAGAAAACACAATACTTTTCACACTGGGAATTGTTGTACTTAGGTATTTAATCAGCTCTAAACCTGATTCATGTGGTAAGTTTATACCTGTAACAACTACATCAATTTTTTGTTCAGAAGAAATGCTATCAATTGCTTCTCTTACGGTGTTCGCCTCTCCAACCACCTTAAAATTACGTTCTAATTCTAGTACAATTTTCAATCCTTTACGCAGAATTTTATGATCATCAACTAGGAAAATATGAATCATTCTTAAAAATTGAATTGCAAAAATAAAAAACAGTACAAATTTAAGTATTTATACGTAATTAATTCTGTCTGAATATTAAATATTTATTACACTTTTTAAATACTTAAATTATTATTTGCGTTCGTATTGACAACACGCATGTAATTTAGAATAGGCCTTTGAATCTCCGTTATATTTAACATTATCATATCCTACTGAAGCAATAGCTTGTTGAACAGTTTGCAAGTCAACAAGCGCAGTATCCAATGAAACTGTCAATATTTTACGCTCTATATGCCAATCTGCTTTTTTAACCCCTGGAATTTTTAAAGATTTCTCTATGGTTTCTTTACACATTCCACAATTTCCCCAAACCGTAAATTTTGCTGTAGTTATCCCATTTTTAGTGGTGGATTGATTAATGACATGAATCTTTTTGGGTGTTTCTACAATTTCTGGATTGGAATTGCATGCAAAAAGGAACAAGCATAAAGAAAAAAAATAGATCGTTTTCATACCGTTATTTATTATAGATTTGACTTTAAACAGAACAAATATACTATATCTTAGGAATACACATTTTACGGATCCTTTTTATTTAGTAGATATATCCTTACCTTTGAAAGTATATTTTTATTTTCAATCCATACAAATGAAAAAACTATTTGAAGCATTTGAAAAACCGAATCTTACTGATTGGAAAACACAATTAATCAAAGAATTAAACTCGGAAAACACAGCTGATCCAACCGCTTTCAAAAATGAAGTAGAGGAATTAAGTTTTACGGATATCTATACCCCTACCACTCCTATTCTCACTTTTAATAAACCAAATTCCAACGATTGGAAAATTGGCGCAGAAATTCAAGTAGTAGATATCAAACTAGCGAATCAATGGGCGTTAAAACAATTAAATCTTGGTGCAAATGCATTAAATTTTGATGTTACACAACTAGAAGATTTAATACTTTCAGAATTACTTGATGGCATTGAAACAGCATATATCTACGTCTATTTCACAACCATAAATCAAGAACAATCAGAATTAATTCGTTCTTGGTTTTCGAATAAATTGCCTTTATTTTTACACATAAACACCGCTTCGAACCTAGTAAACGCATTCCAAATTGATGATGTAGGTGGAAATGCAAAGCAACAATTAGCATTCGCATTGGCAAAAGGAAAAGCGTTACTTACTAAAAATCCAACAGAACCTATTCATTTTATGTTTGGTATTGGTTCAAATTTCCTAGTAGAAATTGCAAAGTTTAGAGCATTTCATATACTTTGGGATAGCATACAAACAGCGTGTGAAACACACATTAAAACGTATGTCACTGCTAAAACAGGGTTTGTAAACAAATCTTTACAAGACCCTTACACAAACTTACTTCGTCAAACTACAGAAGGGCTATCAGCAGTAGTAGGAGTTGTAGATCAATTAATTATACAACCATACGATTTACTAGCTAAAACTGGAAGTAGCACGTTTACAGAACGAATGGCGATTAACATTTCGTTGATATTAAAAGAAGAAGCGGAAATAAACCAATGGATTGACCCGTTGGAGGGTAGCTTCGTACTAGAAAATTACACAAATATATTAGCAGATGAAGCCTGGAGATTATTTCAGAAAATAGAAGCAAAAGGTGGGATTGAAACTTCCGAATCAGAAGTGTTTTTACACGAAGAAATAACAAGAACACGTACGAAAAGAATTCACCAACTAAACGAAAAGAAACACAAAATGGTTGGTGTGAATCATTATCTAAATACCGAAATAAGCGGTCTACATTGGAAAAATGAAAGTCAAACATTTTTAAGAATGTATCCTCTGATATTGGAACAAGAATTCGAAAAAACACTTTCTGATAAAATTTAACACAATGAAAAACATAGACTTCACAAAAACAGATTGGAAAGACATTTCTGCTACTGCTACGCAAGAAAGAATCACTTTCGAACATACTGGTTTCAAATCCGGAATTGCACCTTTTTTAGGAGGACCTTATGCTTCTATGTATCGTTCTCGTCCTTGGACTATTCGTCAATACGCAGGTTTTTCTACTGCGGAAGATTCTAATGCATTCTATAAACGCAATTTAGCAGCGGGACAAAAAGGACTTTCGGTTGCTTTTGATTTAGCGACACATAGAGGTTACGACTCTGATCATCCACGTGTAGTTGGAGATGTTGGAAAAGCAGGAGTAGCTATTGATTCCGTGCTAGATATGAAAGTATTATTTGACCAAATTCCATTAGATCAGATGTCCGTTTCTATGACCATGAATGGTGCGGTAATTCCAATTTTAGCATTTTTCATCGTTGCAGCAGAAGAACAAGGAGTAAAACAAGAGTTACTTTCAGGAACAATACAGAACGACATCTTAAAGGAATTTATGGTGCGTAACACCTACATTTATCCTCCTACTCCATCCATGCGCATCATTGCGGATATATTTGCTTACACGACTAAATATATGCCGAAATTCAATTCTATCTCCATTTCTGGCTATCACATGCATGAAGCTGGTGCGACTGCTGCACAAGAACTGGCATATACTCTAGCCGATGGATTAGAGTATTTACGTGCAGGAATAAATGTAGGTCTGGATATCGACGATTTTGCACCGCGCTTAAGTTTCTTTTGGGGAATCGGAATGAAACCCATGGTAGAGATTGCCAAATTACGTGCTGGAAGATTATTATGGGCTAAAATTGTAAAACACTTCAACCCTAAAAAAGAAAAATCAATGGCCTTGAGAACCCATTGTCAGACTTCTGGATGGAGTTTAACGGAACAAGATCCATTCAATAATGTTACCCGTACCTGCATCGAAGCATTGGCGGCAGTTTTAGGTGGCACACAATCATTACATACCAATTCCCTAGATGAAGCAATCGCATTACCAACGGATTTTTCTGCTCGCATTGCTCGAAACACACAGATATACATACAAGAAGAAATTGGGATTACAAATACAATTGATCCAACAGAAGGTAGTTATGTCATTGAAAAACTAACAGCTGAATTGTGTCAACAAGCATGGGAATTAATTGAAGAAGTGGAGCAATTAGGGGGAATGACAAAAGCGATCGAAGCTGGAATCCCTAAAATGCGAATTGAAGAAGCAGCAACTACCAAACAAGCGCGGATCGATGGTGAAGAAGATATTATCGTAGGCGTCAACCGATATCAATTAGCACAAGAAGAAGTAATAGAAACATTGGAAATCGACAATGATACGGTTCGTTTACAACAAGTAGCACAACTGACAACATTGAAAGCTGAAAGAGATTCGGAGACCGTGCAAGAAAGTCTAATTGCCCTAGAACATTGTGCACAAACTGGGGAAGGTAACTTATTAGAAGCAGCTGTTATTTGTGCGCGCAACAGAGCTACTTTAGGGGAGATTTCAGACGCATTAGAGCGCGTTTTCGGAAGATATCAAGCAAAGATCCATTCAATTCAAGGAGTATATGCAAAAGGAGTTATGAAAAATGAAGATTTTAAGAAAGCAATTGCTTTAGCCGATAAATTCGCACGATTAGAAGGAAGAAGACCGCGTATTATGGTAGCAAAAATGGGACAAGACGGACACGATCGTGGCGCTAAAATCATTGCGACCTCCTTTGCGGATATGGGCTTCGATGTAGATATTAGTCCGCTATTTCAAACACCGCAAGAAGTAGCCAAACAAGCCATTGAAAATGATGTACATATACTTGGCGTTAGTTCGCTCGCTGCAGGTCACAAAACTTTAATACCAGCTGTCATTGAAGAATTAAAGTCCCTCGGAAGGGCAGATATTATGGTCATCGCAGGAGGTGTAATCCCTGCAAAAGATTATGATTTTTTATACGAAAAAGGAGTGTTTGGCGTATTTGGACCAGGAACTAAAATTCCTACTGCAGCTATCGCTATTTTAGAATTGTTAATAAAGAGTGTGGAATAAATAATATCCATTTAATCGTCTTTGGGTAATTTTGAACTACAAAAATACTACTACTATGAAAAAACACTTACTACTTTTCATCATCCTGTTTTCATTCAGTAAGTTAGAAGCACAACCACCATTATATACTGATTTATTTACATTGTTTGTAAATGGTGAGTATAAAAAACTGGTAGACAAAGCAGAGAAATATACTTCAAAGCCAGAAACAAAAAATGATGCGATCCCGTACATATATATTTCGAAATCCTTATTCAAAATTTCTTTTCAAAAAAATAAAGAATCAAAATATAAAGAAGCTTACGATCAAAGTATTCAGTACCTAGTAAAATGTATTGAAAAAGATATTACCAACGAAGTTCATGACAAAGAAAGTGAATTTTACATGGAGGTTAAAGAAACTTTAATTGCACATATTTTAGAAGAATTGACTGACAAAAGCTATAAAAAAGCATTCGAATACAATAACAAATTAAAAACTTTATATCCTGAAGATATATCTACTTTACTAATGGATGGAGCACTCAAAAAATTCACGAAAGATCTTCCAGGTGCAATGATCGTTTGGAATGAAAATCAAAATTCTTTAGAGCGTTTAACCAATCTAGACTATTATACAGAAAAAGAAAAAGAATTTCTAAAAGTAGCAGTCATACAAACCATCGAAGGCTTAAAAAGTATAAAACAACCAGAACGTGCTAGAAATATTGGATTAAAAGCAAATACTTGGTTTGAACAGGAGGAAGATTTTAAAAAAGTGTATGAAAGAATTAAATAAACTTGACCTTTTTATACAATTTTAAAACTTCTGTTTTGAGCGGAATTAATTTATAACCATTTGGAATTTTATTTATAGGATCTTGTTCAAGATTAATAATGTAGAAATTATTTTTAACCTCAGAATCACTTCTTAAACTAATAAAATTCATTCTGTATAAATAAGCATGAATTGAAAAGTCATCACTCATTGTTGTTGGTGAATCGATGATCTCCCCTTTTTTAACGTGTTTACTGATTATTTCTATATCTTTTACAATTTCACTGTCATTTCCATAGGAAGAAAATGAGAAAAGTACCATCGTAAAACCACACAAAAAAACAACTATTGACACATATCTTGTGATCAATGAAGAAACAATTTTATCATGAAAAAATGTTAATCTCTTATTAAACAAACTAACAAAAGCTATTGAAAACAAGGGGTATACAGGTAAAATATAAAATCCACTTTGTTTTAAAGTTACAATAATTGGTAATACGCCTGTTAAACCAAATAATGTAAAAAACAAAAACCACTTACGCTCAAAACTATTCTTAGAAAGATTTATCTTCGCTTTACTTGTAATAAAATACAACACTACTATTAAAAAAAAGATGACTAATAATTCACTTAATAATCGCTTCACAATAAAAAACCGTGAGTCTACAGTTACGATATTATTTAGACTATTAACAACTTGAATATCAAAATAAGATTTGATTGAAAGGTATGCAGTGTGATTAAATGAAAATAATAATACAAGAGGAAGTAAAGTACCAATAATAATTAAAATTGAATTTCTAAACATTAATTTTATTTTAAAATCTTTAAAGATTAAAAAATAGATAAAGAAAAAAGATAACGGAAAAAATGCAACAAATCCTTTCGTTAAAAATCCCAATGCAATAAAAAAACCTGAAATAATCGAATAATACCATTTGTTAGTCAAAACTGTTTTTAATGAATAATAAACTGAAATGATCAAAAAAATGGACATAGTATTTTCTAATAAATTATTTCCAACTGCCCAAAAAACAACTGGTGTAAATAACCAAAACAAAATAGCTACCCAACTTAATTGAGAAGTAGGGTAAATAGTTTTCCAAATTTTATTTATGAAAAATGCAGTAAAAAAATAAGTGCTAACGCTATAAAATTTATCTACAACCCAACTAGTTCCAAAGACATCAAAGTATACACTTTCTAACCACATTGCTAACGGCGGATGTTCGTGAAAATTAGAATAAAACGTATTTGTAAATTTTAAATCCCAAACAGTGCAATCCCCAACAGATATGTTCCTTGCAATTGTTGTATAAAAAAGTCCATCCATGAACATCGTTTTCGCAAACATTAGATGACCTGTCACGATCAAAAATGCACCAACGACAAATAAATACAAATAACTTAAAGGGTTTATTTTCATTTTAATAATTTATTTTCCATACTTCTATGTATTCGTTCACATTTCTTGGATTCAAATCATGTACAATTTGATCAATCATGCTTGGTTCACATACTTTATGCAAATGTAAATTAGGATAATACTTTTTATAAAAAGAAAGTCTTTCCTTTAAATTGCCCTTACCACTGAAGAAAATATATTCTGCTTTAAATGTTGTATCAATAGATTTTTCAGTAACTTCTTTGAAAGTGGCATACCAAGCATTTGCATAAAATTTTGGCATCATAGTTAAAGAAGCATCCCCACTCCCTTCCATTATTATCTTAGGATTAGATTTCTTTGTTGCGTAAAGTGAATACATCGCATCAATTCTTGATTTTTTTGTTGATGCAACAGTGAAAAATAATAATAATGGAATGTTTAGTATCCAAAAAAATCTCCATGAAAAATTCCATGTTTTATTCCAAAATGAACGTTCTTTAAGAGTTTCAAATCCTATCACTCCTAAAATAATAAAGAACGGTAAAATGGATAAAATAAAGCGTTCTTGTCTATTTGGATACCACGTATGAAATAAGATAAAAGCAATGGTAGGAATAAATAAAAATAATTGCTTCTTGAAACTTCTAAAAAACCCAACTCCCATTAATAAACCAAAAGGGAATAATAAAACACCTAACAATACATAAAAATACATGAAATAATTAGTGTTTGGTAAATATCTTGTGCCTTCATTCATATTATAAATTACATAGGCTAAGAACTCAGTAAATGGAGAACCCCAAATAAAAAAATCTACAACACCTTGTGTAATGGTAAATGAAATTATATTTCCTAAACAAAAATAAAAAAAAAGAGAAAATTGTCTTTTAAATAAATAATAACCAGCAACTCCAATCGCAAATACAGCAACTTGATATCTAAACGATACTGCCAATCCTATTAGGACACCACCATAAATAAAAGCGCTTCTTCCCTTCGCTTCTATCAACAACCAAATTCCCCACATTAAAAAAGGAATGCAAGCCATTTCTACTAAATTCCGGACTGACATAAAGGGTATTAACCACAATAACGCTAAAATCCAACCAACAGTGAGTGCATTTTTACGATTTGAAATTTTTTCTGTGATTTTTATTCCAAAGTAGACCACAAAAATGGAAAGTAAAGCATGTAATAAGCGATTAATAATCATTAACACTTTTGGATCATTAATTCCAATAAAATTACATGTTTTAAAAAACAAAAAGTTCATTCCTATATAGGTAAAACTATGTCCTTGTGGCGTCCCTCTATATTCTTTACTCCATGGCAACCAACCTCCTTCATCAACATGATGTACCCATGAACTTGGAGTCTCAACGGTTAAAAAATGATCATCATGCATACCATATCCTTCGGAAAAGACTGCAGTGATAATTCGAAAAATAAGTCCAACAATTAGGATTATTTTATATGACGAGAAAATATTTTTTGAAACCATTTTTGAGATTTTGTTACTTCACTATTCGTTGACTTGACATCGACTAATTCAATATCAAAAATTAAATCCGAATACGCTTTAATAGAACCTGTATTTCGATGACCATAAGCTAAATAATAAGGCATATAAAAACGACCCTTCCCTCCTTTGCATAATAAACTTAAGGCTTCTTCAAAACCAGGAATCATACCTTGAACTTTATATACAAAAGTTAAAGGTATTGATTCTCCATCTTTAGATGACTCAAACTTTTTACCGTTCAATAAATAACCTGTATAGTGCACTATCACAGTATCACCTAGCTTTGGTTTTTCGCACTTCATTTTTCCTTCTAACACATAGGTCAATCCAGAAGAAATTTGTTGTGCTTTTGGATAAGCTAATAAGGCTGTATCTAACACTACACGAGTATGAAAAGCTCTTTTACTTTCAATTGCTTTTGTAGCATCGTAATTTTTGTAATTATTTCCTACACGTAGAATCTTAACGTGAAGAATCAAATCATTTTGAACAATTTTATTTACCACATCCTGACCTTCAACAACATGTCCAAAAACTGAATGTTTATTATCCAGCCATGGAGTTGCTACATGAGTAATGAAAAATTGACTTCCATTGGTATTTGGTCCTGAATTAGCCATCGATAAGACCCCTGGTCCGTCATGTTTTAAAGAAGGATCAAACTCGTCGTGGAACTTATAACCTGGATCGCCGCTTCCAGTCCCCAAAGGACATCCACCTTGTATCATAAAGTTTGCTATGACACGATGAAACTTTAAGCTATCGTAAAATGGTTTAGTAAACGTTTTTGCTGCAAAATGATAATTACCTTCAGCTAAACCAACAAAATTAGCAACTGTTTGTGGCGCCTTTTCATCTTCTAATTTGATCAATATATCTCCTTTGGTTGTTTCAAATTTAGCATACAAACCTTGCTCCAAATTTTGAGAGTACACCCCAGAAAAAAAAACTATAAAGAATAAAAATGCACTTAGTAATTTCATGATATTTAATTAACTTTAATTAATTCTACTTCAAAGATTAATACCGAAAAAGGTTTAATTGCTGGTGAAGGTGATTGTTCTCCATAAGCCAATTCTTGAGGAATGTAAAAGATAAATTTTGAACCCGCAGGCATCAATTGTAATCCTTCAGTCCAACCTTTAATCACTTGATTTAATCCAAATGTTGCAGGTTCACCTCGGTCTACCGAACTATC
This sequence comes from Chitinophaga pinensis, assembly GCA_943324745.2. Classification (GTDB taxonomy): domain Bacteria; phylum Bacteroidota; class Bacteroidia; order Flavobacteriales_D; family Crocinitomicaceae; genus CANHVK01. The sequence goes on along the minus strand of CALPMT020000005.1, from coordinate 93,547 downwards.
AAATACTTTTCCTTCTGTAGTGGTTCCATGATAATGCACCGTAACTTGATCAGTCGCTTTTGGTTTTTCACCGTTCCCCATGACAACAACTTGATATTGTAAACCGCTTGGAGTAGTTTGAATATTTGGTTTGGTTTTATTATTATTCAAAAAAACTATTCCTTCTTCTCTTGCTTTAAATCCTTCTTTTGCCAATTCAGCTTTTTTAACTTCTTCGACCTTTTTAAAATAAGCACTAATCGTTTTATTTTGCGGATCATTACACAAACTAGGCTGATCATTTAAACGATCGGACAACCCTTTTATTACAAGTTCTTTATTACCATTCGATAAATCACGCAATACATTCTCCCCTAAGATTCTTCCAATTAAATAAGATACACTATCTAATTGATTTTTAAAAGCTATCGAAGTTTCTGCGCCTTTTTTCTTTGAAACTTTTTTTTGTGCTGGAGATTGCGCTATTGACATTGATGAAATCAATAAAACTGAAGCACTTAAGATCATTTTTTTCATAAAACATTTTTTTGCTCAACAAATTTACTAATTAAATTAGTACTTTGATATATGTTGTTAGAAGCGCCTATTTTTTTTCAAGAAAATTAACAACATTCTCACAATTTATTCAGACTTCTTTTACTTTTGTAACATGGAACAAAAAGAAGATAAATTAAAGGAAGTAATTTCCCACGCAAAAGAGTATGGATATGTATTTCCTTCCTCTGAAATATACGATGGATTAGCAGCAACTTACGATTATGGTCAGTTGGGCTCTGAATTGAAAAATAACATCAAATCTTATTGGTGGAAATCTATGACACAAATGCACGAAAATATTGTAGGAATAGACTCTGCAATTTTCATGCACCCTACGACTTGGAAGGCTTCAGGTCATGTGGACGCTTTTAATGATCCATTGATTGATAATAAAGATTCAAAAAAAAGATACCGGGCGGATGTTTTAATTGAAGAACATATAGAGAAAATACGTCAAAAGATTAATAAAGAAGTTGAAAAGGCATCAAAGAAATTCGGAGATGCGTTCGACAAGGAACAATTTGTTGCTACCAATCCAAACGTACTGCGTAATGCTCAAAAAATTACTGAAATCGAAGGTCGTATGCGTACAACATTAGAAAACAATGATTTAGAAGGCGTTCAGCAATTGATTATTGATCTAGAAATTGTTTGTCCTATCAGTGGTTCTAAAAATTGGACGGAAGTTCGTCAATTTAACTTAATGTTCTCCACAGAATTAGGTTCTGTAGCTGGTGATGCAGCAACTATCTATCTAAGACCTGAAACTGCACAAGGAATTTTTGTAAACTTTTTAAATGTACAAAAATCCGGCAGAATGAAAATACCGTTTGGAATTGCTCAAATTGGGAAAGCATTTCGTAACGAGATTGTTGCAAGACAATTCATCTTCCGTATGCGTGAATTTGAACAAATGGAGATGCAATTCTTTGTACGTCCAGGGGAAGAAATGAAATGGTACGAATACTGGAAAGATGCGCGTGTTAAATGGCACAAGGCGCTTGGCTTAGGTGAAGAAGCTTATCGTTTACACGATCATATCAAATTAGCTCATTATGCCAATGCAGCGTGTGATATCGAGTTTGACTTCCCTATGGGATTCAAAGAATTAGAAGGAATTCACTCACGTACAGATTTCGATTTAAAACAACATGAAGAATTTTCCGGTAAAAAATTGCAATTCTTCGACCCTGAATTAAATGAAAGTTATGTTCCATATGTTGTCGAAACATCTGTTGGTTTAGACCGTATGTTTTTAGCTGTCATGAGTAATTCGTTAAATTCTGAAAAATTAGAAGATGGTTCAGAACGTGTTGTTCTTTCATTACCTCCTGCTTTAGCACCTTATAAAGTAGCAATTATGCCATTGACACGTAAAGATGGTTTACCTGAAAAAGCACGTGAAATTTTTGATACGTTAAAATTCGATTTCCAATGTCAATACGATGAGAAAGATTCACCAGGAAAACGTTACCGTCGCCAAGATGCGATTGGCACACCTTTCTGTGTGATGGTAGATCATGAAACAATGGAAAACAATACTGTAACTATTAGAGATAGAGATTCCATGCAACAAGTACGTGTTTCGATTCCTGAACTTCATCAATTGATTGATCAGAAAGTAAATTTACGCAACTTATTACAAGCGATTTAAGATGAACATACTTGACGGTAAGGCTACTGCAACAGCCATCAAACAGGAGTTAGCTCAAGCAGTAAAAGATAGAAAAGCTGCTGGTAAGAAAATACCTCATTTAGCTGCAATTTTGGTTGGAACAGATGGTGGTTCAATGACCTACGTTGCTGCGAAAGTGAAAGCATGCGAAGAATGTGGTTTTGAAAGTACACTCATACGATACGATGATTCTGTTTCAGAAGAAACCTTATTACGTCGTGTACAACAACTAAATGAAGATACCAGCATCGACGGGTTCATTGTTCAACTCCCCTTACCTGCTCACATAGATGAGATGAAAGTAACACTTGCCATCGACCCAAAGAAAGACGTGGACGGTTTTCACCCTTTTAATGTGGGTAACATGGTCTTGAACCTACCAGGGTTCTTATCTGCAACACCTGCAGGTATTTTGGAGTTAATGCACAGAAATGGGATACAAACAGAAGGAAAACACTGCGTAATAATTGGACGTTCGAACATTGTTGGTACTCCCTTGAGCATTATGTTAACGCGTAACACCAATCCTGGAAACTGTACAGTTACACTTACCCATTCACACACTCAAAATTTAAAAGAAATTTGTTTGACAGCTGACATTTTAATTGCTGCTTTAGGTCAACCTGAGTTTGTTTCTGCAGACATGGTTAAGCCGGGTGCTGTCGTAATAGATGTTGGAACTTCACGTTTAGAAGACGCTTCTAAAAAAAGTGGCTGGAAATTAGTTGGTGATGTTCGTTTTGATGAGGTTGCTCCTAAATGTTCATACATCTCACCTGTTCCGGGTGGTGTAGGACCTATGACAATTGCTTCTTTGATGATTAACACGCTAAAAGCGATGGAATTGAAAGGGAAGTAGGTTTACTTTGATGATGATTTTGATAGTATGAAACCGTCTGACACGCACAACAATCGTATGGCTACACTGCTTTTTTCTACTGTCTATCCATTATACCTGACTAAAATCGAAAAAAAAGGCCGTAAGAAAGAGGAATTAGATGAAGTAATTTTCTGGCTAACAGGTTTCGACACGACAAAAATAGAAACACTTATCCAAGAAAAAGTAAATTTTAAATCCTTTTTCCAACAAGCTACCCTACATCCAAATGCACAGATGATTACAGGTGTTATTTGTGGTTACCGAATTGAAGAAATCACTAATACACTTACACAACAAGTACGCTATTTGGATAAATTAGTCGATGAACTTGCCCAAGGAAAGTTAATGGAGAAAATATTACGTAAATAACTTAGTATAATCAAGACAAAAAAATAGACAACTGGACACAAACTTGGGAAAATCGTTTTGGTAAAGAAGCATTTGATTATGGAACAGAACCTAAACATTTGAATTAATAATTCAACTTATCAACTCCCATCCCTCTTATCCCTCCTCAAGGTGTGAAGTTATAAGTTCAGTATAAAAAACCTAAAAAATAATTCTTGTATTTTTGACAAATGAAATCTTTTATTTTAATTTCTTTTTTAATCCTTCTTGCAAGTTCCACTTGTAAAACAGACCGAAAAACTTTAAAACAAGTTGACGAATCAAACCACCAAATAACTTGCAACGACTCATCTTGCTTTGGAAAATACATCGGTCGTGAGTTCATCAATGGTTCCGATATTGCACATCAATTCTCCAACAAAATGGCGAAAGCTGTCGGAGACAAACTAAAAGAATTGTATCAATCCGGAAAATATAGCACGGTCGATCTACAAAACATATTTATGTCAACCAAAGATATGGGAACTGGAAGTGTCACCTATGAATTAATGATTCCATTGATAAGAGTTAATAATAAATGTAATGCACACACATCCTTTGATCATTCAGGAGGATGGAACCACTCCCCTGCTATAAAAACACGTATAGAACGCCTAAATAAAGTTCTTTTACCTGGCGACTCTTTGAATATTAGTCCACTTAAAACAACACCCGAAGGACTCCAAGAATTTTGGATTCAGTGGAGAAATAATGAAATCCAAGTAGATTGCATCCATAAATAGAAGTCGATGAACCCTAAAATAAGCGCATTTTTTGAAGAACTTACTAAATGGAAAGACGAGTTACAGGTTTTAAGAACGTATGTTCTTGACTGCTTGTTACACGAAGAAGAAAAATGGAAAGTACCCTGTTATACCCTCAATGGAAAAAACATTGTGTTAATCCATGGATTTAAAGACTATTTCGCCATTCTTTTCATGAAAGGTGCACTTCTACACGACAGCGAAAACATTCTCATCCAACAAACAGAAAACGTGCAATCTGGAAGACAAATACGTTTCACTTCTATGAAAGAACTAATGGATAAAGAAGCTTCTATCAAAGCATATATCCTAGAATCAATCGAAATAGAAAAAGCAGGCTTAAAAATTGAACATAAGAAAAAAGAAGAATATACTATTCCAGAAGAATTAACGGATAAGTTCAATCAAGAGCCATTATTTAAAGAAGCTTTCGTAGCCTTAACTCCAGGTCGCCAAAAAGGATACCTTCTGCATTTTTCAGGTGCAAAACAATCCAAAACACGTATTTCTCGCATTGAAAATTGTGCCCCTAAAATTCTCCAAGGTAAAGGACTCACTGATTGTACGTGTGGCCTATCCAAACGCATGCCCAACTGCGATGGATCCCATAAATCGTTATACTAAGAATATTGAAGAAAGTCAATCATTATTTCCTTAGATTCTCACATAGAATCAAATCAAACTTCTAAATGAGTAATAATGTCCACCGTTTCATCATAATGAGCTACTTAATTGTAAAAATCTTCTAATCTTTAATCTATAATTTGTAATTTCACACCATGAAAAAATTTTTTGCTAAACGTTGGGTAAAATACCCGTTATTAACGATTGTATTTGCTTTTGCAATCGTTGGATTCTTCTTATCTGCAACTTATTTCGCGGTACAATTTAAATTGACAAATGACACAGGTTCTATTGATATGAACGACCGTTATTTTAATGAAATCAAAGATAAATACAACCAATCATTTAAAATTGATACAACTAAAGGAGAAATCCGTACATATAAAAACTTAGAACGCTTACTGATTCTTAATAAATATTGTCCGAAAAACGCAAACTTTATTATGGATGCGTATGTGAAAGATAAAAACGAAATAGAAACAAGCAAGATGATTGATGCAGTTGAGCTTTTCCTGAAAAAAAACACAGCATACCAAAATGAAATCAATCAGTTAAACCAACAGAAGACAATGCCGAAACGCATGCAAGGCAGCATTTTTGATTGGATGAATATCTCTGAATGGCAAGATTTTAAAATCGCTGTAGCTAAGGATAAAAAACTGATTGACTCAGTTCAAAATTTGACAGGTGTTGAATCACGTTTGATTGTAGCTTGTTTAGTGGGAGAACAAATCCGTCTCTTCAATTCTAAACGTGAAGCTTACAAAAAATGGATAGGTCCACTTAAAATCCTAACCGTAGAATCTCAATTTTCACTGGGTGTAACCGGTATTAAAGAACAAACAGCCATCGACATTGAGAAAAATCTTCACAACCCAAAATCAGTCTATTATTTAGGTGATGAATATGTGCATTTGTTAGATTTTAAAACTAAAAATCCAAAATCAGAACGTGTTAACCGTTTGGTAGATTACAAAAACCATTATTATTCTTATATCTATGCCGCTATTTTCGTAAAACAAGTGAAAGTTCAATGGGAAAAAGCAGGTTTCCCAATCGATAATCGTCCTGAAATACTTGCAACACTTTTTAATGTTGGTTACCCACAATCTGTACCAAAAAAGCAACCGAAAGTAGGTGGATCTACCATCAGAATCCATGAAAAACCACACACTTTTGGAGCGGTAGCATACGAATTTTACTATTCTGGTGAACTGTATGACCTCTTCCCCTTCAAAGAAAAGAAATTTGATTTTAATAAATAGACAAAAGACTAATAGACAAAAGATAATAAACTCAGTTAATCTTTTTCTTTAAGCGAAGCGATTTTTATCTTAAAAGCAACCTTAAAAAAATAATCGAGTTATTATATATAATGTGTAAGAAAGAAATTAATTATTATATTACTCACGTAATTTAAAAATTGACCATACCCGAAAAAATCGGTAATAATAGACAGGTATGAATTTTAAAACAATATTACTACTTTATATATTATGCCTTGATTTCTGGAGTAGCTCTCAAATTCAGGAGAAGCCACCTATAACTGCTTCAAACGGTACAAATATCACACTACCAAAGGTTATTTATGGAATTGATTTAAGTGGATATGCAAATGACGTCATCAATCCTCCAGGTTTCAATTCGCCTTACACGATAGGTCCAGATGTATTTTTATATCATAAAGCTACGGCAGATGGAAATATATTTGTTAATTTAAAATATTACTTAACTCCCGGTTTAAAACTAATGCCTAGTCTCTCAGTTTGGCAAGGAAAACCGGGTGTAGTAGGTAGCACTTTGATTAAGTCTGTAACTTCAATTGGAGATGCAACTGTAGACAATGTTTTGAAAATTTCATTCAAAGCTTCAATCAACCAAGGGTATTGGATTATGCTCGACTGTGGAACGGCAGATGGTTATAGTGCTGACATAGCGATTTACAATTCTGCAATACAACCAACTTGCGCCAATATTGGTTTTGAAAATGCTGATTTTTCAAACTGGATAGAAACGGAAGGGGAAATAATAAATGGATGTAATACTGCTCCTCACCCAATTTACTTTCCTACAACCATAGCTACTTCAGCAGCTTTAAATAGCTCTTCTCAACACAGTATTACTACCTCTGGTATAGATCAGATTGGAAAATTCCCCAAAGTTTGTCCTGGATTAGAAGGTAAATCTTTACGTTTAGGAGATAGTATTAAAACAATGAGACGTCATAATGCAAATACAGGTGTATTAACAAATGGAGGTTCTATTGAACAACAATTTTTAGTCACCAAATCAAATTCGCTTTTCACCTACTATTATGCCGTTGTTCTTGAGGCAGGTGGTCACACCGAACCAAACAAACAACCTACCTTTCGTGTAGATGCATTTGATAAAAATGGAGGTCGAATATTATGTGGAGAATACTTAGTAGTTGCCAGTGGTTCAATTCCTGGTTTTAAAAATGCCGGACCTTTAGACCCCAGTGATCCATTTTCTGTGGATATCCTCTATAAAACATGGACTCCCGTATTTATCGATTTAACAAAATACATTGACTCTAGTATTACTGTTCGTTTTACAGTAATGGATTGTGGAGACGCTGCACACTTTGGTTATGCTTATGTAGATGCTGTTTGTCAACCCTTAGAAATTACAGGAATTTCTTCGGTTTGTAATGGCGGAAAAACTAGTTTACACGCTCCTAAAGGTGGAGATAAGTATGAATGGATGGTTAAGGGAGATGTTACAAATACAGTTTTGAGTTCAGCTGACTCATTAATTGTCAATCCAAGTATTGTAACTACCTACCAATGTAAAATTGTTTCTGTAGCTGGTTGTACAACTATTTTAGAAAAACTAATTACACCAGAAGATAAAGCCGTTATTTCAACAATTACAGGAGATTTAGACATCTGTACAAATGAAATTGTAAACTTAAAAAGTAATGTAAATGCTAATTTAACAACTCCTTGGGAAGCTTTTGATAATACAATCGTTAGCATTGACAATACAGGAAAAGTAAAAGGGTTAAAAGTTGGTAGTACAAAAATTAGATTTAAAACAGAAGCAGGTTGTAAGCGTGACACACTGATAACTGTCAATGAAAGCGCTATTGTAACTGGAACTACTTCATTTTGTAAGGGTTTAACCACCCTATTGAAGAATACAACTCAAACACCCGATCTAAATACACCTTGGACATCTGCTGATGCAACTATCGCGCAAGTGGATGTGAATGGAAAAGTAACGGGGATTGCTTCGGGTTCTACAACGATTACATTCCTAAGTTCATCAGGTTGTAAAACTGATAAAATTGTTACTGTAAGCTTAACACCTAACGCAACAAACCCTGGTTCAATTAAAGCGTGTGATTCATATACACTACCTGCAATTTCAGGCCTAAATTTAAATAAAGCTAAATATTTCGATGATTCACAAGCTAATCATGGCAACGAAATTTCAGGAAAAATTACATCTGATAAAACAATTTGGATTTTTGACTCTACAGGTGTTTGTGTTGATGAAAAAAGTTTTACTATCTCTATTGCTACCACCCCTTCTGTTGCAGCTATAAATGACGTGAATATTTGTAGTGGATATAAATTACCCGCTTTAGCTAATGGAAATTATTATACAGGGTCAAAAAAAACAGGAGTAAAAATGTTGGCAGGAGATTCCGTGAAATCAACTCAAAAAATATACGTTTACGATGAAGCTTCGACAAATTCAAGTTGTTTTGCAGAAAAAAGTTTTCAAATTAATGTAAATACTTCAATTTCAAAAACACCTAAGGATTCAACGGTTTGTGATTACTTTATACTTCCAACCATTGCAAACGTAAGCTACTATAAAGGGACTAATCAGACTGGTGGTGGACTTTCAGCAGGAGATAGTATAAAAACGAATCAAAAAATTTATGCGTATATTAACATTCTAGGTCCAACTGGTTGTACGACAGAAAAAAACTTTACAATTTCCGTAAATAGTTCTCCTAAATTAGTAACACCTACAGACATTGAAGTCTGCGACAGTATTGTTCTACCACCGCTTTTGAAGGGCTCTTATTACACTGGAACATTAAAGTCAGGCGTCAATTTAATGTCTGGAAAATATATTACATCCTCCCAAAATATTTATGTTTACGATGAAACTGGTACCATCCCAAATTGTTTTGTTGAAAAAATTCAAAAAATATCAATCTCTAAAACACCCTTTATAAAAACACAAAATGACACAACTGTATGCGATAGTATCCAATTACCCAACCTTACTGTTGGAAATTATTTCAGCGGATCAAATCAAGGGGGAACAAATTATGGTTCAACTACAAAGTTAAAGGTTAGCTCTCCAGTTTATATTTATGCAGAAATAGGATCAACTTTAAAATGTAAATCTGAAAAATTATTTCAAGTAATCATAAAAAATGCTCCATCGATAACTACTCCTGCTCCACTAAGTGCTTGTGATAGTATTTTACTGCCAGTTCCAACTAATGGAAAATATTTCACCGCTACATTAAAGGGAGGTATCCAAATAAATGCAGGTACATATATCAAAGCTAATAAAACACTTTATCTATATGATGAAACTGGAGCAACCCCAAATTGTTATTCCGAAAAAATACAGAATATTAAAATTGATAAAAGTTCAAGTATCAAAAAACCTAATGATACTTCAGTGTGTGACGTTTACAATTTCCCAAAAGTAAAAGGTATCAATCTAACTGGAAATGAACACTTTTTTAACACTCCAAAAAGTAATTTAAGCGCACGTTTGAATTCCCCTATAAAATCTACAACTAAAATTTACATCTACGACTCTTTGTATGTTTGTTCAGACGAAAAAAATTATACCGTTACTGTTAAGCCTTCTCCTAAAATTGACAACCCAGGAAAACAATCAATCTGTGATACATTTAAACTTAAAAAATTAACCGGAACAAACCTATCAGGAAATGAAAATTATTATTTTGGCACTCAAAAAAACAATGGTAAAGTAGTTAATTTACCTATTACAAAAGACACTTTACTTTACATCTATGATAAATACAATGGATGTATCTATGAAGATAGTTTTAAAGTAGTTATTGGTCAAAAACCTATACTTTCATTCCAAGTTAATAAAACCAAAGGTTGTATTCCTTTTACAACTACATTTCTAAATACGTCCACGAATATAGGTGATACTTCAATTTGGTATTTCGGAAACGACTCAATCGTCGTTTATGGAAATAATCCTTTAATTACCTACACAGTTAAAGAAAATAAATGTTATGATGTGTCTTTTAAAACGTCTAATCATGGATGTGTAAACAAAATATCCCATGCTAACTATATCTGTGGAAACAGCTCTCCTGTAGCAGATTTCGAATTTACACCGAAAGAAGCTAGTGTTTTAACTCCTGAAATTTCATTTGTGAATACTTCTAGCAAAGATGCTACAACATTTGATTGGGATTTTGGAGATGATTCAACAAGTAAGAAAAAAGATCCTATTCACACTTTTCATGACAAACCTCAAAATTATGTTATTACATTAATTGCATCTAATAAAGCGAAGTGTTCTTCAATAATGACCAAATCAATCGAAATAATTGATCAATTAATTTATTATATCCCTAATACTTTTACGCCTGATGGGGATGATTTGAACAACTTTTTTAAACCGATTTTTTTTAGCGGATTTGACCCACAAAATTATGAATTATTAATTTTTAATCGTTGGGGAGAAATAGTATTTGAATCTCATGACACCTCTATCGGTTGGGACGGTACTTATGGTAATAACCCCTGCTTAGACGGCACTTATTCATGGACTGTAAAAGTTACCGATACCGTGAAAAAAGAAATTAAAAATCTTCATGGACATGTTAATTTAATTCGTTAAACTTATTCAAATGAATTCAACTGAACGCTTAAAACATTTATTTAGTCTTCCTGTAATAGTGGCAGCTCTCGGATATTTCGTAGATATTTACGATCTATTATTATTTGGAATTGTTCGTATTCCAAGCTTGGAAGCCATGGGTATAAATCCTGATACGGTAGGTAAATCAATTTTAAATTGGCAAATGGCAGGATTGCTGCTAGGTGGGATTCTTTGGGGTATTCTTGGAGATAAAAAAGGTCGACTTTCGGTGCTTTTCGGTTCAATCATTACTTATTCTTTAGCAAATATCGCTTGTGGGTTTCTACCTCAAATCAATTTTATGGATAAAGGTACCGCATACATGCTATTAAGATTTGTTGCAGGTATTGGACTAGCAGGAGAATTAGGAGCAGGAATTACATTAGTATCCGAATCTCTACCGAAAAACCTTCGCGCAATTGGCACATCAATTGTTGCTGGATTTGGACTACTTGGAGCGGTGGTGGCTAACTTTACGGTCGAACTTTCAGGAGATTGGACAATTGCCTATTGGATAGGTGGCGGCATGGGTATCTGCTTACTCCTACTTCGTGTTGGGGTAGTTGAATCAGGAATGTTTCATCAAATCAAACAAAATTCTTCCGTAAAAAAAGGAAATTTTTTCATGTTTTTCACATCTAAAACTTTATTTATTCGCTATATGAAATGCATCGGAATTGGTTTACCTACTTGGTTTTGCATTGGAATATTAGCCATGTTTGCGAATCAATTTTCATCTGCTCTAGGAATTACAGAAGAAGTAAAACCTGGGATGGCAATTATGTGGGCCTACATTGGGATTTCCATTGGTGATTTAACAAGTGGATTTATTAGTCATTGGCTACATTCACGAAAAAAAGCAATCTTTTGGATGATGTTGTTCACACTAATTGGGGTTGTGTTGTTATTATTTTCAGGGGTAAAAACAGCCAAAATGTATTATTTCTATTGTATTTGGCTAGGTTTGGGGACAGGATATTGGGCCATGTTTGTAACTGTAAGCGCAGAACAATTCGGTACAAATATTCGTTCTACAGCAGCAACAACCATTCCAAATTTCGTTCGAGGAACTGTAATCTTGATGACCCTTTTATTTGATTTTCTTAAGCCAACGACAGAAGTAATTATTGCAGGCGCAGTCGTAGGTTTTATTTGCTTTGTTATCGGAATTGTATCTACATTGACAATTCCAGAAACACACGACAAAGATTTAGACTTTCATGACTAATTTTTCATTAAACATTTAGAAGTGTATAAATGTATTTAAAAATCTTAATTTAAGAATTTTCAAAACCTTAATTTTACATAAATTAAAAACAAACCTATGAAATTGTTACAAGACAAAGTGGTACTTATCACAGGAGCATCTCGTGGAATTGGTAAAGCAATTGCTGAAGAATGTGCAAAACAAGGAGCAATCGTAGCCTTCACTTATATTTCTTCGGAAGAAAAAGCGAAAGCGTTGGAAACCGAACTCTCTACAAATGGAGGTGTTGCTAAAGGCTTCAAATCGGATGCTGGAAATTTTGATGCAGCTCAAAAATTAGTAGATGACGTTGTTGCAACCTACGGTACTATCGACGTATTAATAAATAACGCGGGTATTACACGCGACACTTTGTTAATGAGAATGTCTGAAGAACAATGGGACGAAGTAATAAACACAAATTTGAAATCCGCTTTTAACTTAACTAAAGCTGTTCAAAAACCAATGTTAAAAGCTCGTAAAGGTTCAATAATCAACATGTCCTCAGTTGTTGGTGTAAGTGGAAATGCTGGTCAATCTAATTATGCGGCATCTAAAGCTGGATTGATTGGTTTTACCAAATCAGTAGCTCAAGAACTTGGATCTCGTAATATACGTTGTAATGCAATCGCTCCAGGGTTCATTGAAACTGAAATGACAGCTGCTCTTGATGAAAAGGTAGTGCAAGAATGGAGAAATTCAATTCCTTTAAAAAGAGGTGGAAACCCTATTGATGTTGCAAACGCTACTGTATTTTTAGCGTCTGATATGTCTGCATATATTACTGGCCAAACATTACATGTTTGTGGAGGTATGTTGATGTGATTTTATTTTTTTTGTAGGGATATAGTATACTACATCCCTACAAAAAATCTTATTCTTAAAAAAAACACACGTGCATAAACGTCTTTTTAACTTTAAAAGTAAATTATACATATTTAGACTCTCTTCTGTTAATTAGTACTCTAAAAAATAATAAGCTATAAATCAAGTATTTATATCTGTAAAAACTCAATAATTAAAAAAACTGAAAATCTATTTTGGAAGTATATCTAAAGAAGTATTTCTAAATTAGAGTTTGCTCATCAGTAAAATTCACTCTAATCACTTATAGATATACTTGTTGATACCAATAATCACATCAACACTTAACGTTTTTCTTAATTATACCGCATAAAAAAGCCCCACTGAAAATTCAGCAGGGCTTCCGTATTTTGTTAGGTACTATTATTTACCTTCCATTTTGTCTTTCAATGCAGATAACGCATCTAAATCACCTAACGTAGATTTTTCAGAGTTAGAGTTGATTGCTTTTACTGCTTGAGCAGTTGAGCTACCAGCACCAGCTTTCTTACCGCCTTTAGCTTCTGTAGATTTAGTAGCTGTAGTTGGACGATCTTCTCCTTCTTCGAATAAACGTGTGTGAGATACAACGATTTTTTTAGATTCTTTGTTGAATTCAATCACTTTGAAATCTAAAGTTTCGTCAATTTTAGCATTTGATCCATCTTCTTTTTTCAAGTGTTTAGCAGGACAAATTCCTTCAACACCATAAGGAAGAGCAACGATACCAGATTTGTCTTTCGTTTCAATGATCGTACCTTGGTGAATTGTTCCTTCTCCGAAGATTGTTTCAAATACATCCCATGGATTCTCTTCCAATTGTTTGTGACCTAAAGAAATACGACGGTTTTCACGATCGATTTCTAATACAACAACTTTCATTTCGTCACCTACTTTGCAGAATTCAGATGGATGTTTGATTTTTTTCTGCCAGGAAAGGTCAGAAATGTGAATCAATCCGTCAACACCTTCTTCTAATTCAACGAATACTCCAAAGTTTGTGAAATTACGAACTTTAGCATCGTGTTTAGTTGCTACTGCATATTTAGCTTCGATTGCTGTCCATGGATCTGGCATCAATTGTTTGATACCTAAAGACATTTTTCTTTCTTCTCTGTCTAAAGTTAATACAACAGCTTCTACTGTATCTCCAACAGACATAAAGTCTTGTGCAGAACGTAAATGTTGTGACCAACTCATTTCAGAAACGTGAATTAATCCTTCAACACCCGCAGCGATTTCAACGAAAGCACCATAATCAGCCATAACAACTACTTTTCCAGATACTTTGTCTCCAACTTGGATGTTAGCATCTAAAGCATCCCATGGGTGAGCGCTTAATTGTTTTAATCCTAAAGCAATACGTTTTTTGTCATCATCAAAATCAAGAATTACAACATTCAATTTTTGATCTAACTCAACGATTTCTTCTGGGTGATTTACACGACCCCAAGAAAGGTCAGTAATGTGGATTAATCCATCAACACCTCCTAAGTCGATGAATACACCGTAAGAAGTAATATTCTTAACAGTACCTTCAAGAACTTGTCCTTTTTCAAGACCTGAGATGATTTGTTTTTTCTGTTCTTCTAATTCAGCCTCAATAAGCGCTTTATGAGAAACAACAACGTTACGGAATTCTTGGTTAATTTTAACCACTTTGAATTCCATGTTTTTACCAACATAGATATCGTAATCACGGATTGGTTTAACATCGATTTGAGAACCTGGTAAGAATGCTTCAATACCAAATACGTCAACGATAAGACCACCTTTTGTACGACACTTAACAAAACCAGTAATGATTTCACCTGTACGTAATACGTCATTCACACGAATCCATGCTTTGTGCATACGTGCAGTACGGTGAGAGATCACTAGTTGACCTGATTTGTCTTCTTGACATTCAACATATACATCAACTTTATCACCCACTTTTAAATCTGGATTGTAACGGAATTCACTTACTGGAATAACCCCTTCAGATTTGTAACCTACGTTGATAACCGCTTCACGTTTTGTTAAAACAACAACTGTTCCTTCAATTACTTCTTTTTCATTGATAGAACTTAATGTTTTTTCATACGTGTCAGCTAATTCTGAACGTTGGATTTGTGTGTAACCGTCTAATGCTAATGCATCCCAGTCAAAATCAGCAGTTCCCTGCCCTGTAATTTTTGTTTCTGCCATTTGGCTTAAAATTGTATTTCGTAAGAACCTCAAAACAAACGAAAGTGTGAATAGTAGCTGTCTAAATTAAGGTTAACAGCACTTTATTTGCGCGAATATACGTCATATATCTGAAAACACGAAGAAAAACTCAGTGAAAATCAATAAAAATGATAATTTTGTGAGCTTAATACAACTCAAATTTAATCGGTGAAATCAAGCGCAAAATCACACATTCAATTTTTAGTTCAACAATCTGTTGCATTAAGGTTAAAATATGTTGTTTTTTCTCCAGGTTCACGTAATGCACCTTTATCCATCGCATTTAATCAACACCCAGAAATTGAATGTATTGTAATTCCAGATGAACGTTCAGCAGCTTTTTACGCTTTAGGAATGGCTCAACAAACAAACAAATTAGTTGGACTTTGCTGTACCTCAGGCTCAGCGGCATTAAATTATTATCCAGCAATCGCAGAAGCATATTACCAACAAGTACCCTTAATCGTTTTTACTGCAGACAGACCTGTTTCTTGGGTAGACCAAGGGGATGGACAGACAATTGTACAGCATGAAGTATATAAAAACCACATTCGGTTTTCTACAACAATCCCAGAAAACAATTGGGATAACGAACAAATTTGGTTTGTCAAACGTCAACTTTCTGAAGCTTTTTATAGAGCAAATGGAATAAAAAAAGGACCTGTTCATATTAATTTACCTTTTTCAGAACCATTATATCAGCAAATTGAGTTAACGCAAGAAATTGAACTTGCACCGATAACGGTTTTTGAATCAAATCAAGAATTGTCTGAACAACAATTATCAATCCTTCAAAAATCTTGGAATAAATATTCTAAGAAAATGATACTTTGTGGACAAATGTTACCCAATGAAGCATTGGAAAACGCCTTGAAATTTTTAGCTGAAGATCCTTCAGTAATCATTCTAGTTGAAAACACTTCAAACTTAATTCATACTCAATTTGTTCATTGTATAGATCGAACATTGCAAGGAATTAAAGAAAATGAATTAATTGAATTTGCACCTGAATTGCTAATCGTACTTGGTGGTGCAGTAGTGTCTAAAAAAATTAAAGCATATCTACGAAAAAATAGTCCAAAGGAAATTTGGAAAATCGGTGCTGATTTTCCATTCATGGATACCTATCAAAACCTTTCGTATTCACTAAATGTAGATTCGACTACAATTATTAAAGAATTAACTAAAGTTGGCGTTAAAACAAATGCCAGTTTTCGTAATAAATGGAAACAGCTAGATTACATAAATAAAGACAAAGCACTTAATTTCATTAAGAACCAAACAGATTTTACAGATCTAATAGCAAGTCACATTTTACTTGATTACATCCCTGAAAACTCCATTTTACACCTAGCGAATAGCTCTGTTGTACGCTATGCTCAATTAGTTGATCCTATTAAAACAATAACTACTTTTTGCAATCGTGGTACAAGCGGAATAGATGGTAGTACTAGTACTGCTGGAGGTGCAGCATACATTCAGAAAGATCAGTGTAACACTTTGATTACAGGAGATATTTCTTTTTTCTATGATAGTAATGCATTATTTAACAAATTAAACTTATCTAATCTTCGAATTTTTGTGATTAATAATGATGGTGGAGGTATTTTTAAAATTATTCCTGGTCCAGATACCACTGAAGAGCTAAACGATTTTTTTGTCTATAACCATGGTTATTCTGCTGAATTTTTATGTAAAGCATTTGGATTAACTTATTTTAAATCAAGTTCTATTTCAGAAATAGATCAACAAATCGAAGATTTTTATTCTTTTTCATCCAATGATAAACCTAAATTAATGGAGATATATACAGATTCTTCATTAAATGATCGCATGTTAAAGCATTATTTTGCTGTATTATCTTAATTTTGACCTAAAATATTTTAATTATGAGTGATTATTTTTCAATTCTTTTTACAGGAACAGGCATGTTTTATTTAGTTGTATTATCGCTATTAGAAATAGTTCTTGGAATTGATAACATTATATTTATTTCAATTGTTACCGATAAATTACCTGCAGAAAAGAAACGCAAAGCTAGAAACATAGGTTTAATTTTAGCGTTGATTGTACGCTTATTTTTATTATCTATTGTCGGGTGGATAATGGGAATGACAGATACGTTATTTACAATTTTCGGAACAAATTTCACGGGTCAAAGTATAGTTTTACTGATTGGTGGATTATTTTTAATTTATAAGAGTACATCAGAAATGCATAGTACTATAAAGGGAAACCATGATGGAGAAGTGAAGGTTAAAACTAAATTATCTTCTGTTATTTTACAAATTGTGATGATAGATATCGTTTTTAGTTTCGATTCAGTTATTACTGCAATAGGTATGACTAATGAAATAAGTAAGGACGGTAAAGGAAATCCAATGGTAATTATTTTTGGTGCTGTAATTATCTCCATGATGATTATGCTAGTATTTGCCAAACCTATCTCTGATTTTATTAATAAACGACCTACCGTTAAAATGATTGCGCTAGCATTTTTAGTAACTATAGGAATGGTATTAATTGCAGAGGCATTTGGGCAACATGTACCTAAAGGCTATATCTATTTTGCTATGGTTTATGCTTTGATTGTTGAGTTTATAAACATCAAAATGCGAAAAAATAAAGGCATAAAGGAGTGAAGTGTAACGTCCCGAAAACTTTCGGGAGAAGAGTAAGAGTGAAGTTATTTAATGTTCTTATTTTATCTATAGTTTTACTATGTTCATTTTCAGATGAGGATAAAGAAGTTTATTTACAACGTAAAGATTGTGAGTTACTTAGAAATATGTTAACACAAAAAGAAGGTAAACTAGACATCCACGTACCTCAAGATTCTGTTTCACTTGCTTTTGATAATTTGTATTCAAATTTAGATGTAGAACTTCCTTTCATGGAATTATTTCGTCAATTTGGTAAAGCTGTTTCTACTATTCAATGCGGACATACCCGTTTATGGCCGTCAGGACGTGTTTTTGGTGAATGGAATTCTGAGCGACTATCATTACCCTGTGATTATGTACTTGTTGGTAAAAAATTATTCGTTTCTGATTTAGTCAAAGAAGATATAAAGAAAGTCAATTTTGGCAAACGTAAAAGTCAGCAAAAAAACCTACCGAAAAACGCTGAAATCATAGCCATTGATGGTGAAACCGTTCCGAAAATGATGCGTCGAATTGGAGAATTTATTTCATCGGATGAAAATGGTATAGACTATAAATATTCAAACGCTACCCACTTCTTTGAATTTTTCCGAAATGTAGCCTATCGTGATCGAAAAGATTCTATAGAAGTCATTTATTCCGCAAAAAGAGACACTGCACGTATCTACTTATATACTGGATATCCCCCAATTAATTCGATTAAAAAACGATTAGATAAATTAGAAACACAATCAAAGAAAGATTTAAAAAACATAGGTAAATACTCAGTAATTAAGAGTAAATACGCTTATTTTAAATTTGTATCTTTTTATGCATGTCACGGTGCTAACTATGAAAAGTTTTTAGCAACATCATTTAAAGACATATCTAAAAAAGAAATAAAAAAATTGATTGTTGATGTAAGAGGAAATCCTGGCGGACAATTACAATCATCTTTTATGAAATATATCGTAGGATCCAATAAATTATTAGGTAAATACGAACATAACAAATCATTTAAACGTTTCACGAATAAGTATCTACAAAAGCACAATGCGTTTTATAGAAACTATAAAAAATCGAGCAGAATCAATAAACGATTTAAGCGAAAGCATCCTGAGTATGATAGTGAAATATATACGGGTTATGTAGATAGTGATTTGATTTTTGAAGGTGAAATTATTGTTTTAACAGACGAAGGATCTTTTTCAGCGGCTTCGTTGTTGGCTTGTCATCTTAAAACTTTAGCTAAAGCAAAAATTGTGGGTCAACCTGCTGGTGGAAGTTTCTTTTGTGGAAACACAGGTGGATTAGAAATGGTATTACCCTACACCAAATTTAGTGTAATGATTAATCCTTTTACATTTTGGTCACATTTACCATTACAACAAAATCCTCAAACGATAAAGCAGCCTGATTTATTCATAGAGCCGATTAACCCTAAAATGGGTAAGAAAGATGATTGGTTTGTAACCAAAGCCATTCAAGGATTTTTTATCGGCAAATAGTTTTATAAAAGTTCTGACAATGCTTTTTTAGTCCCTATTGTACGTGTGATGTAGTCTTTTTCAGATTTTGGACTTCGAGCAGGAGAATATTCTCTGCCATAAAAAATAATCTGTAAATGTAATTTATTCCAACTAACTTTTGGAAATATTTTTTTTGCGTCTTTTTCAGTTTCAACTACGTTTTTACCACTTGTTACTCCCCAACGAGTCAATAAACGATGAATATGAGTGTCTACAGGGAACATTGGATGTCCAAACGCTTGGGACATGACAACAGAAGCCGTTTTATGCCCAACTCCAGGTAATTCTTCTAACAAAACCAAGTCTTCGGGTACTTCACCGTTATATTTATCAATAAGTATTTGAGATAGCGTAAAAATTGCATAGGCTTTTTTTGGTGAAAGTCCACATGGTCTTATAATTTGTTGAATTTCCTCGATACTTAATTTGACCATAGCCCATGGTGTATCTGCTTTTGAAAACAATAGAGGTGTAATTTTATTCACGCGTTCATCGGTACACTGTGCAGAAAGTAAAACTGCAATCAGTAAGGTATAGGAACTTGAATGATCTAAGGGCACTGGAGTCGTTGGATATAATTTTTCCAATTCTGTTAAAATATAGTTGGCTTTTTCTTTTTTAGTCATACAATAAAGATATATTTTTAAACTATGGAAAACAAAATAGACTACCCTATTTTTAGAAAACTAAATAATAATCGATCTTATTATCACATTATTAATGCTCGAAAATTTGAAGAAGTTCAATTCATTGGTTCGATAAAAAAACAATACCTACATGAAGCAAAACAATATCCTGAAATCTTATTTATCCAGGATTTGATAAAGATCGCACATGAAGGTATTTTGGAGAGTAATGAAAATGAATGGCTTGAAATTAACAACCATTAATTTTCATCCAATAACAATATTAAAAAAGCGCCTAGAAGTTATCCTAGACGCTTTGAATAAATGAACAAATTTTGAAAATCACAACAAATATTCAAACTCAATTTCTACCGTCTTATTTGTAGCATTGTATTGTAATTTTTTAACATTTAAACCGTTAATTTTATCATATTTAAGTTTCGATAAGTCATTGATGTCAAAAACAGATTCACAAGAAATAATTTTACCATCCTTACCTAACGTACTAACTTTATAATTTCTTCCACTGATCAATCTAACTTTTATATTACCCTTGTCACTTTTCATACTAGTACTTCCAGTAAAAAAACTTGTTTTTATACCAGATACTAAATCTGTTATAATTATTTGAGCGGATGCAGTTGGTTTTAACTTAGGATTTTTTGTATTGACTAAAGAATAAGTTAAAGATACATCAACATATTTCAAAGGTGAATCTGCAATTTTCACATTATATTTATTTTGTGTAGATGGATTAAATGGTGCAGACTTATGAACTATCTTTTTTGTAACTCTATCATATATTTCAATATATGCCAATGGGATATTAGGAGTACTTTCAAAAGTAGCTACAAAACCATCATAAATAGGTGTGCAATGAAGTGCTCCTAAATACCCTCCATTAGGAGACCTTAGTGTAACTTCATACAATCCAGTAGGATTAACCCAAGAAGTTTCGAAAATCACATCTAATTTAACTTTCTTAGTGCCATAGCTACCGAACATTGACCAACCCCAATCTAAATTCCATCCAGACAAGTGAGTTATTTTAAATTGAGCTGTCAAGGAGCCATTAGAATTTACAACTTTCGCAGTACCTTCTTCTTGCCATTGACCCGTTAATTCATCTAAACTCCACAAAGGAATTAAATCACCTTCTTTTACCTTTTGACCTGTCGTAAAATTATCTTGATTTTCATTTATTTTTATTTCTGCGTCTATTGGATTACTGAATTTTTTAACTTCATCATCTCCAATTTTCATATCTACATCCATCAATCCAGCTGTAAAGAAATGAATACCTCCATCTATTTTTTTACCATCTTTATCTGTAACTAACTGAGGTGCTAATCCGCCAGGAAATACATGTATCGATTCATCAGACACATCATAAAACCTAACGTTCGTTGACATTGAAGCTCCAGAAATAGGTTCTCCATTTTTGTTTAACATTTTAGTCCCAGAAGGCAATTTTAATGATACAGTTTCTGTTGCTCCATTTTCAACAATCGTATTTAAATATTGATCTGAACTAATAACACCATTCGTTAATGGAATGTTTTTAGTTTCTTCAGCAACTCCTGACGGATGATTTCCTATTTCAATTACTTTAATGGTAAACTTAGCATCATCTTTAGAAGAAATCACTATCTCTTTCCTAACTTCTTCAAAACCATCAATTTTAGCTGTCAATATAAATGAAACTGGCTTAACAGAAGCATCAACTCCCTTTGCTAAATTTAATGCAATCCATCCTTCATGTGCTTGAAAATCACGAGTTCCTAAAACGGTAACTACTTTTGATGCATCATCTCCGGAAATTTTAACTGTAAAATCACCCTCTGGTTGCTTAGTAGCATCTGCTTTAGCGTTTTCAAAAAACACCATCATTGGAGAACTAAAAACATCAGTATCTACACTAATTGAATAATCACTTGGATTAATTTTTTTACATCCAAAAGGGGTAGTCAATAATGCCACAAGAGACAATGCTGCTAAACCATAAACTATTTTCTTTTTCATAAATATTAATTAATAAGATTATTTGATTATGTAGGTAAGGTTTAATTGAAGCATTGGCATCCAACGATATGCTTTTAAATCTTCTGTTAGTTGAGTGCCTAATGATGTATTGTTTGATAACAATTTAGTACCGATAACTGTTACTGTTGGAGCTGGAAGATAATAGGTGCCAAAATCAAAATTAACATTGAATCTGTTTTTGGGAACTGCTCTACCTAATCCTATCCCCAAATAAGGAGCGAATCCTTTAGAATCAACCGTAATGGAAACATTACCAATTTCCTCTGGTGATAATGACACAATCTTAGCGTTTATACTATCTTGAGGTGTCAACTTAGCAAATACTGATGCACTTACAAAATATGCAGCACCAGCATTTAACCTAAACCAATCCGCTTTTTTAAATGGTTGTAAATCATATATTAAATGTATGTTGTTATAGGAAACTTTTGTTTCAGCTCCCATCTTCAATTTCGATCCCATATCAATAACCGTTGCATAATGAAAAGGAATAGTTGAATAGCCTAAACGAGCAGTATGAATGCCTGAATTGTATTTAAAATCCAATCCAAAACCAACAGTACCTAAATGGAGTGAAGTCATTAAACGATAATCGCATGACTTTGTAGAGTCAGTAAAAGTAGCTTGTCCGAACAAATTCATCGAACTGACAAGCGTTAGTGCAACTAAATATATTTTTTTCATAATACAATATTACAAAAAAAACGCCTGGAAAATTTAAGATTTATTGACAAATAAAAAGGTGTTTAGAATCCTAAACACCTCCATAACAAAATAATAACATCTAATTAATGTCCTTTCGCTGCCAAATAACGTTCTGCATCCAAGGCTGCTATACATCCTGTACCCGCAGCAGTGATTGCTTGTCTGTAGGATTTATCTGCAGCATCTCCTGCAACAAATACACCTTTTACATTTGTTTTTGATGTACCTGGTTGTGCATATTTGATATAACCTGTTTCATCTAGATCAATATACTCGGCAAAAATATCTGTATTCGGTTTATGTCCAATGGCAACAAAGAAACCTGTACATGGAATTACCTGCTCCTCTCCTGTTACTGAATTCTTAACTTTTGCTCCAGTCACTAAATCACCTTCACCCAATACTTCAACTGTATCTGTATTGAATAAAATAGTAATGTTTGGTGTGTTTTTTACACGGTCAGCCATAATTTTAGATGCTCTAAATTCTTCTTTACGAACCAACATCGTTACTTTAGTACATAATTTAGATAAATAGTGGGCTTCCTCACAAGCTGAATCTCCTGCTCCTACTATCACTGTTTCATGACCACGGTAAAAGAATCCGTCACAAACCGCACAAGCAGAAACTCCACCACCTAACTCTAAGTATTTTTGTTCGGAAGGTAATCCTAAATATTTCGCTGAAGCACCAGTTGAAATGATCACTGTTTCCGCATGAATTTCATGACCTGATTCTGTCCAACATTTATGAATTTCTCCTGAAAAATCTACTTTGGTAATAAAACCAAAGCGAATATCTGTTTCAAAACGTTTTGCTTGCGCTTCTAACTCTAACATCATCGCAGGACCTGTAATTCCTTCCGGATATCCTGGGAAGTTTTCTACTTCGTTGGTTGTTGTTAATTGACCTCCAGGTTGCATCCCTTGGTACATAACAGGCTTCATGTCAGCACGAGCAGCATAGATAGCAGCTGTATATCCCGCAGGTCCAGACCCAATAATTAAGCACTTTACTTTTTCTATTTCTGTATTACTCATAATCGTATATTTTAGTTTTCAAAAGTAAGGATATTTTCAATTATGACTACGAAAAAAGCAAAAGAAAAGAGCTCACATGTATTGAATATGGTCTTATTCATTTTCATCAAAAAATGAATTTTTTTTCACCATACTGCATCGTGATATTTATTCGTCAAAAATTGCATTTCAGCCAATAAATATCCAAACGATTCCGTATGTACTCCTTTTTTACCTCCACTAAAGACCGTAAATTTAGTAGGAATATCTAACGTCGCTGTTGTTAATACAGATTGAACCTGAGCTAACCATGCTTCATGAATCAAGGATAAATCAACACCTACTCCTTTTTCTACCATTTCCATATCTACCGCAGAGTTCTCAAACAACTCGTTCGTATACCCCCAAAGTTCTTGCAATGCGCTTGTTGCTTTTTCTTTGGATAGCTCTGTTCCTTTTCCAAAACGAATCATCCATTCCGAACTACGTTTTAAATGATACTTTACCTCCTTCAATGATTTATGCGCAATCGCAACTAAAAAATCATCTTTACTTTCTGTCAATGCTGAAAAGAAATGGTAGTTAAAAACATCCATTAAAAATTGACGGGTCATCAAGTGTGCAAAATCTCCATTCTCTTTTTCAACCAACAACACATTACGATATTCATTCTCATTTCTTCGGTATGCGAAATCATCTCCAACGAAATTCCCACGTTGTTTCGCAATCTCTTCGTAAATCGATTCTGCTAAACCAATGAAATCCAAGGCAACATTCGTAGTGGCTAAATCTTCTTCCAAAAATGGTCCTTTACTACAATTTTCACTCAAACGGTGACTTAAAATCAACGCGTTGTCTGCAATTTGTAAATAATAGTTATGTACTGTATTCATAATTACATGTTTTTAACTCCTTCAGGAAGGTTGTAAAACGTAGGATGTCTATATATTTTATCCGTTGCTGGTTCAAAAAAACTTATGTCCCCTTCAACCGTTACCGCAACAATTTCTTTACTTGGAACCACCCATAGTCCAGTCCCTTCTCCCCTACGTGTATAAGTGTCACGCGCATTATTTAAAGCCATATCCTTATCGTAACCATGTACAGCGCCTGCGTGTTTGTATGACTGACCTGCTTTACTTTGAATAAATACCTCCCAAAGTTGTCCTTGTGTATCTAGTTTACTCATCGCTTTTCTATTTTTTATTGTATAGTGTGAATGTTATATTGATGTCCTGAAAAAGTAAAAGAATCCCCTACTTTTTTCCCTTTAATGTTTACAAAAATCGGAGCGTTTACAGAAACTCCAACGATTTGTTTATGCTCGTATAAAAACGGAACAGTTGCCACACCTAAGAAAAAGTTAAACATATCTGTTGTTACTAATGCTCCAACCGTCGCTTCGTCTTTTGCAGAAAAATCTATTTGTTTAATACACTCCAAATCTTTCTCTGTTTTAACGATTTGCTCTTTTAATAAATCTACCATCACATTGGAAACAGTTTGAGTAGAATAATCCTCTGGATCCAAGGTATCGTTTTCATCCAAATCAGACGATCCTTTTTTGGTTGCTAACTCTTCTCTTAATTCAGCAATGATATTCTCATAATTAGAAATCATTACTTTTTTCAAAGCATTTTTATCGATTGTCATAGTCTAATTTTTTATTTCATTAAATAATCTTCAAATGCTTGTGCGCATTCACGTACCCATGCACCTTCCTCGTGGTATTTCACATGGTGTGCTAAACGTTGTTTGTTACATGGTCCATCCCCATTAACTACTTTCCAGAATTCAGTCCAATCGATTTCTCCATGGGTATAGCTCCCATCTTCCAGTAAATTAATCGCTGAATCTGGAATGGTCAATCCGATTAAATGTGCTTGTGGTATTGTTTTTTGGATAAATTTCTCCCGCAATTGATCATTGGTTTCGCGCTTAATTTTATATTTCATCGCGGTACTAGAACGAGGAGAATCTCCATCTTTAGGTCCAAACATCATCAATGCTGGCCACCACCATCGGTTAATCGCATCTTGTGCCATTGCGCGTTGCTCTTTCGTTCCTTTCATCATTTTCCACATAATTTCATACCCCTGACGTTGGTGAAACGATTCTTCTTTACAAATACGCACCATCGCTCTTGCATATGGACCATAAGACGTACGTTGCAAGGAAACTTGATTCGTAATTGCCGCACCGTCCACTAACCAACCTATCGCACCTATATCTGCCCAATTCAAAGTTGGATAATTAAAAATGGAAGAATACTTCGCCTTTCCTGTGTGCAACCATTGAATGAATTGATCTCGACTCACCCCTAAGGTCTCCGCAGCACTGTATAAATACAATCCATGTCCACCCTCATCTTGGATCTTCGCTAACAAAATCTTTTTACTTCTCAAACTAGGAGCACGTGTAATCCAGTTTCCTTCTGGCTGCATACCAATCACTTCCGAGTGTGCATGTTGTGAAATCTGACGTATTAAATGTAAACGATAATCATCAGGCATCCAATCGTTCGGTTCAATCTTTGCATCCGCATCTATTTTCGCTTGAAATTCTTTCATTAACGTTTCTTCTGTTACTTGGGTCAACTCCATTATATCCTTAGTTAAATTTTCGTCCTACAAATTTGTCGGAAAAGAAATTCTAAGATTATGATATTGACTATTGAAAAAACTGATTTTAGTCAAGATTGTTCGTAAGTTATATTTTTGAATCTCCGAAAGTCTTTGTACATTTGTTACACAAAATATAAAACAGGCATGAGCGATTTTGTAGTATCGGCTAGAAAGTATAGACCCCAGACCTTCGACACTGTCGTTGGACAAGGACATATTACTTCTACATTGAAAAATGCTATAAAAACGAATCACTTAGCACAAGCTTTTTTATTTTGTGGATCGCGTGGTGTTGGTAAAACAACTTCTGCTCGTATCTTAGCAAAAACAATCAACTGTTTTAATCCTACTGAAAGTATTGAAGCATGTGATACATGTGAATCATGTACTTCCTTTAATTCAGGCGCATCGTTAAACGTATACGAACTAGATGCTGCTTCGAACAACTCGGTAGATGACATTCGAGAGTTGGTAAATCAAGTTAGAATATCTCCACAAATCGGAACCCACAAAGTATATATTATTGATGAGGTCCACATGTTGTCTACGTCTGCATTCAATGCGTTTTTGAAAACATTAGAAGAACCACCTGCGCATGCTATCTTTATTTTGGCTACGACAGAAAAACATAAAATTATCCCAACGATTCTTTCCCGTTGTCAAATTTTCGACTTCCATAGAATCAAAATCAAAGACATCGCTGATCACCTTTCTTATATTTCAGTAAAAGAAGGTATTAGCGCGGACTCTGAAGCATTACATTTAATCGCACAAAAAGCAGAAGGAGCTCTTCGTGACGCACTTTCTATTTTCGATCAGATTGTCAGTTTTGCAGGTAACAACCTGACTTACCAAGCAGTAATCGACAATTTAAACATCTTAGATTACGATTACTATTTCCGTATTGTAGACAATGCACTAAAAGAGGATATTCCTTCTTGCCTATTACTATTCAACGATATCCTTGAAAAAGGATTTGACGGACACAATTTCATCGTTGGTTTAGCAGATCATTTACGTAATTTATTAGTTTGCAAAGACATGCGAACAGTTAAGTTATTAGAAGTTGGTGAAAGTGTAGAAAATCGTTTTACGGAACAAGCTAAAGCAATTGAAACACCGTTTATCCTTCGTGCTATGGGCGTGTTAAGTAAAGCGGATGTAGAATACAAAGCTTCTAAAAACCAACGACTTTTAGTTGAACTTGCTATCATGCAGATTTGTTCAATTAAAAATGAGCTAGAAAAAAAAAAGGATTAACTGATTTTGTTACGCTCATCCCATTTTTTGGTCAGGCAGATAAAAATGCTCATGCAGCCCCTGTAAAGCCAAAATCAAACACTCCTTCTTACGCTGAAATTTCCTTGAAAAAGGAACCCAAATCCATGGAGAAAATCCAAGGAGAGGTGCAAACAAATTTACTCTCTATCAAAGAATTAACAGCTAAAAAAGTAGAAGATACCATAGAAGGTGGAACTAATAATGCCAATCGACCAAAAACTCCTTTTTCCACAGATCAACTCAAAATGTTTTGGAAGAAATTTGCCTTCAAAATGAAAGAAGATGGTAATGACACCATTTATCTTGCCATGGTAAAACGTGATCCTAAAATCATTGGAGAATTTCATGTTAACCATGAAGTAGATAACCAAGTACAGATTGATTACATTCAAACACACATTTCGGAATTAATCGAATACCTTCGTGAAAGCCTTAAAAACTGGTCCATATCTGTTGATTTTGCTATTTCAGAAAATCTCGAAGAAAATGTAAAACACCAAACTGGTAAAGATCGTTTTAACGCATTAGCACGTAAAAATCCAAATTTATTTACCCTACAAAAAACGTTCAATCTAGACGTGGAGTACTGAAAAATAACACATTGTAAATTTTATTTTTAATTTTTTATCTCTATTTTTGACAAAAAATTAATATTTATTTATGATGAAAAACCTAAAATCTGTATTTTATTTATTTTCGCTGTTAACATCCTGTTATTTACATGCGCAAAATTTATCGATTCCAAACGTAGAGAAAATATATGGAGGTCGCGTACTTTCCCTTTGCTCATATACATTAAATAGTGATTCTACGCGCGTATTTGCATCAACACAAAGCGCTAATTCTGTTTTTTATACCGATGTAAAATCAATGGCGACAGGAAGCTCTAGTTTCCAAAAATGGAAAGTATTACCAAGTTTAAATGCTTCTAAAAATTTAGGATATATAACTAATATAGCAGCTCACGAAACTTCCGGTAAATTGTATTTCATTTATAATGAAGACCTTTACAGAACAGATATTCATGACTCAACAAGTACTTTATTAGAGTCTCAATTAATTCGTTATGTCAAAGTTGTGGGTAATCATCTTTTCTATATCAAAGACAAAAGTTTGATTGTAAACACATTAAATGCTAGCGGTATTCTAACTAAAATTGCTGAAATAAGCATACCACATACGCTACCTAATTTACCTAAATTAGTATTGAACACCTCAGATTCAAAATTATTTCTTTTTATTGACGGAACTGCTCCTACGCTTTACAAATTTAAAGATGCGATCACTTCTATGTCTGCATCCACCAAGTATGATACTATTAATCTTTCTGTACTAGCCAGTCCTAATAAACATTGGAAAGCGTTTGGAATTACAGGTACTAATAGAATTCTAATTGGCGGACATAGTTCCCCTGAACCAGCAAAAAAACTGATTGCATATTCCGATGATAATGGAGTTACCTTCACGGAATATAACACCGGTATTTCTGGTGTTTCAGGAGATGAAATTGTATGTACTACTAGCGGAGGAACTTCTAATGTGTATTATTCAAAATTGTACAACAATTCAAATGGTAACACAGGTAATTGGTTTGAAATTGGCACACCAGGAGGTATTGAAACTCATCCAAATGACGGAGGAATCTTAGCAGACCAAAATAATCCAAATTTAATTTATGTAACTACTGACCAAGGTATTGGAGCAAGTATAGACAATGGAAAAACTTTGTTTGAAATTAACAATGGCATGGAAGCGATACAAGTCAATGATATAAACATGACAACCAACAAAGACACCGCTTGGATTGCCTCAAAAGCCGGTATTAGAAGAGTAACTAATTACAAAACCACACCTAATTGGACCAATGCAATGTTTCCTAATGGTGACGGTTCCCCTTATTACAGTATCGCTATGCACCCTAAAAATTCCAATATTGCATATGCAGGAAATGTACGAATTTATAAAACAATTGATGCAGGTGCAACTTGGAAAGAAATGTTTAGTCCTGAAAAAAAATACGCGTGGCTTCCCCAAATGTATCGCTTTGAAGCAATTGAAATTTGTCCATGGGATCCTAACCTAATCGTTGCAGGTGCATTCTACTCAGGAAATGAGAAAGGTGGTGTATTTTATTCTACCGATGGAGGTGTCAACTGGCAACAACAATATATCGATATAATTTCTGGGGATAAAGATGTAGATGTTTGGGATCTAACATTTAATAAAGAGGCTGGAAATACGATACTCTATGTTGGTGTAGAATATAACACATCCTCTAAAAGTATCTATAAACTAACTTGGGATACTACTACTAAGAATTTTACTGTTAAACAAGACATGGATGCAAGCGGAACGAGTGTAGGATATCCAATTTCCGCATCGATATTAGATGTAGAGACTAGTAGTACAGGAGATACCATTCTTGCTTGTGGAACAGATGTGGGAAGTAATCATCCAATTGCATATTTTAAATCCATTTCCGGTACAAATAAATGGACACCATTTACCACAACTGGCTTCCCAATGAGTACAGGGAAAATTGGAAAAGCTATCACTAAAGGAATAGACACAATCTATGTAGCTGTTGATCATGAGGTATATATCTTACCTACTACTGCTAGCACTTGGAGTTTGGGGTACTCCTACCCTACAGGTACCGAGATAAACTTTTTGTATTATGATGATTTATTAATTGGTACAGGAACTGGTTTGTATGGACATGTGGGTGTAAAAAAGAACACTTCATCTATTGAATTAATTGCAAACAATGGTTCAAATGAGATAAATATTAACCTATATCCTAGTCCAACCTCCAAAGAATTATTTGTAAATTCAAAAAACACTATTAAATCGATCTATATACATTCACTTTTAGGTAAAGAGGTATACAATATTGAAAAAGAAAGTAATGATTATATAATTGACTTAGAAAACTTACAGACTGGAATCTATGTAATTACCATCGAAGATCAATATGGCGTATATACATCAAAATTTAGTAAGAACTAGTTTGTTTATATATAGCATTTAAACGTATCAAAAAATAGGCTGTTTCTAGATATTTAGAAACAGCCTATTTTTTTTAACAAACTCAAAAGGATATTATTACTTTATTGGTTTAATGCTGCACTTGCATAAAAAACTAGTAATAAGAAAAGCTATTTACGCACTAAAAACCTGTAAAGAAAAGATTATAGGATATCATCGCTTCAATCCTATTTCCTCAATAAATCCTCTCAAATACTCCACATTTTCTTTGTTCTCTGGGAGTTGATTCATGATCAAACGACCAATATCCTTCATTAACGGATACGCTAAACTTTCATAGTCGTATTTTGCATCATTGATGACTTCATCTTCGTTTGCGTAAATACCTACAGTCAAGACAAATTCTTTCCCTGTATCTAAATCTACGATGTAAGCTGCATCGATCGCACAACCGAAAGACAAGCCCACCATATTAAATGAACGAAAACGATTTAAACTATCGTTCGTATATGATGTATTTGTGTCTTTTCCAAAAAATAAATATTTTTTATAGGTCGCTGGAAACTCAATTGGATTAAAGTCTAAACCATATTCCGCAGGGTATTTCCCTAAATTTTGAATTAAGTATTTACGTTGCTCTTCCGAAATATCAAAGGTGTGCGCAAACTCAGACTTAGGAAAAACTACACCATTTAAGGTTTTGTGTAAATCTACCAACTCCATGTTGTTTTGTCGTGAAAAATCAAAAGGACGTGGAACAATCTTTTTATCCAATCCTTCGTAAGCTTTTCCAATTTTATATGTCGAATCCGTTAAAATTGTATCTGGATTGGAAATACCTCTTCGGTTATACAACCATTCGTTTCTTCTACCTAAAAACACATATGAATCACTAATTCTATTTTGATCTAAAGAACAATTCAAAACAAACTTGCGAATTATTTTACCGTTTTGGTAATTCATTTCCTTTAAACGACGATTCAATTGTTGTTGTCCAACAAAATCAAACATACGATTGTACGCATCGTTATCCGAAACTGCTAACATTTGTTTAGTAAATAAATCTAACGTATAATATTCTAATTTATTTCCAATCTTGACAGAAAAAGCAGTTGGCATGCATCCTTTCTCTTTATTAAATTTTAGTAAAGTTTCGTAAGTAACTCTTGATCGAATTTTATGGATTTTATTGTATTCTTCCATTCCAATTAAAATCGTTGGAAGCTTTACAATACTTGCAGGATAGAGATATTCATTTTCATTCATTCGAAATCCAACTGTTTCCAAGGTCACTTTTCCATTTGCACGTTTGATTTCAGTAAAAACAATTTTGAATCGGTATTTTTCAGGAGATTCAATCACCTTTGGATATTTATCCTCCAATGAATCCAATACATTCTGTAAAATTCTAGACGCAGTTGACTGCGATGTAACTTGACCAAACAAATTACAACTTATCAACAATACTATTATTACGTACGCTTTACCCATCTGTATACTGGTATTCCAATTAGAGTAATGCCTAATCCGATAAAGGACTCTTTAGGCTTATCTACCAAACCAAAGATAAGTATCCAAGTTTGGAACAACAAGAATATGATAGGAAATAAAGGAAAAACAAACTTATTAATTAATCCACTCACATTTTTTATGCGCAATCCAACTCGAATGGATCCGATAACGGTCAACATGGTAAACAAGTTCAATACAAAACCGATCATTATAATTAGACTTTGAAACGAGGAGGTTGCAACAAAGGCAAATGCAATTAACGCTTGTATCCAAAGCGCACGAACTGGGATTCCGCTTTCGTTATTCGAACTAAACCAATTTAATTTTGAAAAATCTTTCGCGACTGCATTTGTTACACGTGGTCCAGCTAACACCATACTAGAAATACTGGAAATCAACAAAAAAGAGATTACACCTCCAAATATTCTTCCCCAGGTTTCTCCTAACACTTTCTCTACAAAAATTACACCTACATCCAATTGTCCTGCCATTTGATCAATCGGAATGTTTTTAAGGAACACATAATTTAACAGTACATATAAAATAGACACTGTTCCTGTCCCAATAATTAATGCTAAAGGAACGTTTCGTTTCGGATTTACTACCTCTCCTCCAATATAGGCTGCTGCATTCCAGCCAGAATAAGCATAACCAACAAAAAATAAACAAAGGGCAAACATCTTATCCCATACATCTGTAAAAAATTTATCTCCGATAGAAAAATCGACATCTACTTTATTATTCGAAAACAATCCTATTAGGATCAAAACAACTAGAATAATAATTTTAATCGTAGAAGAAACATTTTGAAATACCGAACTTACCTTATGACTACGAGAATGCATTAGAGTTATAAAAAACAAAATAATGGCCGCATAAACCGTCACCATTGGAATCCCAATAAAACTTGCACTTTGTTCGGAATGAATCATTCCAGAAAAATAAGAACTAAACGCAAAACAGGCAGCTGCAATTGGTGCTGCAAATCCTAGCAAAAAAGAAATCCAACCAGACAAAAAACCGAGTTGCTCAGAATATGCAGATTTTAAAAAGAGGTATTCTCCACCATTTTTTTTGTAGAAAGTTCCAAGAATAGCATAAGCATACGCACCAAAGAACGCAATAACTCCTCCAATTATCCACAACAACAATATTGCAGATCCTGAATGTACATCGAGCACCTGAAAACCGATACTTGTAAACACTCCTGCACCAATCATATTGGCAACTACCACCATGATTGCAGTGTATAAACTAAACTTTTTCTTTTTTACCATGAAAGAATGAAGTGTTTACTTCTTTTTGTAGATGACTTGTAAATTTGTTGCACCTACTGCCACATTATATCCAATTCTAAAAGGTAAGTTTTTACTTGTCAATTTAGAAGTATCGCTATAAGCACGTACTAGGTCTGGCTGAATACGAGAAGAGAACAATGGAATTACTTTTTTGTAGCCACCATATAATTTCACATCCCAAGTTCCATCTATAAAATATTTGTATGGAATACCACTATCGTCCTGTACCACCATACTTGAGGATTTCAAAATGTATTTACGTGTTTTGGAAAAATAATCACGTGAATTCAAGTATGAAGCAGCTTTTAACATCGTGTGGTGTTCTCCAAACGAACTTACCCAATTGAAGAAATTATCAATTTTACTATTTGAATCACTTAAGTCGGTATTGTAATAGAATAAATGTTTTACTTTATTATCCGCAGTCAAAAATTCAATATCCAAACCAGGACTATACATTCCTTCTGTTCCTGAAGTATATTTAATCACTGCATTTTCTTTTAATATAAAGTGTCGAATATTACGAATCTTATTTCCGCGACGCGCTAGGTAGAACAACAAAGAGTGTAAAGTTCCGTTAACCGTTTTTTGGTTAAACTGAACCGCCATACTTTTTGTTTTGAAGAATCCAGACGCCATAGAGATGTCTAAACTATTAAATATTTGATTCAAATAATTTTGAATATCTGAGTTTGATAAATGATCGTAATTAGGCAAATATCCTGGTTTTTCCAATCCAACCAAAATATAATTTTTTACATCTGAGAAGAACGCATCTGCATATACAAAATCCGCACCAGCAAAAGGATAAAACAAAGTGTTACACGCATAGTTATCCGGAATCATTTTTTTCTCTTTCACCCAATTAGATATAGGTAACATTTTAGATTTTGTAAAACTAGAAAACTGAGCAGACACTGTCGTAGGATATGTGCTAACTAACTTGCGTTTTTTCGCAAAATTATTTTCAAATCCTCCAATGGTCAAGGCAATATCGGTAAAAAATGAATCGATATAGATAGAATCCTTCTGTTCATCTTTCGTTTTCGCAACTTTTTCTGAGGTTTTCATTTCTGAATTGCCTACTTTTTTTCCATGATCTTTCTCATTCATAGAACTACCACAAGAAACAATAAATAACCCTACTAAAACTCCAATTCCTTTGTATGTTAATTTCATTTTTTTCACTTTTATTTAACTATCTATTTCAACGCGAATTACGTTGCTAATTTTATTTTACTAACGGGAGCGTAAAATTAAGATTATCGAAACAATTCAATCACCTGACGATTGAAAAAATTGACAAAAAGAGGAAAAACATATCAACAATTAAGCAAAAATTGTGAATAACAATATTGATATTAAAAGCACAAATACAAATTAAAAAGGTTCAATTTCCTCGGAATTCAAAAATTAAATACTTATATTTGATTAAAAGGTGAATTAAATTGATGCAAACAGCAATTCCTTTAGCGGAAAGAATGAGGCCCAATTCCTTGGACTCATACATCGGACAATCTCAGTTATTGGGGATTGATGCTTCATTTAGATTAGGCCTAGACAAAGGACTCATACCTTCAATGATATTGTGGGGTCCTCCAGGAGTTGGTAAGACAACACTTGCTTATTTAATTGCAAAACAAACTAATAGAACCATTCATACGTTGTCAGCTATTTCTTCTGGAGTGAAAGATGTACGCGAAGTCATTCAAAAAGTAGAGCAAGGCGGCTTATTTCAAGAGAAAGGAACGATTTTATTTATCGATGAGATCCATCGTTTTTCAAAATCACAACAAGACTCTTTATTAAATGCTGTTGAACGTGGTATTATCACTTTAATTGGCGCTACTACAGAAAACCCTTCCTTCGAAGTTATTTCCGCGTTATTATCACGTTGTCAAGTTTATATTTTACAAAACCATAGTCATGAAGAACTTTTAGCAATATTAGATCAAGCAATTACTTCGGATAGTTTTTTGAGAAATGTAAAAATAGTACTTAAAGAAACCAATGCCCTTTTAGGAATTTCAGGAGGGGACGCAAGAAAATTATTGAATGTTTTTGAATTAATTATTTCAAATTGCGATGAGGGAAAGGAAATCCTTGTAACCAATGCGTTAGTAGAGCGATTTGCAAATAAAAGTTTGGCTATTTACGATAAAGACGGTGAAGTTCATTATGATATTGCCTCTGCATTTATAAAGTCAATTCGAGGAAGTGATCCAAACGCAGCAGTGTATTGGTTAGCACGAATGATAGCTGGTGGTGAAGATCCAAAATTTATAGCTCGACGCTTATTGATTTCAGCAAGTGAAGACATCGGTTTAGCAAACCCTACGGCATTAGTGATTGCTAACAATACGTTTCAGGCTGTGCAAGTGATTGGCTGGCCAGAATCACGAATTATTTTATCGCAATGTGCCATTTATTTAGCAAATTCGCCAAAAGGAAATGCAGCGTACATGGCTATAAACAATGCACAACAAGTGGTAAGTCAAACAGGTAATCTACCAGTACCTATTCCATTAAGAAATGCGCCAACGAAATTAATGAAAGACTTAGGATATGGCGATGGCTATAAATATTCTCACGATTACGCGAATAATTTTGTACAACAAGATTTCATGCCTGAATCTTTAAGTCAAACTAACTTTTTCCAAGCTGGAAGCAGTAGAAAAGAACAAGAAATTTCTGATCAAATTAAACAATTATGGGGAACAAAATATCCTATTTAAGCTCAGCATTCTTATACTATGCCATAGTTTATCCTATCTCTTTATTACCATTAAGAGTGATATATATATTCACCGATTTTTTATGTCTCATTCTCACCAGAATTGCACCATATCGCAAAACATTGATTAAAAGAAATCTTTTTAAATCATTTCCACAAGCATCACATGATCAACGAAAAAAAATTAAACGTGCATTCTATCAACACTTATGCGATGTTTTAGCGGAAAGTATTAAGAATTTATCTATCTCTGAACGAGAATTAAAAAGTAGATTCAAAATATCCAATTATTCTATCCTAGACAAATTATACGCTGAGGGCAAAGATGTTTTTCTTGTTTCTGGCCACTATAACAATTGGGAATGGATGATTACTGCACAAAACCTACTACTTCGG
Organism: Chitinophaga pinensis; assembly: GCA_943324745.2. GTDB lineage: Bacteria > Bacteroidota > Bacteroidia > Flavobacteriales_D > Crocinitomicaceae > CANHVK01. Next base: position 57,079 of record CALPMT020000005.1, on the reverse strand, counting down.
CACCAAGCTGCTGGAATTGGCATGCCGCTATCAAATGCTTTTTGGAACTATAAATTAAATCAGCGACGTGGAAGATTTGGCATGGATATATTAAACGCTAACAATGTACATGATTATTTAAGCTCTGATCATAAAAAACCAATTGCAACATTAATACTTTCCGACCAAACACCAATCGATCATTTAAAGTCTTATTGGATGCATTTTTTAAATCAAACTACTCCCGTATTTTTTGGATGTGAACAATTAGCACACCAATACGATTCTGCAGTTGTTTATTTTGTAATCAATAAACGAAAAAGAGGATATTATAAAGTAGACTTCCAATTAATCTGTGACAATGCGAGTGAAATGTGTTATGGAGAAATTACTGAAAAACACACAAAAGCATTGGAAAAATCAATTTTTAAACATCCTGAATATTGGCTTTGGTCTCACAACCGCTGGAAACGTCATGCACCAGAAAACTTAGATGAAATAAAAGTTGATCAACAATTAAAATTTGAAAAGAGATTTCCAAACGCAAAAAAAAAAGTAAATACGAATTCAAAAACAGAGACTAATTCAGAAAATCCCATGTTAAGCCGATACGCAAAATTTTAGGCATTACTGGGTATCCATTTACAATGCGATTTGTTCGGTTGTTCCATGCGTTATCAATGTTTTCATATTTGAAATAGAAACGCATTTCATCAATTGAAATTCCAACAAAAGCATCCAATTGTACTACTGAATTATACATTTTAGCATTTGGATTGATAATTGAAAAAGCGCTTATTCGAGAATCAAAACTTAGTAAAGAATAAGAGGATTTAGCATATACATCTGTCCCAATAAGTAATTCATAACTATCTTTTCCTCGAAGCTTTTTCTTCCATAACAAACGTCCACGCACATCGAATTTTGGCACTAAATTAGTTGCATCATTTAAATGATTCAAGGTGATTATTGGCTGTAAGTAAAAATTACCTACATTCAAGTTACAAGAAGCGCTAATGTAAAATTGTTGTATTTGCGACAATGTATCATTCCTCCACTGATCGTGAATAAAAAAGTAGGTGTTATTCATTTGTTTATACCCCACTTTAAGTTGAGGCTTTAATTTCCATTTTCCAGAAAATGTATACAACATGGAAGTTAGACTTTGTTTTTGGATAACAGGCATATTCCATCCAATGGTATTACCAAAATACAAACGTTGAAAAGGTTCTGGTACAAGTTGACTATAACCGATTTCAAACGAATTTGAATATTTTTCTAGACTATTAATAATTGTTGCGTTATGGCTAAATTGATTCGCTTGACCGACTAAATTTTGCATAAAATCATAACTTACGGTTGTTTTTACAAACTTCCATTTGGAAGACAACGTCATATTAATTTCATTTTTTACTTGAGCAGCGTTTGTTTTATAAATCCAATACACCCGATTAATTCCTACCTCTGTTGTATTTATTTTAGACTTAAAAAAATAACCTAAACCATTTTCAAGATAGGACAATTGCGAAAGGTCGCGTGTAAAATTAGGATTATTAAAAAATGGATAGATTTTAGATATGGTATCCGCTTCCCGGTAGATACGTTGATCAACTCGTAATACATTATTGAATGTTAGCCCTGTTTCAATTTTACTCAAAGAATCTTTTTTCAAAAAATTCCATACAGATTGATGATGTAACAGATAACGTTTACTCGAATCCAATGCGTTATTTTTTAAAACTGGCGTATAGACAAGACTGTATTGACTTAGCATTTTATCATCGTTAGTTACACCTCCATTAAGATTTCTTAAACTATTTGAGGCAGTACCTTCAACCAAATGATTCCATTTTTTTCCATATCTCGACAAACTAATCGCAAATGCATCCGAACTAAAATCACTTTGTTTATACAAAGTCGTACTCACCTGCCGATTGTAATGCATTGACAAATGAATATTTCCCCGGAGTGTTTGCTGATATTCTGTATGTAGATATTGCAAACCGCCCGAACCAAAAGAATACATAAAGCCTAGATGAGGTAGAGCAGTAAAAACAGGTCCCGCTATTTTATAGGTACGATATTGTTTAGGTAGCGACTGAAAAAAATTAAAATAATCATTTCCGTTTGTTCCAAACGGATTGTTTTGGGTTCCTCCAGGTAATGTTGTTTGTTTTTCAGCGAAATAAAGATCTAACGAATCGTTTAACTTACCCCCAGCACGAAATTCAGCTTTGAGTGTATCCACGATATGAAACAACAAATTCGTCTGCCCCTTTGAAACAAACGAAAGTAAAAACAAACTTAAGAATCCAACTAATTTCACTTAAAAAATAATATTGTATTTCTATTCATTGAATTGAACTTATGAAGTCAATGAAATTAAAAATTTTAATTTAGAAGGTAATCGAAGTACAATTTAAAGATTAAACTTTTATAAACAGAAAAAGGGGGAACAAATCCCCCTATATCTTTATATCAAAATCTTATATTATAATTTATTGATTTTAACAGCTAAACCTGATTTCAAGTTTGCAGCTTTGTTAGCATGGATAATGTTTTTCTTAGCTAACTTATCAATCATAGATGATACAGAAACAAATAACGTTTGTGCTTCAGCCTTATCAGTTAAGCCACGTAATTTACGTAAAGCGTTTCTTGTAGTTTTGTGTTGGTATTTGTTAATAAGTCTTTTTGACTCATTTGATCTAATTCTTTTTTTTGCAGACTTATGATTAGCCATAGTAGTTATTTATTTAAATTTAGTTAAGAAACTTTGTTCTTTTTCTTGCAGCCCATAGGAGAATCGAACTCCTGTTTCCAGGATGAAAACCTGGCGTCCTAACCACTAGACGAATGGGCCAAATAAAATCAGTGAATAATATCCTCTGATTTTGGTGTGCAAATATAGGTCTTATTTTTGTTTTTGCAAAAAAAAAACAGAATAAATACTTATTTTTTTTCTTTTTCTTCTTATTTAACTGACTAAGAATAATCTTCGTCGGAATCTTTACTACTAGAAGACCTGAATCCTAAGGATTTATTCGTGCGAATCCCTAAGTTTTCACTCAATTCATTCAATTGATCTATATTAATTTCAGAAACAGCATCATAAGCAGGGATAACTAAATCGTTACTCACCGCCCCCAGAAACAACAAATGCACCATTTCTACCAAAACGTCTTTTGTAACCGTATTTTTTGAAATTTTCGGGAAACGCAATGCAACTTGTTGAACCCCTTCTATTACAAAATGATTTTCCTTATTAATATATATCCTTGCTAATAAACCTCCCTCATCTCCTATTCTGTTTTGAAGAATAGACTGTGCAGAAAAATTATATACATAGATTACTCCAAAATACCCTCTGGAAAAATCCTTTTTTATATATGCATCTTTCCAAAGCGGATTATCTTCTGGAATTGTAAATACATTTGTATGCAAGTGAAATATCAAAGCATCACTACCAACCATCACACGTGACTCAAAGTCGCTTTTAAAAGTCGCTTCCATTCGAATACGAGGGTCTTTCAACCCGCCTTTTAACTCAGCTACTTCCGCAGCAAGTACTTCACTCAATTCTTTAAACCACTTTTTAGTTACCGCTAAAACATCTTGTTTCAAAGTAACCTTATCATGTAATAAATTGAGTACTGAATCTCGTAGATCTTTTAACGACATCGATTAATATGCTTTAGCAATGATTACTCTTCGTGATGACGGTTTACCCGTAACCATACAAACACCTTCTTCGTGTGGCGCATCTAAAGGAATACAACGAATAGTAGCTTTTGTTTCTTCTTTAATCTTCTCTTCCGTCTCTTTCGTTCCATCCCAATGCACTAGATAAAAACCACCTTCTTTTTCTAAACGTTCTTTGAATGCTGCATACGTATCTACTTTATGAATATTTGCTTCTCTAAAATCTTTCGCTTTTTTCAAAAGATTCGCTTGAATTTCATCTAACAAAGTTCGTACACGTGTTTCAACTCCTTCTAACGTTACTACAGATTTCTCTTTCGTATCACGACGAACAAGCTCCACATTACCCTCTGCTAAATCTCTCGGTCCGATAGCTAAACGCACAGGAACCCCTTTCATTTCATATTCTGCAAACTTCCATCCTGGACGACGGTTATCATCATCATCGAATTTCACACGAATTCCTAGTGCTTTAAATTTCGCAACTAATTCATTCGCCTTTGCAGAAACTGCAGCAAATTCTTCGTCTGATTTATAAATAGGAATAATCACTACATGAATAGGCGCTAATTTTGGAGGAAGTACTAATCCTTCATCATCCGAATGCGTCATAATCAAAGCACCCATCAAACGTGTAGACACACCCCAAGAAGTCGCCCATACATGTTCTAACTTCCCTTCTTTATCTGCAAACTTCACATCGAATGCCTTTGCGAAATTTTGACCTAAAAAGTGAGAAGTACCGGCTTGTAAGGCTTTAGTATCTTGCATCATTGCTTCAATACAATAGGTTTCTTCCGCACCAGCAAAACGTTCACTTTCTGATTTATATCCACGAATAACAGGCATTGCCATGTAATCTTCTACAAATTCTGTATAAACATCCAACATTTTTTCTGCTTCCACAATTGCTTCAGCTTTAGTTGCGTGTGCTGTATGTCCCTCTTGCCATAAAAACTCGGTTGTTCTTAAGAATAAACGCGTACGCATTTCCCAACGAACCACATTCGCCCATTGGTTGATTAAGATTGGTAAATCTCTATAGGATTGAATCCAATTTTTATATGAGTTCCAAATGATTGTTTCGGAAGTGGGTCTAACGATCAATTCTTCTTCTAATTTAGCGTCTGGATCTACAATAATACCAGAACCATCTTCCGCATTTTTCAAACGGTAATGCGTAACCACCGCACATTCTTTTGCAAAACCATCTACGTGATTCGCCTCCTTACTTAAAAAAGACTTCGGAATAAATAAGGGGAAATACGCATTCGAGTGACCAGTTTCTTTGAACTTAGCATCCAACACATCTTTCATATTTTCCCAGATAGCAAAACCATACGGTTTAATAATCATACAACCGCGCACATCGGAATGTTCCGCAAGATCTGCACGATCTACTAATTCATTATACCATTTAGAATAATCTTCTTTTCGAGTTGGTAAATTTTTTGACATAGAATTGAAATTTGAAATGTAAAGATAATAAAAAGAGTGAAACGGTCCTTCGAGAACCTCAGGAACCGTCATAAAGAACCTCATTAGAAAACTTTAGGAACCGAGATAGGATATTATTATTATTGATAAACAATATGAATATATAATAAAACGCACAAATCATCTTAATAACTAATATTTATCCTATTATTTGACCCGAAACGGATGTAAATTTACAAAACAAGACAATAAGTCATTAAAAATCAATACTAAATGCCAAAAATTCCGAATGACACTACAATAATCAAATTGGAACTAAAATTGAAAGTGAATTAGTAACTCAAAAACTGGAAGAAATGGATTTTGAAAAATTTACAATTAAAACACAAGAAGCCATACAAAACGCACAACAACAAGTGATTAATGGTGGATATGGAACGATAGATACCGGACATTTACTGAAAGGAATCTTTGAAGAAGATAAAGACGTTACTCCTTACTTACTAAAGAAACTAAATGTTAATCAGGCTACTTTAGAACAAGTACTTAATCGCATTATTGGAGGTTATCCAAAAGTTACCGGAGGACAACTTCAGGCTTCGCAAGCATTCTCTAAGGTAATGAACGAAGCATTAGGAAATTTGAAAGAATTTGAAGATCAATTTGTTTCGATTGAATTAGTGCTTTACACCTTAATTAACAGCAATGATTCTATTGGAAAACTATTGAAAGATAATGGGATTACACAGAAAAAATTAAAACAATCAATTATGGAACTACGCAATGGAGAAAAAGTGACTTCCAACAATCCGGAAGGAAACTATCAGTCGCTTGAAAAATATGCAAAAAACTTAAACCAACTAGCACAATCTGGAAAACTAGATCCTGTGATTGGTCGTGATGATGAAATTCGTCGCGTACTTCAAATCTTAACGCGCCGAACCAAAAACAATCCAATTTTAATTGGTGAACCTGGTGTTGGTAAAACAGCTATTGCCGAAGGATTAGCACATCGTATTGTCAATGGTGATGTTCCAGAAAATCTAAAATCTAAAACAGTTTACTCCTTAGATATGGGAGCATTAGTTGCAGGTGCAAAATACAAAGGAGAATTTGAAGAACGTTTAAAAGCAGTTGTAAAAGAAGTAATTAATGCTGAAGGAGAAATTATTTTGTTTATCGACGAAATACACACACTTGTTGGTGCAGGAGGTGGTGACGGTGCAATGGATGCAGCAAACATCTTGAAACCTGCATTAGCTCGCGGAGAACTAAGAGCTGTTGGAGCAACAACCTTAAACGAATACCAAAAATATTTCGAGAAAGACAAAGCGCTAGTAAGACGTTTTCAAACGGTATTGGTAGATGAACCAACGACTGAAGATGCGATTTCCATTCTTCGAGGAATCAAGGATAAATATGAAAATCATCATAAGGTAATCATTAAAGACGCTGCGATAATTGCTGCTGTAGAACTTTCTCAACGTTACATTACCGATAGACATTTACCTGACAAAGCGATTGATTTAATTGACGAAGCTGCTTCTAAAATTCGCATGGAAATCAATTCTAAACCGGAAGAATTAGATGAATTAGAGCGTAAAATCATGCAATTAGAGATTGAAAAAGCAGCAATCTTACGTGAGAACGATACAAAAAAATTAGACTTATTAGGAAAAGACTTAGCAAATCTTCAACAACAACGCGATGCATTCCAAGCAAAATGGCAAGCAGAACGCGATGTAATAGATGCAATTCAAAAATCCAAAGAAGATATCGAACATGCTAATTTGGAAGCAGATAATGCGGAAAGAACTGGAGATTATGGTAAAGTAGCAGAAATCCGTTATGGTAAAATCAAGGAGTTAGAAAATTTATTGGAAGTAAATAAAGGAAAATTAGCAGACATCCAATTGAATTCCAAAATGATCAAGGAAGAAGTTACCGTAGAAGAAATTGCAGAAGTTGTCTCTAAATGGACCGGAATTCCTGTATCAAAAATGGTAGAATCGGAGCGTTCGAAATTATTAAAATTAGAAGATGAATTAAATAAACGCGTAGTTGGTCAATCCGAAGCTATAGAAGCACTATCCGATGCAGTAAGACGTTCTCGCGCAGGATTACAAGACGCAAAAAAACCAATAGGATCCTTTATTTTCTTAGGAACAACTGGAGTTGGTAAAACCGAATTAGCAAAAGCATTGGCAGAATATTTATTCAATGACGAAAATGCAATGACCCGTATTGATATGAGTGAATACCAAGAAAAGCACTCAGTAAGTCGTTTAGTTGGAGCGCCTCCCGGTTATGTGGGATACGATGAAGGCGGTCAATTAACCGAAGCTGTTCGAAGAAAGCCCTACTCTATTATTTTGTTAGACGAAATTGAAAAAGCACATCCTGATGTATTTAATATCTTGTTGCAAGTATTAGACGATGGAAGATTGACCGATAATAAAGGTCGCGTAGTTAACTTCAAAAACACGATTATCATCATGACTTCCAATTTAGGTTCTCACCTTATTCAAGAGACTTTTGATGGAAAAATAGATAGCGAATTAGAAGCAGCAGGAGAAAAAGCGAAACTATTGGTCATGGAGTTATTAAAGCAAACCATACGTCCTGAGTTTTTGAATCGCATCGATGAGACCATCATGTTTACACCATTAACAAAAGGAGATGTTCGAAAGATTGTCGAGATACAATTAACAAATTTAAAACACATGTTACTAGAAAAAGACATCAAATTAGTTGTGACTGAGCATGCGTTTGATCACATAGCAGAAGTTGGTTACGACCCTCAATTTGGAGCACGACCAGTGAAAAGAGTGATTCAAAAGCAAGTGTTGAACGAATTATCTAAAGCACTACTTTCAGGTACTATTGACACATCAGACAACGTAGTCATGGATGTATTTGATCATAAAATTGTGTTTCGTAAACCGATACATGAGTTAGAGTCAAGTTTGAATTAAAACAAATAAAATCTTCACAAAGTGTAGCGAGTATTTCAAATTGAATACTCGCTTTTTTTATTTCTTTAATTTCTGTACTTTTGATATTATAAATATGTAACTATTTAAATGAATTTTCTCAAAATCAATTACGGTCATTCTCGTGTTTTTGGACTCGACCTACTTCGTATGTTTGCCATTCTTTTTGTTGTATTCGGTCATAGTGCAATACTTGTTCCCGAAGAATTCAAAGACATCATACGCAAGGTGACACTTGATGGAGTTGCCATGTTTTTTGTGTTGAGTGGATTCCTGATTGGAGGTATACTCATTAAAATTGTAGAAAAAGAAAAACCTACTTTTCCAGTTTTACTTAATTTCTGGTCTCGCAGGTGGTTACGAACTGCTCCTATTTATTTCATAATATTAACCATCGTTTTAATCTATACATTCATTTACAAAGCAGATCGCGTACCGACAGATTGGTATCGTTATTTTGTTTTTACTCAAAACTTAAACCATAAGCTACCTTTATTCTTCGCAGAGTCCTGGAGTTTAAGTATCGAAGAATGGTTTTATTTACTAACTCCTGTTGCTCTTTTCTTTGCGCTTAGAGTAAGCAAAACTTCCATTAAAAGCACAACTCTGATCGTTCTTATTGCTGGAATTATTGCGATTATTGGATATAGATTATACCTTTTCAGAACGCTCAACCTTACTGATTTTGAAGAATTAAACCTTCAAATAACACGTCAAGTACTTCCTCGTTTGGACTCTATCATGTTCGGTGTATTAGCTGCTTACATCTCCTTTTATTTTCCTAAGATCTGGAATAAAGCAAATCTATGGATCATACCAATACTTGGATTCATTGCCCTTTATTACTTAAAATTCAAAAATCCTAGTAATACAAGTGAATACACAGTTGTTTGGTTACCGATTATTAAATCATTTATTGTTTTTAGTTCTTTACCATTTCTAGCGCAATGGAAAGAATTTCGTTTTTCAAAAATCAGTAAAGCGGTAACATTTATCAGCTTGATATCCTACTCCATGTATCTTACAAACTTAACGGTAGTCATTCACATAATTATTAAACATGCGATACACGGAAACTACCTACACAAGCATGTTCTCCCAAGTTATTGGGAATATGAATACCTACTATTTTGGGCAATTACTATCGTTCTTTCTTACCTCACTTATGTGACCATAGAAGTGCCATTTATGAAATTACGCGACGTCAAAAAAAAATCTTAAACACAACATTATGCATCCAAGAATTACTCAAATCAAAACGAAAATACAACCAATCCGTGAGGAGATTGTGAATCATCCTTTGTTTCAAGAAATTAAAACAATCGAAGACATTCAATTATTCATGCAACACCATGTATATGCTGTATGGGACTTCATGTCATTATTGAAATCATTACAACGTAACCTTACATGTGTTGAAACACCTTGGTTTCCTGTTGGCGCTCCAGAAACTCGCTTTCTAATTAATGAAATTGTTGTAGGAGAAGAATCCGATGTCGATGCTCACGGAGTGAGAAAAAGTCACTTTGAACTTTACCTCGATGCAATGCGTCAAGCAAATGCTTCTACCAATGAAATTCTACTTTTCTGTAAAACACTTCAGGAAACAAAAAATTTCGATGTTAGCTTCAATGCTTCAAATACACCTGAGAGTGTGCGAAATTTTGTAAAATTTACTTTCAAAACAATAAATACCAACAAAGCATACTTGCAGGCTGCAATTTTCACCTTTGGTCGCGAAGATTTAATCCCAAACATGTTCTACTCATTGGTAAATGAATTAAAGAATCAATTTCCTGATCAAATTGCTCCTATAAAATACTATCTCGACAGACACATTGAAGTAGATGGAGACCACCACAGTCACCTAGCTATTGAAATGACAGAAGAACTATGTGGCAACGACGATGAACTTTGGAACGAAGCAGAAGAATTCATCGTAGCTTCCCTAGAACAACGGAAACTACTTTGGGATGGTGTCTTAGAAAAAATTAAAGAAACCTCAATTCAAAATTCATAACCTATCATTTACAATTCAAAAAATGGATCTTTTATCATTAATCGGAATCATTGTACCAACCCTAAGTTTATCTATCATCTTAGTATATGTACTAAAATCACAACAACAAAAGGTAGAAACACCATTACAAGTTGCTCCATCAAAACCAATTGTTTCAAACACCAACGAAAACACTAAGTTCTTCTTACCTCATCGTGTAGAAGCTTACCAACGTATTATATTGTTTATGGAACGTATTTCCCCAAATTCTTTAGTAATGCGCAAATTCAATAACAACATGAAATCCAAAGAATTACAAGGAGAATTACTTTCCACAATTCGTAGTGAATTTGAACACAACATCGCACAACAAATCTTCATTTCGCCCCAAGGTTGGAAAATGGTAAAAGAATCCAAAGAAGAAATAATCAAAATCATCAACCTAGCGAGTAGTCAAATCGACGAGAACGGAAATGCTTTAGACCTCTCTCAAAAAATATTTGAAATTGCATCACAAATCGAGAAACTTCCTACAGAAATTACAAATGAGTTTTTGATTAATGAATTACAGAAGTTGTTTTGATATTATGAGTTATGAATTATAAGTCAAAATTCATAATCCATTAATACCCAGCTTTCTCTTTCGGATAAGCATTAAATGTACCCGAACCAGTTGCAATCAACGTCTCCTTATGATATACCTTCACTTCGGATACCAAAATTCGATTTCCTTTAGAAATCACTTCCGATTTCGCGACAATGGTTGCTCCCAAAACGGCTGGTTTTAAATAGCGTAAGGATAATTCTAGCGTCGAAACTACTTTGTTTTCATTTACTACAGCACTTAGACAAGCAACACCTAAGGCTGCATCCATCAATGAAGCAATCACGCCTCCATGTGCCGCAATTGGTGTAGCTAAATGCTTGTCTTCTATTGTAATATAGTAATTTACTTTTCCAACTGCAAGAATATCGCACTGCATTCCGATGAATGCACCAAAGTGATTACTTTTTGCGTACTTTTCAATTAATTCAGATGAAAACATACCTACTAAGCTTTTGTAACTGCACTTTCATGGTGAAATTGAATCCCTCTCGCATTTAATTCGGTATAAACTTTTTCATTTAACGTGTAAAATACACTTGAATAATCGTCTGTAAACGTCCACACACGTGCATGAATTTCAATGGATGCCGTTGTCATTGCTCCTATTCCAATGAATGGCTTTGGCTCTTGAAGCACTAGACTTTCAGCGTTAAACAACTGAAATAAAATAGACTTTACATCGTCAAAATCACAACCATATTCTAAATGAAAGACAAAATCAACACGACGATTATCTGCTTTTGTTAAATTAGTAATATTCCCATTTGCAATCGGACCATTCGGTAAAATAACCACTTTATTATCGGGAGTATAAATGTGCGTATTAAAAATCTGAATCTCTTTCACTACTCCTTGAGCAGTTTGCGCTAAAATCGTATCTCCCACTTTAAATGGTTTAAACACCAAAATCATAACTCCTCCTGCAAAATTTGATAAGGTTCCTGAAAACGCCATACCAATAGCTAATCCTGCAGCACCTAATAACGCTACAAAGGATGTCATTTGGATACCAAACTGAGTGATACTCGTTACTACGACCAATAACTTCAAGGAAGTTGAAGTCAAACTTGATAAGAAAGTCACTAAACTCTCATCGGTATTACTTCTTTTTAACACACGACGAATCGTTTTAGAAGCAAGATTTGCCAACCAAAATCCAGCAAGTAATATCACAATAGACATTAAAAGGTCGGTCCCTATTTTCAATGCCCATTTCTCAATTTCCTCTATGGAAAAACCAAATATTTTATTTTCAATTGCTTGTAAACCTATTTTCATTTTCGGTGTTTTAAATTAAATACAAATTTAGTAGAAAATTAAAGATTTAAACTAGCAATAAAGTCAAGACTTTAGGTGAAATAAGTTTTGAGTTGGCGTTTTTTGTCTAACAAATACTTTTAACTATTTTTACATACATGAATTACTTCGAAAATAAAGTTGTTTGGATAACTGGGGCTTCCTCAGGTATTGGAGAAGAACTAGCAATTCAACTGAGTCAATTGGGTGCACACATAGTGCTTTCGGCTCGAAATAAAGAAACTCTGCAACAAGTACTAAAAAAAATGAATCACCGAACTCGTCATTTGGTGATCCCTTTGGATTTAGAAAAACAAGAGGAGTTTCCAACTTTATTTCAAACAATTATTGATAAATATGGTCGATTTGATATACTATTCAATAATGGAGGTCTTAGTCAGCGTTCAGCAGTGCATGAAACATCCATGGAGGTAGATAGAAAAATCATGGAAATCAATTATTTTGGAAATATTGCATTAACAAAAACTGTTCTATACTATTTAAGAAAACAGCAAACTGGACATATCGTAGTAACTTCAAGTGTCGCTGGTAAATTTGGATTCTTTCTTCGTTCCGCCTATAGCGCTTCTAAACATGCTTTGCACGGATATTACGAAAGTTTACTTTTAGAAGAAGAAAAAAATAACATCTCAGTAACCATTTTATGTCCCGGAAAAATCAACACTCCCATTTCTATGTCTGCCCTACGCGGCAATGGTGAAAAACACAATGAAATGGATCATAATCAAGCTACAGGAATGCCCGTTTCGACATGCGTAATAAAAATTATCAAAGCTGTATCCAACAAGAAAAAAGAAGTGTTAATTGGTAACCGCGAAATCTATGCAGTCTATATTAAACGATTCTTACCTACACTTTTTTGGAAAATAATCAAAAACGAAAAAGCTACATGATTTTAGACCATTAAAATACTTCTTCACGTTTCTTTTTGAGGATTTTTCGTTGCTCTGTAGTTAGTTTTATCCCTTTATTTCCATCAATATTGATATATTTCAAACTTGGCAAAGTCCAAATATCATCCTGAATGGCTTTCAATTTATTTGACTGAACATCCAACCGCGTTAAACTTGTAAGTTCAACAATTGTATTCGGTAATTTATTTAACATATTGTCATTTAAATAAAGCTCTTTTAGGTTTACCAAATTAGAAATTGCATCTGGAATAACTGAAATTTTATTATAACCTAAATTTAAAATTTCTAAGTAGAATAATCTTGTTATCACATCTGGGAAAACAGGCATTTCTAAAAATGTCATTTCCATTTCCTTCAACGAAGTTAATTGAGCAAAACTTTCATCCAATTTAACAAGTGGGTTATAACTCAAATTTAAATAGACCAAGTTTACCAACTTACTAATATCTTTAGAAAGTTCTTTGATTCCGTTTTCTTGAAGATCCAAACGCGTAATACTTTTCATATCCCCAATAATTGAAGGGATAATTGTAATTTTATTTCGACCTAAATTCAATGTTTTTAATTTTTTGATTGAAGCAAGAATTGGAGGTAAGACTACAAATCGATTAATGGAAAGACTTAAACCTTCTAATTTCGGTAAACTTGACATCGTTATTGGTAAAGTTGTCAAACGATTATTGCTTGCTTCAATCCAAAATAAATTAGTTAAAAAACCAATATTTTCAGGTAAAGCAACAATTTTGTTGATTGAAACATCTAATTCTTTTAAGTTTTTAAGTTCACAAATCGATACAGGAAGTATTGACAATTGATTATGACTCACATTTAAAGTTCTTAACTGAATCAATTTCCCAATAGATTCTGGAAGTTTAGTGAGATTGTTATTTGCAGCATGTAGGTAATTCAGTTTAACCAACTTTCCAATTGATTCTGGTAGAGTCGTCAACCTATTTTGCGCAACATTTAATTCTTCTAAGTTTAATAATTGAAAAACAGCATCTGGTATTTTTTTAAGCTTGGAATAGCTTAAATCGAGTTTATATACGTTCAATGGACTTTTAAGTGCATCGTCTATATCGGTATATACTTTATCACGCTGTGCAAAAACCATATTAAACACAGCGATAAAAAAAAATATGACACTATTCTTACCCATTATTCATTAATCCCTACAGGTCGTCTTAGTACTCTTTCTTCTTTAGGAACAAACCAGAGTAATATAAATCCAGCTAAAAAGAAAACTCCGATTGAGATTACAGAAAATCTTAAGTCACCTGTTATTGCTTCAATTATACCAAAAAAGAATGTTCCAAGTACAATTCCTAATTTCTCAGTTACATCATAAAAAGAGAAATAACTTGCATGATCTTTAGTTTCAGGTAAAAATTTAGAATAGGTAGAACGAGCAATTGCTTGTACTCCACCCATTACCAAACCTACAGTAGCAGCTAGAAAGTAAAATTGCACTGGGGTTGTTATAAAATATGCCCCAACACAGATGATCAACCAAATAGAAATAGAAATCATTAACGTTTTAATATTTCCAATTTTTCCAGACAATCGCGACATGACAAAGGCACCTAACGCACCTAAGATTTGGATTAATAAAATAGCGATTATTAATCCTGATTTTTCATCACCTTTAGACCAATTAATTTCTTTGGATGCAAAAATGGTTGCCATCAACATTACCGTTTGAACACCCGTATTAAAAAAGAAAAATGAATATAAATATTTTTTTAGTCGTCGCGTTTTCTTGAACTTACGATAAACAATATACAACTCTCTAAAACCACGCCACAAACCTCTTTTTGGCTTTCGTCCATAGACATTATTAGGTAAAGCACGATAGGTGACTTGACTAAATCCTATCCACCACAAACCCACAAAAACGAAACACCATTTAGTTGGTAATTCAAATACTTGAATCCAAACTAAACACAACACTAAAAGAAGCATAGAACCAAAATACCCCATACTAAACCCACGTGCAGAAATCTTATCTTGATCTTGTTTATCAGCAATTTCTGGTAGAAAAGCATTGTAAAAAACCAAACTATTCCAGAATCCAATACTACCCAAAAAGACAGATAACATACCTAACTCCATATGATCAGGATTGAACCAAAACAATGAAATACACGCCAATGAACCTAAATAGCAGAAAAAACGCATAAATTTCTTTTTACTACCCGTATAATCTGCGATTCCAGACAACATAGGTGATAAAAATGACACCAATAAAAAAGAAGCGGAAAGCACAAAAGATAATAAAACAGAATTGGACACTTGTACTCCCAAAAAGTCTACTTTAACGGCTACTCCCTCTGGTAAATCTAGTTCTTTTGCTTTATCAACCGTGGTTTTAAAAAATCTTGCTTTGAAATTATTTGTAGTTACCGTATCATAAAAAATTGGAAAAATTGCAGAAGAAATTACAAGATTATACACCGAGTTAGCCCAGTCATAAAACACCCAACCTCTAATTATTTTTTTATTTCCTTTTTCCATTATTTTAGATGAAAGATATAGAGACAAAAGATGAAAGACTTTTTGAAAAAAAATTAGAACCTATAAATAAATCTAGAAATAATTTGGTCTTTGCTCTTTGGTCTTTCTGTCTTTGTTCTTTTTAATCATTTACATATTCTTGTAAGTAGGCGAAACCTTCGGTTAATTCTCCTTCTAATGTGGTTTCACTTCCTCTTCCAATAATGTTATCTGGATCACCATTAAAGAAAGTTGGTAAAATAAATTGTATAAAATCGTTTCCAAAATCTTCAGATGCATCCTTAGGTAATTCACATGGTAAGTTATCCACTGCCATCACTGCAACGACCCCATCTTTCTGAAAATTTGTTTCTTCTCCAGTTTTGGGATTGTACCCATAAATAGGATCCGCTATTGTACTTGGACGTAAAGTAGAAGCGATAGGTCCTGCAATATCACATGAAATATCCGCCACTACTTTCAAACGTAAATTCTCTTTTTCCAAATCTTCTTTTGTCAATAAATTTGGCGATTTATTCGACCAGAAATGACAAGCAACATACATATCAGATTGATCTGTATATGTCGAAAGAATCGATTTATAATCACTTGGATTCGTGTAAAAATCTTTCTTATCAAACGCTTTACGGTCATTACGCTCATAGTAGTCCCCAACTTCTAAATGTGTAAATACCGCTTGGTTAAAACTTTGTGTTAAGAATTCATTTGGAGCTACCTCCATGATTGGAAGTAAGTGTAATATTTCTCTTGCGCCAAAACCAACACGACCGAAACCAGTCGCTACGACCTTTGTGTTTGCAGGTAGAACCACTTTTTTCAATTCTTCTTCTAATTCTTTACGATCGTGGCATTCGGAAGCTTTCTTGATCGTATACAAGTTATTTTTCATTCCAAAAGCTCTAAAACCATTGTAACAACCTACAATACCGGCATAACGACCAAAACCAATTAAACGCTTACCTACTTTATTTTTAAGTACTTCATAATCAATCAACTGGATCTTTTTAACGAGAATTTCTTGTAATAATTTTTTATTGTAGGATTGTTTTTTAATTGTATGCGAAAAAAACATAAAGCGTTTATTCGGAATCAATGCTGTAACAGGAACTTCTTTTACTCCCATTATTAAATCACATGCTGTCAAATCTTCTTGAACCAAGATTCCTTTGTCCGTGTATTGGTTATCGGAAAAACTTCTAATCGGACTAGGTTGCACAATAATTTCTACCTGCGGATATTCCGATTGTATTCTTTGACATTGCTCTGGCGTAAGTGGTACTCGAAAATCAGCAGGCACCTTTCCTTCTCTTATAATTCCAATTTTAAAATTTTCCATATTTTATATAGTTCCCAACGGTGTTGGTAATAAATAATTATCTATAAATTCTCGAACACAACCTTGTCCACCTTTCAAGGACAAAATCACATCTACTTGTTTTTTAACTACTTCTACAGCATCAGCAGGACATGCCGAAAAACCTGCTACACGCATAATACCGAGATCATTAATATCATCTCCAATGATAGCAACCTCATCGAATGAAATTTGCATTTCTTCCATCCAGGATTCTAACACAGAAATTTTGGAATCACGACCAACATAACATCGTTTCATTCCAAGCATTTCAGCGCGTTTATGCACCAGCCCACCTGTAAATCCGGAAGAAATAATTCCTACTTCTACCTCCCCTTGTTTCACAACTTCGATAATCCCCATACCGTCTTTGGTATTGAATTTCTTCTGTTGATCTGCATTTTCCGAGAAAATCATACCTCCGTCTGTCATCACACCATCCACATCCAAAATAAGCAATTTGATTTTAGCTAATTTTTCTGTCAGATACTCATTTTTAAAGAGCGATTTGAATAAGAGCGCATGTAAATCTAATTCATATTCTTCTGTAATCGCTTCCAACTCCACTAATGGAATTTCGGTCACGCTTTCCACTTGAAAATCAGCTAAAAAAGACTCGAAATCTAAACCAAATTTAGTACAAAGTCCACGAATATTTTGTTCTAAAAAAACCATTTATACAATGTTATATCCTACGCTTGTTGCTACAGGACGTAAAGAAGAGATTAAACTTTCAAATTCTGGATGATTCAATTGTTGGGATGCATCCGATTTTGCAACTGATGGATCTGGATGCGCTTCAATCAACAAACCATCAATTCCCATTGCTACACAAGCACGTGCTAAATCCGCAACGCCATAGGCATAACCCATTGCATGACTTGGATCTAAAATGATTGGTAAATTAGTATGCTGTTTTAACCAAGCAACGCCACATAAATCTAATGTAAAACGAGTACCTGTTTCAAAAGTTCGAATACCACGTTCACACAAAATTACGTTTGGATTTCCGCCAGAAAGTACAAATTCAGCAGCTTGAACAAATTCTTGTAAGGTCGTTCCGAAACCACGTTTGATTAATATAGGTTTTTGTGTTTTGGCACATGCACGTAAAATTCCTTGATCATACATTGCTTTAGCTCCTACTTGGATGACATCCGAATATTCAATCACTTCCTCTATCTGAGTCGCATCACGAACTTCTGTAATAATAGTTAATCCAAATTCTTCGCGCATTTTCGCTAATAGTTGCAATCCTTCTAAACCTAGGCCTTGAAAACTATATGGACTAGTTCTTGGTTTGTAGCAACCACCTCTCAAAACATTCAAACCTAAACCACTAATAAAACCTGCAGAAGTTCGAATTTGTTCTTCACTTTCTACCGAACAAGGTCCACCGATAATAACGGTATTTTTAGTATCACCTCCAAGCAACACATTACCAAACTGAACGGTACGTTTTTTTATTGAAAATTTACTCGAACCTAACTGTAAATCGTTTTCAAACACCCAATTATTTACTGTTTTATCCACTAATTGACTTGGTACTTCCTTAACCCCTGATCCGGTTATTAAGTAATTTTCACCTTCATAGGAAATGTGAAAAGCTTGTATTTCTGAAGCTAATTTTACCGCAGCTTGTTCAGTAATATTATTTTGTAATTGAAGTATCATATTTCTCCTCGAATTAGGTTCACAAAAGTAACAATTCCCAATGCTTTATTCGCCCCATTCAACACGGGTAAATACGTAATTGGAAAAGCATATTTTTTGATTAATTGTAACATTTCATTGACAGTCGCAGTATCTTGAATTCCAATAGAATCTCTATTAATCATGGATAGCACATTCAAATTTGTTAAATCATCTATGGAATTAAGTAAAGACTTACGTACATCCGCATTGGAAACTAATCCTACATATTCATTATTTTCTTTTAACACTAAAGCAAAACCTAGCTTCCCATGTTCTATAGTCTCAAGAACATGTTTGAATGACAATTTATCTTCATGAATTACAGGACTTTCATCCAAGGGTATCATAAAATCACGCACTACAAATTGAGATTCAACATTACGTTTAGTCAGGTTCATCAAAGCGTGTCCAATACTCGGACCATTGAATAAATAAGACCCAGAAACAGAACTACTAACGCCCATATTTCTTAAAATAAATGATACTTCCCCATTTACTCCTCCATCAACATGTACAGATTTTGAAGGGTATAGCTTTTTGAATTTACGAATTTTGGAAAAATTGTAGGTATCAAACACTCCACCACTTTGACCTGGAATCGTTGCCATGACCAAAATAAAATCAAAATCATCATATTTTTGAAAAACTGAAACATCCGTAGGAGTAATAACTGCTAAGCCTTTTTTTCCTGAAAAATTGGAAGGAAATTCAATTTTCTCTATTAAATCTTCGTATTGAAAAGTCACATATTCCACAGGATTATCGCGTAGTAAATCAACATATTTACTTGGATAAGGTGTAATTATATGTAAATCAATGGGTAGATCACACCAAGAACGAATTTTTTTAATATCATCAAAAACAGAAACATCATCATTACAATCAACATGTAACAAATCGACTTGATGTGCGACTAAATCAAAAATCACGTCTTTTAATGGACGTTTTTTATCACTATATATAGATGCTGAAATTTTCATTGTTTAAAGATAGTAAAATCCAGATTATAAATCACAGATTTTAAATGCAACAAATCTTCTTAAAAACTACTTTCAATTTGTAGACTGAAATTTTAGCCTATCGTTTTTTTTTATAAAATAAAGAATTCACAAACTTAATTTCCCAATTGTTGAATTAGATTCTTTAATGTCGTAAATTATGAAAGATTAAGTTGTTAAAATAAAAAATCCCTAAAGAAACTCTCTAGGGATTCGAAAAAATAGTCAAATGTCTATTAATAATCTTAAGCTTTCACTAACCACCCAAATTCATCAGGACTAATTCCAGATTTTAGGTCATTCATGAATTTTTCTACTTTTAAAGAGAAGTCTCTTGTTTCTATTGCAGGCAAGAAATAATCATCCCCACGGAAACCAATTTTGTTTATATGTGCAATAGTAGCAGCTGTTCCTGCACCAAAAGCTTCAGTACATGAACCATCTTTAATAGCTGCTATCACTTCTTCAACCGTAATTTTGCGTTCTTCAATTTCGTACCCCCAAACTTTAGCAACTTCCAACACACTACGTTTGGTAATTCCTCGTAAAATCGTGTCATTCTCTTCAGTTGGAGAAAGAATTTTACCATTAATTACAAAAACTATATTCATTGTGCCCGATTCCTCCACAAACGTGTGAGTTTTAGCATCTGTCCATAACAATTGATGATATCCTTTTAATTGACCTTGCTTAGCAGGATATAAAGAAGCACCGTAATTACCCGCTACTTTAGCTCTACCAACCCCACCTTCTGCTGCACGTGTATAATGTTCTTCAATTAACACATTTACAGGTTCATTATAGTAAGCTCCAACAGGACAAGCAAAAATGATAAATTTGTATGTATCAGAAGGTCTGATACCTACGAACTCATCTGTAGAAAACATAAAAGGGCGTATATATAAAGAAAAACCAGGTTTGTTTGGTATCCAATCACTATCAATTTCTACAAATTTACGAACACATTCTACAAATAAATTTTCAGGAATGATTGGCATACACATACGTTCACAAGACTCAATGAAACGTTTAGCATTCATATCAGGCCTAAACATAAGCACTTCACCATCAGACGATTTGTTTGCCTTCATCCCCTCGAAGATTGACTGACCATAATGTATTGCAGAAGTTGCTGGATGAAAAGAAATAGGTCCAAATGGCATTATTTCTGGTTCACGCCATTCTCCTTCACTATACTCCATAACAAGCATATGATCTGAAAACATTTTTCCAAAAGGAAGATTTTCCCAATCTACTTTAGAAATCTTTGACTCCTGTGTTTTAGTAATTTTAAAATTTATTGTTTGTTCTAACATAATCTGTGCGTGTTATATTGCGAATATATGAAAATAAAAAGAAAAATTCTACTTGGTTAAAAAAAACAATGAATGTAACTATCTTAAAAAAGATGTTTTATTATACTATTGCAATTTCATCAGATAAAATAAATTCCTTTTCACTCTTCGCAATAACAACAGATGCTAGACAATTTCCTAATACATTAACACTTGTTCGAGCCATATCCATTAAAGCATCAACAGCTAGAATAACACTCGCTTTTTCCGGATCTAATCCCATTGATGCAACTGCACCGGCTAATATTACAAACGACGCACCTCGAACACCTGCAACACCTTTAGAAGTTAACATCAACACCAAACAAATGCTAACTTGTTGTCCGATTGATAAGTCAACACCAGACATTTGAGCTACGAAAACAGTTGCTAAAGAAAGATATAAAGTAGTACCATCTAAATTAAAACTGTATCCAGTAGGGATTACAAAAGCAACAATCTTTTTAGAAACGCCTAATTTTTCCATGTTTTCCATTGCTTTTGGCAAAGCTGCTTCACTACTTGCAGTTGCAAAAGCCAAGGTAACAGGCTCGGTAACCGCTTTAATAAATCGTTTAATTGGAACTTTAGCTAGTAAAGCAATCGGTAATAAAACACAGGAAACAAACACAATTAGTGAAACATATAAAGTTCCTACTAATTTGAATAAATTCAATAAAATATCTAATCCTGATTTCGCAACTGTACTTGCCAAAGCTCCAAAAACTGCTATAGGAGCAATATACATTACAATGTCAGTAAACTTAAACATCACTTCACTCAAACTTTCACAACCACTCAACATACGATTTTTGTGTGATTGATTAGAAACCATTCCAATTGCTACTGCAAAAATGATAGAGAAAATTACCACTTGTAATACTTGATTTTCAACGACAGATTTCGCTATATTTTCAGGAAAAATATCAACCAAATGATCTTTAGGGGCATGTGTCTGCTCTAGTAAATCTGCTGATTTTTCAAGATTTGCTTTACTTGCCTGTACCTTTACTCCTATTCCAGCCTGACTCACATTTATGGCCAATAAACCAACAAAAAGCGCAACCGTTGTAACGATTTCAAAATACAAAATACTTTTTAATCCGATTCGTCCTAACTGCTTTATATTACTATGTCCAGCAATGCCTACAACTAATGTAGCAAAAATCAAAGGTGCAACTAATGTTTTAACCAAACGTAAAAATATTTTCCCAAAACGTTCTGTTTCTAATGCATAGGTAGGGAAATCAATTCCAAATTCTATACCTAACAACATAGAAGAAAAAATCCACAAAGAGAGTTTTTTACGCTTGAAAGTGATAAAAAAGATCAACCCTAAAAGACTCCATCTAAGTCCTTTGTATAGATAAATAGAGATCTCAGGTAAAAGCGTTTGTAAGTAAAAAACAAATCCAAAAAGACAAAAACAAGAAATGTAAGTAAATATAGAAGTTAACTGTTTCATAAGTAGTTTAATAATTTTATGTAAATATAAGAAGTATTAGGGAATGAGTTGATTGTAATGAATTGAAAATCGAAAGTTGAAGGATTGCGCGTTAAAAATTATAGATTATAGCTATATTTAACATTCATTTTCAATAAAAAATTTAGATAATGGTCATTCAAATCGGCAGAATTAAACTATTTATAATTAGTGTCATCCTATTATTTATGTTCTTTTTTTCACCAAACATACGCATGATGATTATAGGAGAAAAAGCGAATGGAACTGTTTTTAAACTCAGTGCTTTTACAGCTGGAGAACATAATTCCCGTGTCAATTTTGTAGCATTAGATCGGAAAGAATATAAATTTGAAGTGAATTCAAATGTAAAAGGAACTGCAAAAGTTATTTATGATCCTAAAAATCCTGAAGATGCTTATCTGTTTAATTTTATGAATTTCGTTTTAGAAAAAATCATATTTAGCTTATTAGCTGCTATTCCAACTACCATTTTTGTATTTTTCTTTTTGAAAAAAAATCAATATTTATTTATTGATCTAAAACGATTTAAGCTTAACAAAGGATTAAAACGATGGACAGAAACTGATGAAGTAGCATTTACCCATTTATTAAAAACACCGCTCTCTTATTCTGTTCAACCTTTTGAATATGCATATTTACACTATCATGATTCAAAATTTACGCATATTTTAATCAATATAACTTTACAGAAATTATATATAGACAATCAAATTGAAATCACTAACAAATTGGTTCAAGTAAACAAAACCGACGACAAGCAAAAACCAAGGCCTTTTGTTAGTTTAGGAACAAATTACACTACTAACAATTCATTTTCAAGAATAGAAAAAGAGCTTTTATCAATATTTGAGCAAAGCGAAAGTTTAAGGCTTCATGAAATCCGTTTAAAATTACAGCAAAAATTCGGTCCAGAGTTTAAGAAGTTTCATACAGAAATTGTAAAACCTTTTATAGATCAATCTAATTTATTTACCCAAGGTAAACCAAACGAATTTGGTAAAAAAATTCATTCAGAAATCATCGCTAGAATATCTTTTATTGAAAAACATTTAGATGATTTAATTCAAGAACACTTAATTGATTTATCAAAACTATTAAACACAATGAATGAATGTTGGTTATTTATACCAATAGAAACGTTTGACAAAATTAGAAGTGAAATGATCCTAAGAAAAGAAGAAATACCAGTTGAAATTTTACATAAAATAAATTCTGGTTATACTCGAATTTCTATTAATTAGCATACTATAACAAAAATAAATTCTCATACACTCAAATAACTTTTTTTACAATTAATTAAAGTCAATATTTAGATCTCGTATAAGTATTGTTAAGATAATAATAATATACTGAAAAGTGATTTTTCAACTGTTTAAAATTCAAAATATATTACGGAATATACAATTAGATTTTTTGATTGAGTTGTAATAAACTTCTTTTCCTACTATACCCAAAATAAACCAATAAACCAATCACCAACCACACTCCAAATCCAATCCAATTAGATAGTTCCAATTCGGTCATCATATAAAAACAACTTAACAATCCTAGTAATGGAATCGTTGAAAAATTATATTTAAAAGACAATATTGTAAATAAACTACATACGAAAATAAATATCCATTGAGAAAATAGTACTTCAGATATTCCATAGAAATAGATCAAGTAAAATATTACGATCAAAACGAATGGCATCACATATTTCGAGTTTAAATATGGTGTTTTGAATGTCGATTTTACCTGGTCAGCACGAGATTGTAAGACCAATACCCCACCGCAAACCAATACAAATGCAAAAAGGGTTCCGATACTACACAAATCAGTAACCATCTTCAAATTCATGAAAAATGCAGGAATTGCTACAACAAAACCAACTACAATCGTTGCAAAACTAGGTGTTTTGTGTTTCGGATGTATCTTAGAAAAACGTTTTGGCAACAATCCATCTCGACTCATACTCATCCAAATTCTTGGTTGTCCCATCTGAAAAACTAGTAATACGCTAGCCATGGCTACCACAGCACTCACAGCTATAATTCCTGCAATCCAAGTCACATGTAATTTTTCAAACACAAACGACAAAGGATCGCCTACATTCAATAATTTATAATCAACCATTCCTGTCAAAACCAGTGCAATTAATATATAAACAACTGTACAGATAATAATGGACCACATCATTGCTTTTGGTAAGTCTCGCTTAGGATTTTTACATTCCTCTGCAGTTGTAGAAATCGCATCAAAACCTATGTAAGCAAAAAATACAGCTGACACACCTTTCAATACGCCTCCTACACTTTCTGGTGCAAAAGGAGTCCAATTTTTAACGTCTACATAAAATAGACCAACAATTAAAACTAATAAGATTACAAATAATTTAATTATAACCATTATAATACTTGCTGTTTTGGACTCTTTTATACCTCTATAAACTAACCAAGTAATAAACACAATGATTCCTAACGCAGGAAGATCAGCAACAAAATGAACGTTTCCTATACGAGGTGCATGAATCCAAGCTTGATAAGCTGTTTGTAAATCGACTCCTAATGATTTATATAAATGACCTTTTTCCTGTAAAAACAGCACTTTAGTATAACCAGAATGTGCTGAAATGTAATCCATTTGCATCCAAGCTGGGATATGCAGACCTCCACTTTCTATTAGACTAGTAAAGTAATCACTCCAAGAAATTGCAACGGTAATGTTTCCAATAGCATATTCCATGATTAACGACCAACCTATGATCCATGCAATTATTTCACCAAACGCGACATAAGAATACGTATATGCACTTCCTGAAACTGGAATTATTGAAGCAAATTCAGCATATGCAAACGCTGAAAAACCACAAGCTAATGCAGTAAAAAGAAATAAAAATATCACTGCTGGTCCTCCTGAATGACTAGCATGCCCAATAGTACTAAATATCCCTGCGCCAATTATTGCAGCAATCCCAAACGAAATTAAGTCTTTTAAAGTTAAATGTCTACCGAGTTGTTTACCGGAATCTTCATCGGATTTAACTTGACGTAATATATCGTCCACATTTTTTTTCCTAAAAAGAGATGTGAAATTCATAGTAAGAACAAAAATAGCCAGATCTAAGAATAAAGAATTAATTTAAAATAGCCATCCAATTTTAATCTCTGATGTCTGAAAGACTTTTGTCTAAAAAAATCACTGAGGGATCGTCAACTGCTGACCAATCTCTATTTTATCATCAGTCAAATTATTAGCCTTTCTGATAGCTTCTGGTTTAACACCATATTTTGTAGCTAAACCATTAATAGTATCTCCAGACTTTACAGTATGACTTTTATTCTTACCACTTTTCTCTTTTTTTTCTTCTTTCTTTTCTTCTTTCTTTTTTTCTTCTTTTTTAGTGTCTTTCTCCTCTTTCTTCTCCTCCTTCTTCTTCTCTTCTTTTTTCTCAGTGGCTTTTGTATTAGCTAACTCTTCTTTGGGAGTCGAAGGCTCTTCAATCTCTGTTTCATCCGTTGGTTCAACATCTGTAGTTTCTTCTTCAATAACTTCTAAATCCTCCTCTTCTACTTCCTCTTCTTTTTCGGCTTTTTTAGGTTTTTCATACTCCATCAACTCTTCCAAATCTTGATGTTGATTGGTGGTATCTTTTGTAATTATCTCGCCAGCATCATCTAACACTTTGTCTGTATCATCATGAGGTTGGCGAAAAACAAACCAAATAAGTAAAAATACCGCTATAATAAGCGAGCCAAATTTAATCGTCTTATTTTTACCTAACGAATTTTTTTTAAATAAACTAGATTGTTCTTGCGTTACTTGAGATTCTGTTGTTGTTGAATCAACGATGCTATTTTGTTTAACAGAAGCAGCAGGAATTAGACGTTTTTGAATATTACCCTCAGTAACAGCTATTAACTGTAAAGTAATGTTTTCAGGTGCGCTTTTTCCTTTTGATACATCAACCAATTCTAAAATATTTGAATTAATATTCGCATATTCTACCTTGTTATTAATTGTCTGATCATCTAATGTTTTCGTAATTCCATGCGTACAAACAATTAATACATCTCCTGCGGCCACGTCTAATTTAGCCTGACATACAGATGGAGAAATACTTGGTGTATTACCTAATGCCTTAGGTAATTTCACAACTGGTTTAGAATAATCAACATCATTCGAAGGATATAATTGAACATCCAAATATCCATGATCAGTTGTTAATCTTTTTAATTTACCCTCAGATTTTAAATAAACACGTGAATTACCGATATGAGCATGATACACTCCTTCATCTCGAATTAAAACAAGTGCTACACTAGCAAAAACACCCTTTAGACCTTCTTCTAAAATTGATGCACGATATAATTGCTCATTTGCAAATTGAAAAGCATGATTAATACCAATAAATACATTGTCAAAAATTTCACGCTCAAAAAAATCCAGTATACTCTGAACAGCTAATCGAGAAGCAAAACTTCCGTTAGCATCTACAGGACTCCCATCAGCCACAACAAACACATGCCCGTTCTTTGTTTTCTTATCCCCTAAAGCATCCGAATTAATTGGATGTTTTAACCCTAAATCTGTTTTTGAACAATATGAAACTTTCATTCTATACTTAAATTGATACTTAGTTTACAGAAATAATTAGCACTAAGAAATAAACTCCGTTAAACAAGCGCTAATTTAAGAAAGAAATGCAATATATAGCAATATAAATAAAACGATATTTAACACAAAGATATGAACTATGGAAGCATTACGTGTGTAAAAATAATTCCATCCTTGCTGCCTAGAAGCATCTTCAGCAATTACTTCCTCAAACAAATACTCATCTTCTACTGAAACTAGATCTGGTAACTCAACTTTATTCTCAATGTTTTCAGTGAAGACTAAATTGCTTCGAAGTGTTGCAATCTTTTTTGAAACATCAATTGTAGAGACTAATTTCGTCCAATCAAACATAAACTTTCCTGCAATCGTAACCTTATCCACGAATGATAAAGTACAAAAAGCTTTTATTTTTACTCCGTTGACAAAAGTCCCTAAATCTGTTCTTAAATCGGAAAGATAAACATTACCTCGAGCATCTTGAAATAATTCCAAATGATAGGCATTTATAGCTTCGTGATTAATCACTACATCATTATCTGCTGCACTACCTACTCTAATAAGCTTTACTTGTTCCATAGAATGTAATTTTGTACGTACAAATTTCAAGAATTTTAACTTTGATATGGAGAAAATTAAAAGGATTTATGAGAACGTCATTGTTGAAAAGGAGTACAAATTAAAAGTGTACTTGAAAAAAGCACAACAATATTTCAATGATTAGCATCTGTATGCCAGTTTATAATTATAATATTACTAGGTTAATAACTGAAAATAAACGAAAAATGCATTCGTTTAAAAACGAATTTGAAGTAATCGTAATAGATTACCAATATACAAATATCGAAAACCTTCTATTTTTTAGAATGCGACTCACTTATAATCGACTCTCATTCCCTATCGATTTACCTCAATACATTAAAAACAATCCGAGTATCGTTTGAGGAGGTAGAGTTTACCCTGAAAAAAGACCTTCAAGAAACAAACATCTACATTGGAAATATGAAAAAATAGTGAACGTAAAACGATACACAAACGTTCACTTTCACCTAACAAGTCATTTATGACAAATAATTTTCTAATCCAACAGGTTTTATTAGCTAAAATTAAATTTGATGAACGTTTAAATCAATATGGACACGAAGAAAGTCTTTTTGGATTCTAACTGAGTTAAGAAAACATTTTAATAACACATATTGAAAACCCAGTACTCAATGGGAAGATTGAAAACAATAAAATTTAGCTTTCAATAACAGAAAAAACGATACAAAACTTAGTTGAAATTGTTGATTACACTAAAAATGATGCTAAATTCATTCAAGACAACAAACGGTTAATTAGTTGCCAAAAAATAAAAAAATTGAATTCTTGTTATATTTAACTTTTTTGATTCTAAAACCTACTATAAGAATTCTTTTAACAAGTGGAATCATTAATCTCTACTTAATAGACTTTTGTAAACCAGGTATATTTATAGCAACAAAAAAAGCCGATGATTTCTCAACGGCCTTAATGAATTATAAAGAATTATTTAATCTTTAGTTTTAGATTTCGGCTTAACAGCACCTGTAATTACGACAGTCAACACTTCTTTACCATCTTCTAAATCTAATGCGATTAGATCCCCTTCTTTCATGGTAGATTTTACAATCTCCTCAGCGAGTGGATCTTCGATATATTTTTGAATTGCTCTTTTTAAAGGGCGCGCACCATATTTCTCATCATATCCTTTCTCACAAATAAAATCTTTTGCTTTTTCAGTCAACTCAATTTGGTAACCTAAGTTGTTGATACGACCGTACAATTTAGCTAATTCCAAATCAATAATTGAATGAATTCCATCTCTTGTCAAAGATTTAAACATAATCATATCGTCAATACGATTTAAGAACTCAGGAGAGAAAGCTTTACGCAATGCATTTTGTATTACCACCTTACTATTATCTTCTTTTTGAGCAGATTGTGCAGCTGTTCCAAATCCAACGCCAGTACCAAAATCAGCTAATTGACGAGCTCCAATGTTCGATGTCATAATCAAGATTGTATTTTTGAAATCAATTTTACGACCTAAACCATCTGTCATATGTCCATCATCCAAGACCTGTAACAATAAGTTAAAAACGTCTGGATGTGCTTTTTCAATCTCATCCAATAAGATAATGGAATAAGGTTTTCTTCTTACTTTTTCAGTTAATTGACCACCTTCTTCATATCCAACGTATCCCGGAGGCGCTCCTACCAATCTAGAGATTGAAAATTTCTCCATATATTCAGACATATCAATACGAATCAATGAGTCTTCAGAGTCAAATAAATATTTTGCTAAAACTTTCGCTAATTGTGTTTTACCAACACCTGTAGGGCCTAAGAAAAAGAATGAACCAATTGGTTTGTTAGGATCCTTTAATCCAGCTCTATTTCGTTGAATTGCTTTAACAACTTTTTCAACAGCCTCGTCTTGACCTATCACTTTCCCTCTTAATTCTTCTGCCATATTCACCAAACGTCCACTCTCTTTTTGAGCAACACGCGTGACAGGAATACCACACATCATTGAAACTACTTCAGCAACATCTTCTTCTGTAACAGCAACACGATGAATTTTACTTTCTTCTTCCCATTTACGTTTTTCGGCTTCTAATTGATCTTGTAATTTACGCTCATCATCACGTAACTTAGCAGCTTCTTCATATTGCTGTGATTTGATCACCTCATTTTTCTTCTCTTTTAAGGCTTCAATTTGAGCTTCAATATCAATAATTTCTTTAGGAACATTGATATTTGTGATGTGTACACGAGAGCCCACTTCATCCAAAGCATCAATCGCTTTGTCTGGAAGATGGCGATCGCTGATGTAACGATCTGTTAATTTTACACAAGCTGCGACTGCTTCCGGTGTAAAAGTCACCATATGGTGATCTTCATATTTTTCTTTGATGTTATTCAAAATTTGAATAGTCTCTTCTACTGTAGTAGGTTCGATAATAACTTTTTGAAAACGACGTTCTAATGCTCCGTCTTTTTCTATGTATTGCCTGTACTCATCTAAGGTTGTCGCGCCAATAACTTGCATCTCTCCACGAGCTAGCGCAGGTTTAAACATGTTAGAAGCATCTAAAGACCCACTAGCGCCACCAGCACCAATAATCGTATGGATTTCATCAATAAAAAGAATAACATCTGGATTTTTTTCAATTTCAGCCATTACCGCTTTCATTCTTTCTTCAAACTGTCCTCTATATTTTGTACCAGCAACTAATGAAGCCAAATCTAAAGATACAATACGCTTATTAAAAAGAATACGAGAAACTTTGCGTTGAACAATACGTAACGCCAATCCTTCCGCAATTGCACTTTTACCAACTCCAGGTTCACCAATTAAAATTGGATTATTTTTTTTTCTTCTTGAAAGAATTTGAGAAACACGCTCAATTTCTTTTTCACGACCAACAATTGGATCTAAACGGCCGGATTCTGCCATTTTTGTTAAGTCTCTTCCGAAATTATCCAATACTGGAGTTTTCGATTTTGGGTCTGCAGTTTTACGTTGTGTAGCACCGAAGTTTTCTGACTCTTCGTCAGAAGAACCAGGAAATTCTGCTCTTGGTAAACTTTCGTCTTTCATCATAAGTTCTATTTCATCTTTAATAATATCGTAAATAACCCCGTATTTATTCAATATAGTTGTCGCAACACAATCCTCTTCTTTCAAAATAGAAAGCAATAAATGTTGAGTACCAATATCTGAACTTTTATAGAGTTTAGCTTCCAAAAATGATTTCTTCAACACTTTCTCTGCTTGCTTAACCAAAGGAATATTAATCGCTGAATCAATACTAATTGGCGCATTTTTTTTAAGACCTATTTCAATTTCTGCACGCACATTTTGCAAATCGAGATGAAATGAGTTTAACAATCGAATTGCCGCACCCTCTCCCTCACGAATTATTCCTAACAAAATATGTTCAACACTAATAAAATCATTTCCTAAACGCAATGCTTCTTCGCGACTATAACTAATCACATCCTTCACTCTTGGAGAAAATTTCGCTTCCATCGTTTTTATTTTTAGTATAAATAAAACACTTTACCTACAATATAACAAATGTATAATTATTAATTGTTGATAACTCTAAAAAAAGCTTCAATTTTCCACAGATTTTTGTTAGTAAAATACCTCAACCCTTTGTTTTCCTTGCTTTATTTATATATAAATTCGTTCTTCGTGTTTTACACACGCAAAAAAACGCAAACAACTAATTATTAGATAGAAATAATATGGCAGACGGGGAAAAAATAATTCAAATTAACATTGAAGATGAAATGAAAGCTGCGTACATCGATTATTCGATGTCAGTGATTGTTTCTCGTGCTCTACCGGATATTCGTGATGGGTTTAAGCCTGTTCATAGAAGGGTATTGTATGGTATGCAAGATTTAGGTGTTTATTCAAACCGCCCACATAAAAAGTCAGCAAGAATCGTTGGTGAAGTATTAGGGAAGTATCACCCACATGGGGATAGTTCTGTATACGACACTATGGTACGTATGGCACAACCTTGGTCATTACGTTACCCGCTGGTTGACGGACAAGGTAACTTTGGTTCTGTAGATGGTGATAGTCCAGCAGCTATGCGTTATACAGAGGCACGCCTTCGTAAAATCGCGGAAGACATGCTAGACGATTTAGAAAAAGAAACTGTTGATTTCCGTCCTAACTTCGATGATAGTTTAACAGAACCTTCTGTACTTCCTACAAAAATACCTAATCTTTTAGTGAATGGTGCTTCTGGTATCGCAGTAGGAATGGCTACAAATATGGCTCCTCACAATTTAAGTGAAGTAGTTGATGGTTGTATAGCTTATGTTGACAATAAAGAAATTGAGGTTGAAGAATTATTAAACTATGTTAAAGCACCTGATTTCCCTACAGGTGGTATTATTTATGGTTACGAAGGTGTTCGTGATGCTTTAACAACAGGAAGAGGTCGTATTGTAATACGTGCAAAAGCAGAAATTGAAGAAAGTAACGGAAGAGAACAAATCATCATTACTGAGATTCCTTACCAAGTCAATAAATCTGAATTAATTAAAAAAGCTGCCGAACTTGTAAACGATAAAAAATTAGAAGGTATTTCGGACATCCGAGATGAGTCGGATAGAAATGGTATGCGTATCGTATTTGAATTAAAACGCGATGCTATTTCAAATGTTGTTTTAAATAAATTATACAAATTTACAGCATTACAAACTTCTTTCTCTGTTAACAATATTTGTTTAGTGAACGGTAGACCTGAATTGGTTAACTTAAAAGACCTTATCAGACACTTTATTGATTTCCGTCATGAAGTTATTATCCGTAGAACGAAATTTGATTTGCGTAAAGCAGAAGAAAGGGCACATATTTTAGAAGGATTAATTATTGCGAGTGATAATATTGATGAAGTTATTAAAATTATCAGAGCTTCTAATAGTCCTGAAGAAGCTAGAGAAAACTTAATTGCTCGTTTCAACTTAAGCGACTTACAATCTCGAGCAATTGTTGAAATGCGTCTACGTCAATTAACAGGATTAGAGCAAGATAAATTACGCGCTGAATACGCTGATTTGATGGCATTAATAGCTGACTTAAAAGACATATTAGCAAACGAAGATCGTAGAATGCAAATCATAAAAGATGAATTGAACTACGTGAAAGATAAATATGGTGATGTTCGTCAATCTAGAATTGAATATGCTGCATCTGAAATGCGCATGGAAGATTTAATTCCTGATGAAGAAGTAATCATCACGATTTCACATGCTGGTTATATCAAACGTACAAGTCTTTCTGAATACAAAGTTCAAAACAGAGGAGGTATGGGTTCTAAAGGTTCTACGACTAGAGACAAAGATTTCTTAGAGCATTTATTTGTTGCAACTAACCATAACTATTTATTAATCTTCACTGAAAAGGGAAGATGTTTCTGGATGCGTGTGTACGAAGTTCCTGAAGGAAATAAATTAGCAAAAGGTAGAGCGATTCAAAACTTATTGAATATTGCACAAGACGACAAAGTAAAAGCGTATGTGAAAGTTCAAGATTTGACAGATAAAGAATATGTTCAAAACAACTTTATCATCATGTGTACGAAAGAAGGTGTGATTAAGAAAACATCTTTAGAAGCTTACTCTCGTCCAAGAACTAATGGTATTAATGCGATTACAATTCGTGAAAATGACGAATTATTAGAAGCTAAATTAACAGATGGTACAAACGAAATTGTACTAGCTACTAAATCTGGTCGTGCAATTCGATTCAATGAGGAGAAAGTTCGACCAATGGGTAGAAATGCATCTGGTGTTCGCGGAGTAACCTTATTAAGTGAAATTGATGAAGTTGTAGGAATGGTTTGTGTGAAAGAAAACACATCAACTGTACTTGTTGTTTCTGAGAAAGGATATGGAAAACGTTCGTTTTTAAATGATCCAGAAGATGGGGAACCAATTTACAGAATCACAAACCGTGGAGGTAAAGGAGTTAAAACAATCAATGTTACAGATAAAACTGGACCGTTATTAGCAATTAAAAATGTAACAGACGAAGATGATTTAATGATCATTACAAAAGCTGGTGTAACTATACGTATGCATGTTGATTCATTACGTGTAATGGGTAGGGCTGCACAAGGTGTTCGTTTAATTAACTTAAAAGGAACGGCTTCAATTGCTGCAGTAGCTCGAGCTCCAAGATCAGAAGATGAGGATGAATTAGACGAAGAAGCTTTAGCTGAGATTGATCCTAACGCTCCTATTGAAGTATTAAATGATGATTTGACAGAAGACATTTCAGAGGAAGAAGATACCACTGAAGAAGAATCTGAAGAAGAATAACTAATAATATAAAACCTTATAAACCTTCCATTTGTAAACAAGACTTTATTGTAATGTTTTTCAAGTGGAAGGTTTTCTTATTTAAACATAAAACTATGAAAACAAATTTGAAAGTGACTTCCTTACTAACATTGGGATTACTATTAGGAACAACTATTTATGGACAAAAAATGATGGAAACATCTGCAGCTAGTGAATATGAAAATAAATTTGTGCGGGCACTAGAAAAAAGAGATTTTACTTCTGCATCAGAATCTATCTTAAAAGCAAAAGAATTCATTGACCAAGCAAGTATAAACGAAGAGACAAAAAACAGCGTAAAAACACTTTATTACAAGGCTTTCATCTATGTTGGATTGGTGGAATTGACCAAATCTTACACCAAAGATGAATCAAAAATCAAAGAATATCAAAATATCGCAAACGAAAATATGAATTTGGTATATAATAATCCAAATACTAAATATAAAACCAAAGTTCAGGATTATATTGATCAACGTGCATTACAAGCTTTTCAATACGGAGAGCAACAATATACTCTGAAAAATTATGAAAATGCGACTTTTGCATTTATTGAGTCGAATAATATAAAAAAGACGATTGGATTAACGATGGAGAATTCAGCAATTAATGCAGAAGTTTCTTTTTTAACTGGAATAAATACATATTTAGACGCAAATAAAACTGATGAAGCACTCAAGTTTGCAGAAGTTTTTAAAAGTTATTATCCTACAAACAGAAAAGTTCTTTTATCACTAATTGACATTCAATTTAAAAAATCAAATTTAACTGAATATGAAAAATTAACAGACGAATTTTCACAAGCGAATCCAAACGATTCAGTAAACAAAAAATTATATTACAACTTAGCAACCTCTTATTTAACTAAAAAAGAGTTCAATAAAGCAGAATCGGGATATAAAAAAGCCTTATCATTTGATGGTATGTATATCGATGCGATTTATCAATTAGCAAGTACATATATCTCATGGGCAATGGATTTAAGTAAAGAAGCTTCATTATTACCGATGAAAGATCCTAAAGTGAAATTATTAGATGACCAAGCGAATAAAACCTTATTAAGAGGTATTTCTGCTTTAGAAAAGTATACTGCTGTCGAACCAACAGATAAAGCTGCTTTAACAACTTTATACCGTGCTTACAGCAGAGTAGGGAATGAAATAAAAGCAACAGAAGTAAAAGCAAAAGCAGACGCAATAAAATAAACTATGTCAATCAAAAAACTACAATTACACAAAGCAAAACAAGGTTCAATTCAACGATTTCATCCATGGGTGTTTTCGGGCGCTATACATACTGATACATCAGATATACTAGAGGGTGAAATCGTAGATGTATGTGATCATCGAAACAATTTCATTGCACGAGGTCATTTTCAACCAAGTACGATTGCTTTTCGTGTATTGAGTTTTGAAGAAAGACCCATAAACCAAGATTTTTTCAATGAGAAAATAGGAGATGCTGTTGCACTACGAAGAAGTTTAAATTTATTTAATGAACAAAACTCTATTCTTCGTTTGGTTCATGGGGAAGGAGATTCTTTACCTGGATTAATTATTGATTTTTATGCTGGAGTAGCAGTAGTTCAATGCCACAGTATCGGTATGTATCAAAATGTAGAGTTCATTTCGAAAGGATTACAACACGTATTAGGCGATGAACTGATTGCTGTTTACTCTAAGTCAAGCGATACATTACCTGCACGTTTAGAAGTGGAGAATAAGTATTTATTTGGTTCTGCTGAAACACCTCATATTGCTCTTGAAAATGGAATCAAATATCAAATAGATTGGATAAACGGTCAAAAGACAGGTTTTTTCATCGATCAACGTGAAAATAGAAGTTTGGTTAGAAAATATGCAAAAGGTAAAAAAGTACTAAATACCTTTTGCTATTCCGGAGGATTTAGTTTGGCTGCTATTGCGGGTAAAGCAACTCTAGCCCATTCGTTGGATAGCTCCAAAAAAGCAATTGAATTAACAGAAGCGAATGTATTGTTAAATGACATGGGGAAAAACCATCAATCCATTGTTGCTGACACCATGGAATACATTAAGGAACTACCTGAAGCTTACGATATTATCATCTTAGATCCACCTGCTTTCGCTAAACATAAGGATAAGCGACATAAAGCTATACAAGGATATAAGCGATTAAATGCTCATGCAATCCGTCAAATTAAACCCGGAGGATTGATCTTCACCTATTCTTGCTCCCAAGTTGTAGATAAATATTTATTTACCAATACTGTCATTGCTGCAGCTATTGAAAGTGGACGAAAAGTTCGAATATTAGAGCAACTACATCAACCTGCAGACCATCCAATCAACGCTTTTCATCCTGAAGGAGAATATCTTAAAGGATTGGTGATTCAAGTAGAATAATGCTCAATTATAATTATAGGACTATATTGAGTGTTGCTTTACCATTGATGGTATCTTCTTTTATACAATCCATCGTGATGATAAGTGATGCTGCTTTTTTGAGTCGTTATAATACAATTGCATTTGACGCTTGTGGGAATGCTAGTCTAATTTATGTAACCATTTTTATGGCATTAACCGGTTTGAGTGATGGAGTTCAAATATTGATTGCTCGCCGCATTGGTCAGGATAAACACCACGCAATAGGTCGTATTTTTGGAACTTCGGTAGTTACGATTGGGATAGTTTCGGTATTATTATTTTCTTTTTTAATTTTTATAATACCACAACTTCTTCCATTATATACGAGACATTTAGATTTAACAAATTTACAAATTGAATTTCTGTCTGTTCGAAGTTATGCGCTATTATTTTGCATGTTTAGCTTACCGATTCAAGCTTTTTTTTTAGCCACAGGTAAAACTTGGGTGGTTCTTGTTAGTGCATTAATCATTGCTATCTCAAACATTATATTGGGTTACCTTTTGATTTTTGGATATAAAGATTTTATTCCATCACTTGGTATAAAAGGAGCTGCTTTAGCCTCTACGATTGCTGAATTATTAGGAATGTTATTTTTGGTGATTTTTCTAATCTTTTCACAAGAGCGAAAGCTATATAAGATGTTTCATCATTTTGCTTTTCAGTGGAAATCATTCTTAGAATTAATAAAAATAGGTAGTCCTTTGTTTTTTCAGGGGTTTATAGCTTTAGCAGCTTGGACTGTTTTTTTTACTTGGATTGAGCAAATGGGGAAATTTGAACTTACAGTATCACAAAATATACGATCTTTTTATTTTTTAGCATTTGTACCCATTTTAGGATTCGCTGCGACAACCAAAACTTATGTTTCACAATATATTGGCAAAGCTGATTTTGAATCATTAAAAACCATTCAACGAAGAATACAGCTATTAACCATCCTATTTCTCTTTATCTTTTTTCATGGAGCTCTACTCTACCCTAAAATTATGATCACTTTAATTAATCCTGAAGAAATCTACGTTGCTAAAAGTGCTGAAATACTTCGATATATAGCTGGATCATTTTTGATATTTGGATTAATTTCAGTGAAATTTCAAACAGTAAATGGCTCAGGAAATACGATCGCAAGTTTTTTAATTGAATTATTCAGTATTAGTATTTATTTACTTTTTTCATACTTACTCATCAAGGTTTGGAAAGCTGAGATATTTTGGGTGTGGTCCGTTGAATATATTTATTTTGGAGCTTTAGGGATTTTATCTATCGGATATTTAAAATTATTTAATTGGAAAATTAAAAAAATATGACAAATCAAGATTTTCGAATCGTATTTATGGGTACCCCAGAATTCGCTAGTACAATATTAGAGGGACTAATAGAAAAGAATTACACGATTGTGGGTGTGATTACTGCGCCAGACAAACCTGCTGGACGTGGTCAAAAGATTCAAGAGAGTTTTGTTAAAACTACAGCTTACAATCATGGTTTATCTATTTTACAACCAACAAACTTGAAGGACGATCAATTTATTCAGGAATTGAGTGCTCTGAATGCAGATTTATTTGTAGTTGTTGCATTTCGAATGTTACCAGAAATTGTATGGAGTATGCCTCCAAAAGGAACGATCAATTTACACGCCTCCTTACTTCCTGAATATCGTGGAGCCGCCCCAATTAATTGGGCGATTATAAATGGAGAAATTACCACTGGAGTGACCACCTTTTTTATTGAACAAGAAATTGATACAGGTATGGTTATTGAACGTGAATCCATTTCTATTTCTGAAAATGAAACTGCAGGAGAACTTCATGACCGATTAATGTATCTAGGGAAAAACTTAATTCAA
Source organism: Chitinophaga pinensis (assembly GCA_943324745.2). GTDB lineage: Bacteria > Bacteroidota > Bacteroidia > Flavobacteriales_D > Crocinitomicaceae > CANHVK01. Next base: position 19,003 of record CALPMT020000005.1, on the reverse strand, counting down.
AAATCAGTCCTTCAAATTATGGAAGGTACAGTTTGTCGTACACCCCAAGAAGCAATGATTGAAACATCCACGCTTCAATCTGCACCCAAAATTTTCAAAGGAGATTGTAAAATAAATTGGAATGAATCGATAGCTAAGGTGCATAATTTTTGTCGTGGACTGTCTCCTTATCCAACAGCATGGACAAGCATACTATTTCAAGATAAAAACGAACTTAAAACTTTTAAGATATTTCAAACAACTAAGACTAATCAGTCTTCAGAAGGAAAACATGAACTACTTTTCACCAAATCAGGCATCCTTTTTCCTTGTAAAGATTACTATTTATGTGTTACAGAACTTCAGCCAGAAGGTAAAAAACGTATGAATCATATAGAATTTAGTGCTGGATATAGCAATATGAAACTAATTGTTGAAAAATAAGCCAAAAAAAACAACAAAAGCAACAAAAAATCAAAGTGTTAAAAATCAGACATTTAACAAAAATTATTTATACTTAATTTGTTCATTATTAGTTTTGTACATCAAATTTTAATAAGTTTTATTAACATTTATTGCCAAAACACTAGTATTTACTGCATATTCTTATAACTTTGCTTTAGTATTAATTGAATAACTAAAACTATTTTAACATGAACAAAGCAGAATTAATCGATGCAATCTCAGCTGAGTCTGGATTATCTAAAGCAGATGCAAAAAAAGCATTAGACGGATTTGTAAGCGCAACTTCTACAGCGTTAAAAGCTGGTGATAAATTATCATTAGTAGGATTTGGATCTTTCTCTGTTTCTAAAAGAGAAGCAAGAACTGGTCGTAACCCACAAACTGGTAAAGAAATCAATATTGCTGCAAAAAATGTAGTTAAATTTAAAGCAGGTGCTGATTTAACTGGAAACGTTAACTAAGAATTAGTTTAAAGTTTGAAAGGGTGGCTTTTGCTACCCTTTTTTTTTACGTCAAAAAATGGAAGAAAAAATACTTGCTGAATTTTATGATATAATCAGCGAAAATAAAAAAGAGATGTTTGACCGTATCGCGTCAGAACGGACCAAGCACATCACACTCGCAATAGAGAATGTATATCAAGAACATAATGCAAGTGCAGTTCTTCGTTCTTGCGATTGTTTTGGAATTCAAGAATTACACGTCATTGAAAAAGACAATCAATATAAAGTACAACGCGATATCGCACTGGGAGCTGGACGCTGGGTAGACATGTATAATTATAATCGTGGTGAACATGTTACCAAAGATTGCATCGACAAACTTAAATCTCAAGGATATATAATTGTTGCTACAACTCCACATACTGAAAATACGATACATGATTTAGATTTGAGTAAACCCATTGCATTAATTTTTGGTACGGAAAGAAAAGGAATCAGTGCTGAAGTAGAAGAAATGGCTGACACATTTGTAAAAATTCCAATGTACGGTTTTACAGAAAGTTTTAACATCTCAGTCTCTGCAGCTTTAATGTTACACACACTGAGAGAACGCTTGGAAAACAGTAATTTCCAATGGAAACTTTCTCCTAAAGAACAAACAGCACTCAAAATTAAGTGGTGTAGAAAGATTCTAAATAGTGGTGAAAAATTAGAAAAACATTTCAGAGAGAAACATTCGATGTAAATTCACGTATATGTTTCAATCATAAACTACATTAAATGACAATTCATTCCATCAATACTGGAAATTTTAAATTGGATGGCGGCGCCATGTTTGGTGTTGTTCCAAAATCCATTTGGAATAAAACGAATCCTGCTGATACAAACAATATGTGTGATTGGGCTATGCGCAGCTTGTTAATTGAGCAAGACAATCAATTAATACTTATTGATACAGGTATTGGTAATAAACAAGATGATAAATTCTTCGGTCATTTTTACTTAACAGAGACTGATTTATTTGAGCAAAAACTTAATCAACTCGGATATACAAAAGCAGATATAACTGATGTCTTTTTAACCCACCTTCATTTTGATCATTGCGGAGGTGCTATTCAATGGAATAAAAACAAAACTGGATTTGAACCCGCCTTTACGAATGCAACTTATTGGTCAAACGAGCAACATTGGCAATGGGCTGTTGAACCAAATCCAAGAGAGAAAGCTTCTTTTCTCAAAGAAAATATTCTACCAATTCAAGAAAGTGGTCAGCTTAAATTCATTTCAAGAACTGGAAATATAACCAAAAATATTTTTAAGGATATAGATGCTTTTTTTGTAGATGGTCATACTGAATCTATGATGTTACCTAAAATCGCTTATCAAGGAAAAACAATCGTTTTCATGGCCGATTTATTACCTAGTGTAGGGCATCTTCCCTTACCTTACATCATGGGTTATGATACACGACCCTTGATAACGATGTCTGAAAAATTATTATTTTTAGATGAAGCCGTTGAAAACAATTATATTTTATTTTTTGAGCATGACATTGTGAATGAATGTTGTACTTTAAAACAGACTGATCGCGGCGTTCGATTAGATCAGACATTTACGTTAAAAGATATTTTTAATTAATTCAAAATTGTAACTTTACACTAGTTCAAAAACTCTTTGTATGCACAACTTTCTACAAGACATTCTAAAAGAAGAAAATACGATTATTATTCCAGGTTTGGGAGCTTTAACAGTTACAAGTTCAAAAACTGGAGATATTTATTTCATGCCATTTTTAAAGCATGACGACGGTCATTTAACTAAGTATATATCTACACACGAAGGAGTTGAACTTTCTGAAGCGAAGCAAATATTAACTAATTTTACAGAAGCAATTAAGACGGCTATTGCAGAAGGTGATGTATTTGAAATGGAGGGATTTGGTCGTTTTTTCAAAAATAATGCTGGAGAATTAGATTTTGAACGTTGGGAAGATTACCAAGTAAAAGACAATTCAATTTTATCAAAAAAAATACAGGAACGTCAACAATCTCAGCCCAAAAAAGCTACTCCCATCGTTGAAAAGAAAAAAGAAGAACCAATCATTGAAAAATCGATCAAATCTGACGAAGAAGTTCATCATCAAATCGAAGAAGAGTCTTCTGTTTCAAGTAATCCTCTCCATTTAACATTAGAAGAAACAATCATTCATCCGATCATAGAGGAAGAACCAGAGATACATCAACCAATTACAGAAAACAAATCAATCGATGAATTGTTAGGTGAAACAAACACTGAAGATCTTTCTACTATTATAGAGTCAACTGATCTCAATGATTCTTCAAATGCTATCGTAATTGAAGAAATTATCACTCCGATTACAATTGAGCAAGCAACTCCAAAAATAGATCCTATAGTTGTAGAAAATGTTCAGACAATTGAAGAAATCATAGAAACGCCAGCAAGTGCTATTTTGGTTGAAAATGATTCAACTTTAGAAGAACCGAAGATAGTTGAAACAGAATCACAAATGGATAAAAAGCAGCTTCGGGCAAAATTAAAAAATGAAGCAGCAGCAAAGAAAGAAGAAGAGAAAAGATTAAAAAAAGCAGCGCAACTTGAAGCAAAAGAAATAGCCAAATCTACTCCAAAGGAAAAGAAAAAATCTCGTTCCATTTTGTTATGGTTAATTTCTGCAATCCTAATTACTGGAGGTGTGATGTATTATGTCAAAATACAACGTGATGGTAAATTACATCTTACAGTTATAGATAAAAAAGAGTCTAAAATTGTTACTTCTAAAGTCATTGAAAAGGAAGAGTTACGAAATGAAATTGCAAAACATAGAGAAAAAGAAGAAAAGAGTAACGTTACTTCCGTTGGAAAAGTTAAAGGTAAACTAACCTCAGGAACAGAAACGAAGAAATCTACTAAGAGTAACGCATCCAATGTAAAAGAAGTTAAGAAAACTGAATCAACAACAAAAGCGAAAGCTGAAGTAGCAAAGAAAATAAAAATTCAAGCTGAATTAATAGCGAAAGCTAAAGCAGCAAAGAAGTTAAAATCACAAGCTGAATTAATAGCAAAAACGGAATCCAAACCAAGCGTTACTTCCAATCTAACGTCTGCATCAAAAGGAACGTCTGTTCCTCCTGCAACAAAAGCAACTGTTACTTCTAATACAACAACCACAACAAAACCAACTGTAACTTCTAGTACATCTACAGTAACAAAAGGAACTACTCCTACACCAGCACCAAAACCAACTGTAACTTCTAGTACATCTACAGTAACGAAAGGAACTACTCCTACACCAAAACCAACTGTAACTTCTAGTACATCTACAGTAACAAAAGGAACTACTCCAATACCTACAACAGTTGTGAGTATTACTCCTGCAGTAAAAATTACAACGGTGAAAACTACAACTTCAACCAAAGCAACCCCAACAAACACTGGATATGTTTCTGCAAATAAAAACATACAAGTTATCGTGGGCACATACAAAGACAAATCCTTAGCAGATCAATCAGTTAACAACCTAAAAACGAATGGATTTTCATCCGCATTTTCAAAAGAAGATAATGGGCAATTTTCTGTTTGTTTAGGTTCTTTTTCAACATTATCCGAATCTAATAAAGCTCTTAAATTATACAAAGGAGGAAAAAAAGGAACTGAAAGTAAATAGTAGAAATTGATTTAGCATTTTGCTAAATCCTTAGATAGTTTCGAATACAACAAAAAGTTCAATAACAATTCTAATTATTCTAATTATATTAGATTTTTATTTAGAATATATGGATCCACGTTTACTTGCTTTTGAACGATTATTGAACATCATGGATGACTTGCGTGTCAAATGTCCATGGGATAAAAAACAAACGCTTGAATCTTTACGTACCTTAACGATAGAGGAAACATACGAATTAGCAGATGCAATTTCAATGAATGATCTAAATTCTTTAAAAGGAGAATTGGGTGATTTATTTCTACACTTAGTTTTTTATTGTAAAATAGGTTCGGAACAAAATGCGTTTGATGTTGAAAGTGTATTACAGGCAATCTGTGACAAACTGATTTACCGTCACCCTCATATTTATGGGGACACAGAGGCAAACACTGAAGAGGAAGTAAAAGCAAATTGGGAGAAATTAAAATTAAAAGAAGGTAAAAAATCAGTTTTAGAGGGTGTTCCTACTTCCTTACCCGCTTTGGTCAAAGCAATGCGTATACAAGAAAAAGTAAAAGGTATTGGGTTTGATTGGGATACTAAAGCGCAAGTTTGGGATAAAGTACAAGAAGAACTTGGAGAATTACAAGAAGCTGAAGTCTCAAACGATGAGAAAGAAATAGAAAGCGAATTTGGTGATGTATTATTTTCATTAATCAATTACGCTCGTTTTATTGGTGTAAATCCAGAAAATGCCTTAGAAAAGACCAATCAAAAATTTAAGTCGCGTTTTCAGAGCATGGAAACTTTGATGCAAAAAGCAGGCGAAAATATCAGTGAAATGAATTTAACTGAAATGGATGTATTTTGGAATAAAGCAAAAGAACTTGAAAAATTAAACAAATGAAAAACACGCTATTAACGTTACTTCTTTTCTCTACTTTTATTTCATTCAAAACGTTTAGTCAAGCATCCATTTTCAGAGGTTTCATTCATGAAAAATCATCTGGTGAGATTATTCCTTTTCAAAAAATTAAAATCTACTCTTCGACCAATGAATTTTCAGCTGCTGTAACAGATGTTAATGGATTTTTCTCAATTCCCAAATTGAGTATAGGAAAATACTCAGTTATTATTGAAAGTACGCTCTATGAAACGTTGAATGATAGTATAACATTGACTCCTGAAACTCTAATTTTTCAAAAAAAATATGAATTAATTAAGGCGATTACGACAAAAGAATTAGGAATTGCTCGTGTTAATGTAGAAGCTAAAAAGAAGACTACTGAAGTAAATATGTCTCATATAAAATTAGACAAAAAAGGGTTAGAACGCATTCCGAGTATTGGAGGGGAAAATGATATTGTAGGTGCATTTAGTGTAACTCCCGGTGTTGTTACAACAGGTGATCAAGGAGGGCAAATTTACGTGCGTGGTGGAACACCTATCCAAAACAAGGTGTTATTAGATGGAATTACGATTTATAATCCATTCCACTCCATTGGTTTCTTTTCAATTTTTGAAACAGAATTAGTAAAAAATGTAGATGTTTATACCGGAGGGTTTGATTCTCGATATGGGGGAAGAATATCATCAATTATGGATATTTCTTACAGAGACGGAAACCGTAAAACGTTTGGTGGTAAGGTATCTATTAGTCCTTTTATGGGTAAAGTAGTGTTAGAAGGGCCAATGGGAAAACAAAAGGAGGACGGATTTTCAAATGGATCTTATGTGTTTTCGGCTAAACAATCTATGTTGGATTACACATCAAAGAGTTTATATCCAGGAATTAATAACGGAAATGGATTACCATATAATTTTGGTGATTACTTTGGTAAGATCACGTTGAATGCTGGCGGTGGATCAAAGTTTAGTTTTTTCGGTTTTAACAATAATGATAAAGTCACATATACAGATTTAGCAGACATCAACTTCAAACAAAAAGGAGGAGGAATTAATTTTATTGTTGTTCCAAGTAGTTCTGCAGCGTTGATTCGCGGTCACGTAAACACTTCGAGTTATAGCTTAGGATTCAAAGAACAAAACATGCCTGATCGTACAAGTTCAATTGGAGGTACCGAACTGGGTTTTGATTTTACTTATTTTAAGAAAAATGAAGGGCAATTAGATTTTGGAGTTTGTATCAACGCATTCAACACTAGTTACACTACATATAATGAATTAACTACAAAAATAAGTGATGAAAACACTACTTTTGAAGTTAGTTCATATATCAATTACAAAGTAATAAAAGGCAAATGGGTATTCCAACCGGGTTTCAGAACACAGGGATATATTTCCAGAGGTGTCATCTCACCGGAACCACGATTAGGAATTAAATGGAATGCGTTTGATAAATTAAGATTTAAATTTTCAGGGGGTAAATACTCGCAAAATTTTACCTCAACCTCTTCTGATAAAGACGTTGTAAATTTATTTAATGGTTTATTATCTGCTCCAACGAATTTTCAAGCAAAATTAACACATGAAAATGGAACAATTACAGATGTAAAGAGTGCAATACAATATTCTTGGCACGCGATTTTAGGAACTGAGATTGATTTAGGTAACTATTTTAGTTTAAATTTAGAAGGTTATTATAAATATTTCCCTCAATTAAGTAACATTAATACCAATAAGTTATATGATGAAAATGATCCTTCGTCTTTTAACAAAATAGATGTCGAAAAAAAGGATTTTATTATTGAAACAGCTAAAACGTATGGTTTTGATGCACTTCTAAAATTCACTAAAGACAGGTTGTTCATTTGGGCAGTATATTCATATGGTAAATCTACTCGCTGGGATGGTGTGAAAACATATGCACCTGTTTTTGATCGAAGACATAATATCAATTTAGTAACGAGTTACTTATTTGGAAAAAAGAAAACGTTAGAATTGAATTTACGATGGAATTTAGGTTCTGGACTTCCATTTACTCCAACTGCAGGATTTTATCAAAACGAATCATTTCCAGCTGGTATAACAACAAATGTTACCAGTACCAATCAACAATCGATGGGAATCATTTTAGGGGATTTTAATAGCGAACGATTACCTTATTATCACCGATTAGATGTTACCGTTAAGAAAAATTATAAATTCAAAGATAAATATGTACTTGAAATTGTAGGTAGTGTAACAAATGCATATAATCGAAAAAATATTTTTTATGTCAATCGTGTTACGAATAAAACTATTTATCAATTTCCGATACTTCCAAGTTTGGGAATAAGTTTTAAATTTTAGAAGACTTCTTTCGTATAAATTATTCTTATTTTTGTCCCTCAAAAAAACAACGTGTTAGATATTTCATTCACTAATAAACTGAAGCCTAAGAAAGGGAGAATTTTAATCTCAGATCCATTTGTTGGCGATGAGTATTTTGAGCGTTCAGTTGTTTATTTATGTGAACATTCTAAAGAAGGGAGTTTTGGCTTTGTCCTTAATCATTTAGTAGAAATCAATATTCAAGATTTAAATCCTGACTTTCCAGAAATTCAAATACAAATGAGTATCGGAGGGCCAGTCGAAACAGAAAGTTTGTACTTTTTACATACGATAGGTCACGAATTAAATGAGAGTATTGAGTTACAAAAAGGAATCTATATAGGAGGGGATTTTGATCAATTAGCTAAAATTGTAAAAGAAGAACAATTTAACAATCACCAAATTCGTTTTTTCTTAGGGTATTCAGGATGGGAATCCAAGCAATTGGAGGAAGAGATAGCTGACCATGTTTGGATTGTTTCAGAAATAGATTCTTTGGATGAGGTTATGGATACGAGCATTCATGATCCATGGAAGTATTTTATCGAGAAATTAGGAGGTAAGTATAAATTAATCTCAAATTTTCCTGTAAATCCTAGCGAAAATTAGAATGCTCTAATAGCCCTTACGTTAAACACGTAATATTTCCCATAATTTGTGGCACCACCATTATAGAAGCTGAAAAACCAGGACGTTGATGCACTGTAGCCTGTTGAAGACCAATAATGCTTACGTTCTAAACCTTTTGTTTTTTCATTTTTATCGGTATCTAATGTTTTATCGATGATCTCTTTTACATTATATAACAACAGTAATTCCTTCAGAGCCGGTAAATACCAATCTTTAAAACCATCATGTTGATATTTTTCTACCAAACGAGCTGCTGTCCCCGCTTCAGCACCGTTGTTTAACATTGCTTTAAAGTTATCTTTACCGTCTGATGCATTTTTGAAACCATAAAAATCAATACCACCTAAACCCCATTTTGCAGAGGTACTAATATCGTGTAAACTTGCTATCAAACCGTGCTCGTTACCTAATGTATCTTTAGTCAAATGGAAAATAATACCACCTCCATAAAGTTCTCCAATAAAACGTTTAACAATCACTTTTGAACCAACACTAAATTTGAATGGCGCGGTTGTTCCTTTCGCTAAATTAACAAATGGACGCGTTATATGTTGGGTATAATTTGTTCCCCCATGTGGGTCTATTTCCAATTTAATCACATACGGTCCTCCTCCAGTAATATCAAAATTGGAATATTTACCAGCAACCACATATCCTACCCCAATATCTATGGTTAAATTTCCTTTATTGTTCGTTTGACCTTTTAAGATTTCCGCATATATAACTTGTCCCTTGTCGTCACCTTTAATAATTGATGCTTTGATTCCTAAATGTGCATTTTTCATCAATAGTTTTGATGAATTTAAAACCAACGTATTGTAAACAATAGTTTTAACAGTATGTGTTTGAGAATATATGAATGAAGACATACATACAAAGATTACTATGACAAAAACATGTCCTAGTAATTTTAGCATATTATGTAGATTCTTTTTCAAGTCTTATTATTTTTTACGTATCATTAATAAACCATCACGTATTGGAAACATTACATTTTCAACACGATCATCATTTTGAACAAATAAATTAAACTCTTTTATTGCATTAGTATCTTTATCGTTGTTGCTTTTTTCATCAACAACTTTGCCCGACCAAAGAACATTATCTGCTAATAAATATCCCCCACTTGGAATACGATCAATTAATAACCTATAATAATTCAGGTAATTTTCTTTATCAGCATCCATAAACACCAAATCAAATTCACCCTGAATTGTGGGAATAATATCACCAGCATCACCAACTAGTTGTTTGATTGAATTTTTACGTTCATGTAGTTCAAAATAGCTTTTAGCAAACTCTTCTAATTCTTCGTTGCAATCAATGGTAATCAATTCCCCTTCAACATGTAAACCTTCTACGAGACACAATGCTGAATAACCTGTATATGTACCTAGTTCTAGAATGCGTTTAGGGCGCATCATTTTGGAAAACATACTTAATACACGTCCCTGAAAATGACCACTTAACATCCTTGGTTGAAGAATTTCCACATGTGTTTCTCTGTTCAGTTTATATAATAAATCAGACTCTTCACTTGTGTGAGCACAAACATAATCATCTAATTTTTCATCAATAAACTCCATGTCTTATTGTTTAGCAATCCAACGTTGAAATTTTGTCGCATTTTCTTTGTGATCTTCATAAGTCACCGTGAAATCATGTCTTCCTGTGTAATCAGGCTTGGCACACATGTACAAATAGTTGTTATTATCTGGAGATAAAACTGCATCCACTACTTCTGATGGAGGAATACAAATAGGTCCGGGAGGTAATCCTTTGTGGATATAAGTATTATAGTCACATTCTATTTCTCGATGCTCAAACGTTAAACGTTGAACCCCATTTAATTTATCTCCCCAACAAAATTTAAAGGTTGGATCAGATTGTAATTTCATTCCTTCATCCAAACGATTCAAATATAAACCGGCGATTATAGGCCATTCTTCACTATTTTTTGCTTGTTCAGAATAAACGATACTTGCCAGCGTTACTACTTGGTCTCTGCGTTTAAAATCTAATTTTTTAAGCTTTGCTAAACGCGTATCGTTCCAAAAAGCATTGTAATTTGCTTCCATACGTTCGATAAATGCCTCTGGAGTTACATCGTAGAACATTCGGTATGTATTCGGTAAAAACAAAGCAGGTACTGTTTCAACGGTTAAATTTAAACGTGCTAGCATGCTCGGTTTCAAAATTTCAGCAACCAACTTAGAACTATCTACCATAATCATTTTAGACACTTTACCTGCTAATTGGTAGATGTCTCTACAATTATTGAAAGTTACCTCCACTTCTACTTCGGCATTACCATTTCCTGCAGAATTTTTCGTAAATCCATTTAACAAGGTTCTAAAATTTGTTCCTGACTCAATACGGTAACGTCCACTTGCTAAGGTGCTATTATCTAAGTTTTTATATTCGCCTACTTTGATAAAATCTGATTTATCGTCAATAATTCCAGCCGTTGATAATTGATCTGCCAACCCTTCTAAACCTGTTAGCGCATTGTAGTAAAAATCTTTTGTTTCTGCATTTACCGTTTTTGATTGACCTGCAATAAAAACAGCAATTTTAGGACCTACAAAAATCCCAAGTAAAACAACAACTATCGCTATAGCGATTCCTATTTTTTTAAGCATAATTGATATATTCTTTCATTAATTCTTTTTCCTCGTTCATAAAACCAATTTTTCCTCACACCTACTAGTTCATAGCCTGCAGCTTCAAAAAGTGCGCAACTTGATTCATTATCCTCCAATACATTGGCAGTCAAATTATAAAACTCAAGTACTTCATTTGCATAACGTTTCACTATTTCTAGGGCTTCTGTTGCATAACCTTTATTGCGTTCATTTTTATCTGCAATTAAGATTCCCAAACCAGCACGACCATGTTTGAAATTCGCTTCAAATAAGTCTAACGTACCAATGGGCATATTGGTTTCATTTTTACAGATAATTAATCGTAATTCTCCACAACTTCTAAAATTTTGGATGCTATTGATATATTCTAAAATTCCATGTAAAGAAAAAGGAGCATCTGTCCCGCTTACACGCCAGTTATCTGGATTGTTTTCCCAAAGTAACATGGTATTTGCATCACTTGGTTCTACTGGCCTTAAGTAAATATGTTTATCGTTCAGAAGGTTGTACTGCATTGATTCGTTGTTGTATTGTTTCACGTGTATACGATGGAATTCCTTGATAACCGGCTGGAAGATTGAATCCATATACACTATTAATTTCTTGATTTTTATTTAATTCCTCCAATAACTCCACCAAGATCAAATCTTTTAATTGAGGTTTAAGGATTTCAACAATTGGGGAAAGACATGTTTGCTGACGCTTAATTTTCGAACTAAAAGAGTTGAATGTTTTTTTTAATTCTACTTCTTTCAATTTTTTTGTTAACGTAATTGCCAATGTTGGTATCGCTTTTTTTTGGATTAAATTTAGTAATGATTTTAGCTCTAAGCCCTCATCTTTTCCATTTATTTTCAAGCTATAGAACCGTTTTTCCGAAGATATTCCAATATGTGGTGGTGCTTTATCTGCATGTAAAATCCAGATAGTCAGTTCATCTGAACTCACATAAAGGTCATTTAACACATACTTCTCAAACAGCCATTTAGACATTTATCTCTCCTTTAAAAACATGAATAGCTGGTCCGATTAATTGAATTTCTTCAAATTTACCCCTTACTTTCGGTAAGAATGAGACCTCTAATAAACCTCCTAAGGTTTTCACGTTTATTGTACGTGAATTTTCAATCTTATTTTTATATGCGAATGCTAGTACAGCCGCCGTTACTCCTGTTCCGCAGGATAAAGTTTCATCCTCTACTCCTCGTTCGTAAGTCCTTACGTATAACTCATTTTCATTTATAATTTGTACAAAATTCACATTTACTCCTTCTAATTTGAACGTTTCTTGATCACGAATTGCTCTACCTCGCGTAAACACATCTACTTGTTCCGTATTTTCTACAAATTCAATGTAATGTGGTGAACCTGTATGTAACAAAAAGTCTTGTTTGATTTCATGAATTTCATGTACGTCTTTCATTACCAATGCCACTTTTTGTTCCGTTAGTGTTGCTGAGTGTTGACCATCAATTGCCCAAAAATGAACAGAGTCACAATTTATTCCGAGTAGATTTGCAAAAGCTACAGTACAACGTGCACCATTACCACAGAAACTTTTTGAACCATCTGAATTATAATAATCCATTTCAAATGCCAAAGTAGGATGTGCATTGATTTTAATTAAGCCATCCGCACCAATTCCGAAGCGACGGTCACATATTTTTTGAATTTCTTTAATCCCAACAGCATCATAATTTCCGTTACGATTATCGAGCATCACAAAATCATTTCCTGTTCCTTGATATTTATAAAAATGAATATTCATTTTTGTTAATTTGTAGGTGTAAAAGTAAGGTTATTTTCTGAGAATTTTCTCCATACAAGCTATGAGCGTTTTACTTTTATTTTCAGTTTCATCAAGTTCCATTTCAGGAATTGATTCTTTTGTAAAACCACCTCCAAGGTATAAAAATGCTTCTTTTTCTTGTAATTGCGCACATCGTAAATTTACGAATAAACGAGTATGTTCTTTTCCTAGCCAACCAACAACGCCCGTATAAAGCAAACGACGATGGTATTCCACAGAAGAAATGAGTTCCATGGCTGCTTTTTGGGGTAAACCACTGACAGCAGGTGTTGGGTGTAATCCTTTTACCAAATCAATCGCAGGAATAGTTGAAGCTACCCCACAAATATCAGTTCTCAAATGGGTAACTGGACCCGCTTGGTAATCATAAGGACCTTGAATTTCTATCTCTTGAACATTAAGCCGTATTAAATTTTCTTCAATAAACGAAGTCACATATGCCTGTTCTTTGATTTCTTTATCACCCCATTCCTTCGACGTGTTTGATTTTTTCGTCCCAGCCAATGACATGGTAAACAATTGACCTTGATGAATTTCTAATAATATTTCAGGAGTTGCTCCAATCCAAGTTCCTAGTAATTCAGAACTCACTAAATACACACAAGCTTTTGGATAAGAAGTACATAATTCATGAAATAAATTTTCAGCTTGTTCAATAGGAAATAATTTACTTTTTATTCTTGATAAAACTGCTTTATCTAACCCTATTTGTTGAATTCCATTCAAAAAGGAATGAGCTTGTAATAAATACTCTCGCGTAGTGTATACATAAGGTTTTTCCGGGGACGAATGAAAGTAATTTGTTTTCTTGAATACATCTGGATTCGGAAAAAAACCATAAAAAACGGTTGCTTCAAAATTCGAAAACACAAAAGCTTCAGTCGATTCGTTCGGAATCATTTCTTTGAATACACCTGATTGTCGAACAACTTCTTTACCTGGAAAACGATAGGTTAAAAAATCCATCTTTCCTTATTTTTGGATGATCATCACTGTTAATCTACCAGTAGCAATCATTCTTTGTGAGATTTCTTCCCGAATATCAACTTGCCAAACATGTGTTTTCTTTCCTTGATGGATAAGTAGTCCTTTACCAATTACCTTCCCCTCTTTTACTCCTCCAATGTGATTCGTATTCACTTCTAGACCAACCGGATATTCTATAGAAAGATCACAAATCATTGCAGAACCGAGTGAACCAATGGTTTCTACTAAAGATGCAGAAGCACCTCCATGTAATAATCCCATAGGTTGGTGTGTTCGTTTATCCACCGGCATACTTGCACAAATGTAATTTTCTCCAGCTTCTACGTATTCAATTCCAAGCACTTCCATAAGTGTATTGGAATTCATTTGGTTCATTTTTTCTAAAGGTATGTTGTTAAAATTCATCTTAATCTATTTGTATCACTCAATTCTATCGTATCTCTAAGCACCTCACTCTTCAATTTCTTCGCTAGCAGCTCGTTTGCGTTGTCTTATTAATTTTCTAGCCGCTCTTTTATCTGCTCTATAAATTTTCATTGAATTTTTATACTCTTCTTTCGTAGGTGTCTTGAGTGAAAAATCAAAGTTAATTTCATTATTTTGAATTTGACGAATAATCATTTCTGTTATCCATTCTTTTTTGGCATCATAAGTTGCATCTAAATCTTGACTCCAAATTCGTCCAAGTTGATCATAAAATGCCGATCTAAATTTACCTCTATAAGAAGCAATAATTTCAGCAGTTGTTTTCCCAGTTTCTCGATGAATTAACTTCATCAATAAAATTCCTTCTTCAATGTATAAATCTTTGATTGCATATAGGTAACTCTCTTTTAATTCTTTACTGTATTTCTTGGTTATTTTTCGTTTTTGACGTTTTGATTCTGCTTGTGCTAAATCTATATCTAAATCACGGACAATTTTTGCTGCCTCCAAAGCGAGTGGATACACCCTTCTCAAACGCCTAAGTGTCGTGTTATATTTATTTTGAAAATCGGGATCAATTACTGCCTCCTCAAGTTCCTTTTCTTTTAGTTTATCGTCTTGCGATAATACAGGAAGTGAAACAGCTATACAAACTGTTAATAATAAAAAACGAATTGATTTTAAAAAAAACACTATATTCAACTTAAAATTATAGTTTAAAAATACGTATATGTTTTCAAAATCACTACTTGTTTGCTTTATTTTAACAGTTCTTGTGGTTTCCTGTTCAGGAGAACAAAAAGACCAAGAAACGCTGAAGGTCACTAAAAAAGTAGTAGACACTACTGTCTCAAGCAAAATTCCTGAGAAGGAGTTGAAAAAGGATATGAAAGTTATCGACAAGAATACAGAGAAAAAAGAGGGACACGAAAAAATCGTAGCTAAATATGGGGAGCAATGGGATTTTTGTAATTGTGTTACGAAAAATGACTCTATTAATAAAGCGCTCGAAAAAACGTTAACAGATAAACAAACAGATAAATTAATGGCACGTTGGGAATTTGTCGACACTAAATGCAAAGAATTTTTAACCGCTCCAAACACCACTCCAGAAGAACGTTCAAAACATGAATGGAAGGTTAAACAATGTTTGAAAAATGCTAAATAAGTACAATTTAAAGCACTTCTCGGAATTACTTCATATTTCTTTCACTGATAAACAAATAGGTAACCTTATTGCTGATAGCGGAGGAACAAAAACAGATTGGTGTTTGATTACTGCTGATCATTGTTATTTTTTTTCAACGGAATCTTATCATCCCAATACGCTTTCTTCCCCTTCAAAATTAGAACTCATTCCATTTTGGAAAGATTTAACTCAAAAACTAGACGTTTCGTGTCATTTTTATGGTGCAGGATGTAGTACCGAAGAAAATCAAACAAAAATAAAAAACCACTTTACCAACGAAGCAAATTTTATCCAATTTGAAGTTGCTTCCGATTTAGTCGCAGCGGGTATTTCATTATTAGGAAAAGAAGAAGGATATGTTGGTATACTAGGAACAGGCTCTGTTTTAACTTATTACAAAAACAAGCAAATCAATGAGATTATTGGTGGATTTGGATATTTATTAGGTGATGAAGGAAGTGGTTATTATTTTGGAAAGTTGGTATTGCAAAAATTCTTGAATAACGAATTGTCAGAGGAGTTAAAAACGTTGGTTGAAAACACCTATGGAACTCGGAATCAACTGATATCTAAAAGTTATCAAAATGAAGGAAAAGCTTTTATAAGTTCTATCCAACTACATTCCGAAAATCCTATTATTCAAGAAGAAATTGATAGAATTCATTTTGAAAACATAGGTCTATTTCTAACTAATTATCTACCAAAAGAAACCAAAACTACCGAAATTTCCTTTGTAGGTTCTTATGCGTATTATCAGCAAGAAATCTTGAAAACGGCCTTAGATAAATTAGGATGGAAATTAGTACAAGTGATTCAAAAACCGATTGAAGCTCTTACAGAGCGAGTGACGGAAGTGACGAGTGACGGAAGTGACGGAAGTGACGGAAATAAAGTACTATAAAGAATTAAAAATATAAACGTATGAAAATATTGATAAGTGTTATTGTGTTGATCTTTTCTAATCACCTATTTGGTCAAAAAAAGGAAATTATACTTAAAGCAAATTCTGATACGGTTGACATTCGAAACGGGCATGAATTTAGAAAAAATGGGTGGACAATTTCACCGGAGTTAAAACCAGATATATTTTATACTTCAGCAGTTGGTGAAAACGTAGTTTTTATTACCGACCTAGATTCTATAACAATTCCAATTACAGAATCTACTGATTTTGATTTTATAATTCTCTTACAAGGAAAGAAAAAAGCACTTACAAAAATTAAATACCAAGAATCCTATTTATCGAAATTAAAAAAAGCGGCATTATATAATGAAAAAGATGATCGTTATGTCCCTTTATTTACCTACCAATCAAGTGAACATCCAAGTTTGGTAAAAATCAGAAAAGAACTTAAACTAGATTCCATTGCAGGTAATGGTAGTGAATTAAACAAAATCTTCAATCTACTTCATTGGGTGCATAATACAGTTAGACATGATGGTAGTAGTAATAATCCTTTGCAAAAAAATGCCATTGATTTAATTTCCATTTGTAAAAAAGAAAATCGTGGTGTTAATTGTAGAATGTTAGCGACAATATTGAATGAATGCTATTTATCACTTGGTATAAAATCAAGATTTATTACTTGCATGCCAAAGGATACTGTCTTCGATGATTGTCATGTAATCAATATGGTTTACAGTCAAGAACTAACTAAATGGATATGGATTGACCCAACCTTCGACGCTTATGTAATGGACGAAAAAGGAAACTTATTAGGGATTGAAGAAGTTAGATTACGCTTAATTTCAGGTCAACCATTAGTATTGAATGCAGACGCCAATTGGAATAGAGAATTCCTACAAACAAAAGAAGATTATTTATATAATTACATGGCGAAAAATTTGTATCGATTAGAAACACCACTTGTTAGTCAATATGATAACGAAACATGGAAAGAAGGACATGAAGCTACTTATGTAGAACTTTTACCTTTAGACGGAATTATTCAAACGCCTCAAAAATCAGAGGAAACAAATACTAAAACAGGTGTAAAGTTTACGAATTACAAAACGAATAATCCTACTAAGTTTTGGACGAAACCGTAATGAGTGACGAGTGACGAAAAATAAGTTTCAATATCTTCACTCGTAACTTTCGTCACTTCGTCACTCTCTTATCATTTCCGCTGCTTCTTTGCCAATCAAACTGCCGATAGCAACACCCATCCCTCCCATTCTGACAGCGCAATAAATGTTTTTAGAAATTGGTTTAACGATGGTCGCTTTCACTGCTCCTACCCCCATAATTCCGCTCCAACGTTGTGCAACTTTGTATTCGGTGTTTGGTAAAATAACCGTTTTTAGTAATTCGTCTAATTTATTCTGAATAAGTTCCGTAACTTCCATTTCCGTAGTTTCTTCCCCTTTAAAATCAAGGTTACGACCACCACCAAATAGCACGCGATTGTCGATGTTTCGGAAATAGTAATACCCTGCATCGTAATGGAAAGTTCCTTCGATTTTTAAGTTATCAATTGGTTCGGTTATCAATACTTGTGCGCGCGCAGGTTGCACATCTAACTCTGGTAATAATTGTTTCGCAAAACCATTCGTTGCGACTAAGACTTTCTTTGGATTAAAACGAATTCCATTCACTAACTCCACTTCTACATGATGCTCGTTTTCTTGCAATTGATTTACTTCCAAGGAATTTAAAACGATCACACCCATTTCTTGCACCTTACGAATCAGGCTTGAAATCATCTTACCCGTATTGATTTGTCCTTCAAAAGAGTTTTCGATCAAATGCGAAACATGATTAAATCCATATTGGGAGATTTTAGCATCTGCATTTTTATATACTGCTTCATTTCCGATGATGTCTTTCAACATATTATTCAAATATGGGATTTTATCCGCACATTGACCATAAAACACCTCATCATTAAACACTTCGTAACCACCTAGATTGTATAATTCTAAATTTTGGTCGCCCAAGTTTTTACGTAATTGTTGTAAACCTCTCCATCGTTTTTCAACAATCTGAAAAACATTGTCTTCCGAGTTTTTTGTTAGGTCATCTAATAATTCTGAAACACTTCCAAAACAGGAGAATCCTGCGTTTTTTGAGGAAGCACCGCAAGGTAAAAAACCTCGTTCGATGACAACAATTTTGTATAATGGATTGGCAGATTTTAATTCTAATGCGGCAGTTAAACCAACGATACCACTACCAACAATTAACACATCAATATTAGAGAAATAGGTGTCTTTTTCCCAGTAGCTTAGATTTTGCATTCTGCTTTGTTTAAAATTTTAAAATCAAATAAATTTAAAACTATTCATTTTTATGTTAATCACAACTTATAAAATAAATTAAATTTTCATATTTTCCACCTTTTTTACTTCGTAGCTGCTCCTATGTTTGTATTCACAAAGAATTATTATTTTAATGTAGTGAAAAAGGAATGGTGAGTTCACTTGCTGCTTAATAGCTTTTATAGCATATTCACGCGAAGAAACAGCCCCATTCCTTTTATTTCTTTG